>NZ_CAUUSI010000003.1:0-114970 GCF_963547875.1 Lancefieldella parvula
GCGCCGGGTGTGCAGCGAGCGCTGGGCGCCGGCTGGCGGCGAGCGCCAAGTCCGCGAGGGTTCCAAGCCCATGGGTTTCTCGCCAGATAACGTTTCATTCGAGTATATACGGTTTTGCGGCTCTAGCTTGTACTAGCGCAGATAACACATGGTTTCTGCGCTGAGTCGTGGCTCCATCGGCGGGCTGAAACTGCGAATTTCGTCGGTGTCTTGGAATTACGAGCCTGAAAGGTGCATGAAGTCTGAATAAATTCACTCAGACATGGCGAGAAAAACCGGCAAATAACTCAGACTTGGTGCACTTTTCCGGAAAATCGTACAGACTTAGCGAGAAAATCAGGCTCCGCGCGAGCGTTCATGGAAGGGCTTGCGAAACCAACTTTGGGTACGCTTCAAAGTCCGCCTAAAAAGTGCAAAGAATCTGTATTTGAGCCACCGATTCTTTAACAAAATCAGGCAAATCCACAGATTCTTTGATGCTTTTAGGCAAAATCTACAGATTCTTTGCAGAAATCAGGCACGTTGTAGCCAGGAGTAAAAATCTTCCAGTTACACCTTGGGCGCCATGCTCTGCAGTTACACAATTCCCAGGTAGAAGAACGCATAGTTGAGCGCGTTGATCAGCGTGTATATGCCGCCAATGACCAGGTAGGGCCAGAGGTGTGCTTTGGTGATTGCGATAAACTCGCGAATGAACGCCGTGGGCCAGTACCAACCTTTGGTGTGCGAGCCGATGCCGTCTGCCTTGATGCCCAGGTTGTGGGCGTATTCGGCGCACCTGAAAACGTGAAAGTCGCTGCTTACAACTGCTGTGGTGAAGTCGCCGCAGGCTCCCGTGCTGTCGCTTGCCGTCACGTCGCCGCTTGCCGCAGTACCGTTGCTTGCTGACGAGCTGCCGCTCGCAGCGTCATTGCTTGCGGCAGAGGTATGGTCGGTGCGGATTACGGCTATCGAGTTCTTCAAGTTTTCCCAGGTAGTGGTCGACTTGTCTTCCATGAGAATCGCGTCGGCCGGAACACCCTTCTCCAGAAGATAGTCCCGCATGGCCTGAGCTTCGGAGACTACTTCGTCAGCACCCTGACCGCCAGAAGCAACAAACTTTCCTTGCTGATGCTGCTTGTTCCACAGTTCAAGTGCCTTATCAATCCTTCCTGCGAGCAGCGGAGTTGGTCGCGTGCCATCAAGCCCGGCGCCGTGAATAATGATGTAATCGTATTTGCGTCGGCGGGGAAGAATTCGATAAATCCACGAGTAGAACAGCAAAGACACAAAGGTAAATGAGAACCACATACCTTCGAGTGTAAAGAGTCCAAGCAAGAAAACAACAATGTGGCGAGAATCTGGATCAAAAGAATTTAGAAGTGATGGGGCACAAAGCAGTAAAACGATAAATCCGGCCATCAAAAATGGCAGCATTGAAGTCAGCGAAAATCCGTTATTTTTTACCACAATTATCGTATTAATAAGTAGAAAACCTATGGTCAAAAACGGTGTTGCAACTACTATGATAACTAAAACTAATCCTAGAATATAGCTATTAAGCTTAAAAACTAAAAGAACAGAGGTCCATGTAAGGGCTGCAAATAGAAAAAGCGCATTTCTGAATTGACGAGGTTCTTTGATAAAAGAGTAAATAAACAGCACACCTGGAACAACAGCTGGAGCTAGTAAGAGTGTGTATGAGAGCACATATTGCCAGTCAAGGTGAACTCCGAAATCCCTAAGTATGCTATCAAGAATCATTCAGTCTCCTTCATAAGAACTGAGTTTTTTCAGTCACCAGTTGGCGAGAAACCCATTTACTAGAATTATAACAATCAGCTTAAGAAGCTGAATTTTAATTCGTTGTTTCATCACAAAGCGCCGACTTATACCACTCGGCATCGCTCGCTTACAACAGAAAAGTGGACAGTTGCCCATTTGACTCGGTGAACGGTAACCGTTTGCCGATAAGCGTTGTTTCGCATCGGTCGGAGGTTTGGTTAACGGTATGTTAGCGTACACATTGTCTACGTGCGCAAATATCGGATATTTGTAAACCGCATTTCTCGTCAGCTTAAAATTCATGAAAGTCTGCTCAACCTTTCACGGTTTCGTTCTAGATTTACGTAAAAAAGTACTTGAAAATGTACTTCGCGAGTGTTCGCAGTTTGTTGTGGAGAGGACCCATTTGTGGCCGCAACAACCACGTACGCTCGTATGCGAGCTTTCGCAAAAACGTTTATAAGCCTCGTCAGTGTCACGCAAAAGGCGTGCTCCTCCACGAGGTAGGTAGTGTTTCAACTGCAGAAACACAGATTTTAGG
The DNA here is from genome assembly GCF_963547875.1 of Lancefieldella parvula. Taxonomy (GTDB): domain Bacteria; phylum Actinomycetota; class Coriobacteriia; order Coriobacteriales; family Atopobiaceae; genus Lancefieldella; species Lancefieldella parvula_D. The sequence goes on from NZ_CAUUSI010000003.1 coordinate 2,306, forward strand.
AGGGTTTTATGAAGGGTTATGCAATGCTCAAGATCGGCGAGTCCGGCTGGATTGAGAAGGAGACACCAAAGTGTGGTCCTCTGGACGCAATCTGCAAGCCACTTGCGGTCGCAATTTGTACATCTGACATTCACACTCTGTGGGAGGGCGCAATCGGCGACCGTCACAACATGATTCTTGGTCATGAGTGCTCCGCAGAGGTTGTCGAGGTTGGCGAGTGCGTCAAGGACTTCAAGCCTGGCGACCGCGTCCTCGTTCCTGCAATTACTCCAGACTGGAACTCCCTTGAGGCACAGGCCGGCTACTCCATGCACTCCGGTGGCATGCTTGCTGGCTGGAAGTTCTCCAACTTCAAGGACGGCGTCTTCTCCGAGTACTTCCACGTAAACGACGCTGACGGCAACCTCGCTCACATGCCAGAGGGCATGGATCCAGCAGACGCCTGCATCCTTTCCGACATGGTTCCAACCGGCTTCCACGCAGTTGAGCTGGCTGGCGTTGAGTTCGGCGACACCGTCCTGGTCATCGGTATTGGACCTGTCGGCCTTATGTCCGTTGCTGGTGCTGCACTTCACGGTGCTTCTCGCATCATTGCTGTTGGTACCCGTCCAGTCTGCGTTGAGGCAGCTAAGGGCTACGGCGCAACCGACTTCATCTCTTACAAGGACGGCCCAATCTGGGAGCAGGTCATGGAGCTCACCGGCGGCAAGGGCGTTGACCGCGTTTGCGTCGACGGCGGCGGCTGCGAGACCTTCGAGGACGCTGTCAAGGCACTCAAGCCTGGCGGAAAGATTGGTAACGTCAACTACCTGGGCTCCGGCGACTACGTCAACATTCCTCGCGTCGAGTGGGGCGTTGGTATGGGCCACAAGGACATCCGTGGCGGCCTCATGCCTGGCGGCCGTCTGCGCATGGAGAAGCTCTCCAGCCTGGTCACTTCTGGCCGTCTGGACCTTCACCCAGAGGTTACTCACCTCTATCACGGCTGGGATCACCTCGAGGAGGCTCTCTTCACCATGCGTGATAAGCCATCCGACCTCATCAAGCCAGTTGTTGTTATCGACTAGGTAATCAACTAGGTCGCGTTATTTAGTACGTTTGAGCTGGCGAGAAGTTCGTTTTTCTCGCCAGCTTTTTGCGCTGGTGAGCGCCAACGGAGTTTAGGAAGCGGTTGTATTCATGAAAATCCTTGTTGTATCAGGCTTTCTTGGAGCTGGTAAAACCACCTTCATTCAGGAGCTCGTGCGCCGGACTGGGCGTGATTTTGCTATCTACGAGAATGAATATGGCCAGGCAGACATTGATGCGCGCCGTCTAAGGCAGGACTCCGACCTCAAGGTTTGGGAGTCTACCGAGAACTGCATTTGCTGCTCGGGCAAGCAGGATTTTGCGACGTCGGTGCTGACCATTTCAAACACTATCGACCCCGAGTATTTAATTGTTGAACCAACTGGCGTGGCTAAGCTGCAGAGCATTCTTGATAACGTGAATCAGGTAGCCTGGGAACGCATTAGTTTGCTGGCGCCGGTTACCGTGGTTGACGCCGTTTCGTGGCAGAATCAGCGCACCGATTTTCCAGAGATTTTTGATAACCAGCTGAGCGCCGCTGCGAGCGTGGTGATTTCCAAGCTTGCTCCAGGTAGCGAGGATGCTGCCGAGCCCATTAAGCAGCTTGCGTCAGAAATGAATCCGCAGGCAGAGGTTATTGCGGAGTCTTCATATGCTGATATTCCTGATGAGTGGTGGAACTCTCTTTTAACGCGCGCGCTTGACGGTTCTGTTCTTAAAGATCCAGCTAGCGAGAAGGACGAGGGGCCTGACCTGGAGACTATGGCTCTCACTCACGCTGAGCTTCCCAGTCCAACGCATTTGATTTGGCTTTTGGACGCAGCGTCAGCTGGCGTTTTTGGAAAGCTTGCGCGCGCAAAGGGTACGCTGCCTTGTGGTAATCAGTGGGTCAAGTTTGACCTGGTAGAGCGCGCATGGGCGATTACGGGTGACGAACCTCAGGAAGAGTCTAGGTGTGTGTTTATTGGTCGCGACCTGCTGCGCCATGGACTTCGCGAGGCGTTTGTGCCGGCGTTCTGGCACGAGCAGTCGGACTTGGCTGACGAGCACGATCATTCGCATTGCGACCACGAGCACGGTCACTGCGTGCATGAGCACTGCGACTACGAGCATGGACACTGCGAGCATGAGGGCCACGAGCACGACCACGAGGGACACGAGCATCACGCGCACGGCGGGCACACGCACGAGCACCACAAGCACGGCGAGCACCACGCGCACGATCACGGCGAGCACCACGAGCACCACGAGCACGGCGAGCACTGAGTCGCAAGCGCGTAAAACTGCAACTAAAAAAAGCCTCCGATTGAACTACCTCCTATTTCTTGGACACGAGAAATAGGAGTCAGTTCAAAACACACCTAAGTCAGATAATCTGTCAAAAAGACGTATACATGACGCTGAAAATAGCTAAAACGTGCAGATTATCTTCATTTGATGTGTAATATGGCCGCAATTGTGCAGAATATCTGTCATAGGTGTGTTCCTTAGAAGCGGAATTTACCTATAGTTAAATCTTTTATATGACGCTATTCATTTTTAAGCATATTAGCTGAAGTTTATGCATAGAGATGAATATCGGGTAGTGCGACCGCCTAGCTTCTTGGCTATCTTGATTAAGAACATGTCGATTCTTCAGCAGAACCTACCAAAGCTGCGCTATTTTGTGCGCCAGGCCTAAAAGCCGCCGCTAACACGCTACAGAATCATAATCACCCGCACATGAACTACCTTCCATTTCTTGGACATAAGAAATGGGAGGCAGTTCAGATGTGGAGGCTCTTTACTAGTTCTTGAGTGAATTGAGTGGAGCGGGGAAGCGACCGCCTCGGTGGGCAAGCACTGAGCCTGCAAACTGGTTGACCGGCATAATGGGCGCGGAACCAAAGAGGCCACCAAACTCCAGGACGTCTCCCTCGTTATAGCCGATAGCTGGGATAACGCGGACCGCTGTGGTCTTGGTGTTGATGACGCCAATGGCCATCTCATCTGCGATGATGCCCGCGATGGTCTCCACGGAGGAATCGCCAGGAATTGCAATCATGTCCAGGCCAACGGAGCAGACTGACGTCATTGCCTCGAGTTTCTCGAGAGAAAGCGCACCGTCTTGAGCTGCGCGAATCATACCCGCATCCTCGGAGACCGGGATGAATGCGCCGGACAGGCCGCCGACGCTTGACGACGCCATGACGCCACCCTTCTTGACGGCATCGTTGAGCAGGGCAAGCGCGCAGGTAGTTCCGGGGCCACCGCATTCGCCAACGCCGATGAGCTCCAGAATCTTAGCGACGGAATCGCCAGCTGCTGGGGTAGGCGCAAGACTGAGGTCTACGATGCCCTTCTCGACACCTAGGCGCCTTGAAGCCTCACGGCTCATCAACTCGCCCGCGCGGGTAATCTTGAATGCGGTCTGCTTGATCTTCTCGGCAACGTCCATGAGATTTGCGGAGTCGGGGAGTTCGGCGAGGGCCGCAGCCATGACGCCAGGGCCGGAAACGCCCACGTTAATGACGGCGTCTGCCTCTCCGCTGCCGTGGACCGCGCCGGCCATGAAGGGGGAGTCCTCCACCATGTTGGCAAAAACGACCAGCTTAGCGGCACCGTAGCACTGAATGTCGGTGGTGCGGCGAGCGGCCTCGAGCACGGTCTGGGCCATGAGCAGGACGGCGTCCATGTTGATGCCCGCGCGCGTGGACGCGACGTTTACCGAGGAACAGACGCGCGACGTGGTGGCCAGCGCCTCGGGGATGGATGCGATGAGTCGGCGGTCGGCGTCACCAAGGCCCTTGTGGACCAGTGCCGAGAAACCACCCAAAAAGTCGATGCCCAGCGTCTCGGCCGCGTGATCAAGCGTGTGAGCCAGCGGCGTCAGATCCTGCGCCGATGTACATGCCGCAATCTGCGCGATTGGCGTGACGGAAACGCGCTTGTTGGCAATGGGGATGCCGTACTCGCGCTCCAGGTCTTCGGCCACGGACACCAGGTGCTCGGCCTGGCGCGTGATGCGGTCGTAGACCTTCTGGCACATGCGGTCCAGGTCCTCGTCTGCGCAGCTATTGAGCGAGATGCCCATCGTAATGGTGCGCAGGTCAAGGTTCTGCTCGCTGACCATGGCGAGGGTTTCGGCGATTTCCTGTGGAGTGATGTTCATGCGCGTCCTCTCGGAATGCGGTTGTCGTGCGGTGCCGGGGCGAAGGCCGCAGATAGCGTGCGGTGCCGGGGCGTGGTGCAGCTTGCGTGCGGTGCCGAGCCACGGATGCGGTTGTCGTGTGGAGACAAGGCTTGGCTTTTGGCGGACGACCAGCCGCAGGGGTTTCTCGACTATTATACTTAAGCAACAACGATAAACGGGGCAAGTTGCGAGGTAACGTGGCGGAAAAAGTCACCCTAAAAACGATTGCGCGCGAGGTGGGGCTGTCGCCCGCCACGGTTTCGCTGGTACTGAACGGCCGGCCGGTGCGCGTGAGCGACGAGAACCGCCGCCGCATCCTCGACGTTGCCCGTCGCGAGCACTACATTCCCAACCAGATTGCAAGAAGCCTGGTCACACAGCACACGCAGACGCTGGGGCTGATCGTGCCGAATATCGAGAGCCGGTTTTTCTCGTCGTTTGCAAAGATGCTGGAGATGAAGTGTCGCCGGCGCGGGTACGCGCTGTTCATCACCAACTCGGATAACAGCACGTCAAACGATGCGGACCTTGTACGACTGCTGGTCAATCGTGGCGCCGACGGTATCTTTATCATCACGTCCGACGAGGTAGAAGCCTCAAAGCAGCTCATCGTCGACCTGGAGCAGCTGCCCGTGCCGTACGTCATGGTGGACCGAACCATCGACGCGCTCGACTGCGACAAAGTCACGTTCAATAATGAGCTTGGCGGCTATCTGGCCACAAAATACCTGCTAGATCACGGTCATCGCCGTATCGCATGCATGGTCAACACCGCTTCCAACACCGGCTGCGCGCGCCTCAACGGCTACGTTCGCGCGCTTGGCGAGAAGGGCCTGGAGCTGGATCAGTCGCTTGTGCTGACCAGCGATTATTACATTCCTGATGCGTATCTTGCAGCTCAGCAGCTGATTCGAGTGAACGCTACGGCGGTTGTTGCAACGTCGGACAACATTGCGTTGGGCTTGCTGCGCTATCTGTACGAGCGTGGTTTGCATGTTCCGCGCGACTATTCTGTTGTCGGATACGATAACAGCATTTCAGACGCGCTGTTTGAGCCAACGCTGACTTCGATTGAGCAAAATGTTGATGAGCTCTCGGATGCTGCGCTTTCAATTATGTTCCGTCGTCTGAGCGAGCATGGAGCGGATGTTGGCACAGGTATTGGCGTTGGCGCCGAGATGGGTGTCGCTGCTAGTGCGGGTGAGGGCGCAGCTGCTGATAGTGGCGCTGGTGCGGATAGCGGCACAGACCTTTTCTCTGCAAAGATTACCGGAACAGGCCTGGAAAACGCAGATGAGCCGGTGGACGATGGCGCGTCAATTCAAATAATCCTTGAGCCGCGCATGATTGAGAAGAATAGCGTGCGTGTTTTGGGTTGCTAATCAGATTTCTGCATATTCATGCAAAAAAATGCATTCTTATGAATACATAACTTTTGAGCTCAAAATTATGTGCCGAAAAAGGTAAAAAACCCGTTTAGTTGGGGATGAAAACTTAAAATTGGCCGATTTATCCCCAACTAAGAAGATTTTTTACCGCGTCAAAAACTTTTATCTGGGCAAACGTTGTATGCAGAAAAATGAAATCCCCAACTAAACGCATTTTTTACCACTTTGGTGCGTATACGCTTTACTTGGGCACCATTTTGGTTGCATTTTGGCATTGTGGGTACTGTTGGGGGATCATTTTGCTGCTTAAAAGACACCTTAAGCGTCTCTCAGGAAAGAAATTTCCAGAAATCTCACAGTGATAAAACGTTTTATCACTTAGAGTAGTACTTGAGACATAGCCGAAGCATCATACTGTTATGTATGTGTTGTTTTATGCGCGCCCAGTTGAGTGCGAACAAAACACTCGCTCAGGTGATGGAAGCAACGAGGTTGCCTAACCTGCGTAAACGCGCAGATAGCAGCCCAAGAAAAGGAGGAGCACATGGCTCAGCCCGTGTACGGCACACCTTGGCAGACCCTGAATCAGCCTGTATCTGAGGACGAGCTTGCCGGCGTCGATAGGTATTGGCGCGCAGCTAACTACCTGTCTGTTGGTCAGATTTATCTTCGCAGCAACCCTCTTATGAAGGACGGTTTCTCTCGCGAGGACGTTAAGCATCGCCTGGTTGGTCACTGGGGAACCACCCCAGGCCTGAACTTCCTGTTCGGCCACGTCAACCGCTTCATCCGCGACCATAACCAGAACACCATCTTCCTCATGGGCCCTGGTCACGGTGGACCTGCAGGTACCGCACAGTCCCTGCTCGACGGCACGTATCGCGAGACCTATCCATTCATCACCGACGATGAAGAGGGCCTCCAGAAGTTCTTCCGTCGCTTCTCTTACCCAGGCGGAATTCCTTCCCACTACGCACCTGAGACTCCAGGCTCCATCCATGAGGGCGGCGAGCTGGGCTACACCCTGTCTCACGCTTACGGCGCCGTCCTGGACAACCCATCCCTGCTAGCAGTTGCTGTTGTTGGCGACGGCGAGGCAGAGACTGGCCCACTTGCAACTTCTTGGCAGACCAACAAGTTCATGGACCCACTGACCGATGGTATCGTTCTCCCAATCCTGCACCTTAACGGCTACAAGATTGCTAACCCAACCATCCTTGCTCGTATTTCCGACGGCGAGCGCGACGAGTTCTTCCGCGGCATGGGCTACCACCCATACAACTTTGTAGCAGGCTTTGACGACGAGGACCACGCATCCATCCACCGTCGTTTCGCAGCTCTGCTCGAGGCTGTCTTCAACGAGATCTGCGCTATCAAGACTCGCGCAGCCGCAGGTGACGCATCCCGTCCTTACTACCCAATGATCATCTTCCGCACCCCTAAGGGTTGGACTTGCCCTCCTTACATCGACGGCAAGAAGACCGAGGGCTCTTGGCGTGCACACCAGGTTCCACTGGCATCCGCTCGCGACACCGAGGCTCACTTCCAGGTCCTTCGCGACTGGATGGGCTCCTACAAGCCAGAGACCCTCTTCACCGAGAAGGGCGCAATCCGTCCAGAGGTTACCGCTTTCATGCCTAAGGGTGACCTCCGCCTCGGCGCTAACCCTAACGCAAACGGTGGCGCAATCCGCCGCAACCTCGTCCTTCCTGACGCAAAGAAGTACGAGATCCCAGTTGCCGAGAAGGGCCACGGCTTTGGTGCTACTGAGGCAACACGCGTCCTTGGCGAGTACACCGCTGAGCTCATCAACAGCAACCGCTCCGAGTTCCGTATCTTCGGACCTGACGAGACTGCTTCCAACCGTCTGCAGCCTTCCTTCCAGGTAACCGACAAGCAGTGGTTCGGCGGCTTCAACGACGACTTTGAGAACGACGAGCACATCTCCCCAGTTGGTAACGTTATCGAGCAGCTTTCCGAGCACCAGTGCGAGGGTCTGCTTGAGGGCTACACTCTGACCGGCCGCCACGGCATCTGGTCCAGCTACGAGTCATTCGTTCACATCATTGACTCCATGATTAACCAGCACGCTAAGTGGCTCGAGGCTACCGTTCGCCACATCCCATGGCGCAAGCCTATCTCCGCTCTCAACCTGGTCCTCTCCAGCCACGTTTGGCGCCAGGACCACAACGGATTCTCTCACCAGGATCCTGGTTTTGTTGACATCATGCTCAACAAGAGCTTCAACAACGACCACATCACCAACATCTACTTCCCAGCAGATGCTAACCTCCTGCTTGCAGTTGGCGAGAAGTGCTACACCTCCACGAACTGCATCAACGCAATCTTCGCTGGTAAGCAGCCTGCTCCAACGTGGGTAACGCTCGACGAGGCTCGCGAGGAGCTTGCAGCTGGTGCTAAGGAGTGGAAGTGGGCTTCCAACGCTGAGGCTGGCGAGGAGGACATTGTTCTCGCATCCTGCGGCGACGTCCCAACTCAGGAGCTCCTGGCAGCTCTGGACATGCTTGGCAAGCTGGGCATTAAGGCTCGCTTTGTCAACGTTGTTGACCTGCTCAAGATTCAGAACGCTTCCGAGAACGACGAAGCTCTCTCCGACGAGGAGTTCACCAAGCTCTTCTCCGCAGACAAGCCAGTTCTCTTCGCGTTCCACGCTTACGCCGGTTCTGTCCGCCGCCTGATTTGGAACCGTCCAAACCACGACAACTTCAACGTTCACGGCTACGAGGAGCAGGGTTCCACCACAACTCCTTACGACATGCTGCGCCTGAACAACATGGACCGTTGGGCACTTGCTGCTGACGCTCTCCGCATGATTGACGCTCAGAAGTGGGCAGATCAGATCGACGAGTGGGAGAAGTTCCGCACCGAGGCCTTCGAGTTTGCTGTCGAGAAGGGCTATGATCACCCAGCATTCACCGACTGGTCTTGGCCAGACGCTTCCGATGCTGATCAGGCTATCTCTGCAACTCAGGCAACCGCTGGCGACAACGAGTAACACGCTCTCGAGCTGCGAGCGCCGAGCGCGTGGCGCGACCGCGCTAGCTGCACAAACGTGCCTTCAGCCCGGTATCCACTTCATGTGGGTACCGGGCTTTCTTGTGCGAAAGCGCTGCTAGTGGGTGGGATTTCTCGCCAGGTAGAGGCGCGTTCAGCGCGTGCCCGATTTCTGCAAAGAATCTGTAAAATTTGCCTGAAAATGCAAAAGAATCTGTGGATTTGCCTGATTTCATCAAAGAATCTGTGTCTCAAATACAGATTCTTTGCACATTTCAGGCAGAGTTTTCGGGACGTGACCTTGAATCCGGGGTGGTGGCGGATGGTTATCACGGACCCCTTCATGGAGCCTGATTTTCTCGCCAAGTCTGAACAATTTGCCGGAATATTGTATGAAGTCTGAGCTATTTGCCGGTTTTTCTCATCAAGTCTGAGTAAATTCGTTCAGACTTCATGCACTTTTCAGGCTCAAATTGCGCCGTGCGTCTACCTGCGTCGGCACGCTCGTCCAGCTTGGCTCGGACAGCGGCCTTGAACGCGGCGGCATCCGTCATCCACGGAACGTGCTTGCCGCCGATAATGTTGAATGGCTCGTCGCCCTTGGCAAGCAGATACACCAACGCTGGGCGAGGGTCGTCGTAAGCAGCGGAAACTGCCTCGTAAATGGCGTCGTAGCGGTCAAGGATAATCTTGTGCGCGGCGCCCTCAGGCGTGGCCTCGGCCATCTGCGCGCAAATCACCGCAGGATCTTCCATATTGCAGTCCTCGGTGGTGTAAATCATCAGGTCAGCCCACTTGGCCGCCTCTTCCGGCAGCTCTTGGCGACGGTTGTACGCCTTGCCGCCAACGGCCCCCATGACCACATAGCGGCCATAACCAGGGAATTCTTTGGACGTTGACGAGAAAAGCTTCTGGTAGGAAAGCTTGTTGTGGGCGTAGTCGACCAAGCCCGTGACCTTGTTGTCGGGCGAGCTCAAGAGCTCCATGCGACCTGGCACCTTAACGTTCATCAGCGGAAGCACAGCGTCCTTCTCGCGAATGCCCAGGTAGTCGGCAACGGTGATTGCCGCAAGAGCATTCTCCACGTTGAAGAGGCCGGACATGGGCAGCGCAGCCGCGCCGGTCCACGTTGGGGTGTGCACGGTGAACGTGACCATGCCCTGGCGAGGGGTGATTTCGTCCGCCCAAACGGTTGCGTCGGAATCGGTTGTGGAGAAAGTCAAGACCTTCTCGCACTTCTGCGCTCGCTCCATGACCTGGTCAAACATCATGGTGTTTTTGTTGATGACGGCCACACGAGCAAGATCAAAAATCTTTAGCTTACTCTCAAAGTAATCCTCAAAAGTAGGGTGTTCAACAGGGGAAATGTGATCGGTTCCAATGTTTAGGAACACCGCGACGCTCAGATTGAGGCCAACCGTACGGTCGTACTTGAGTCCCTGGCTGGAAATCTCCATGTCAACGTAGGGGAGACCAGCCTCTGCGGCATGCTTGAGATGACGCCACAGCTCAGGAGCTTCGGGCGTGGTGTTGTGAGCTGGCTGCGTGTCCTTGCCGTCAAACACTTCAATACCGCCAATTACGCCGCACTTGGAGTACGGCTCGTCGCCGTCAAGGATGGCGCGCAGCATATACGAGCAGGTAGACTTGCCTTTGGTGCCTGTAATGCCGATGGTGGTGAGCTTCTTGTCGGGATGTCCCGCAACGCCTGCGGCTGCGTAGGCCATGGCAAGGCGCACGTCATCCACGCAAATAGCGGCTACGTTTGGCGCCACTGCCTGCAGCTCCTCCGCGATCGACTGCTGACAGAGGTATGCAACAGCCCCAGCCTCCACCGCGCTTGCCAGATACGCTGGCGAGAAGTGAGCGCCCTTGCAGACAAACAGCGAACCGGGGGTGACCTCACGAGAATCGCTTGCAACATCGGTAAGCTGTGCGTTTTGATCCACCGCGTCAAGATGCGCGGTAGTGTACTCGATGTTCTTGCTGGTAAAGAGCGCCAGGAGCTCGTGTAATGTCATCCTCAAAAGTCCTTCGATAGCTGTTTGGCGCAAGCACAGCGCCCCAAAGACAGTATCAATAGTTTAGCCGTCTGACCCCACTTGTGCTGGCGACAGTGCAACTTTCTTGGTCCTTGCACGTCAGCGTCACACCCTCATGGCGAGAAAATCATCAATCTTGCTTGACGTAGAGAGTGCTGCGAGGTATAGTACTTGTTCGCGCAAGCGTTTACATTGCGGGGTGGAGCAGTCTGGTAGCTCGTCGGGCTCATAACCCGAAGGTCGTAGGTTCAAATCCTGCCCCCGCGACCATAAGAATTTTAAACCCGCCTCGGCGGGTTTTTTGTTGCTCGTCATCCGGGTGGGGCGACGCGCCATCGAAGCGGCGGCGCGATGGGCGCGGCTCCCGGTGTCGACAAGCGCTATCTCGAGCGTTGTGCGCACAAGATAGGCTGCTTGCTTAGAGCTGAAAATCTGTCTCATGCTGCAGGAATTAGCACTCACACAAATGCATTACTGCTAGAATGTATTCACGTTGTATTTACTCAAAGGCAGGTGCACGAGGTGAAGTATTCGGAGCTTGTGAACAGCGGCGCTACCGAGATGGAACTGCAGGAGCAACTCGTTGGCGGCGTTCACTGACGCTATAGCTCAGCTCTTGGGGTACTTGACTTGGCGCGATGTCAAAACAGCGCTGATAGTGTTTTCCCGGAAGCGCAGGTTTGACGATGTCCTCGCACATGTGAGCAATGCCCTTCAGTCACATGAAGATATCCGCAGTTTCAAGGCTATCGACAGGAATGAACTCGACTGCCAGTTCGTGAGAAGCGATAAACCTGGCCAGATTACTCACGTACGGGTTTTGGTCTTCGACCTGTATTCAGAACAAGGGGGGAAGCTGTGAGCAAGGCGGCGATACAAATAGACAATCAACACTCGTGGACGGGCTTCTATCAGGAGTTCGCAGACAAGCTGCTCGCATACAAGAACGACCGGCAGAAGCTTATCTCTGTGCTGAACGACGTGTATTCGCGCATCGGGATGCAACTGCCCAAGCTCGAGGCAGATGAGCTCCAAGACATCGATCCGTTCACCGTCTTCGACCTCTTCAACAAGGGCATCACGGACGCAAACCGGAAGAAGATCATCGCCGGCATCGCCGAGGTATTCGGCGTCGGGGCAGGCCAGCCCACGGACTTCGAGGGTATCCCCGTACTCAACAACCTCAACGCGACCTTCTATGCCTTCTCCGATGACGATCGGAGCGGCGAGAACGACATCGACAACCTTTGGCACGTGTTCGAGGCCGAGGTTGCGCTTGCCGCTGACGATAGCGAAGCAAACAGGAAGGCATTCGTCGAGGCATTCGATGCCACCGTCACCCAGTTCACGCTTGGTTGGAAGCTCACCATGGGCCTCTACTGGGCAAGGCCCTACAGCTTCATCAGCCTGGACCCGCGCAACCGCTGGTTCATGTCCGACGTCGCAAAGGCGGGCGCTGCAATCGCGGACATAGTGCCGAAGGAGAAGGACTCGCCAGTTCACGACGGAGAGCGCTACCTTGCCATCTGCGACACCATCAAGTCAGAGCTTGGAAGCGACGGATGCCCGTATACAGACTTCCCCTCGCTGACAGCTGCCGCCTTCGTGGAGTCCGAGCGCGTCAGCCAGGAGAGGAAGGCTGCCGAGAAGGCAGCAGCTGTGAAAGCGGAGGAAAACGCCCTCGGAGACGAGGGTGTCAGGACCACGCACTACTGGACCTACTCCCCGGGAGACGGCGCCGCTAGGTGGGACGACTTCTACGCGCGCGGCATCATGGGCATCGGCTGGAGCAAGCTCGGCAACGTCGAGCAGTACGCTAGCAAGGAAGACATCCGCAAGAGCCTGCGCATCCTGTACAGCAGCAAGTACTCGCAGAAGAATTCCGCACTCGCGCTCTGGCAGTTCTCTCGTGAGTTGAAGCCGGGCGATGTCGTCTTCGCGAAGCGGGGCCGTAGCGTGATCATAGGCCGCGGCGTCGTCGAGGGGGACTACCAGTTCGACGACAATGGCGACTCCTACCCGAACATCCGCAAGGTACGCTGGACGCACGGCGGAGAGTGGCAAACAGAAGACCTCCTCGCCAGGAAGACCCTGACGGACATCACCGCCTATCCCGACCTCGTTGAAAAGCTCAGCTCGTTCTTCGAAGAAGAGGGCAGCGAAGCCGAGGAGGAAGCGGGAGAAGTCGAATACCCGACGTACACACCCGAGGACTTTCTCTCGGAGGTCTACATGGACGCCGAGCGCTACGGGACCCTCGCCAACGTCCTGCGCGCGAAGAAGAACATCATCCTGCAGGGCGCCCCGGGCGTGGGCAAGACCTTCGCCGCAAAGCGCCTGGCCTATTCCATGATGGGTGTGAAGGACGCCGAGCGCGTGATGATGGTGCAGTTCCACCAGAGCTACAGCTACGAGGACTTCATCGAGGGGTTCCGCCCGAATGCGCAGGGCTTTGACCTCGAGAAGGGCACGTTCTACAGCTTCTGCAAGAAGGCGCAGGACGACTCTGACAACGACTACTTCTTCATCATTGACGAGATCAACCGCGGTAACCTCTCGAAGATCTTCGGTGAGCTGTTCATGCTCATCGAGAACGACAAGCGCGGACCGAGGAACACGCTGCAGCTGCTCTATTCGCACGAGCTGTTCTATGTCCCGAGCAACGTCTACCTCATCGGCATGATGAACACAGCGGACCGCTCGCTCGCTATGCTCGACTACGCCCTGCGCCGCCGCTTCGCGTTCTTCGACCTCCGCCCCGCATTCGACACGGAGAGCTTTGTCGCGTACCAGGAGGGGCTTGCCAGCGAGAAGTTCGACAGGCTCGTCGCCTGCGTCGTGAAGCTGAACGAGGCGATTGCTTCCGACGAGTCGCTCGGCGACGGCTTCTGCATTGGCCATAGCTACTTCTGCCGCATGACTCCGGACGACGTGACGGACGAGAAGCTCTCAGCAATCGTCGACTACGAGCTCGTGCCTATGCTACGCGAGTACTGGTTCGACGAGTCCTCCAAGGTCGACGAGTGGGCCGGCAAGCTGCGCAGGTCCATCCAGTGATCCGGATACAGAACATCTACCACATGCTCGCCTACGCGTTCCAGACGCTGCAGGGGCAGGGCTACCGCGACGTCGCTGCCGAGGAGTTCGACAACACCGCCGACCTCCTCGCCGAGATACTGGCGCGGGGCGTGAGCCTGCAGCTCAAGCGCGGTCTCGGCCGGGAATACGTCGACCGCGAGGAGGCGCTCTCCTCCCCGAGGGGAAAGATTGAGCTGTCCGAGTCCCTGAAGACCCGCTCAATCCTGCGCAGGCAGCTGGTCTGCAGCTACGACGAGTTCAGCACGGACACGCGCATGAACCGCATCCTCAAAGCGACGATCGTGCTCCTGGTCCGCTCTGGCATCGACAAGGTGCGCAAGAAGGCGCTCAGGCGGCTGCTACCGTACTTCGTGGACGTGGGCGACGTAGACCTTGCACATGAGGACTGGCACATGCGCTTCGACCGGAACAATCAGGCCTACCGCATGCTCATGAATGTGTGCTGGCTGGTCGTGAAGGGCCTCCTCCAGACGCAGGAAGACGGAAGCATCCGCATGATGGACCTCCTCGACGAGCAACGCATGAGCCACCTGTACGAGAAGTTCATCCTTGAGTACTACAGACGCGAGCACCCAGAGCTTTCTGCAGGGGCGCCGTACATCAGCTGGGCGCTCGACGACGGCTTCGACGATATGCTCCCCGCCATGCACACTGACATAACGCTCGAGCAGGGCACGACTGTCCTCATCATCGACGCGAAGTACTACAGCCGCACAATGCAACAGCAGTTTGACAAGCGAAGCGTCCATTCGAGTAACCTGTACCAGATCTTCACCTACGTGAAGAACAAGGAAGTGGAGCTTTCCAGTATCCCCAAAGCCCACAGTGTATCGGGCATGCTGCTCTACGCAAAGACCGACGAAGAAATTCAGCCTGATGGTGTGTACCAGATGAGCGGCAACCAGATAAGCGTGAGGACGCTCGATCTCAACCAGCCTTTCGAGGAGATACGCTCGCAGCTCGATGGAATTGCCAAGGCATATTTCTCAAAGGAGGAGCCTGTGTTTGAAGGACTGACGAAGCACCTGCCTGCCATTGAGAAAGCCGAGAGATTTGGCAACTGGGTCGTAGACCGAGAGAGCAAGGGCACTATGGATGACCCAATTCAGATGCCTTACGTGGACTACGAAACGACAGTCACGAATGTTGAACAGGCAATCTACGACTTTGCGGACGAGCATCCCGAATATGAACTCACGCATTACCGCGACATACTCGAGCGCAACGGGCTTGAGTGGGGCAGCCAGGCAATGTCCAGAGCAGACGTGTCGGATTTCGACGGCCAGGCGGTGATGGCACTTCTGCTGGGAGCCGTGAGGGCAGAACGCTTCTGCGACGGAGCGCTACTTGGCTTCTTTGAGGACGGGAGCATTAGACGCTGGCTGTTGAGGCTGCGCGAGATTGACAATGGAGGCAGCAATGAGCGATGACTTGAGCTTCGCCATAGAGATACCTTGCGATGAGGATGGGTTCGTCTTGCTGCAATGCCCCTGTGCTTTAGGTTCGCGCTGATTGCCTCATGCGACCTCTCGTTAATGCTCTTTCTCATGGCCGTCTGGCTTCTCGTGTTGGGGGATCCGATCTCAAGGCGAGACGGAGTCAGTGTACGAAAGGACTGCCAAAATGAAGTTGGAGATGTAGAAGAAGTAGATTTCTACAGAACGTTGGAGATGCAAAAGCACAAAGCGCCTAATTAGTACAGTATGCTCAGGTGAGATAGATGAAAAAAATTTATGAAACCTCTATCCTAATTTACTCATAACCCGAAGGTCGTAGGTTCAAATCCTGCCCCCGCGACCATAAGAATTTCAAACCCGCCCTCGGCGGGTTTTTTGTTAGTAATCAATGCTGGTTGGTCGGGCTGTCTTCGGCAGCCGCCCATCAAGCCGCGAACATCGCCTCCACGCAAGAAAAACACCCCTCTACGCGTCAAATCCAAACTGCAGCAACCGTTGTAATCTCAGCTCAAGACCCTTGTGATGGTCATAGGAATCCAGCAGACGCTGATAATTCGGAGCAGCAGGCCCCAGCTTCTCTACCAGCGCATCTGTAGTTTGCCTTACTGAGAGCAGGGGCTCGGGGTGGTGTTCACCTTCGTTTTCTCCGCTTGCAATACACCAGCGAATGTCTGAACGCACGTGGCTCGTATCAAAAGTTTCAACAAAATTGGGGAACCATGTGCTTGGACTTGCCAGAAGATACTGGTCAAAGGTGCAGGTTGTCTGCATCTCAAAGAGGCTGCACAAACCCGACAATGAGTAGCCAAGCAAAGAAAGAGGACATGTGCCCTGAGCGGTATGAGTAGCTAGAGCAGCGTACTTCTCAGCAGCTGGAAGTACGACGTCAGAAAGAAATTCTCGTCCAAATCCTCCAAAATTGGGAGCCTTTGGCCTTGCGCTCGTTGCAGGCCAGGGAGAATAGCAGTCTTGATCAGACGACGCCGTAATGACGAGGCGTTGGGGAAGCTTTGCCTCGTCAAGTTTTCCAGAAGAAATAAGGGCAGCTATCTTTGGTGTCAGCAGAGAGCCGTGGAGAATTACAAGAAGACCAGGAACTTCGGAGCGTTCTCCGATTGTGATCGTGTTGTCGGGCAGAGCTGATAAATCCATGAAAATCCTTGTCTGTTACTGTCTGTTAGCTACCAGCGATGTACATCGCCGGACGGTAGATCCCATAAAGAGATGTAGCTATTTTAGACATTTCTTACTATGTCCGACTTCTCATAACTCAAAAAGTAAGTTATAGTTAACTCTCAAATTTTCTGCTCTGACTGCAACTTATGTCTTATGTGCAAAGAAAAGCAGCGTATTTTTAGAGGGGTATTGTATGATAAGAAAAGCCGGTCCGTTCCGTCTTTTCATGGGTGTTCTCGTTGCAATTCTGGCGGCGAGTATTGTAGTAACTTCAACAATGGGCGCCATTGGCGTGTCTTTGCAAGACGCATATGCCGTGCTGACACATCATCTTTTTGGCATGCCGCTACCGGAGGCTCTAGCTGCAGGAGGACCTGTCGAGAAAGTCGTCTGGTCGCTACGTTTTCCTCGCATCATCTTGGGTGTGGTAGCCGGAGCTGGCCTTGCGCTTTCGGGTGTTGTCATGCAGGCGTCAGTTCAAAATACCTTGGCTGAGCCGTATATTTTGGGCATTTCATCAGGAGCTTCGTGCGGAGCCACCTGTGCCATCATGCTTGGAGCCGGCGCAGTAAACGTTGTGGGAATTTCTTCGGTGCCGCTGTTCTCGTTTATTGGCTCAACAATCGCTACGATTGGCGTTTTGTTGCTGGCGTCTACCGGCGGACATATGACGTCGTCAAAGCTTGTTCTTTCAGGCATGATTTTGAACGCCCTGTTCACAGCTCTTTCTAATTTCATTATTACAATCGCTGCCAATGCCGAGGGCATGATGGACTTGAAGTTTTGGACCATGGGCTCTTTGGCACGAGCAAGCTGGGGAAACGTTGGCGTTTCCGTTGTCGTAGTACTTCTTGTCAGTGTGTTTTTCTTAACGCAGTTCCGCTCTCTCAACGTGCTGTTGATGGGAGACGAGGCTGCTACAACGCTTGGCCTTAATACCAATTTGTGCAGGTGGGCCTACTTGACCATTTCTGCCCTCATGGTTGGCACGCTGGTTTCATCAGTGGGAACCATCGGTTTTGTTGGCCTTATCATTCCGCATATTGCGCGCTCGTTTGTTGGGTCCGATCACCGAAGGCTGGTGCCAACTGCGCTGGTACTGGGAGCTATTTTTATTCTTTGGGCAGATGCCTGTGCTCGTACCGTCCTGGGCAACGCCGAGGTTCCTATTGGCATCCTGACCGCTGTTGTAGGCGCGCCGTTCTTTGTCTACATCATGGTCGCCCGCAACTATAGCTTTAGGGATGGTGAGTAACATGCGCCTTGACGTGCAAAATGTATCGGTCGCCATTCATAACAAGCAAATCGTAAAGGACGTCTCGCTCAACGTGGCAGATGGCGAGTTTGTGGGCATCCTTGGCCCTAATGGATCTGGCAAGTCTACGCTTTTGCGAGCAATTTACGGTCTTGGCCATCGCTATGACGGGCAGATCCTGTGGGACGGACGAGACGCCACTGAGATATCACGCCGTGACTTTGCGCGCAAAGTTGCGGTTGTAAGCCAGTTTAACTCGCTGTCCTTTGACTTTACCGTTCGCGAGATTGTGTCGCTGGGACGCAGTCCTCATCAGTCGGCGCTGTCAAAAGAAACCGATCACGACGAGTCAATCGTGTCTGACGTTATTCAGAAAGTTGGCCTTTCTCGCTTTGAAGATCGCTCTTTTGCCACGCTTTCAGGTGGCGAGAAACAACGTGTCATGTTGGCTCGTGCGTTGGCTCAGGAACCAGAGTTTCTGGTGCTTGATGAGCCTACTAATCACCTTGATATTACGTACCAGATTGATATTTTGCGCCTTGTTCGCAATCTTGGTATCAGCTGCCTGGCTGTTTTGCATGACATTGTGATGGCAGCTCATTATGTCGACCGCCTGTATTTCTTAAAAGAGGGGACTATTGTTTCCGAGGGAACACCTGAGGATATTGTGACCCCTGAGTTACTTGCTGATGTGTATGGCGTTGAGGGTGCAGTGAGGCCATCAACTGCTGGAAACGGCATCAGCATTGATTACGTATATTAATCATCTGTTGAGTATCAACAGATGAATGAAAGGATATCCGATGGATCCTCGTGTAAGTTCAAATCTCTTTACGAGAAGGAATTTTTTGAGCATTGCGGCAGGGTTTGCTGCAACTGCTGCTGGATTGGGTCTTACTGCGTGCAACAATGCAACGTCTAGCCCATCTACCCCTGATACAGAAGAAAAGAAATCGGCCAATACGAGCTATCCAGTATCGTTCAAGCTCTATGACGGTGACGGCAATGAGTTTGAGGCAAAGTTTGACAAGGCTCCTGAGAGTGTTGTTACCTTGACAGACTCCGCCGCTGAGATTCTGCTGCGTCTGGGCCTTGGCTCCAAGATTATTGGCACTATCAAGCCTGATGCACCAATGCCTTCAGACATTGCTGATGAGTATGCGAACATCAAGCAGCTGGGCGATAAGAAGAGCCTTTCTCGCGAGGTTGTTGTTGCCGCTAATCCAAACCTTATTGTGGGACGCTCACGCCTCTTTACTTCAAAGGACCAGACTTCTCCAAAGGGCTACGCTGACCTGGGAATTTCTGTCTATACCCAGCTGGCATCTTCTGAGCAGGGCGATCCAACGCTTGCCGGAATTATTTCTGACATTAAGAATCTTGGATCTATTTTTGACGTTCAGAGCAATGCCGACACTTATACTGCTGACCTGCAGAAGCGCCTTGATGCCATTAACGAGCGCGTTAAAGCACACGAGAAAGATGCAAAGAAGACCGTGCTGGTCATGACCAACCTTAAGGACGGTACGTTTGGTCTCTTTGGTGGTAGCGAGAAGAGCCTTGAGTTTACTATCATTGACCAGCTCGGAGCTACTCCTGCGACAACTCAGTCTGCAAACGGCCTGACGTACGAGAATCTGATTAAGTTCAACCCTGACGTCATTATTTACGTCACCGCAGAGCGCAACAAGGCAACTGACGCCGCAGCTAAAGACACCCTTCTGGGCGAGAGCTCCCTGCAGAACGTCCCTGCTATTGCCAACAAGAGCATCGTAGAGATTCCATACTCAGAGTACATTGATTACTCTCCACGCGCATTTGATTCTGCCGAGAAGATCCTTGAGGTTCTGTATCCTCAGAAATAGACGTATTTGACATACGCGCCGTAGAGACCACGCAGGATTTTGTTTCCTGCGTGGTCTTATTAGAGGGGTGCGAATTTGTCAAAATGCTAAAATGTATCTTAACTTCGCACGTTAAAAAATGAGACGTATAAGGTCTTACAAGCCATGCACGCATCAGGTTTCGGAGTTCAACTTCTCACAACCAGCTTAAATTGATATGGCCAAGGAAGGATCTCTACGTTTGCCAAGCGTGCGCTTGCATAAATACGAGCACTTGGCAGGAAGGGCGCAGGGATGTCAAAAAGCCGTCTGCAGCTGACATGGTACAACAAGGACAAAGCACTCATACCAACGGAGGCGGGCAAGTATGGCTACATGTGGGTTGACCCCGCTGACCCGCGTTACTGCGAGACACACACGCTTGTAGTGGATGGATATGTCGAGGGCGTGCAAACACCCAAGGATGACATGCACAACTACTCTGCGCGTGCAGATTTAGAACCACAGACGGACAACCTACTTATCAACGGTGAGTCGGGCGACGTGCTCGAAGCGCTCACCCGTGTTCCTGAACTTGCCGAGAAGTATGTGGGCAACATAAAGCTCGTCTACATCGATCCTCCGTTTAACACCTCGCAGACGTTCGATTCCTACGAGGACAACCTTGAGCACTCTATCTGGCTCACCATGATCAGAGACCGTCTTCTGAATCTGAAGCGCCTGCTTTCAGATGATGGCTCCATCTGGGTGCACTTGGATGACATGGAAGTGCATCGTATGCGCCTTCTGTTGGATGAAGTGTTTGGAAGTGTAAATTTCGTAGCCGAAATTGCATGGGAGAAGACTTTCAAACCGCGCAATGATGCTCGTCTTGTATCGGGGCGGCATGACGTCTTGCTTGTCTATAGGAGAAGTCCTTCGTTCTTTTTGAATAAGCTGCCAAGAACTGCAGCTATGAATAGTGCCTACTTAAACGATGATAAGGATCAAAAAGGACCTTGGACAAGTGCTCCCGCTACAGGTCCCGGTGCTAAGACTCACCAGGGAATGGTCTTTGGCATACAACACCCAATTACAGGAGAAATTGTTTATCCGCCAAATGGGCAATGCTGGCGTTTCGGCCAAGATGGATTTTTACAGATTATGAAGGGTTGGAACCCGGCGTACGAGCTTCAGGTAATCGATGATGCGGCGGCGCGCAGCCGGGTCTGTGGCATCGATGAAAGCGAAGTTCGACCAGATGTGCCTGCACTTATAATTCCAAATTTCGATAGCTGCATCGGAGAGACGGTGTATGAGCGTGGGCAGTGGCCTATTGTATATATCACACGAGGTGGCCGTGGCGGATTCCGTAAGAAAACGTATCTGTCCGATATGGATGGGCGTGCGATTGAAGACCTGTGGTTCACGGGAGAGGTTGGTTCTAACGATGAGGCAAAGAACGAGATAAAAGCTCTCTTCCCGGGCGAGACTCCATTTGCTACGCCTAAGCCCGAACGTCTACTTGAGCGCATCATCCACATCGGGACGAACCCCGGAGACATTATGCTCGACTGCTTTGCAGGCTCTGGCACCACAGCTGCCGTGGCGCAGAAGATGGGGCGTCGCTGGGTTACCTGCGAACTCCTAGAGTCCAACTTCAACGATTATACGAAACCGCGCCTTGAGAAGGTCGTGAACAACGAGGACCCAGGCGGCATTACAGCAGAAAGGCCAGAGCGCGTTGCTGATGAAGGTGTGGAACTCCCCGACGGGGTGAGCGCAGATGATGCTGCGAAGTTCACGTCGATTCTGAACAAGCTCGTTGCTGATGATGAGGAACTGAAGAAAGATCAGGTAGTAAAGCAACTCAAGAAGATGACCAAGACCAAGAAGACCAAGACTACACTCAACTGGCGCGGCGGCGGCGGTTTTACGGTCGCTCATCTCTCTCCGGCTTGCTTTGATTACGATCCCGAGCTCGATAGAACCGTTCTCACCAGCACTGCCACGGGCGATGCGCTCATTTGTTCCATTGCAGCAAATCTTGGCTTCAAGCTCTTAGATCTTGGCGACTGGTCTCGCTATGACGGCTACTACTTCGAGGGCTATAGAGGAGACACCGTTCTCAAAGTCTGGGAGGGTGTGGCAACTACTGAGCTTGTTGATTGGCTTGTTTCCCGTCTACACGAGGGCCAAACCATGGTGCTTGCTGCCACGGGAGTTGTCGATGGCGTCCGTGAACACCTCCGCAAACTGAGTCGTGGTTCTCGTATTTTCCTCGTTCCTGACGAGGTTTTCTCGTACTCGAAGGAGTCATAAAACCATGGCCAAGAAGCTTTCTATAACATTCAACTCTGGTCTCATAGACGCGATTAGCGCGGATTTTGATTTGCGCGCTCCTAACAAGGAAGCTCTGCGCAAGCTGGTGTTCGCGCTTGATGGAGACTACGACCCGAGCGTTATGCAGGTGATGAACCTCGCAACTGGTGTAGGCAAGACCTATCTTATGGCTGCCTTTATCGAGTATCTGCGCTGCCAGGGCGTTGGCAATGTCGTTATCGTTACGCCCGGCAAGGTCGTGCAGGAAAAGACCGTGCAGAACTTTACGAAGGGATCTTCGCGCTACATTGAGGGGAGCCCGGTTCCGCCTGAGGTGGTGACTCCACAGGACTATTCCGCCTGGATCGCCCGCGAGAACGGCGGCAGTGTGTTCTCGGCTGGGCGCGAGGTTCCTATGCTGGCCTTCGTTTTCAATATCCAGCAGCTTATCGCTCCGACGAGCTCTGAGGGTGCGACACATGGAAACGGCCAGCAGGAACAGCGCCGCCGCCCGCGCCGCTTTGACGAGAATGCAGGCGTGCTTTTTGACTATCTGCGCGAGCTCGACGACCTTGTGGTTATCGCCGACGAGTCCCATCTCTACAGCACGAGCGCAGCTGCCTTCCATGCGGCTCTTGAGGAGCTCGATCCTGCCGCATGTATCGGCCTTACTGCCTCACCTGATGCCAACGACCATGTGGTCTATCGTTATCCCCTGTGGCAAGCCATACAAGACGAATACGTGAAGCAGCCCGTACTCGCATTCCGCAAGAGCGGGTATGGGGCTGATGGTGCGTCTGAAGAGCAACAGCTCTCCGATGCCGTGCAGCTGAGACAGATAAAGCAGCACTTCTACGACTCATGGTGCGAGCACGAGGGAGTTCCACGCCTAAACGCCGTGCTCTTCGTAGTGTGCTCCGATACAGACCATGCCACACAAGTGACGAGTCTCTTGCGCACACCGCGTTTCTTTGGCAGCGAGCTGTCGGTGCTGCAGGTTGACTCTAACCACGACGACGATACCACGACGAGCCTTTTGGAGCACCTTGATGAGCCATCGTCTCCGGTGCTAGCCGTGGTGTCTGTGAACAAGCTCAAAGAGGGTTGGGACGTTAAGAACATTGCGGTCGTTGTGACGCTGCGCGCTATGGCTTCGGATGTTCTCACGCAGCAGACCATGGGACGCGGTCTGCGCCTGCCGTTCGGCTCCTATACCCACGTGCTTCAGATTGACCAGCTGGACATCATTGCCCACCAGTCGTTCAAGGAGCTTCTGGAAACCGAGAACATCCTCGTGCAGTTTGGACTCGAAGATGCTGCAGACGATGCTCGTGCCGCAAGCGATCAGATAAAAGCTGCCACTCAGAACGTGAATACGAGCGTCGCCACAGCGGCGTCTACAGCACCCGTATCCTCGGTGGTCACATCTGGTATGCAGGAAGCGCCATTCACATTGGTGTGTACGACGGGTGGGGCTGCAGGCCAGACAGCACCTTCATCGGTGGGCGTTGGCACCGCTGCCCCTACACTCTTCAACGGCATTGGCTTCACATCCATCGGCGAGAGCGGCATCCAAGACGATGGCACGCAGGGGCAGCTTGGCTACAAGTACGTGGAGCGCAATCCCAGCTTTGCCGGCGTTTCGTACATCTTCCCCTGCACGACAATTTCTCTGAGCAATCCTGTTATCGACCTTTCCCGCATAGACCCCAAGAAAATCGATGAGGCTGCATCGCGCGTTACCTCGACAGGAGACGTCCTCCTACGCAAGGAAATAGTGGCAACGCTTGGTAAACGACTGCGTACCGTGGATACGGAAAGTGCTGAGGTCGATAGCCTTTCCGTGAGCGACGAGGACGCCGCCACGGCATTACTGCGGCTCGTGATGAACGAGAATCTTCTGTCCGTGACCGAGGAGAACAAGCGCATCGCTAAGTCCTTTCTCGTGAAGCGATTTATGGAAAATGCGCCAGTTGACCACTGGACGGTGAAGTCGCTTGATTCTGCGACTGGCGAGCTTCGCGGTCTTGTGCATGAGTTCGTAGATGATGCGCTGAGGAGCAGGACGGAAGAAACAAAAATCGTCCCTCTCAAGATGCCGAGCCTGGATAGGCTTACGGTTCCGCTCGGAGAGCACGTTCACGAGCAGGTCGAGACGCAGGGGGAGTTTGTGCGCCATCGGTTCTACAACGGTTGGTTCAAGTCGCTTTTTGAGGCGGAGTCGTTTGATTCCTACACAGGAGAATATCTGCTGGCAAGGCTTCTCAACACCTCGCCTCATATTGTGTGGTGGCAAAGGCTGCATCCTCAGGAGCACACCTACATCTACTACAACCCTAAGGATCGCTACTTGCCTGATTTTGTCGCAATGGATGACCAGTACGAGTACTGGATTATTGAGGGCAAGGATGCTCGTGGGCGTGATGACGAGACCGTCCAGACAAAGCGTAGGGCGGCAGAGTCCGTGGTAGTGAAGATGCTCGGGGATGAATATTTTGCAGACCAGAAGTGGGGATACCTCATCGCCTACGAAGACGACATCAAGACATCCGACTCGTGGGATGAGCTGAAGGCGAAGTCGCAACCAGTAAGCAACGGCGCATAGAAGGAAATTCGCATGTGTGCTAACGCCTGCATTGAACATGTAAGATAGGGATGAGATTCGATGATTGAGGAACGTACGAGTAGCAAAGTGCAGGAACTGCATCTGACATTACTCAGCGACGAACAGATGAGCTTGGCAGAATTCATAGGGCTATGTTATAGCGGGTGCCGACCGCTCCGTCGGGCCGTCGGCCGCAAAGCGTTAGGGCTGTAAGGAGTAGCAATGCTTAATAAGTTAATTAACGTAGACATGCATATCCATTCTGCGGCAAGCGCATATAAGGAAGAGCCTGGCCTTGTAACCGATTCCAATGTAAAGCATTGCGACGTTCTTCTAAATGCCTTAGTGGAGCATCAGATATCGATGTTCTCAATAACAGACCACAACAGGTTTGATAGTAATCTTTACTCTGAACTTAAACGAAAACTGGGCGAGGAGTCATGTGAGTGCAAGGCCACCCTTCTTCCTGGGGTCGAATTTGACGTCAAGTTCGAGACGAACAAGAAACCATGCCACGTCATAACCCTGTTCAACGCCAAGTCGATTGCTGATTACAAATCTATTGAAGAGGCAATAAAGGAGGACTTACTCAAAGACAAGGATGAATCATACGATTTGGCTCGTTTTGAGACCCTGCTGAAGAAAATTAATTTGGATACGATTCTCATCCCGCATCAACATTCGGGATTCAATGGGAATCAAAAGAAAAAGACCATTGGTAAGGCAACTAACCAGGCCATCGAATACTACCGGTTCGGTTACATTGACGCACTTGAGTACAACAATCCGAACGTGCAGGGAATCTTGAGAAGCGAGCTCGATGGGATGGGGCTCCCAGCAAAGACGGTTGTGGGGAGTGATTGTCACTCCTGGGCAAACTATCCTAAGCACGATCCCCAAGCAGAGATGCCTGAATCGTTCTACGCCCAGATAAAGGCCCTTCCCACTTTTAAGGGCCTGTTGATGGCATTAAGCTCACCCGATACGCGTATGAACCCGATTCAACCCAACATGAGGCCAGAGTTTATAAAGTCACTCAAAATGTGTGGAAATGATATACCTTTAAGCCCTGGAATCAACGTCATCATAGGCGAGAATGGAATCGGCAAATCATCCTTACTTACTCTGATGCAGAAGAGAAAAAAGGTCACCGAGTGGCAGAAGCGTACCAAGAAAAAATATGGTATCGAATGCGATGGGGTTAGTGAATCTAACTGTGTTTGCGTCGAACAGGGACAGCTAACTGACGGTTATCGACGTAAATCTATTTTTGATGAATCTCTATTCAAATCGGTTCCGAACTCGAACTTTGAACTGAAGACCAGAACGTTTGCTGAAGTACTGAAAAACAAGATACAAAATAATATTGAACGCAAGAGCCATAAAGATGAAGCGTGTAATACAAGTTTTCGCATAGACGAAGCAAAGGAAGGGACGACGTTCTCTTTTACGGTGTCTTGCCCGGAGGATTTCACCAAGGTCGAAAATCAATGGGAGGAACCGCTCCTTAAGCTCGGTGTAATATCCCGTGAAATTGCTTACGAGCAAGGGCGCGAAAATATATACGATGCAGATGACAAGGCAAATCTCGCCGAGGCAAAACGGTTGGTTGATGCAGTCGCTGTCAAGATAAGTAGCAAGTACAAGGAAGTTGACTCTGAGGCCCAGGTAAAGGGGGTCATGCAGAACGTTATCAAAGCATATACAAGCAAGGTTGAGAAGGATAGTTCTGATGCCGACAGGCAAAAAGCGGGGTACCGAGAGCAAAAGAGCAATTTTGTAGCGATGGTTGTTAAACTTGCAGCTGATGAGGCTAAGCAAACGATTGTTGTACCAACGATTTCCGTCGACGAGGGTGACGGAGAATCAGTTAACCTCAGCTATGGTTTCAAATTCGTGCGAAAGGCTGCTTACAAAGATTCAAATAATCTGAGCGAAGCATTCTGTCAAATGTTCACAAATGGCTACAAGAGCCTTGATAAGTTGGAATCCATTGAAACAGCGGATAGGGCGGCAGAGGCCATTCCTCGTTGCCAAGGTGTTTCGCAGTGGCAGTCTGGCTTTGACGATCTGACAAATAAATTTATAGAAAACGAAGAACAGGAGACGTCAACGATACTTGACGTTGAAAGCAAGGCCACCGGGAACACGCTGGGCGAGATGGCCTTGAGTTATTACCGATATAAAACAAGTTCACAGAATAAGATTCCGGTGTTTATGGCCGACCAACCGGAGGACAACATCTCTAACAAGCGGGTCTGCGAATCCCTGACAGGGTATTTCGATGACTTACGACGTCGCAGCCAGGTCATAATCGTCACACATAACCCACTCTTGGTTGTGAATCAAGATGCGGACAATGTAATTGCTATCGGTCGGGATGACGACGATAAACCTAGCGTTGTCTACGGCTGCCTTGAGTCGGAAGATCATGGCTCTGTTCTAAAAGAAATTGCCTCCGTAATGGATGGTGGAAAAGAAGCGATTGAAAAGAGGCTAAAGGCATATGGAACACTGTATTAACATCTCTGGGCAGGACGGAAATCTTCTTGTTACAACCGATGGCGAGGAGCCCAAGGTTTTCAGCCGTGACGAAGATATTACTGCGGCCGACTTGTATGACGCTCTCCATTATCACGTGGGTGATACCTATGTTCTTGAGCAGGGTGAACCAGGCGACATCAAAGAAGGTGCCTTCAATGCATTTTATAAGCTGATGCAAGACATAATCGAAGGGATAGGAAAAATCTCTGTATCAAATTCATCAGATAGCGTCGCAGGTGAAGAGGAGTCTATAAATGGAACTACTTCTAGTACGAATTACGAGGCTTAGCTAAAAGCTTTAGTTTAGAAGTGACCCGAGGGTAGAGTACTTGAAAGCATATGACTTGAGCACCATTCTATATGCCCAGAGTAACTATCTATAGGAGGAAAATGAACCAAGCTGAAAGATGTACTGCGTCCCAAAACTTGGACGAATTTAATAATGAGCTAGGCTACCAAGGACTGATTTCGGAACTCCTCCGGGGTCAGTCCATTTAGTTTAACTTGGCGCCTTTGTGTATTCCAGTACATAACATATGCGTCCAAATCTGCTTTGAAAGACTCAAAGTTAGGCCACGTTCTTCTTCGGATAACGAGGTCATAAAGTTCTTGCGACTATTTTCTATGTATGCTGAGAAGGCGAAAGAGAAGTAATTAGATTTCCACTGAAACTTAGTGTTTAATTAGATAAATGATGTTTTGGAGCAACTCTAGCGTTTACCGCTAGAGTTGTTCTTTTAACCGAATAATGAACTTTTCTGCACAATAAAGTGCAACTTTGATGTTTTACTACCCTTATAAAAATCTTTACGCTTAAGACAACTAATGTTGGGGGAGGCGGAAAGGTGCGTACTAGCAGGTTATTAAATCAGCTTAGTAGGACATCAGAGGCTATTTCTGTCTCACAGCTCGCTCATGAATTTAATGTCTCGGAGCGCACTGTTCAATCAGACTTATCAGATTTACGTTCTACCCAACATGATCATGGTTTTCAGATTGTTTCTGAACGAGGCAAAGGAATACGCCTATTAGTAAAAGATTCAGATTTATTTACTTCTTTTTTAGAATTTTTATCTCATTCAGAGTTTATAGAACCATCTGAAAGATCAAAAACTATTCTTCAAGCTTTGGTCCTTTCAGGAGGATTTGTAAGTGCAGAAGATCTTGCAGTCAATTTTGATTTGAGTGTTCCGGTAGTGAATATGGCTCTTCAAGAAGCATCCCGAATAGGCTCAAATTTTGGAATCGACATTCAACGTACTCGCCATCATGGCACGCGTGCAGTCGGGAAACCGGACGACATTCGTTTCTTTTTAGCTAGATCTCTTTTGGCAGGATCGCCTCTAATAGTTTCCGCAATTAGAGAATCCATTGATAAAGAAGAAAAAATATCGACCATTCTTCTCTCATGCCTTTCTAAGATTGGAAGAAATCTTAGATATGAAGATTTTTGTGCTCTTTGTGCCTTTGTAACTATTTGCGCAGCTAATATTGTGAGAGATACAAACGAGGAGCGAGAGTTAAGTTTTACTCCAATTAAATTCCTTGATTTAGCAGAATTAATTTCTGAGGAGATCTATAAGAAACTTGGTCTAAAGCTTACCAAGGTAGATGTTTTATGCATTGCGAAAGCGTTAGGACAGCTTCCGAGTCTAGAAGATGTTCCTACTACAGCTATCTCAGAAGTAAGTTCAGTTATTATTTCATTTCTCACAGGTATTGATGAGGAGTATCAAACGTCTTTTTTAGAGGATAAGACGTTCGTAGAAATGTTAGAAGCCCATATAGCACTTCTTGTGAAAAGATTACTTGCTGGGAAAACAGTTACTATTTCATTTGCTGAAAAAAGTGAATTAGGAAATTCGCTCAGCATGGATTTTGCTGTTCAGTTATGTGAAAAAATTTATAGTAATTTTGGTGTAGAACCAACACAAGACGAAGTATTTTTGATTGCAATGCATTTTATTGCTCATGAGGAAAGAACACGTCAGAATCGTCTTTTTAGCATTGCTCATATCGTTGTTGTTTGTGCAACTGGCGGAGGATCTGCCACACTTGTGAAAATGCAGCTTAGCGGTATATTCCCAAATGCCCAAATTGATACAGTGTCTTATTTGGACCAAAGAGTGCTTGTAGAATTGAACCCAGATTTAATAATATCCATGGTCCCATTGCTAGAAAAGCCTTGTGCTCCAACAATCTATATAAATGAGATTTTAAGTTCCTCTGATCTTTCTGCTATTAGTAATGCTGTTCGACATAGTAATTATGATGTAAACCAAGATTGTGGAACAAAATACACTTTATCTTCTCTGATAGAACCCGAGCTTTTTGCTGTTTCTGATCAAAATACGTATCAAGATATAGTCTATGAAGCGTGTATTGATTGTGTACGCCTTGGATATGCAGATGAAGGGTTCGTCAATTCTGTCAAAGTGCGGGAGAAATTTTCTAATACGATTTTTTTGAATGGTATTTGCGCACCCCATCCTGTAGAGCCTCACGGAATACGGGATGCAATAGCGGTTCGTATTAACAGGAATAAAAAGGAAAAAGAGGTTAGAGTTATTTTTCTTATATGTCTCACTAAACAATCTATTGAGGCTTATAAAGCTATTAGTAATTCTTTATTTTCACTAATGAATAACCAAGAAGAAATATCACTGCTTGAGTCTTGTATAAGTGCTGAAGAATTTATAAATCAGATAAAAAAGATGGAGGTCAGTAAAGATGGATGTTGATCTTCTTGTAAAGCTAAGTAACTCTGATGCGTTGGCCGGTAATGAGGACGAAGTCCGTGAATTGATACAAGCCGAGTGCACTAAGTATTTAAGTGAAACTTTTAGAGACGGACTTGGTAGCCTTATTTTTCATAAGCCTGGTCCAAGCGGATCTCCAAAAATTATGTTTATGGCTCATATGGATGAAGTTGGCTTTATTGTCAGATCTATTTCTGATGATGGCTTGTTATATGTAATGCCAATCGGAAATGTTGTAAATACGAGCAAGGATATGCAGCTTGTTCGCATTCATACCTCTCAAGGAAAAGTTCGTGGCGTACTTAATTCAATTAGGGATAAATCTAATCAGGTCCTGGAAAGTTACGTGGATATTGGATGCTCTAGTGAGAACGATGTTCGAGTATTAGGCGTGAGTGAAGGCGATTTTGTTTACTTTGCGACAGATGCATTGGTTCATGAAAACGGAATAGTTTCTGGAAAAGCCATGGATGACCGAGTCGGTTGTTTTGTTCTCATACAGGCAGTTAAGGAACTTTTTGATTCTTACCCTTGTGACATTTACTTTGCTTTTACAAGTAGCGAAGAGGTAGGGGCACGAGGAGGAAAAACTGTAACAGAGCTCGTTCAACCAGATTTATTAGTTGCAATTGATACAGCAAATTATTCTGGACTTGGTAGCGGGTTTAAAAACCATCGAATCTTAGGCGCTGGTCCAATGTTGGTTTATTACGATAAAACATTAGCTCCGAAACGCCGTCTTTTGTCTTACATACAAAAACTTTTAGAAGATGCAAATATTCCTTACCAGAAAGATATTTTTGCTGGTGGTGGTACTGATGCTGGAACAGGTCATTTAGTTAACGCAGGAAGATTGGCAATGGTACTTGGTATTCCCCTTAGGTATTGTCATGGAAGTTGCTCTTTTGTGCAGTTAAAAGATTTAAAAACTGCTGCTCACGTCATTCAGCTAATTTGCAGCAATTTTACAGAGGAAGTATTAAGAGATCTTACAAATTAATGGGAATTTGAAGAAAGAGGGAAGTGCTTAAGTATGAACGAAAGCGAAATCAAAATCCTCACGATGATTTCTTCAGCAGGGGAGAGTAGATCAAAGGCAATTGAAGCATTGAGAAAAGTAAAGGAGGGGGATTACCAAGGAGCTCATAGCTTGCTTGAGCAAGCAAAACAGATTGACTTGGCTGCCCACAAGGCTCAAACAGAACTTATATCAGCCGAGCTCAATACTCCAGAAGCTGATCGTCCTGCAATGACGCTTTTAATGGCTCATGCACAAGATCACTATATGGCTGCTCAACTCGCTAGAGATCTGATTGAAGAACTTGTTGATGTTTTTGAGATTCAGAACCGCAAATAACAGTGTGTATTCGTTAAGAATGCCAAAAAAGAAAGGGAGGAAGAAATGAAGATTGTGCTCTGCTGTGCCGGTGGTTTATCAACTACGATGCTTATGGATGCCATGAAAGCTGGAGTAAAAGCAAGTCCAAAGCTTAATGAATCTGACTTCCAGTTTATCGCGATTCCAGTTGATATTTTAGACTCGGAGGTTAGTGATGCCGATGCAGTTGTTCTTGGACCTCAAATTGCTCACAAATTTGAGAGTGTAAAGAACGCATTGGGTGACAAAAACATTCCAGTAATTGTTGTTGATACAGCTACGTATGGTCAGATGGACGGCGTATCAGTACTCAAAAAAGTGTTAGTTGAACAAAAGAAAATCGAACTCGCCTCTGAAAGGGGGTAATTATTATGAATGAGAATACTCATGGATTTACAGCGGTAATTGACCGCTATTTAACTCCTGTAGCAAATTGGATGGATAAGGAAATTCATTTAAGCGCAATTAAAAAAGCTATGGTTGGCTTAACGCCTCTACTAATCATTGGTAGCTTCTGTTTGATTCCAGGTGCAATTCCAAACATGATTGGTGAGGAAAATCCTCTTTCTCAATGGATTGTTGCAAATGCCTCTGCAATTGAGCTTGCAAACACTGTTGGAATGGGAATGATGGCGCTTTATGCTTCGGTTCTTATTGGGTATCACCTATCGAAGTCGCATGAACTTGACGCACCTGGCTGCATGAGTATGGCGTTAATTGCATTTTTGATGCTTGCTGTCGATTTTTCAGAAGACGGTACTTTGGTAACAAAGTACTTAGGCGCTAAGGGCTTATTTGCATCTATGTTTGGAGCTATTGTTGCAGTCGAATTGTTCCGCTGGTGCAAAAAGCGCAACTTCACCATTAAAATGCCAGAGTCTGTGCCAGACTTTGTTTCTCGTTCCTTTGAAATGATTCCAATTTCTATCATCATTATTGGTGTATTTTTAGCAATACGTTTGGTGTGCACAAACGTTTTTGGAGTAATGCCTCCTCTGATTTTTACAAATCTATTTGCACCTTTAGTTGGTTCGATGGACAATCCATTGGCATACACTTTCTTAAAGATGCTTCATTGTTTGCTGTTCTTCTTTGGTATCCATCCGTCTGTTCTCAGCCCAATTACAAGTCCAATTTCTACTCAATTCCTGGCGGAAAATATTGCAAATTATCAAGCAGGACTTCCGCTTACGCACTTCTTCTGTCCTGGTCCTGAGTCTGCATTTGGTAATTTCACTGGTACTGGAGTTACTTTTGGTCTTGTTCTTTGGTGCATGCTTTCTAAGTCTGATGCACTTAAGAAAATCGGACGAGTGGCATTTATTCCAGCTTTGTTTGGAATCAACGAGCCAATTTTGTTTGGTGCTCCAATTGTTCTTAATCCGTTCTACTTTATTCCATATGTTATTGGTGGAGGAATTATTGGATCGCTCGGCGGCTGGGCTCAATGGCTTGGCTTAATGGGTAAATCGTTCTTTACACCACCTTATGTCGGAGTCTTCCTTGAAGGATTCTTGACAAACTTTGACTGGAGATCGATTGTAGTCAACGCAGTTCAGATGATACTGTCTATTGCTCTTTGGTATCCGTTCTTCAAAGCTTATGAGCAGAGATTTATTGAGAAAGAACAAGAGAATTCAAGTAGCATTTTGTCTGAAGAGGATGAGGCGCTTCTTGAAGAAATGGATCTTGGAATTTAGTTAGTGTGCTTTGATGAGACTAACTCTATTGAAGAGTTAGTCTCATCTTTTTCAGTTAAGAACAGTTTAAGAAGAGGAGTATATATGAATGGGAATGTCAATTTACTTCAAGATCTTTTGAATGATATGCCCGTTGATGTCCTTCTTCTTAAAAGCAAGACAATAAAGAACTGGCTCGGTACACTAAATGGTAGTGGCTGCTCAATCATCGTAAGTCGTAAATATCAAGGCCTTTTAGTTGATCAAAGATATTTTGCAGAAGCAAAAGAGAAGGAACATGATTTAACGATTGAATTGTTAGCAAGCCAGTCTGAAGAGGCTATTTATGTGAAGCTTTACGAGTTATCGGAAAAGTACAACTGGAAATGCCTGGGAGTTGAATCTGAATCAACTTTAGCAAGTACGTATTTGAAATTATCAGAGCAATTTAAAAGTGTTGTTCTTCTCGATAAGGAACTTACGCTACTGCGTGCGATTAAAACATCGGAAGAGATTAAAAAAATCAGAAAAGCAGTAAATATAACAGATGAGATCTTTAAGGAAGTATCTTCTCAAATTAAAGAAGGAATGACAGAGTATGAAATTAGTGCCTTAGTTCAATATAAATCTATTTGTAGAGGCGCACAAAAAATGTCTTTCGACACTATTTGTGGCATTGGCGAGCGTACTGCATATCCTCATTGTAGGCCTACATCGCGCGCTTTAAAACGCGGTGAGCATGTGATGATTGATTTTGGAATTCAGATTGACAATTACCAGTCAGATATGACCAGGATTTGTTTTTTAGGGGAGCCTAATACAAAGATACTAGAGATTTATAACATTGTTCAAAGCGCCCAGAACGCGGGTATTTCGTCTATTAAAGCTGGAGTTGATTCTGAAGAAGTTGATAGATGTGCGCGTTCTGTCATTTTGAGGGCTGGGTACGGAGAGTATTTTGGACATGGTCTTGGTCATGGAATTGGAATAGATAATTCAACCGAACTGCCTTTATTAAGGCCTGGAAAACATTTTATTCTTAAAGAGGGCATGGTTGTGTCATGTGAGCCAGGTATATATATTTCTGGTGTTGGTGGAGTTCGAATTGAAAATGACGTTGCTGTAATTAATGGAGTTGGCGTATCTCTTAATAAAACAACAACTGATCCAATAATCTTAGGAGTTTAAATGGGATACGATTTCGATAAAATTCAAAATCGCTATGGAACATATTGTACTCAGTGGGATTTTATTCAGGATAGATTTGGCAAATCCGGTATTTTGCCTTTTTCAATTTCTGATACTGATTTTTTGCCTCCTGAAGAAGTTTTAAATGTAGTTACTGAAGTTGCAGCTCGAGGACAATTTGGCTATACCCGATGGAATCATCATGATTTTAAGGGCTCAATTGCATCATGGTTTGAGAGAAGATACAACGCTAGTGTAGAAGAGGATTGGATTTTATACAGTCCTTCTGTGATGTATTCAGTTTCTTTGTTGATTCGATTATTAACAGATCCAGGCGATGGAGTCTTATGTTTCGACCCTATGTATGATTCTTTTCCTGGAGTAATAGAAGGGAATGATCGAACACTTGTAAGAAGTATCCTTTTACCGAATTTAGAGCACGCTTCAGTGGATTGTTTACATAAAACTTTTGAGATTGATTTTGAGCAACTTGATAAGTTGGCTGCTTCTTGTAAGGCAATGCTACTATGCTCTCCACATAATCCCACCGGACGTATGTGGACAGAGGAAGAACTAAATAGGATTATCGATATTTGTCGAAGCCATGGTCTCTGGATCATTTCAGATGAAATTCATGCTGATATTAGTTTGTGTGGCAGAAGAAATATCAGCGTAATCTCTAAGTTAAAAGAATATGAAAGAGTGGTTGTCGCAACATCCCCCACAAAAACTTTCAATACACCTGGTCTTATTGGGTCATATGTGGTCGTTCCGTCTAGTAAAGTTCGTGAAGCATTTTTAAATATAACTAGGCATGTTGATTTTCTTAATTCATGTAGTACTTTGGGACTATATGCAACGATGGTTGCGTATAACAAATGCGAAGTTTATGTTGATGATCTGTGTTCATACATACGTGGCAATATGCAGGTAATAAAGAGCTTCCTTTCAGATCACTACCCGAATATAAAATTTGAAATTCCAGAAGCAACTTATTTAGCTTGGATTGATGTGAGCTCTTTGGAGGTGTCTTCAAAACAGTTACAGGACGCATTAGTTAATATTGGAAATGTTGGAATTATGCCTGGAGAGACATACGGTAATTCAGGAGCAGGATATTTACGTATGTGTGTTGGATGCCCTAGGGAAAAGTTAAACGATGGATTACGCCGTTTTGCAAAAGGTATTGATAGTCTAAGTTTATAGGGGATTTTGATGGGGAATAAAGTGACTCATAAAAATACAACAAGATCTTTGAGCTTAAAGTCAAAGCGTAAGTTAACTATGATGTGGAAATTTCCCATGCGTAGATTTTATGCATATGCTGTCGACTGGGTGCTTTCAGGTCTACTTATTGGTTTTCCAGAGGTTCTAATTTTTGCCTTAGTAACTCATAGCTCTGATATGTTCAGCGATCTGTATGTTTTTAGTGCGCTTGGATATTCAAATATGTTTGCTTACATTTGCTGCATACTGTCCTTGATGATTTTTATCGTTTATTACATAGTAATCCCTTGGAAAATTTGGCCAGGCCAAACACCAGGCAAAAAGTTATTTAAATTGCAATGTGAGACTAGTTTAGGAAATAAAGTAGAACTAAAGCAGCTAGTTATTAGGGCAATACCTGGCCTTCTTCTGATTGAAGGTGTTTCGACTATTACGACGAGATATATTATTCAGGCACTTACGCTGGTGTCTGGATTTTATATTGAAAGCTATGTTTTCATAGTAATGTACCTATTAACTATGTTTTCAGCGGTAATGGTTGTAATTACAAAAAACCACCTTGCAATTCATGATTATTTAGCTGGGACAAGAGTTGTGGAAATTGAAGATTTTGACTAGGCGAATTTTCGTTAACTGAAATAGCATGAGAGAGTTTATAACTCAAGTAGAAGACTAAGAGCTTTTTGAGTTTTATTACACGGTGATATTGAGATACGGTATCGTATGAATATTCAAGTTTAAAGAGATTCCTAAACAGATAGAAGAATCCTTATGAACTATGTCCAAAAAGTTCCCGTTGCTATTTGCGGTGTTGCATTAGGTTTTGCAGCACTTGGAAATCTTTTTAAGACTTCTTTTGAGGGCCTTTATCTTGCCTTCGGCATACTCTCTATTGCTCTTTTAGCTCTCTATACCCTCAAATTTATGGTGTCTACAAAAGTTGTGTTACGAGAGCTCTCTGATCCGATTGGACTTTCAGTTGCCGCAACGTATCCGATGGCAGTTATGCTGATTTCAGTGTATATGAAGACCGATATTGGTGATGCAGCACAATTGTTTTGGTTCGCAGGAATTGCGTTACACATCCTGTGCATAGCTCTCTTTACTTCTCGCTATATTGCAAAATTTGATTGGGATAATGTGCACGCCAGCTGGTTCATTGTGTATGTGGGTATTGTTGTTGCCAGTGTTACAGCGCCGGCGTTTCACTTTGAAACAAGTGTTGGCACGGTTGCATTTTGGTTTGGATTTATCTGTCTTGTCGTGCTTTTGATAGTTGTGAGCATTCGGTACGTTAAATATGGGCCGGTGCCTGATTCTGCT
The DNA here is from genome assembly GCF_963547875.1 of Lancefieldella parvula. Taxonomy (GTDB): domain Bacteria; phylum Actinomycetota; class Coriobacteriia; order Coriobacteriales; family Atopobiaceae; genus Lancefieldella; species Lancefieldella parvula_D. Next base: position 38,826 of record NZ_CAUUSI010000003.1, read on the forward strand.
GAGTCGCTCGCTTGTATTTATGCAGCCCCAACAAGCCTTTGTATTGCAGGATATATTCAATCTATTACGCCAAAGTCTGTACCGTTTCTTTTGATTATGCTGGTAATCGCTTCAATTATTTATGTAGCTTCTTTTGTATGGTGCATCAGGTGTCTTACGAAACCATTCTTTCCCAGTCACGCTGCGTTTACGTTTCCCTTTGTAATTTGTGTTATCGCGCGTACGCAGACGTCAGCATACCTGGCTGAACTCGGCCAGCCCCTCCAATGGCTCGACGGAGTAGCCACTGTTGAAACGTTGCTTGTAGCAGGGCTTTGCATTGTTGTGCTTGTACGATTACTTGCGTACGTGCGTGATCAGACTTTGTCTTAAGAGGGACGAAAGAGACGAGTAGTTTGAGGTGATGTTTTGCATTTGTTTTGACAAGAGCTATTGTCTAAAGGTAATGAGAACTTCAAGTATTTTGTCGTCAGGTTTTTATTATTTTTTGCATTTTGTGTTTGCAATATAAACCATTACTACCGCATCAATCGCAATAATACTGCCCGCAATGATTGCTGTTGTGTTTGGTATATTTGGACCAAGTAGTGCCATGAAAAAGAGTACTAACGCACTTATAAGCATGCCAATACCCGCTACAAAACAGAGCTTTTTCTCGTCTATTGCTTTCTTTTCATCTTCAGTCATTGTGTTAAATCCAGCAAGTGAAGCAGCGCCATGACCAGATAGAAGTACAATAGACCAAATGCCAAGAATTGCGGTTAAAGACCAGGATATAACTGAATATAACATCATATTCACTCCAATCAGGAACGAACTGCTTGTTAATTGAATTATACGACTTCGAATTTAATTGGGTAATTGAATAATTCAAGCCCCTTCATTGTTATGTTCGTTAGCAACGATATAGGCCTTTTACTGTCCATTACAGTACCCACTTAGATTGCCTGTAGGTCTTATCCTTCTTTTCACATGCTTGGAGATGGATTGGGAATGCATTTTTGGAGAGTATTCGCTACTAAGTGAGGTAAAAATGGGTGCATATTATATCAACTATTATTTTCATAACATTGAGTATGATGACGGATTCTATGGCGGAGAATTCTCAGCTCCTGATTATGACGTATATTGCAAGTTCTTATACGATAGGGAAACAAAGGAATTTATTGATATCTGGGACAATACTCAACCCATTGATGAAATTCTTCCAATTCCAATTTGGTGGCTTGATAATAAGCTTGAAAAGAATGGGAAGCTGCGTAAGCATGAAGGCAAAGAGAGCTATTAACCTCTTAGTAGCTTTATAAACGGCCTCTATTGTGCTTCATTGCAAGGAGCTATTTACGCTTCTGAACTTCCTTCTACCTCAAAAAGAATTCTGAGAGCTTCCTTGTACTTCTCGACACGTTTTAAGTCCTTCTCAGTAACCTTTTCTAGGCGGGACAGGTTTGAGTTGTGTTGTAGATCGCAAATTTTCACGTGTCGTGCAATGTTATTTTTACTTAGATGGCGAACATAGTCCATGTACTCGACTTTGGGATTGTGGTTCAAGAGAAGCAGAGCTTCAATAACCTCCTCACTCATACCAGCTGCACGAATATCATCTACCGTGTAATCTGTGTCTTCCAGAACATCGTGCAGAAGTGCTACACAGGTCTCGGCTTCTTGACCTTCTCTAAAACGCTCAGCGAGACTGATGGGGTGGAAGATGTAGGGGATTCCTGCTTTGTCAACTTGATCCTTGTGCGCTTCAAAGCAGAGCTTCATCGCAGCTTTAGTCATGGGTGTGTAATACATGAAGCCTCCTAGTATTAACGAGCAGCTTCTATGCCGATAGATTTATGCGATTAGTTTTGTTTCCTCTATTTTACGAGTTTTGCGCTCTAAACCACAAGCTCTCTGAGCATCTGACCATACGCTGCCGAGTCGCTGGTCATGCGCGCGCAGTGGTCATAGCCTTGCCAGATAGTTAACGTGGCCTCGGGATACACCTTAGGCAGAACCTGCCTTGCACGTTTCAAGTCAAAGTCCTTCTCGCCATACGTGAAGATACAGCGACGCTGTACCTCAGGGCTAAGGGTGGGCAGGTCAACGTTGCTGCAGTCGTAAATGATGTTCTGGATGCTTTGGTCGCTCATCGCAATAAAGTGCTCTGACATAGGTTTAGCTGCAACTTTTCCGTAAAGTTGTTCCATCTTTTGTACGGATAACTCGGGGTCTGCAATGGCTTTGCGGTGCTTGGCAAGAAACACTTTCTTGAGTACAAATTCCATCGCTGAGGCAAGAAATCCTCCTGTCCAGAAACTCGTTCCCTCAAAGAAGAGGTGGTCAAAGACTAAATCGGGGAACTTGAGGAGTTCAGATAGAACTACGCCGCCTAGGGACGCGCCAAAACCCAGGGAGAGATGGGTTATGTCGTGTTCCAGCAGCCAGTCATGAATCTGTGCAGCCTCTTGGGACGCTGAGACATATTCTGTTGCATTTTCTTCCCCGTGGGCGGCAAGATCTGGGATCAGATAGCGCAGGTCATCACCCATGTTGCTCATAAGAACAGTCTTCATTCCTTCTGCTGACGAGAGCATGGGATGAATCAGCAATACGGTAGGTGTGGTCTGGGTGTAAGCGTCGGGCTCAATGAGGTGCATCTTCACGATAATCCTCCATCCGTTGTTCACCTGCGATTATATCCCTGCTGGGCACACGGATTTGCTGTTTGTTCACCAAAGCTGACATTTTCTGTGAACGGTATGGGTGGAGCTGTGAGGGATGTCCGGGAGGAAGCTTGAGATTTATTTCTGTTCTCGCATAATCATTTCATTGAGTAACTCTGAAAATTCCTCATAGTTTTTTGATTTAATTAGACGGGTTACATTTGCAGGTTCAGAAAGTACCTGGATAAGACTATCAAATAAAATCCTAAATGAAGCCCTATCGTGCTCACTGAGTCCCATTAGCATGATGATATTTACTTTTTGGCCATCCCAGTCCATTGGTTTTTGGTTGATAACTACGGACAAAAAAGAGCGCTCAGTTGAGGCGGACATTGAATGCGGCATAGCTACTCTATTGCTAAAAGCGGTTGGAGAGAGAACTTCTCTCTCCAGTACTTCTTTAGCGTAGTTCTCTTCACAGAATCCAACAGAAGAGCAGGTTTTTACAATAGTTCGTATAAGTTCCTCTTTAGTAGCAGCATATAACTCCTCATGAAAAAGACTTTTGACTAGGAAACGTTTAATAAGACCAAAGGCTTGGGTACCTCGTCTACGCGCCAGTATTGCATCAGTAGCTTTTTTAATTGCATCCATGTCAGTATTGGTGAGGATAGGGTTAACTATAACCGTTCGTCCAGAATGAGGAGAATTGATCTCTACTGGTGTAATTATCAGCTCATTTGAAAGTTCTACAGGATTGCAAGAAGTAACAGGCATTACCGTATCAATGGATAGGTTTCTTCCCAACTCCGTTTGAATTCTGTTAATGCTTTGTCTATGTAAATCATGATAATCAAGATATAAAAAAGCACACGAAACACTTTCACTTTCAGGATTTTCTCGATCAAAATAGGCACCAATGTGAAAGGCAAGGAATGAGACCTCATCCTCGTTAAGGCTAAGACCAGTCTTGACAGTTATTTCAGTTGCAAAGAAAGCAGCCATGTCATAAACAAGGGGATAAGTTTCTTTGATGCGATTTGATAGCGGGTTTTTTGCAAACACTCCATTGGGGACGCGCTGCAAAATACCATGAAGATGAATGGCTATATGAGTTAGAAATTCATAGTCAAAAGGCTCAAGGTGATATACTTGCTCAAGCTTTGCGACAATCGCTTGAGCAAGTTCAATATCTGATTGATTAATAAGATCTTCTAGCTGATTTTTGGAATTAAAAGAGTAGTTTTTACCTGAGCTATTTGAAGAAAGAATAAGCGCAAAGTAGGCAATTTCTTCGTCATTCATTGAAATATTGAATTTTGAACTAATTCTAGAACAAATGAGTTGAGCTGCAGCAAACCCAGGGGTATCGAGAAGGACATGATCTCTTTTATATTCTTTTGGAAGCGTTCTTCCTTTTTCAATACGATCTATGGTAACAACAAGGTGCATAACAATGTTGTTGACACCATAATCATCAGCATGAAGACCTTGGGATGTAAGAGATTGGGTCACAATACCTGTAAGCCAAGGAAGGTCATACCCTCCTCGTACTATGCCCTCTCCTGTAAAAGTGGCAAATCCAACAGGACTTTCGGTTGCAAGCATGCAGCCAATGAGACGACGCTTATTTCCTTCTGAACCCTGTAGCAGAACGGTATCACGATGACGAATAATCTTTAGATCAAACAACCTAATTGAATCACGGACTCTTCTAAGGTCACTTTCAATCGTTGCGTCTGAAATACAGAATTTATCAGCTAAATCATAGATAACAAGAGGTTCATCAGTTGATATTAAAAGTCTCAGTAGTTGGTCAGTTCTACTCTCATCATCGTTTATGGAAGTATTCTTCTTGCTTGGCTGTTTTGTACTCTTTGCTAAACGATATCCACGATAAGAAGATTCAACTATAGGGGAACTACTTAAGTTATTTATCTTCTTAATGCGATTACGAATAGTTCTGGTTGTAACTCCAAGCATATCGGCAAGGTAGGAAGCCTCAATCCAATTACCGGTCTTTTCGAGCGCTTTGATTAGTGATTCTTCATTCGTAGCCAAGGCAGCCTCCTCTTTGATCTAAATCCTATTTTTCCTAAGGTTAGGAAAAATTTCAACTGAGCCGTATTTCCTCACCCTAGGAAACAGGTTAATTGGAGTCTAGAGAGAATAGGAACAATAATGAAACTGCAAGAAGTTACTTGGCAGTATTTCTGCTAGAGAGAAGGGCAAGATATGTCTAAGCATCTTGAGGTTCTTTTAGTTTGTGGTTCTGGAGCAAGTAGTGGTTTTATGGCAGTAAACATGAAGAAAGCTGCCGCAGAACACGATCTTGATATTTCCATCACCGCAAGAAGTGAGGCCGAGGTTGAGAGCTATATTGACTCAATCGATGCCTTGATGATCGGTCCTCATCTTAAGTATCTCGCTGATGAGCTTAAAGAAAAATATGCCGATAAGCCCGTTCAAGTGATTCTTATGGATCCCGCATATTACTCAACCCTAAATGGCGAGAATGCGCTCAAGCATCTTATTAAAACAATTCGCGAAGCAAATGCTTAGTAATCTAACGATGAATCGAATCATCTGACGATCAGATTCGTCTTAAAAGATTTGTTGGTAACATGCCGCTAAGGAGGCTACAACTATGAATAAGCTCATTGACTGGCTTCAGACGAGCTTCTCGCCAAAAATGAACAAGATTGTTCAGAATCCTTGGATTCTTACAATTAAAAATTCTGTAATGCAGGCACTTCCTCTTATCTTCTTAGGTTCAATTTTTAGTTTACTTACAATTCCTCAGAATTATTTTGAGTGGTGGCCAAACTTCTGGACACCTTACGGATGGACGTTTGGTATTGTTGGCTTGATTGTTGCATTTTTGATTCCTTACAACCTATTAATGCTTAAGGATCACAAGCGCTCTGCACTTAATGCAGGCATTGCTGGCGTCATTCTGTTCTTGATCTCTCTGAATCCACAATTTGTAGCCGATCAAGCAGCTATGATTGCAGCAGGAGAATCTACGTGGTTCCGTATTTCTAATATTGGCGGCTTTGGTGCTGGCGGAATGTTTTTAGCAATTGTTGCTGGTCTTGTGTCTGCAGCAGTTCTAAATAAGTTTGCTAACTTTTCATTTTTTAAGGAGGACTCTGTAATTCCTGATTTTGTAAAAGACTGGTTTAACTCAATGCTTCCTATTGGCATCGTAACAGTTTTTGGTTGGATTCTTACCGATCCAAAGTTTTTGAATCTTAATCTATATCAGCTGGTTGTTAGCTGCTTTATGCCTCTTCAGAGCATTGTCAACTCACCTGTTGGTCTTGTAATTGCAATGTTCCTTTTCTGTTTCCTGTATTCTATGGGTATTTCTACCTGGGTTTTAACACCAGTATTTACTCCAATTCTTCTTGCAAACGCCGAGGCAAATGGTGCTCTTGCAGCTGCTGGTAGTGCAACAGCATCAAATCTTGCAGTCTTTACCGATGCTTTTGTGTACTCTGGATATCTCTGGATTGGCGGCATTGGCTGCACGTTATCTCTTGTCCTTCTGATGGCATTCTCTGCTAAATCAAACCAGCTAAAAGCACTTGGTCGTGCTTGCCTCGTACCTGCGATTTTCAACATTAACGAGCCTTGTGTATTTGGTGTAGTTGCGTGGAATCCAATCATGATGATTCCAATGTGGCTTCAAGGCATTGTTGTACCACTTGTTGCATACGTATTTACTAAGGTAATCCCACTAGGTGCTATTCCTTCGATGCTCTTTAACATGTGGTATTGTCCATTCCCAATCGCCACATTCCTTACCTGCGGAACAGTAGGCAGTATTGTCCTGATGCTTATTATCTTTGTGATATCTGGTCTTATTTGGATGCCATTCTTTAAAACATACGATAAGCAGCTTGTTGATGCTGAGACCGCAGAAACTGAGTCCGATTCAGACGATGATTGGTCGTTCTAAATTTAAAAATTTACACCTGAGGCTATGAATTGAATTGTGGCCTCAGGAAATCTCAAACGCCGTTTAGAGTCTAGAGGAGAATTTCTTATGGAAGAAGAAATTGATAAGACCACCCAGGATGCCATGACCATCCTTATTGCTGCCGGTGAAGCTCGTAATGAATGCAAATTAGCTTACGAGGCAATTGCTTCTGGCGATATTGCGCTTGCAGAAGAAAAAATTGCTGCTGCAGACGCAAAGATTCTTGAAGCTCATCATGTTCAGACTGATCACATTCAAGGTGTTTTTCAAGGAGAAAAGCAAGAGTACAGCCTTCTGTTCTCACACGCTCAGGACACGCTCATGGTCATTTATTCTGAGATCATTACCGCTAAACAGCTTATCCAAGTTTTTAAGTTTTTTGATGACAGGATTAAGAAGTTGGAGGAGCACTAAATGGAAGCAAAGCCTCAGGTAAGACATGGTTTTCCAAAGGATTTTCTTTGGGGCGGTGCTTTTGCAGCTAATCAGATGGAAGGTGCTTGGCAAGAAGGTGGTAAGGGTCCTTGCGTAAGTGATCTTAATGAGTACAAGTCAAATGTTCCGCTTGACGAGAAATACAATGGAGAAGAGACTACTCAGAAAGTTACTGCAGCCCTTGAAGCAACTGATAGGATTTTTCCTAAACGTTGGGGCATTGATTTCTATCACAACTTTGAGGAAGATTTAGAGCTTCTTGCAGAGCTTGGTTTGAAGACGTTCCGAACTTCAATTAATTGGTCACGTATTTTTCCTAATGGGGATGACGCTGAGCCTTCAGAAGAAGGATTAGCTTTTTATGACAGGCTTATTGATGCAGTTATTGCTAACGGCATGGAGCCTATGATTACCTGTTCTCATTATGAAATGCCAGTTGCACTAACGCTTAACTACAAGGGTTGGGCTTCTCGCGAACTGATTAATCTTTTTGAACGCTACTGCAAAGTTTTATTTGACCGTTATCACGATCGAGTTAAGCTGTGGATTCTTATCAACCAAATTAATCTTGTGTCAGTCGAGTCTTTCAACCACCTTGGAATTTGTGCTGATAAGGTAGATAACCTTGCAGAAGCTAAATACCAGGGAGTTCACAACGAGATGGTAGCTTGTGCTCGTGCCACTCGTTATGCTCATGAAAATTATCCCGAGCTCCAGATAGGTATGATGCTGTGCGGTGGACCCGATTATCCATCGTCAAGTAATCCTGAGGACGTTCTTGCCTGCTACAGACATAATCAGATGGAGTTCTATTACTCTGATGTATTGCTCAGAGGTCAGTATCCAGGATATGCTTTGCGCTTCTTTGAAGAGAATGGTTTTGACATTCACTTTGGTGAGAATGACCTTGAAGATTTAACAAATACCGCAGACTTCATGAGTTTCTCGTATTACTATTCAAGCGTTTGTAGTGCTCAGAGCTTTGCGGATGGAAATAAAGATTTCTCTAATCCTAATCTTCCTGCAAACCCTTGGGGCTGGTCTATTGATCCTCTTGGACTGCGTTACACCCTTAATGTTTTCTACGACCGCTATCAGTGTCCAATTTACATCACAGAAAATGGTATTGGTGCTTTTGACAAGCTTGAGGATGATGGAACAATCCACGATCCGTATCGCGTTGAATATTTCAGAGCACATGTTGAACAGATGCTTGAAGCACTTAGTGATGGTGTAGATTTGCGCGGCTATTATGCATGGGCGCCAATGGATATTGTGAGCTGCTCTTCTTCGGAGATGAGTAAGAGGTACGGCTTCATCTATGTTGATCAGGATGACCTCGGAAACGGAACAGGTCGTCGCATTAAGAAGGATAGTTTCTCTTGGTATCAGCAGGTAATTAAAACCAACGGAGAAGAACTGTAAGGTAGTTTTAATTTATTTTTGAAATCGATGAGCCCGTTTGATGATTTGTATCAAATGGGTTCATTTTTTCTTGTTATCAGCATGAAATCAGCGTGTATGTGGGACACTAAATATCAGTGAATACTGACCCAGTCAAGAAAGGAAGGCTCATGGCATACGAGTCTCGCGAAGAAATTGACAGCAAATATAAGTGGGACCTGTCCTCAATGTTCCCCAGCGATGAGGCATTTGAGGCTGGGCTCGAGGATCTCAAGGCTTACTGTCCAAAGCTGCTTGCGTTCAAGGGCAAGATTTCTACCTCTGCTCAGGCTCTTCTGGAGTTCCTGCAGCTTGAGGACCAGATGACTCTTCTGCTCTACAAGATTATCAACTACGCAGAGCGCAAGAGCGACGAAGATACTCGCGTGGCTAAGTATCAGGCATACGTTGCAAACGCTACCAGCGCATATACGCAGGTTGGCGAGGCAACTTCTTGGTTTGCCGCAGAGCTTCTGGCTATTCCAGCTGAATCTGTCGAGAAGTTCTATGCAGAGGTTCCAGCTCTTGAGTTTTATCGTCGTAAGCTCAACAAGATCTTGAACCAGCGCGAGCACACCCTTTCTGCTGAGGAGGAAGCGCTGCTGGCACGTGCTGAAGAGCTTGCTGTTCAGCCAACCAATATCTTCTCCATGTTTGATGACGCGGACCTTACCTTCGATGACGCTGTTGATTCTGAGGGTAAGACCCATAAGCTGACCAGCGGTTCATTTGTTCCTCTGCTGATGGATGCTGACCGCGTCCTACGCGAGTCTGCATTCAAGCAGCTCTACAGCCGCTTTGGCGAGTTCCGTAACACCTCCGCTGCAATTCTGACCAGCCAGGTCAAGAACCTGCAGTTCTTCTCGTCATCTAGAAAATATGCAAGCTCCCTTGAGGCCGCTCTTGCAGAGAACGAGATTCCGGTTGAGGTTTACAACAACCTGATTAACGCCGTTCACCAGAATTTCCCAGCGTTCTACAAGTACGTTGACCTGCGCAAGCGCGTCATGGGTCTGGACAAGCTACACTTCTGGGACGTCTACACTCCTCTTGTTGACGATGTTGACATGAAGTTCACCTACGAGGAGGCTTGCGACCTTATCGTTAAGGCGCTGGCACCTATGGGCGAGGAGTACGTCGGCCTGGTCAAGAAGGGCTTGGAGAGCCGTTGGGTTGACGTGTACGAAACCCCAGGCAAGCGCTCCGGTGCTTATTCCGCAGGTGGCAAGGGTATGAACCCTGTCATGCTCCTCAACTTCCAGGGCGGCCTCGATGACGTCTACACCCTTATTCACGAGATGGGCCACTCCCTGCACACGTATTTCTCGTCCCACAACCAGGAGATTACCTACTCTGACTACTCCATCTTTGTTGCAGAGGTTGCATCTACCTGCAACGAGGCGCTGCTCTCGCACTACCTGCTTGAGCACGAGACTGATCCTGCTCGCCACGCGTACATCCTCAACCACTTCCTTGAGGGCTTCCGTGGCACCATCTATCGCCAGTGCATGTTTGCCGAATTTGAGCGCGACATTAGCCAGATGAACGCTGACGGTGTGGCTCTGAACGCCGAGGTTCTCTCTGAGCGCTACGGCAAACTCTGCGCCGAGTACTTTGGACCTGGCATTGAGCTGGACGAAGAGATCAAGCTAGAGTGGTCGCGCATCCCTCACTTCTACTACAACTTCTACGTCTACCAGTACTGCATTGGTTTCTCGGCAGCTATTGCCCTGTCGCAGCGCATCCTTTCTGAGGGTGAGCCTGCGGTCAAGGACTACATTGGCTACCTGTCCGGCGGTTGCTCCAAGACTCCAATCGAGCTGCTCCGCGGCGCTGGCGTTGACATGGCCACTCCAGACCCCGTTAACGCTGCGCTCAAGTACTTCGGCGAGCTTGTCGATCAGCTTGAGCAGGAGCTCAACTAGGCGCGAGTTAGGCGTACAACTGTGCGTCTCTAGCTGGTAAGCTCTCAACCAGCACGTAGTTCATATGGCGAGAAACCCCGTCTAGTAGCGGGGTTTCTCGATATCAAAGGAGGATTTATGCAGGCACGTTTTGTTCACCGCTGCACCCACGTTTTGGATAACGAGAAAACCGTCGAGTTCTACAAGAAGGCTCTGGGATTCCGTGTTGACCGCGTTAAGGGACCAGAGGACGGCTCTTGGACTAACACGTTTTTGGTAAACGACTGGTCTCCTTTTGAGCTGGAGCTCACGTGGAACCGCGGTTGGGTAGACCCCTATGATAACGGCGGAAAAGACACTCACATTGCGTTCCGCGTTGACGATTTTGATGCGTTCCACGCACTTCACGAGGAGATGGGCTGTATTGTTAAAGAGAACCCAAAGATGGGTCTCTACTTTATCGCAGACCCTGATGGCTGCTGGATTGAGATTTTGCCAGAGAAGTAAGCATGACGGATTACGGTTTACTTGCAAAACAGATTGTCTCGCTTGCCGAGGTTGACGCTCACTGGCTGCCGGTGTTGTCCAACGCTGCCGCCCTTCTGTGGGACGCTCTCGACGACATCAACTGGGTGGGGTTCTACCTGGTAGATCCCGTGACGGTGACAGGTGTTGAGCTGGACGCGGCCCCGGGTGTGGAGCTGGACGCGGGTTCGGGCGTGGAACCGGACGCGGCCCCGAGCGCCCATGAGCCGCACACTCCCGAGCTGCGCCTGGGGCCGTTCCAGGGCAAAGTTGCTTGCGTGCGCATTCCCTTTGGTCGGGGAGTGTGTGGCACGGCTGCGGAAACAAAGATAAGTCAGCTGGTAGAGGACGTGCATCAGTTCCCGGGACATATTGCATGTGACTCTGCATCAAACTCTGAGGTGGTCGTTCCTATCGTCAAGGATAACCAGGTAGTTGGCGTGCTGGATATTGATAGTCCGAGCGTGGCAAGGTTCACCCAGGAAGATCTCACCGGTCTTGAGCAGGTGGTAAAAGCGCTTGAGAGCTGTGTGAATTTCTCGGACTTCTGTTAAATACGACTACAGAGCTAACATTTGGGTACACAAATCATGTACGGGCAGGTTTGCTCGTGCATGATTTTTATTTACACAGCATTCGCGGAGAGGTCTGCTTATGAAGAAAATTGTATTTATCATCGGTTCTGGCCGAAAGAACTCGTTTAACAAAACATTGAGTCAGGTTGCGGCAAAGGCACTCGAGGGCAAGGCAGAGATTGAGGTCGTTGACGTTTTGGACGTTCCTCTGCTTAACCAGGACGAAGAATTCCCAGCTCCTGAAGGTGTCCAAAAAGCCAGGGACGCGGTTATGGCCGCCGATGGCGTATGGCTCTTTACTCCGGAGTACAACTACAGCATTCCCGGCACTGTCAAGAATATCCTGGATTGGCTGAGCCGTCCGCTCACTTCCGATTACGAGAAGAAGTCCGAGACCGCCATTGCTGGCAAGGTTGTTACTGCAAGCGGCGTCGGCGGCCGAAACAAGACTGCAGGATCGCTCACCGTGGTAAAGCAGCAGTTCCTGGCCCTGCGCACCAAGCCGGTTGAGCCGTTCAATGGCTTCTCGCTTCCTGTTACCGCTTGGACTGAGGGAACTTGGGAGCCAGAGCCCGAGGTTCACGAGGCAATTGCCCAGCAAGCAGAGGATTTTCTCGCCGCACTGTAAGTTGCGCCTAGCGAACGGCCCGCAAGTTCGTGACCGCAATGCGCGCGATTGCATGGCGAGCCTGATTTCTGCAAAGAATCTGTAACTTTTGCCTAAAAACGCAAAAGAAACTGTGGATTTGCCTGATTTCATCAAAGAATCTGTATCTCAAATACAGATTCTTTTTACTTTTCAGGCGCGTTTCAAACAAGCTTCAGTTAGGTCTTAAAACGCACAGGGAACTTCCTTCAGGGAGCCTGATTATTCAGCCAAGTCTGAGTAATTTGCCGGAAAAGCAAGTCATGTCTGAGTGGTTTTGCCGGGTTTTCTCGCTACGTCTGAGCAAATTTACTCAGACTTCATGCACTTTTCAGGCTCGCGGCGCGCCTGCCGAGAAACCCGCGCACTCGTAAGTCCAGCGCACGCGTGCGCACTCACAAAAAAGAGCCCGGATGCCGCGCAATAGCATCCGGGCTTTGGTGTGTCTAGACGGAGGAGAGGGCCGTTGCTAGACAAGATGTGTATCGTACCTTGTTCGCGTACTGCGTTTATTCCCGCTTTGCAGCTTGTTTACACGAGCTTTACGTAAGGAATCACTTCTCACCGTTGAGCGAAGCCTCTGCTGGTAAGCGGTTTCCGCGTGCTACTTGCCTACAAACTGCGAGATGGTCTTGTACAGGTCACTTGCCTGGAAGTCCTTAATAACCTTGGAATCTTTCCTCTGGTCGCAGACCTCAAGCAGTGCCTTCAGGGAAGCCTTATCGGGGTCAGTCTGATAATCTGCCTCGGCCTGAATGAGCTTGTACTTGGCAATAACCATGTCCATGAGCTTGGCGTTATTGCCCTCGGCGTTTGCGTCGTCGAGGCCATCAAATGCCAGCGTAGAAACAACACCGTAGCCGCCGGTCAGGAAGTGGTTGCCCACAAAGTCGTTAGGGTTGACCTTGTTGTCGATGACAGGCGAGTTCTTAGTGTTAGTGAGCAGCACCAAGCTGGTGTTGTTGTAGACATCGATGACAGTAAGCGTGCCAGTCCAGCCGGTGTGGCCAACGGTTGCAGCATTTGCAATTGGCGAGAAGGCCCACTGGTAGCCAATGTGACCCTTACGCCTCCAGCCCAGGCCGTAGGTGACGCTGGTGTCCTTTGGCTTGATGAACTGGTCGTGAACGTCCTCGCTGAAGAGCATGGTGTTGCCGTAGCCACCACGGTTCATAACGGTCTGGACAAGAACAGCCAGGTCAGAAGCGTTGGCAAACAGACCAGCGTGACCAGAGATGCCACCCATGGCGTAGTAGGCCTTCTCGTCATGGACCGTACCCTGAATGGTATCGGTACGCATGTTGTCAAAGGTAATCAGGCCGTCGCGAGTGTTTCCGTTAAGCTCGGTAGCTGCGATTCCGTCAGCCTTGAAGCCGTTATCCAGTGGGTTAAATGTGACGTTCTTGAGACCCAGTGGCTCGTAAAGAGCTTCTTTAACGTACTGGTCAAGACGCTTGTTGGTGATCTTCTCGATGATAAAACCAAGGAGCATGTAGTCTACGTCGGAATAGGCAGTCTTGGTACCTGGGACGTATTGCAGAGGAGTCTCGATGATCTTCTGCAGAATCTCGTCGCGATTCTGAGAGTACAGCTTCTGGTTAGCGTTTGGCTGAGGATCGTCAGGCTTCTCTGGGTTGTAGTTGCGGTTGTGGTACTGAGGATCTGGTGGGAATCCAGCCTGGTGCTCAAGAATCTCACGAACGGTAAGGTCATTCTTGCCCAGGATCTTATCGCCCTCCTGGTCCTTGAAGTCTGGAATGTATTCCTGAACCTTCTTGGAAACGTCCAGCTGACCGTCGGTAACCAGCTTCTCAATTGCCAGGTTAGTGGCATACATCTTTGTGTTAGAGGCCAGGTCATAGAGGGTGTTGTCGTCAACAGCATTGCCGTCTTTGATGCGAGAGCCGTCCTTGTTGTAAGAATTGACGTTACCGTAGTTGGTTTTCTTGATAATCTTGCCGTACCTGGTAACTACTAGCTGAGCAGAGGTAAAGCCGTTAGCAATCTCTGCGTTGATAATCTGGTCAATCAGCTTAAAGTTGTCGTTGTCGGCGTAGTCCTTGGTGCCGTCAATAAGGGTTGGGTAGCCAATCTTGACCTCAAAGGTTGCCTGAGTCTCTTTAACAGTGCTGACCTGCAGGCGGTTATCGCCGTTGACGGTTACGTCAGAGATATCAATCTGGTTCCAGGAGGAGCCGTCAAGCTTATCGGTTGGAACCTGGTGACCGTTTACAAAGAGTGCAAAGCTCTGAGGCTCGGAGCTCTTTACATAGACGGTGCCCTGACCAGCAAAGCAAACAAAGCTGTTGAGCTGGTTGGTAACAAGAGAGTCGTCAAAGGCCTCGTTGTCGTTAAGAACAGGGAAGACCTTCTCGTACTGGAAGGTTCCGTCTACAGAGTCAACCTTCTTTGCGGTTCCCTTAGCAGCAGTTGCGCCACCCTTTGTCTGGCAGGCGGTAAGGCCAAGACCTGCTAGAGCGGCTAGACCAAGAGCACTTCTGCTCAGAAATTGCCTTCTGGTCTGTCCAGCAGGGGAGCCTGCGTTAGATGAGTACTCAGAGTGAGCGTTTTGATTCTGGTGCAAATCTTCGTTGGTGCGCATATCGTCTCCTTCGGTTTTGCCTTAGGTGAAACACCTGCTATCTCAATTGGCTGAGATAATTTGCGCTTATGATGACGTGCGTTTCATCAAAATTGCAGCTAGTTTGTCCAAGATGAAATAATGGGTACGTTAACGTACTGCGAGTGGTATCAAAAAAGCTGTCAATGGTATCTAAATTTGAATTTTTTAGGCAAAGATGAAATATTTTAATCAGGTTTTACGTGGTCAAATGTCTACTCGATAGTAAAAGTTTTTATGAAGTGATAGTAACGTACCTAAATCAAGGCTCAGTTTTTGCGACAATTGTCCCCGCATTATGCTGGGAAAACATGAGCAATCGCGCATACAACGCACGTGGAGCGCGCTTACACTTGCGCACGCAATACTACCGTTTACGGCACTGCCTACTTTACAGATGAAATTTTTATGGCAACGTGAAACAATATAGTCAAACGTTTTAGTCAACCGGACGACCGGAGGTGATTGCGTGAGAGGTGTTCGTCTTCGTCTGGAAGAGTATCGCAAGAATGCTAGTTCAGCTGAACGTGATATTGTCGACTATATTCTGTCTGATCCAGAGGCAGCAGTTGGTCAGTCAATCCATAAACTAGCAGCTCAAACGTATACGTCTGCGTCAACGGTTGTCAGGCTTTGCAAAAAGCTTGGCTGCGGTGGCTATAAAGAGTTCCAGCAGGCGCTTATTTACGAGCTGGCAGTCAGCAACAAAAGCAACGATATTGCTGTCGGCGGCGTTATCGCAGGTGACACCACTGATGTGATCATCGAAAAAGTTACCGCAAAGAACATTTCTTCGCTGGAGCTTACCAGGCAATTGCTTGACGCTCAGGTTGTTGACTCAGTTGTTTCACTCATGATGCAGGCCCATTCCATCTGCCTCTTTGGCATGGGAGCTTCGCTGCTGGTTGCAAGAGATTTGCAGCTCAAGCTTATGCGTCTCAACATCAACTGCAATTTGAGTGACGATTACCACTCTCAGATGCTTTACGCCAAAAACATGGGGCGAGAAGATCTTGCAATTGTCATCAGCTACTCTGGCCTTACGCGAGAAGCCATTGAGTGTGCCTGGATTGCAAAAGCAAATGGTGCCAAGGTGGTTTCCATCACCCGAGGCGGCATTGATTCAGAGCTCATCCACCGCTCCGACTTTGTTTTGGGCGTTGCAGAGACTGAGCACATTATGAGAAGCGGCGCCATGTCTTCAAGAATTGCCCAGCTCAACGTTGTAGATGCGCTCTTTGCAGCCTATGTAAATAGAAATTACGAGAAGAGCGTTAAGCGTTTCTCGACAAACTATATTGGCAAGCTGGATTCGGCTGAGCGTGTAGCCACGTTGTCATCTGATCAAGATTTGCCTGGTATAGCCAACGACGTAATTGCGTAAAAATCACAACACAGAAGGTGAAAACGTGATTGATTTAACAAAGCTTGTCACCGAGACTAGAAACCCCAACACCATGGACCTGGATCAGATGACCCCGCTTGAGCTGGTCAGCGTTATGAACCAGGAAGATCTCAACGTAGTAGCCGGCGTAAAAGAGGTACTTCCGCAGGTAGCTCAGGCTATTGAGTGGGCAGTTTCCTCGCTTGAGGCTGGCGGCAGAATCGTCTACTTTGGTGCAGGAACTTCTGGTCGCCTGGGCGTTTTGGACGCGGTTGAGTGTCCGCCTACCTTTGGTGTTTCTCCCGACGTGGTTGTTGGTCTTATCGCCGGTGGCGAGAAGGCCTTTGTACGCGCAGTTGAGGGCGCAGAGGACTCTCTTGAGCTTTGCGAAGAGGAGTTCAAGAAGATTGGCCTGAACAAGAACGACATTGCTATTGGAATTGCAGCTAGTGGTCGTACTCCTTACGTTATTGGTGGACTGCGCTACGCTCGTTCTTTGGGCTGCAAGACCGTTGCTATTGCCTGCAATAAGGGTTCTGAAGTGGGCAAAGAGGCAGAGCTTGCCATTGAGCCTTCTTGTGGACCTGAGGTGCTCACAGGCTCCACGCGTCTTAAGTCCGGTACCGCTCAGAAGATGATTCTGAACATGATTTCTACCGGTTCTATGGTTGGTGTGGGCAAGGCGTATCAAAACCTCATGGTTGACGTGCAGCAGACCAATAAGAAACTGGTAGTTCGCGCGCAGAACATCACCATGGCAGCAACTGGTTGCACCCGTGAAGAGGCAGCTCAGGCTCTTGAGCAGGCTGATGGTAATGCAAAGCTTGCTATTGTCATGCTGCTGACTCAGATGCCTGTTGAAGAGGCAAAAGCTAAGCTTGAGGCAGCCCATGGCCATGTCAGAGGTGCACTGTAGTAATCGCAGTTGTAACAAATGACACACGCGTAAGCATTTTGTTTCAGTTACATCGGTCAGTGGTATCAGCACGACGCGCAAGTGGTCGGCAAGTTTTGAAAAACGCTCAGTTTACCTGCAGTAACAGGGCGCTCAAATTAGGTCAAAACATGAAACAATGAACCACAGGTATGGATTGTTGTACCGATAAGTTCATTTTTTATGTATTCTTGATAGGTATTTGTTGCAACATCGCAACGAGAGAAAGAAGGAAAGTATGGATTACACCAAGCTTTCAGAACAGATTCTTGCTGCCGTCGGTGGCAAAGAAAATGTTCAGAGCAACATGGTCTGCATGACCAGGCTCCGCATTAAGACCGCAGATCCTTCAAAGGTTGACTCCGAGGCCATCAAGGCTATCGACGGTGTCATGGGCCTGGTCGAGGATGCAGAGTACCTTGAGGTTGTTCTTGGTCCTGGCGTTGTCAACAAGGTTATTGTTGAGTTCTCCAAGCTCACCGGCGTAGCTGCTGGCGATGCATCTGAGGACGACGTTGTTTCCGCAGCTAAGGACAACAAGGCAGCTCAGAAGGCTAAGTACGAGAACAAGCCTGTTCAGCGCTTCCTCAAGAAGATTGCAAACATCTTTGTTCCACTGCTTCCTGGCATCATTTCTGCAGGTCTGATCAACGGTATCATCAACGTTATCAACTTCTCCACTGGTAAGGCTTTTGCTAACGAGTGGTGGTTCGCAGCTATCTGGACCATGGGCTGGGCACTTTTTGCTTACCTGCCAATTCTCGCTGGCGAGAACGCTGCCAAGGAGTTTGGTGGTTCTCGCGTTCTTGGTGCTATGGCTGGTGCACTCTCCATTGCTAACGCTGGTATGCCTCTTCTCGCTTCCAAGACTGTTGATGGCGTTGCAACTCGTTTGGTTCACCTTCCATTCAGCCTCCCAACTGTTGCTTTCAAGGAGGGCGCATTTATCGTCGCTTCCTCTGACCTGTTCAACGCAGCAGCAGGCGGCATGATTGGTGCAATCATCTGCGCAATCTTCTTCGCATTCCTGGAGAAGAACCTGCACAAGGTTATGCCAAGCGTTCTTGACACCTTCCTGACTCCACTTTGCACCGTTATTATCGGTGTTATTGGTTCTGTCCTGATTCTTCAGCCTGCAGGCGCATGGCTCACTCAGGCAATCTTCTTTGTCCTTCAGTTCTTCTATGACAAGCTTGGCGTCTTTGGTGCTTATCTGCTTGGTTCTACCTTCCTGCCATTGGTTTCCGTTGGTCTTCACCAGGCACTTACCCCAATCCACGTTATGCTTAACAACCCAGAGGGCCCAACTCAGGGCATCAACTACCTGCTTCCTCTCCTGATGATGGCAGGCGGCGGCCAGGTTGGTGCTGGTCTTGCAATCCTCTTCAAGACCAAGAACAAGCGCGTCAAGAAGTACCTCACCGAGTCCATCCCAGTTGGTATGCTCGGCATTGGCGAGCCTCTGATGTACGCAGTTACCCTGCCTCTTGGTAAGCCATTCATCACCGCATGCCTTGGCTCCGGTATTGGCTCCGTTGTTGCGTACCTCTTCCACCTTGGTACCGTTTCCCAGGGCGTCTCCGGCCTCTTTGGTCTGCTGATTGTCCAGCCTGGTAACCAGGTCTTCTACCTGCTTGCAATGCTTCTTGCTTACGCTGCAGGCTTTGCACTTACGTGGTTCTTCGGTGTTGACGAGGATCGTATTAACGACGTCTTCGGCGAGTAAAAACCACACGTTTTAGAAACGTTTATCCCTCTTCTTAGGTATCCTAGGAAGAGGGATTTTTTCTCGCCGGACTACACGATTTGCTGACCAACTGACGAGAAACCCGTCTTTTAGAAAGCGTTTTGCAATTGCTTGGAGGATTTATGCGCACCGGAATTTCACTGTATTTTGCCAGCGGATACGAGGCTAATGCTGAGGTTGTGGCAAAAGCGCAGGCAGCCGGATGCCACTATGCATTCACTTCTCTACAGATTCCCGAGGAAGAGGGGATTGATTATCGCACTGAGGCTCGACGACTTTTGGAGCTGTGCAAAAAGGCTGAGATCAACCTCATTGCCGACGTTTCTCCTGCAACTCTTACCAAACTTGGCGTTCAGAAGTTTGACGAACTTGCTGAGCTTGGCATTACGTACGTACGTCTTGACTTTGGATTTGACGCAGCAGAGACCGTTGAGCTTTCTCGCAAGTTCCATGTGGTCTTTAACGCCTCGACCATCACCAAGGACGACATCTTCGCGTGGCGAGCTGCTGGTGCCGACTTTACTCGCTTTGCCGCCTGTCACAATTACTATCCCAAGAGCTACACGGGCCTTTCGCTTGAGCGTGTCGCGCAGATTAATGCACGCCTTTCAGCGCTTGGATTCCAGATTTTCTCGTTTGTTCCTGGCGAGGTTTTCCGCGGACCTCTCTACGAGGGACTACCAACTGTCGAGGAACATCGTGGGCTTTCTGGTGATGCACTTATTCAGGCAATGCTTGCGCTTTACGATGCAGGCTCTGACGTGGTCCTTATTGGCGACCCAGATGTTACTGAGGCTACGTGGAAGCGTATCGGCCAGCTTGAGCGAAACTGCATCGAGCTAAAAGCCGAGTTAAAACCTGATTTTGAGTATCTGTATGATCGCTTGCAGACCGATCGACCTGATTCCAGCTCGTACATTATCCGTTCACAGGAGTCCAGACTCTGGAAAGATGCTCCAGTGTACGACGCGAAGCCTTCTACCTGGGAAACTGTTGCTATTGGCGCCATTTTGGTGAGCAGTAAAGCATATGGTCGCTATGCAGGGGAACTTTCGATTGCTCGAGGCCTGTTGGAGCTTGATGCTCGCGATAACGTTGCAGGAAACATCTGCGAAGAAGACCAAGCATTCTTGCCGTACATCCACTCTGGCCGCGGCTTTGTGTTTATCCGCAGGTAATTAGCCGTTTTCTGCATGTTGAGCTGCTCGTGCGAGCGTGCCATATGCGCCGTGGTTACGCGGCGTCAAGTATGGCACGCCAGAGCGCGTTGGTCGCACGGGGTGCACGAGGCGCACGCGGGCGCTCGAGGTGCACGAGGTGCACGAGGACACCTCGACGTGCATAAAGACTGCCTAATATTCACAAAAACTAATCAAAAAATTGATATGTCATTTAGAGGGTACTGTTTTGGGTAAAAAACCCGTTTAGTTGGAAATAAATTTTTGATTTTATCATTTTGGCATTTACGTTTAAGCAGTTCAGAAATAATGTGAATGCACATGAAAAATTCGTCCAATTAAAAGAGCTGGTAAAACGCTTGCATAGAAGTTTGTCAATCCTGTATACCCCAACTAAACGCATTTTTTACCACTTCGCACTGAAATGGGCCATTTTTGGATCAGAGAAAGTCATTTCGCACCAAAAAGGCCAGTTGGCGCCAAAATGGCATGCGACCAAACTATGTGCAACCGTGTTTCGCACGAACAATAAGCTTCCTAAATAGCAAAGACTTTCCCACTCAACAAAGAATTGCCTGCTAAACAGACTACCTCCCATTTCCTCGGTGTCGGGAAATAGGAGGCAGCTTAAAAGGTAATGACACTTACAGCCTTTACAACCTGACGATAACATCCTCGGCTGGCTGGCGACGCTTCTGGACAGGATCCATATCACGATAGCCCAGGCTAAGCATGCAGGAAACGCCAAAGTCGTTGTACTGGCCGCCGTCGAGAAGACCCTCTTCTTCCAAAATCTTATCGACAGCCTCGCGGTTGAAGCCCTCGATTGGACAGCTATCAACACCAATCATAGCGGCCATAGTGAGCATGTTCGAAAGCGCAATGTAGGTCTGCTTGCAAGCCCAGTCAAAGGTGGCGCGTTCGTTACCTACCAGGTTAAACATGTTCTCCTGGAAGTTTTTGAAAGCAGCCGCATAGGTTGGTTCAAAGTCTGCAGGAAGCTGCTTGATGTCGTGCATCATGTGCTTGACGTAAGCAGACTCTGCATTGACGTTCTTGCGAGCAAGAAGAATAACCAGGTAGTGAGCGCCGTTAAGGGATGCGCGAGCACCATAGCATGGCTCGTAAAGTTTCTCTTTAAGGCGAAGTGACTGCTCAGAGGCCTGATCCTCTCGCAGATTAACAACCAGGAAGCGCCAAGGCTCTAGACCGTAAGAGCTTGGTGCCAAACGACCAGCCTCAAGGATTACCTCAAGGTCCTCGTCAGAGACGTTCTTGGTAGGGTCGTACTTTTTAGTTGCAAGTCTCCACTGGTAGGACGAGAGAACTTTGTTTGCAACGTGTTGTGCGGAACAGGCCATACGTGGTCCTTTCTTGTTGGTGGTGCTCTGGTGAGCTGGAGGTACGCTGTTGGACGGCGGTGAGCTGGGAGGTGCGGTGAGCTGGGCGTGTCGTCTAGGAATGCGCCGCTCGGGAACATGACGTTTGTGAGCTGGGAGGCGCTACGCGCGGAAGCGCTACTCAGAAACAATAAAGCGACCAGGCTGTCCAAGCTCCCACGTACCCTTAAGGTCGGCAGCAAGCTCAAAATGCAGCTTGGAAATACCCAGGTCATAGTCTTGGATGAGGTGGCGCTGGTTAGGCATAGATGCGCTTACCACTCCATCTGTCAGGTCAAATACAACTGGCAGCTTGTTGATGGCGGTTGGACATGCCAAAACCGCATCAATGCCGCGGTTAAACCACTCGGGCATCTGCTCTGGCTCAGTTGGAGCGCCGTTTGCCGTCATGATCTGCGCAGGCTTCTTAGTACGCAGGCGAATCGCGGTGCGAATACCCTCCTGCTTAAGCGGAATCTTCTCCGGAGCGTATCCGAGAGAAATAATAATGCCCAGCTTAAGACCGTTGTACTCGTCGCGAGCCAGGGTCTTCCAGTCCATGGTCTCGGCAATCCAGCATGAACCAATGCCCAGCTGGGTGGCGAGAAGAACAATCTTCTCGCCATAGTAGCCGATGAGTTCACGGGCAATTGCGTCTTCACAATAACCTGCTACGTAGTGGTAAATGGGACCGACAATAGACCTGTTCTTCATGTGGACGGAGGTGCCATCCTCGAGGTGAGGACCTTCAATGGTAAGGATTGCGGGGTGATCGGGTGCAACCTCTGCCATCTGGGCATTTGCGACGTCAATGGCTTCCTGGAGCTGAGAAAGTTTCTCTTGCTCAATAGGCTTTTGGTCGTAGGCGCGAAGGGAAATGCGCTGGTCCATGGCTTCTTTTACGTCCATCGTGGTCCTTCCTGGAGCAAGGTTAGAGCAAAGAGCCAAATCGCTTAACGTAGAGGCTCTTGATTATGGTGATAAGAACCATATACCCGCTCATGAGAGCCACTAACCACCCAAAGAATGACAAAGGCAGAGCAACAAGGCTCAAAGGCTGGGCAAACATCGGCAGATACGGAAGAGCGCTGACCACAATGATTCCTGCGGTTGTGAGAGCAAACAGCGAGGTAGAAGGCATGCTCTGAACAAACGGAATCTTGTTGGTTCTGAGCGCGTGGAGAACAAAGGTCTGGGTCCACATGGATTCGATGAACCAGCCTGTCTGGAAAGACAGAATAAAGAGCGCTTGAGCTGCGGTATTTCCGGCTGCGGTAAGTTCTGCCCAGGTTCCTCCAGCAAGCGCAGGGGAGACCACAAAGAACATAAGCGCAAAGGTCAGTACATCAAAGATTGAACTGACTGGTCCAATCCAAAGCATAAAGTTTGTAATCGAATGAGCGTCCCAAGAGCGAGGGCTTGAAAGGAACGAATCGTCAACGTTGTCCCACGGAATTGCGATGCAGGTAACGGTGTATGCGAGTCCCAAAAGGAGCAGTTGGAGGGCACTCATAGGCAAGAACGGCAGGAAAAAGCTGGCCACCAAAACGGACAGCACGTTACCAAAGTTGGAGCTTGCGGTTGCTTTGATGTATTTGATGGTGTTGCCGTAGGTTCTGCGACCTTCTTCGACACCGTGCTCAAGTACCAGCAGATCTTTTTGCAGCAAGATGATGTCTGCGGACTCTTTTGCCACGTCAACGGCAGTATCGACGGAGATTCCTACGTCGGAAGAGCGCATAGCGGCCGCGTCGTTAATGCCGTCGCCCATGAAGCCGACTACGTGGTTGTTGGACCTGAGTGCAGAGACAACACGAGCCTTTTGCATAGGGGAAAGCTTTGCAAAGAGCTGGGTCTTCTCGACACGCTCTTTGAGCTGCTCGTCGTTGAGATTCTCTACGTCGCTACCAAGCAAAAGCTCGTCGACGTGGATGCCCACCTTTTTGCAGACGGCCGCGGCAACGCCTTCGTTGTCGCCGGTAAGTACCTTGACCTGCACGCCTCTCTGGTTGAGCTTGGCAATTGCCTCGCGAGCGCTCTCTTTTGGTGGATCCAAGAAGGCCAGGTAGCCAATAAGCACCATGTCGCGCTCATCGTCTACGCCAAACTCGCCGACGCCACGAGGGTCGCTCTTCTGAGCAACGCCAACCACGCGCATACCCTCCTGATTGAGCTGGTAGACGCGGTCCATAACGCTCTTGCGCTGGGCGGGAGTCAGCGGCTTAATCTCAGAGTCCAGGTCAACAAAGGAGCATGCGTTCAGGACTTCCTCGACGGCGCCTTTGGTGATCATCTGCGTCTTGTCAGTTTTTGTGTTTCTGACCACAACGCTCATGCGGCGACGCTCAAAGTCAAACGGGACCTCATCGATTTTCTCGTACTCAATGCTCAGCAGGTTGGTGGGCAGTTCGTCGTTGGAAGTCTTGATGATTGCATTGTCAATGAGGTTGCGAAGTCCCGTTTGGAAATAGCTGTTCAGATATGCGTGACGGAGCACGCGAGGATCCTCTTCACCCAGAATGTTGAGGTGGCGCTCAAGTACAACCTCATCAGCGGTGATGGTACCAGTTTTGTCGGTGCACAGGATGTCCATGGCGCCCAGGTTTTGGATTGCGGCCGGATTCTTAACAATAACGTCCTGCTTAGCCATTTGCGTTCCACCGCGAGAAAGGCAAGTGGTCACAATAACAGGCAGCATCTGAGGGGTAATGCCAACGGCAACAGAGACGCTGAAGAGCAGCGCGTCAAACCAGTCACCCTTGAGGAATCCGTTTGCAAAGAACACGATGGGGCACATGATCAGCATGAACGAGACAAGCACCTTGGAGACGGACTTGAGACCCTCATCAAAGCTGGTCTCGCCAGCAGGCTGCTGGAGCAGCTCAGACATAGTGCCCACGTAGGATTTGTTGCCGGTTGCAACTACCACTACCGTTGCGCTTCCTGACTGAACCGTAGTGCCCGCGAACAGCAGATTTGTGCACTCAGAGAGCGAGAGGGGATAGCGCGTTCCGTCCGCACGACGGCGAGCGTGTACTACACCAGCGGTTTTCTCGACAGGCTCTGATTCTCCGGTGAGCGCGGTTTCGTTGACAAAGAGGTCCTTGGCGTCCAGAACGCGGCAGTCTGCAGGAATCATGTCTCCCGAGGCAAGGCGGATGATGTCGCCAATAACTACCTGTTCAAAGGGTATTTCTTCTCCCAGCGCGGAAGCAAGTTTTGGCTCTTCTGGAGCTTCGGGCTCGTCGGCGGTGTCTTCGGCTTCATCGGCAGCTTCATCTGCGGCGTATTCATCCTCGAAGTCCTTGGCGGCATTTACAGTGGCATCCGATCCCTGGTTGAAGCCTTGGTCAGCGACCTGGTCGGTGCCCTGGTCGACGCCCGTGTCGTCAAAGTCGATGGGACGACGGATAACCCTTGTGGTTGAGGTCACCATCTTGGAGAGCGCGGCCGCTGCCGATGCTCCCTTGGAGCTCTGGACAAAGTCGATAATGCCGGAGATAAGCACCATTGCGGTGATGATGACAACGGTTGACGGGTCCTTCTCGCCATCTGCGGCAAGGGCCACGTTAGTGACGTAAGAAATACCTGCGAGCGCAATCAAAATGAAGGTGAAGGGGCTAGCAAAGCTTTTGAGCAAGCGGATGATGAAGGGCTCTTCGGCGGCGCTGGTGATAACGTTTGGGCCGTCGAGGTCGTATTTTGCCTGCGCAATATCAAGGGCAAGGCCGTCCGGGGTGGTATGGAACTTTCGACAGACGCTCTTTACCGAGTGAGTTGCGGCAAAGGTCAAGGACTGTCCAAGCTCTCCCGAAGTGGTTTGGGCTGTCTTTGTTTGGGCTGCCTTTGTTTGGGTTGTGCGCTTCATGATTGCCATGTGCACCTCCGATGATTAGTGGAAACGAATGACTAACTGGTTGGTGTATGACGCAAACTGAAAGCGTTCTGTTATGTGTGGGACTTGAAACCGGATGATCCGAAACTGGGCACATAGATTCATATATCTACAGGATTGCTCTATAAACCTGCAAATTTATATCCCTATAGGCTTGCGGTACAGTAAAAATTAAAACTTTTGAATAAGAGGTTTCTTTATATCCGTCACACATAAATGAACAGGGTCAGCATCTGCTGTCAGACGTAAGCTGCTACTTCGACTAGGCATATAAAGCACCTCCTTATATTGGAGTTCTGCAGGGGACGTCCAGTGAAGCCGGAATCCCGTAAAGGACGGACGTCACGTCTATTCAGACATCTCTAAGAGTAGTTGGGTTGACGCGATTGGTCAAGCTATTACTATATACCCTATAAACAGGACATTTTTCAGTTGAACTGTCGAGAAGAACGTCGAGCGGCAACGTCGAGCGCGGTACTCTTGCTAAGAAGGAGCATCACATGGGCAAAGTGATTGTATTTGGAAGCCTGAACATGGACGTCTCCATCGAGGCAGACAAGATGCCTCAGCAGGGTGAGACCATCGGCGGCAAAAATCTTGTCACCAGCCCAGGTGGAAAAGGCGCTAATCAGGCTGTTGCCGCAGCTCGAATGGGTGCAGATGTTCACATGATTGGTGCTGTCGGTGCCGACTCGTTCGGACAAGATCTCAAGCAGTCGCTTATTGGCTACGGAGTCAATGCAGAGCAGGTAGATGAGCTGTCTGGAGTCTCCACTGGTGTTGCTGTGATCGTGCGCGTTGGCGGCGATAACCGTATTATTTTGGACCACGGAGCCAATCACGCACGCACCGCCGACGACGTGAAAGCGGTGCTTGATCGCATTGCGGAGCCAGGTGACGTGTTCTTGACGCAGTTTGAGTGCGAGTTGTCGACCACGTTTGAGCTTATCAGGCACGCGCATGAGCTGGGGCTCTATACGATGGTGAACCCATCGCCATCAGCTACCATGACCACCGGTCTTCTCGCCAGCGTGGACTTGCTCTGCCTGAACGAGATTGAGTTTGCGGACCTGTTTGGCGAGGGCAAGATTAGTCCGCTGGCAGAGCCCGAGGCTGCGGTGCAAAAGGTGCTTGAAAGCGGCGTGGCAACTGCGGTGTTGACGCTGGGGTCCAAGGGTTCGATTGCTGCCGACGCACACGGCGTTTACCAGCAGGAATGCTATCGTGTGGATACCGTGGACACTACCTGCGCGGGAGACACGTTCATGGGCACACTCGCCGCGTTCCAGGCATCGGGGCAGCTGGAGGGTCACGACATCAAGCAGGCGCTCGACGTAGCCGCGAAGGCCGCAGCGCTCGCTACTACTAAGGTTGGCGCTCAGCAATCAATTCCAACGTATCATCAGGTAGTTGAGTTTTAGGTTAAAATTACCGTGATTGTTGCTTCATAATTCGCAGCCCAAACGCAGTCCACACGTAGCTCAAACGTACAAAGGAGACTTATGACAACGCTTTCAACTAAGACGCGCGTCATCATTGACACCGATCCAGGCATCGACGACGCCATTGCGCTGGGATTTGCTCTGGCCGCAAAGGCGCTGGATATCAAGCTTATTACTACCGTCAGCGGAAATGTTGGCATCGAGAACGTCACCAATAACACTCTTAAACTGCTCAAATTCTGGAATCAGCACGTGCCTGTTGCGCGTGGTGCTGCCGAACCTCTGCTCAGAAAACCGATGGACGCAAGTGACGTTCATGGCGCTTCGGGCATGAGGGGTTACGAGTTCGATGGCATTCAGCCAGACTGTCTTCTTGAAGAAACCGCACTTGAGGCACAGCGTCGCGTCATTATGGAAGGCGCTTCTGCTGGCGAGAAAACTACGCTGTTGACGCTTGGTCCTCTGACCAATATTGCGCTGCTGCTGAAAGCATACCCACAGGTAAAGGAGCATATCGACCGCATTGTCATGATGGGTGGTGCCCTGACCCGCGGAAACCTTGGCGTCATGTCCGAGTTCAACGTGGGCGTTGATCCCGAGGCGGCAAAGATTGTCTTTGCATCCGGCGTTCACGTGGCCATGGTTGGCCTTGAGGTGGGCGACGCTGCTCGCGTGATGCCCGAGGACATCAAGAACATCCAGAACTCCGGCAAGAGTGGAGACATGCTGGTCAAGCTGCTGCTCAACTATCGCGTCCACTACCAGGAGGAGGGCTTCAGCATGTACGATCCAACGGCTGTAGCTTACCTGCTGGCGCCTCAGATGTTTGAGACCAAGGATGTGTTTGTGGACGTTGAGTGCGCCGGTGGCTTAACCGCTGGCTGCACCGTTGTTGACCTGGCCGGATACCTTGGCGAGAAACCCAATGCAACCGTATGCGTTGGCGTCGACCAAAAGGCATTCCGTACTTGGTTTGTTCACCAGATCCAAAAGTGCAACGTCCTCGACGGCTCTGCCCTTGCAGTTGAAGGCGTGCTGTTGGATTAAGGCAACCTCCGCAAAACTCACAAGAAAAAAGCCTCTTCTCGCCATTGAGAAGAGGTTTTGTTGTGCGTAAAAGTGCTGGTAAATGGACCTTCTCGCTAAATTCCACGCCAGATATTAGAGCTCTTTGTAGACAGGGAACCACTTGAGTGCGTCAACTGCTTCTTTTGCATTGGCAATTGGCTCGCGGTTCAGGCCCTGCTTGATTGCTTCCTCTGCAACGCCAACAGCAATACGCTCGGAGAACTCGGTAATCTTGGAGACTGGAGGAAGAATTGCAGCTCCAGGCTTTGTGGTGTCGACGATTCCACCAAGCGAGTGAGCTGCCAGAGAAATCATCTGGTCTGTGAGCAGGCGAGCCTTTGATGCAAGAACACCCAAGCCAAGGCCAGGGTAGATGAGAGCGTTGTTGGCCTGGCCAATCTGGTAGGTTACGCCGCCAAGCTCCACGTCATCGGATGGAACGCCGCAGGCTACAAGCGCGCGACCATCGGTCCAGGTCAGCAGGTCTTGGGCGGTTGCCTCCGCAAGCTTAGTTGGGTTGGATAGAGGGAAGACCATTGGACGCTCACAATGAGCTGCCATTTCGCGGATAATCTCCTTGGTGAAGGCACCGTGAACGGTAGAGGTACCAACCATGATTGTTGGGTGGACCGTCTTTACAACGGCAGCCAGGTTGGTGAGCTCATCAGCGTTTGCAAACTCAGAACGCTTACGAGCAAAAGGCTTCTGCTGTGGAGTGAGGTTGTCCATATCGTCGAAGAGCAGACCCTGGCGATCTACCAGGTAGAAGCGCTTGCGAGCCTCCTCGCGATCCATTCCCTGGTCCACAAACTCCTGCAGCACACGCTCAGCAATACCGCAACCAGCAGTCCCTGCGCCAAAGCAGAGATATACCTGGTCGACGAGTTTCTCGCCAGAAATGTTGAGGCCACCGAGGATGCCTGCGAGGGTGACGATGCCGGTGCCTTCGACATCGTCGTTGAAGACAGGGTAGGTGTTCTTGTATCGGTCCAGGATTGCTGCAGCATGCGAGCGGCCGAAGTCCTCGAAGTGCAAGTAGAGGTTAGGGAAGAGCTTCTCGACGGTGGTCACAAAGTTGTCAATGAAGGCGTTGTAGCGGTCCTCGTCGACGCGCTTGTGGCGCTCGCCCAGGTACAGTGGGTCATCGAGCAACTCCTGGCGGTTGGTACCAGCATCAATAACAATAGGCATAATGCGATTAGGGTCAACACCAGCTGCGGCAGTGTAGACCATGAGCTTACCGACGGAAATCTCAACGCCGTTAGTACCCCAGTCGCCGATGCCCAAAATGGCTTCTGCGTCGGTAACAACAATCAGGTCAATGTCTCTACCAGCGGCTGCGTTCTTCAGCGAGGTCTCAAGGTCCTCAGGACGATCGGCGGACAGGAAGCATGCGTACTGCGAGTCAACGTATCGCTGGGAGTACTGCTCAATGTCAGGTGCGATGGTTGGATCGTAGACGATAGGCATGAACTCTTCGACATGCTTTGAGAACAGGTTATAGAACAACGTACGGTTTTCGGAGAAAAGCCTCATCAGGTAGTGACGCTTAGTCTCGAGGTCAGGGTACTGTTGGAAGAGTACGTATGCCTGCTCTGCCTGCTCCTCAATGGTTTGGATGTTAGGAGGAAGAAGGCCTACCAGGCCATATTTCTGGCGCTCCTCCTGCGTAAAAGCGGTTCCCTTGTTCAAAAACGGATCATTCAGTAGTTCAAAACCTGTCTTCATAGCAACTCCCAAGTGCATTGTATTCCCAGGTACATTGACTGATGCGTAGCGCGTTTAAGCGTGCGGCATTAATGGCGCTCTCGTAGCTTTTCAGAAATAACAATAATCATTTCACGTTATGTTTTCTTGGGAAATTGAGGAATTTACTTCTCGGCAAAGGTAAACGGGTCAGAAATTGCGGTACAAAGCCGTACCGGGGCGGTACAAATCACAGCCAACTGCGGTTTTATTGAGCGCTCGGGGTGCAAGTGGTAAAAAATGCGTTTAGTTGGAATATACAGTGGCGACTGATTTTTATGCACGCCATTTACCTGCGGTTTTTCGTTGGACAAAAATAGTGAAATCTGGACACTTTTTGCTACCTGCACAAACGCAAGTCAATAATTTCCGTGATTGCGATTTGACTTCCAACTAAACGGATTTTTTACCCAAAAGAGGGGTCTAATTTTGGTGAGTCAAATTGTTGATACAAAACTCCGCATAAATAAGGTGGAATATGCAATTTTCTCGGGTGATTGGATGTCGCTCGGTCAATTGGATAGTGGTCGGCCCTCAAAGCGACGTTATTTCACTACAACAGCACCTCCAGGAAGCGCAATATCCGCATCAGTTGCAATTAAGAGATTGTTGCCTGGTGTTTTAGGAGTATCAGGCCACTCGGGCACATACGCGACGTGCGCAAACTCGTGCGCAAACACGTCTGCGACCTGCGAAAGCAGCGCAGATCCACGGCCTTCTAGTGGACAGCGAACATCGGCCAGATATACTCCGCCAGCTGCAAGTTTTTCTTTAACCACTTGCGCGCCAGCCGCTGTTCCCAGAGGTCCAAGCGACTTCCGACCAGCAAACACTTCGTTTACCAGCACGTCAATGCTGCCGGCTTCTGCGTCTTGCAACACCCTCCAAGCATCATCTTCGATAACACGCAGCTCGCTTGAAGCCGCAGCTTGAGCTTCGTCCAAAAAGAAATGCTCGCGCGCAAGCGAAACAATCTTTGGATCAATCTCAATCGCCTCAATGGTAGCGCCTCTCATGCGCGTGGCCAGGTACTTTGGCAGCGAGAAACCTCCGCCGCCCAGAATCACAACGCGACCCTGCGGAGCCACCTGCTGGATAAGCTGCGCCATCATGCGGTGATAGTGAATGCAAAGTTCAAAGCGCAGCTCAGACGCAATATAGCTCACGGACTGGAACGTACCGTTAACGTTGAGCAACCTGATGGGCGTACCGTCGGCGTCCTCGGAGTCAAAAATCATCGTGAGGCCAAATTTTGTACGCGTCACAAAAACGCCTCGAGCGCGCAGAATTAACAGAAATAGCTGGTAAATGCCAATAACGGCAAGCCCCGCTACGGTCGACCAGATAAAAAATGTCCAAAAATCATGTAAGACCATGTTAATTCCTTGTTAGTAAGGTTTCCCTCGGTTATACTAGCCGATACGGCGTTTTTTCTGAACGCTTTTACAGGAAAAGATTTTCTGGGGGTTTATATGATTTTAGGACTTGGTATTCCTGAGCTTCTGATTATTGTTGTCATTGTTATGGTCCTCTTTGGACCTAAGAACCTTCCAAAGCTCGGCAAGGCTGTCGGCGAGACCGTCAAGAGCGTTCGCGAGGGCATGGAGTCTGAGACCAAGGAAGAAGCCAAGGAGCCAGAGGCTGAGGTTGTTGAGGACGAAGAGTCCAAAAAGGCTGAGTAGCCCCATCTCACGCGTATAGACCGACTGACCCATCAACAGAAAGAACACGATGGACACTACTAAAGAGATTGTACTTACCCCAGAAGGCCGTCAGAAGCTTGTCGATGAGCTGGCTTATCGTGAGGGCGAGAAACACGACGAGATTGTTGAGCGCATCAAAGAGGCCCGTGGTTTTGGTGACCTTTCTGAGAACTCCGAGTATGACGCTGCAAAAGAAGAGCAGTCTCACAACGAGTCTCGTATCAACGAGATTCGTCAGATTCTCTCTGTCGCAAAGGTTGTCGAGGGCGGCAGCAAGCGCAATGTCACCGTTGCAATCGGCACAACCGTCGAGCTTGCTGATGCAAAAGGCAAGACAACTAAATATGTAATTGTTGGTACTACTGAGACTAACTCCCTTGAGCACAAGATCTCTAACGAGTCCCCAGCTGGCGAGGCTCTTATTGGTCATAAGAAGGGCGACGAGGTTGAGTTCACCACGCCAAACGGCAAGGTGAAGAAGTACACCATTACCTCTATTACTCGCTAGACTGGCACAAAAGATTTTGGTCGCCCCGTGTCCGTCTGGCGCGGGGCGTTTTTACGTGGAGGATACATGTCCGAAGTAGAGAACAACATCGCTGGTAGCTCGGCCGCCGCTGACGCAACCGCCGCCGAGAACGTCGACGCAACCGAGGCCGCCCCAGAGGCTTCCATCAACGACGAGCGCGCCCAGCGCAAAGCCCGTCGCCAGGCACTGCTTGACGCCGGCGTTGACCCATATCCAATCAAGTCCACCGTTACCGCTCACGTCGCTGAGCTGGAGGAGCGCTACGCTGACCTCGAGGATGGCCAGACTGGCGAGGAAGTCTATTCCGTCGCCGGCCGCGTCCGCGCCATCCGCAATCAGGGCAAGATCGCGTTTGTCGTGGTAGAGGACTACACCGGCCAGATTCAGCTTTTCTGCCGCATCAACAACCTTGACGAGAAGAACTGGGAGCTCCTGGGTCTTCTCGACCTTGGCGACATCATCGGCGCAACTGGCGCTATTATGCGTACGCGCCGCGGCCAGCTTTCCCTGGCAGTAACCTCGCTGGAGGTCCTCTCCAAGTCGCTGCGTCCTCTACCTGAAAAGTTCCACGGCCTCACCGACCGCGAGGTTCGTTATCGCCAGCGCTACGTTGACCTTATCATGAACCCCGAGGTACGTGACGTGTTCCGCAAGCGCTCCCAAATCATCTCCATCATCCGCCAGTTCATGGAGGCGGACGGCTATATGGAGGTTGAGACTCCCGTTCTTCAGGAGATCCTTGGCGGCGCAAATGCAAAGCCATTTATCACGCACTACAACGCTCTGAACACCGAGAACTACCTGCGCATTGCAACCGAGCTTCCACTGAAGCGCCTGCTTGTTGGCGGTCTTGAGCGCGTCTACGAGCTTGGTCGTCAGTTCAGAAACGAGGGCACCGACCTCACGCATAACCCTGAGTTCACCTCTATGGAGGCATACGCCGCCTACTCTGACCTGGCCGGTATGCGCGAGCTTTCCCAGAACCTCTTCCAGGAGATTGCCCGCAAGGCTTGCGGCTGCGAGGAGGGCCACGAGGTCATCACCTACCAGGGCACCGAGGTTGACCTCTCCGGCAACTGGCGCGTTGCGTCCCTGGCAGAGATTGCGTCCGAGGTCACCGGCGAGGAGCTCTCCATTGACACTCCTGTCGAGAAACTCCGTGCAGTCCTGGACCGCTATGAGATTGAGTGGAATCCAGAGTGGCAGGCCGGCAAGCTGTTGTTTGAGATCTACGACGAGCTTGGCGAGAAGAGCATCGTAAACCCAACCTTTGTCTGCGATTATCCTGCAGAGGTTTCTCCGCTCACCAAGCGCAAGGCAGACGACCCTCGTCTGACCGACCGCTTTGAGCTCATTATCTGCGGCGCAGAGTACGCAAACGCATACTCCGAGCTCAACGACCCCGTTGACCAGGAGGAGCGCTTTGCTGCCCAGATGGAGGCTAAGCGTCAGGGTGACGAGGAGGCCATGGAGTACGATTACGACTTCATCCGCGCACTTGAGTACGGTATGCCACCAGCGGGCGGCATCGGCTACGGCATCGACCGCATGATTATGCTCTTCTGCGATCAGCCTTCTATTCGCGATGTCCTTCTCTTCCCACAGCTCAAGCCTGAGAAGCGCTAAGAGCTTGGAAGCTTAGCTGCCTCAGCGCAGTACATAAACACATCGGCCCGGTATCCGCTCGTTGCAGGTACCGGGCTTTTTGTGTGCAGCGAAGCCGCGGAGTTTGCGACAGCGCGGGTTTCTCGCCAGGCGTTTATGTGGTTCGTACGGAGGAGAAAAATCCAACGCGAGTCGTATGTTTGCAGAGCCTTCTGTTGGGTATAAATCAGAAATATATAGAGTTTTGAGAGGTTTCAGCACATGTTTGATAAATTCACTGACAGAGCGCGTAAAGTCATGAGCTTGGCTCAGGACGAGGCTCGCGGTCTTGGCCAGATGTATGTTGGTACCGAGCACCTGCTACTTGCTCTCATCAAAGAGGGGGAGGGCATTGCTGCTCAAGCTCTGGCTAAGCTGGAGGTCTCGTATGACGAGGCTCTGGCAACCGTAAAAGAGCTCACCACGGGCGCAGGAGACCCTATTCCTGGCGGCCACATTCCGTTTACTCCTCGCGCAAAACGCGTGCTTGAGGACGCGTACAGAGAAACTATGACCCACGGTCAAAGCTATATCGCAACAGAGCACCTGCTTTTGGGCATTGTGTCCGAGGGTAATGGTCGCGCTATGGATGCCCTGCGTACCATGGGTGTCTCGGGCGACGCGGTAAGAAACGCCGTTGATGAGCTGGTTACTCAGACTCCAGACGATGCACCTGCTGGCCCTCGTATGGCAGAGCCTCGCATTGAGGGTGGCATCTTTGGCATGCCTGTAGGCGCTGGTCAGATGCGTCCTAACGCAAACGACGATGCTTCTATGCTGGAGCAGTTTGGCCGCAACCTTACCAAGCTTGCCGCAGATAAAAAGCTTGACCCCGTCATTGGTCGTGACCGCGAGATTGAGCGTGTCATGCAGGTTCTTGCACGTCGCCAGAAGAACAACCCACTTATCCTGGGCGATCCTGGTGTTGGCAAGACTGCCATTGTTGAGGGCCTGGCTCAGCTCATTGCTTCTGGCAATGTTCCTGATATCCTGCGCGGAAAGCAGGTTTGGACGCTTGACCTGGCAAGTCTGGTAGCTGGTTCTAAGTATCGCGGTGAGTTTGAGGACCGCATGAAGAAGGTTGTTGCTGAGCTGGAGAAATCCAAGAACGACATCCTCTTCATCGACGAGATTCACACCGTCATTGGCGCCGGCTCCGCAGAGGGTTCCATCGACGCCGCGTCCATCTTGAAGCCACCGCTGTCTCGTGGAGAAATCCAGGTCATCGGCGCAACTACGGCAGAAGAGTACCGTAAACATGTCGAGAAGGACGCCGCATTTGAGAGGCGTTTCCAGCCAGTCAACATCGGCGAGCCAAACAACGACGACACCATTTCTATCATCCACGGTCTTCAAGATCGCTACGAGAAGCACCATCACGTCCACTACACTGAAGCTGCCATCAAGGCTGCTGTTGCGCTTTCTAGCCGCTACATCCAGGACCGTTTCTTGCCAGACAAGGCCATTGACGTCCTCGATGAGGCTGGCGCTCGCGCACGCATCCACAAGATGAGCCTTCCACCAGAGATTGCCCAGGTAGACGCAGATCTTCTCCGCGTTCGCACCCAGAAGTCTGAGGCAGCAAGCGCTCAAGAGTTTGAGCAGGCAGCTCGTCTGCGCGACCAGGAGAAATCCCTGGTAGCAGAGAGGGATCGCTTAGAGACTGAGTGGCGTGAGCAGCTGGACAAGAATATTGTCACCGTTGACGAGGATGATATTGCAAAGGTTGTCTCTGGCATCACCGGCGTTCCTGTTTCTAACCTTACTGAGACTGAGGCTTCAAGACTGCTTCGTACAGAAGACATCCTTCACCAGCGCGTTGTTGGTCAGGATGAGGCTGTTGTTAAGGTTGCAAAGGCAATCCGCAGAAGCCGTAGCCCGCTCAAAGACCCTAAGCGTCCTGGCGGCTCCTTCATCTTCTTGGGGCCTTCCGGCGTAGGTAAGACTGAGCTTGCAAAAGCCCTGGCAGAGTTCCTGTTTGGCTCCGAAGACGCCCTGCTTTCATACGACATGTCCGAATACATGGAGCGCCACACCGTAGCCAAGCTGGTTGGTGCGCCTCCAGGATACGTGGGCTACGATGAGGGCGGCGAGCTCACCAAGGCTGTCCGCAGGCGTCCGTACTCTGTCTTGCTCTTTGACGAGATTGAGAAAGCCCACCCAGACGTCTTTAATATCTTGCTCCAGATTCTAGATGAGGGTCGCTTGACTGACGGTCAAGGCCGTCACGTGGACTTCTCCAATACGGTTGTCATCATGACATCTAACATTGGTGCTCGCGATATTGCCCGTACCAATACCATGGGCTTCTCGTCAGAGGGTTCTAAGGGTCTCTCCGACAAAGAGATTACCAGCCGTGTTATGTCTGAGCTCAAGCGTGGATTCCGCCCAGAGTTCTTGAACCGCGTGGACGAGATTGTTGTCTTCAAGTCGCTCTCTACCGAGCAGCTTCGTGGCATTGTTGACCTCATGGTTCTTGACCTGCGCGATCGCCTGATTGCCAACGGTATGTCCATTGAGCTCACTGAGGCAGCAAAGGATTTGATTGCCAAAGACGGAACCGATCCTGTCTACGGCGCTCGTCCGCTGCGCCGCACCATCCAGTCGATGATTGAAGATCCTCTGTCTGAGGAGCTTCTCTCTGGTCAGTGGGTTGCCGGAGACATTGTTGCTGTTGATGTTGACGCTGAGGGCAAGAAGCTTATGTTCACCAAGACTACAGGCGTCATCCCTGAGCCTCGCAAGAAAGAGACAATGGCGCAGCTTGATCAGATGGATGTCAGCATGGGACCATCCTCGCTGCCACAGGGTAGCGCGGGCGGGTCGTCCGATTTGATGTCCTCCGCTGAGTAAGTTAGTTCTGACCCGAGGTTCTGCCTCGGGTCTTTTTGTATTGCACCCAAAACGCGCAGCGCTCTTGGCGAGAAACCCGTCGAGAAACCTGTCTTCTTGAAACCGTCACTACACGCGCCGGCAACAAAACCGTATACTTGAAACGTTGAAACAAATTGAAGCCACAAACGTACAAGAAAAGCAAAACACAGCCTGTAAGCTGCGAGTCATTGAGGGAGAGCCATGGAGCCAACGCAACTTGATCCAAATGCAACAGAAAATGAGGACCGCATTGCCACAGCTCTAAAGATGACTGCTCCTGGTACGGCACTCCGCGTGGCGCTGGACATGATTATCGCCGGCCGCTTGGGCGCCCTCATTTGCGTAGGAGATACAGAAAACGTCCTTGCTGCGGGCGGAGATGGTTTCAAACTTGATGTTTCCTTCACGGCAAACCGACTGTTTGAGCTTTGCAAGATGGATGGCGCCGTGGTGGTTGACAAAGACCTCACCAGAATTCTGCGCGCCAACTTCCACCTCAATCCTGATGCAACGCTTCCAACTGCAGAAACAGGTACTCGCCACCGTACTGCCGCTCGCATGAGCTTGCTTACCAAGTCTATTGTGATTGCCGTGTCTTCTCGCCGTTCGTTGATTACGGTCTACGTTGATGGTCACGTTATTCCGCTGAAGTCAGTACCAGCCATTATGTCTACCGTCAACCAGCTTTCGGTTGCTATGCAAAATACGCGCCAGCAACTTGATCGCGCGCTTTTGCGCCTAACCGCTCTTGAGCTTGATAACTACGTCACCCTGGGCGATGTAGCAGGCATTTTCTATCTCTTTGAGGTTTTGTTTAGTGCCGCTGATCAGCTTGACGCCTGCCTTTTGGAGCTAGGTAGCGAGGGAAAAACCACCGCTATGCAGCGTGAGGAATATTTGGGCGGCATCGACGAGGCCTATAACCTGATGATTCGCGACTACGCCGTAGATTCTTCCGCTGAAGAGGCGCGCGCCATTCGCCGCCGCTTCCACGAGACAGCAAACACTGAGCTACGCTCCGCAGAAAGTGTTGGCCAGATTCTTGGTTACTCCGATGGCCGCGGAGAAGATGCGTCCATGGAGCCTCTGGGCCTGCGCACGCTTTCCCGCGTTCACGTGGTCAACGATGAGATTGCGGCCAGAATTGTTGACGCTTACGATAACCTGCAGCAGCTGCTTCACGTTGCAGAAAACGATACGTCCAGCCTCAAATCTCTGGGTGTCGAGAACCCCGGTGCACTTGCTAACAGTCTCCGCAGAATGTGGGGTAAGTCAGAATAATGGCTGCAAGCAGCACTTGTGCAAAGGTCGTGTCAAAGCCACGTCCTTCTCGCCTCACAACACATGGAGCAAAAGCCGATACCGTTGCTGTCATTGTGGCCGGTGGCATTGGCGAGCGCTTTGGATATCCTGATGGCAAGCAGTTTATTTCTGTCTGCGGTCTTCCGCTGATGAGCTGGTCAATCCTTGCGTTTGATCACGCGCCAAGCGTGGCTCACATTGTGATTGCTTGCTCTGACGAGAAACGCGCTGCAGTTCAAGAGGGTGTTTTGGGCAAGCTTGTGCTCCACAAGCCTGTTCACTTTGCAACGTCTGGTGCCACTAGACAGGAATCGGTTTACAACGCGCTCCAGGTAGTGCCCGCTGGATATGATCTTGTTTCTGTTCATGACGCGGTTCGCCCGCTCATTGAGGTAGAGACTATTGAGCAGGTCATTGGTACAGTTCGCAAGTCGCCTAAGATTGCGGGAGCAATTTTGGCTCACCGCGCAACTGATACGCTGAAGCACGTAGATGGTGCAACCATTGTAGATACGCCTGACCGCTCAACGTTCTGGGCTGCTCAGACTCCTCAGGTGTTCAAGACACGCACACTTCTTGAAGCCCACGAAGTAGCTCGCCAGGAAGGCTACCAGGGAACCGATGACTCGTCGTTAGTTGAGCGACTTGGTCTTACGGTGCTGTGCGTTGAGTCGCAACGAGAAAACGTGAAGGTCACGTACCCGTCTGACCTTGCAATTGTTGAGGCTACGCTCAGCCGTCGCCTGGTAGAAGGCGCAACCGGAAGTGAGGCTGTAGAGTGAGCATGCCAGAGCTTAAAATTGGCCACGGATACGATGTTCATCGCCTGGTAGAGGGTAGAAATCTTATCTTAGGTGGCATCAAAATTGAGCACACCAAAGGTCTTCTCGGCCACTCCGATGCTGATGTTTTGGCTCATGCGCTCATGGACGCCCTGCTAGGAGCCATGCGCGCAGGCGACATTGGCCAGCTTTTCCCTGATACAGACCCTGCTTATGAGGGTGCTGATTCTATGGTGCTCCTGTCCCATGTTATGCAGCTTGTTCGTAATGAGGGCTTTGAGCTTCTGGATTGTGATTGCACCGTTGCAGCTCAGGCGCCTAAGTTGCTTCCTCATCGCGATGCTATGAGAAACCGCATGGCTGAGGTCATGGGTGTTTCGCCAGATAAAGTTGGCGTAAAAGCAACCACTACCGAAGGCCTTGGCTTTGTAGGCACTCAAGAAGGCATTGCTGCCTGGGCAGTTGTACTGTTGGGACGTAGCGCGCAATAAATTACAGCTCTACGATATGGTCGGCTGCCTCCACCACTTTAGGGTCATGAGATATGAGAAGTATTATGTGGTCCTGCTTGACCTTCTTGAGAAGAGTAAGAAGGACATCAACACTGTTTTGATCTAACGCAGAAGTTGGCTCGTCAAGCAACATGACACTTGGATTCATAAGCATCATGCGGATAATTGCAATCTTTTGCTTTTCTCCACCAGAGATAGCAGAGCTTCGTTCAGCCAGGCGAACATCAAGATTTTGATCGTCACCAAGCAGCAATTTTTCCAGGTTGAATAGCTTGATATAGCTGATTATCTCTTCATCTGTTGGTTGGTTTTTGCACAGCAGTGTCAGATTATTTCTTACCGTATCGTCAACAATGCTTGGCTCTTGCTCGGTAAATCCAAGCGTATTTTTTCGAAGTTCATACTGATTAATTTGAGTTAACAAATCCTCATTAATAGCAATAGTGCCTGATAGGTGAGAAGACCACTCTCCGTTAATGAGCTTCAGAAATGTTGATTTGCCTGTACCGTTTCCACCGGTAATGGCATATATATTTCCTTTTGCAAAACTACAAGACAAGTTGTTCATCAGTACTTTATTGGTATGTGGATAAGAGAAAGACACATTTGTGCAGGTAATTTGATTGACATCGTCTGATGGAACGATAGTTCCAACGGATTCTTGAGGTAAATCTAGAATCTGCTCAATTCGATTAAGGCTTACCGTAATGCTCTGATAAGCCATACCAAATTCCATGAGAAGCGTAATAGAACCTAAGAGCGATACAAAATAGCTTGAAATGGTTGCAATATAGCCAGGCTGCAGTGCTCCAAGGAAAATTTGATAGGCACAGGTAATAAAGACAATGGCTTGGAATACGGCAATCACAGCATTGTTTAATTCTTGTACGCCAAACTCAAGCTTGTACTGCTCATGAATGGCACTACGAAGCTTTTGATTGACGGCATAGTGCTGATTAAAGAAACGCTCAAAGAGGGAATGACGCCTAATGAAATCTACATCAGTGAACTGCGAGAGCTCAATCGATCCATACTGGGACCGCA
Organism: Lancefieldella parvula; assembly: GCF_963547875.1. GTDB lineage: Bacteria > Actinomycetota > Coriobacteriia > Coriobacteriales > Atopobiaceae > Lancefieldella > Lancefieldella parvula_D. Next base: position 78,773 of record NZ_CAUUSI010000003.1, read on the forward strand.
GTTCTTTAGATTCTTTGTATCTTTTATAGGCCGAAGCTTGGATTTGCTTATAGATAATAAAGCTCACCAATAGCAGAACAGCTGTTACAAGAGCGGTTAATGGGTTCAAATATAAAATAATCGCAAGCGTGCCTATGACAGAGACCATAGTTGTTGCAAAGCTCACGCATTGTGTAAGTATAAAAATTGAAACGTCATTAGAATCGTTATTTACTGTCTGGCGGTAATGTCCAGAATCATATGACGAGAAAAACGATGAATCTGCATGTTGAATCTTGTCAATTAGCTGTCGCTCAATAGTAAACGCAGAATCAATCTGCAATTGACAATAGCGCGTTTTAGCAAGATAGGAACAGCCGGCAATAAGGATTCCTAGTGCGGCAACCACGGCGCAATAGAAAAGTATCTCGCTCCAAATTGTCCCTGAAATAAAAAGATTAATTACAAATCCAACAAGAAGAGGTTGGATCACCATAAGCGCTGTGACAAAGAATGACAGAAAGAGAAAAATCGCAAGACTGCCTTTATCCAGAATGGTAGATATACAGTAGTGGATAATGTTAAAAAACTTACTCATTCAAATCACCTTCTGAAGTTGTTAAGAGTAAGATTTCTTGTCTTCTAGTTCTTCGCAGTTTTGATTCAAATATAAATTTCTTAAATTTTTGTTCATCAAGTTTAATAAAACAAAAAAACAAATCCAGCACTAATCCGTGAACGGTAACAAAATTGAATCTTGATTAGTACGGTATGGAACTCAAAGGTTTTCCACAAACCGTTTATACTTACACCAATACACAATGGTTGCGAGGAGTATGCATGCTTGTCTATAACACTCAGACGCATAAAAAAGAAGAGTTCAAGCCAATCGACGAGGGCAAAATCCGCATGTACGTGTGCGGTCCTACGGTTTACGATCAGATTCACATCGGAAACGCCCGTACCTTCCTCTCGTTTGACGTTATTCGACGTTATCTGATGCACAAAGGTTATGAGGTCACCTTTGCTCAGAATTTGACTGACGTTGACGACAAGATTATTCAGCGTGCCATTGAGCAGGGAAGGACTGCTCAAGAGGTTTCTGAAGAGTTTTCTCAGGCGTTTATCGAGCAGATGCACCGTTTCAATATTCTAGATCCGGATATTCGTCCTCGCGCAACGCATGAGATTGAAGCCATGCTTCAGATGATTCAATCTTTGATTGAGCAGGGTCACGCTTACGCGGTGCCTTCGGGCGACGTGTACTTCTCGGTCCGTTCTGACCCCGGCTATGGCGTGCTTTCTGGTCGAGATCTTGATCAGCTTCGCGCAGGTGAGCGCGTTGAGGTTAATGACGAGAAACGCGATCCATTTGACTTTGCACTCTGGAAAGCTGCAAAGCCTGGTGAGCCTAGCTGGCCAAGCCCTTGGGGAGAAGGTCGTCCTGGTTGGCACAGTGAGTGCTGCGCTATGATTCATCGCTACCTGGGCACTCCAATTGACATTCACGGCGGTGGTTCTGACCTGGTATTCCCTCATCATGAGAATGAGACGGCGCAGGCATCTTGCGCCTGGCATACTCCTCTCGCCAATTATTGGATGCACACCGGAATGCTTCGCGTTGATGGCGAGAAGATGTCCAAGTCTTTGGGCAACTTCTACACACTCAAGGAAGTTTTGGACAAGTACCCTGCAGATGCAGTAAGACTTTTGATGCTTCAGACGCACTATCGTGCACCACTTGATTTCTCGTTTGAGCGTCTTGAGGGTACCGTTGGTACGCTTGAGCGCATGAAGACCTGCGTTGCAAATCTCCGCTGGGCTTTCAAGCAGTCTTCTGCTCAGCACGAACTTTCTGATGCTGATAGCACGCTTGCTGAGGCAATCAATATAGCTCAAAGCGAGTTTGACGCTCAGATGGATGATGATTTCAACACCGCAGGTGCACTTGCTGCTATCTTTGCGCTGGTAACTGCTGCAAATACGTATCTTGCAGAGGTTGGTCAGAACGTTGGTGCAAGTCCTGTTCTCCGTGCAGCAGATATGTTGTGCGAGCTCACGGGAGCTTTGGGAATTGATTTGACTCAGGCGGCGTCTACCTCTGATTTACCAGAGGAGCTTGTGGCGCTTGCCGCCCAGGTAGCAGGCTATGAGGGCGCGTCAGCTGATGAGGCCGCAAAGGCTCTGCTTGCTGCTCGTCAGGAGGCTCGTTCCCAGAAAAACTGGGCAGTTGCTGATCAAATTAGAGACGGCATTGCTGAGCTTGGACTTTTGATTGAAGATACCGCCGCTGGCGCTCGACTTAAGCGTAAGGCAGACTAACTATGGCAAGAAATCAGCGTTCTACCTCTAAAAACACTCGCTCCGAGGGCGCTGCCGGGCGCGGTGGCTCCACTGGTCGCAGTGGCGCTGCAGGCCGCAGCGGCGCTGCAGGTCGCAGTGGCGCTACAGGTCGCAGCGCCGCAGGTCGCGGCTCCAAGAAGGCTGCCGACTGGGGCGGTTATTTCGGCGCCAAGAATGGCCAGGGCTCAAAAGGTGGTCGCTCCGCACAAGGCGCACGCGCAACTCAGGGTACTCGCGGACAGAAAGGCGCTGGTGGACAGCGAGGCGCTGGCGCTGGACGTCCCGGTAACAAGAAGCCTGCAACCGATCTTATCGAGGGTCGTCGCGCAGTAGCAGAGGCGCTGACCGTTGGTATTCCTTTGAAGAATGCGCTGGTACAAGCCGCAAGCGGGCAGAAGGACCAGGAGATTGAGGCTCTTGCACGTCAGCTTGAGCAGGAGGGTATTCCTGTCGAGCGTGTCGCAAAGCCCGTACTTGACTCGCTTTCAAGCCACGGCGCTCACCAGGGCGTTATTGTCCGTACACAGCCTTTTGCTTACGCTGACCTCTCTGAAATCATCCAGCGCGCTGGTTTAGAAAACGCTCTGGTTGTGGTCTTGGACCACGTTACTGACGAGGGAAACTTTGGCGCAATCGTAAGAAGTGCCGAGGTAGTTGGCGCAGCCGGCGTCGTTATTGCAAACGCTCGCGCCGCCCGAGTCGGCGTTGGTGCATACAAAACTTCCGCTGGAGCCGTGCTTCACCTGCCAATTGCTCAGGTTTCTAATCTGCCGCGCGCTCTCGAAGAGCTTAAAGCCGCAGGTTTTTGGACATGTGGCTCTACCGAGCATGCAACCCAGTCCGTGTGGGAGGCTCCTATGGGAGGCCGCCTTGCACTTGTCATGGGCTCTGAAGGTTCAGGAATTTCTCGCCTTATGCTCGAGAAGTGCGATTTTACGTGCAAACTTCCTCAGTTTGGCCAGGTAGAGTCCCTGAACGTTGCTCAGGCAACGACGGTCATGTGCTACGAGTGGCTCCGCAGGACTCAGGAAGCGTAAGAAGTCCAGGAAGCCCAGGAAGCGTAAGGTATGGCTCAGAAAAAATCGCTGCTTGTAGTCGATGGCTATAACGTCATGTTGGCAACTCCTCGCTATGAGGTGCTGCTGGATGAGCGTGGCTCTTCTGCACAAGAAACCGCTGCTGAGAGAGCCTATCACCTCAACACCGATCCGTTTTACCGCGCCCGTTTGGCGCTCATTTCTGACGTTGCCACGTTTGCGCAGGGCACCTACGAGGCCGTTATTGTGTTCGACGGAAAGGGAAACGTAAACGACGAGCGTCCGGAGCGCACCCACGCTGGCGTGCAACTGGTCTTCTCCGAGACGGGGGAGTCCGCTGATAGCGTCATCGAGCGCCTGGTCACGGATGCGCGAGAGGCTGGTCGCAAGGTATTTTTGGTCACGTCGGACAGGGACATCCGCGCCACGGCCGGCTTTGGCCCCGGCGAGGTCACGCGCATTGCAAGCGCATCGCTGGTTCACGAGATTTCCCAGGCAGATAACGTTGTTGAAGAGATGCGTCGCGATCAGGTCAGTACGCGCATGACGCTTGAAGACCGCATTTCTCCAGATCAGCGCGAGAAACTCTGGAAGCTGCTAGGCAGATAGGTGCCCAGGTCAGCGTCGCAAGCGCCCACGCGCTAATACGCCCGACGCGCCAATTTGACTGACGCGCCAATGCACTCGACGTGCCTGGGCGCAATCAGCGCGCCTGATTTCTGCAAAGAATCTGTAAATTCTGCCTGATAACAGCAAAGAATCTGTGGATTTGCCTGATTTTGTTAAAGAATCGGTGGCTTAAATACAGAATCTTTGCACTTTTCAGGCGGGCATTTCGTGACGTGACTTTTGAATCTGGTGTGGTTCATGGGCGCTTTCATCGAGCCTGATTTTCTCGCCAAGTCTGAACGATTTGCCGGAAAAGTGCGCCAAGTCTGAGTGTTTTGCCGGTTTTTCTCGTCATGTCTGAGCTGTTTTACTCAGACATGATGTACTTTTCAGGCTGACTAAACTTAACCAGACAGCGCATTTGTACCAAGTTCACCCCCACAGAAGGGCAGCGCTCCTACGAGCCACATTGACCAGTTTGTGTAGAAAAATTTCTCGAAAATTGAGACTAGACCAAAGCCAGAAAAGTCTATAGAATATCCTCTGCACTTGATGCCGCTATAGCTCAGCTGGTAGAGCAACTGACTTGTAATCAGTAGGTCCCGGGTTCGAAGCCTGGTGGCGGCACCACTTGAATTTTCAGCCAGGCATTGCCTGGCTTTTTTCGTGCAAATTTTGGGGCATTCGCGACGTATCGCGTATGGCTCCTATAGACAACCGCTAAAGCCCGTGTCCGTTTGTCGAGAAAATCGCTTGGAATTGTGGAATAATTTTGATAAGATACGCCCGGTTGGGTGGATTACGTTGACAAGATTTTTATTCAATCGTAATATTTTCCCGCTTACGAGGTAATACGGAAGTTCAACAAGACTTTCTGCGTACGTTAAACCACAAGGTACAGCGTATTAATTACTTCAAGAGTGCTTGAAAACGGCATTCGGGGATATGGCACAGCGGCAACTGCGGCGGACTGTAAATCCGCTCCCTCTGGGTTCCTTGGTTCGAGTCCAAGTATCCCCACCACGCCCGTGTAGCTCAGTAGGTAGAGCACTTCGTTGGTAACGAAGAGGTCACCGGTTCAAATCCGGTCGCGGGCTCCATGTTTCAAGCGGCATTTATGCCGGCGTAGCTCAGCTGGTTAGAGCACACGGCTCATACCCGTGACGTCACTGGTTCGAATCCAGTCGCCGGTACCAGACTCTTTACGGCGTACATGTCCTAGACATTTGCGCCGTTGAGTATAAACAGACGTTTTTTCACCACGGTCTAGCCCGAGGGTTAGTTCCAGAAGGAGGATTGGCAATGGCCAAGGAAAAGTTTGACCGCACAAAGCCACACGTAAACATCGGTACCATTGGTCACGTCGACCACGGTAAGACTACCCTTACCGCAGCAATCACCAAGGTTCTCTCTGAGACCGAGGGCTGCAAGGCAGACTATACCGCCTTCGAGAACATCGATAAGGCTCCAGAGGAGCGTCAGCGTGGTATTACCATTTCCGTTGCTCACGTTGAGTACGAGACTTGGGAGCGCCATTACGCTCACGTCGACTGCCCTGGCCACGCAGACTACATCAAGAACATGATTTCTGGTGCAGCTCAGATGGACGGCGCAATCCTCGTTATTGCTGCAACCGATGGTCCTATGGCTCAGACTCGTGAGCACATCCTTCTTGCACGTCAGGTCGGCGTTCCTTACATCGTCGTCTTCCTGAACAAGTGCGACATGGTCGACGATGACGAGCTCATCGACCTCGTCGAGATGGAGACCCGTGACCTTCTCTCCGAGTACGACTTCCCAGGCGATGACCTTCCAATCATCCGTGGTTCCGCTCTCGGCGCTCTTAACGGCGAGGAGAAGTGGGTTGAGTCCATCCGTGAGCTCATGCACACTGTTGACTCCTACATCCCAACACCAGCTCGTGACAACGAGAAGCCATTCCTGATGGCAATCGAGGACGTCATGACCATTTCTGGTCGTGGTACCGTTGCTACCGGCCGTGTTGAGCGTGGTGAGCTCAAGCTCAACGATCCAGTCGAGATCGTTGGTATTAAGCCAACTCAGAACTCTGTTGCTACCGGCATTGAGATGTTCCGTAAGACCATGGACTTCTGCGAGGCTGGCGACAACGTTGGTATTCTTCTTCGTGGTGTTAAGCGCGAGGACATCGAGCGCGGTCAGGTTCTCTGCAAGCCTGGTACCGTTACTCCACACAAGAAGTTCACCGGTGAGGTTTACGTTCTTACTAAGGAAGAGGGCGGCCGTCACACCCCATTCTTCTCTGGTTACCGTCCACAGTTCTACTTCCGTACAACTGACGTAACCGGCGACATCTACGAGCTCACCGATGCAAACGGTGGCAAGGTAGAGATGGCTATGCCTGGTGACCACATCACCGTTGGCTGCGAGCTCATTCACCCAATCGCTCTTGAGCAGGGTCTGAAGTTCGCTATCCGCGAGGGTGGCCACACCGTCGGCGATGGCCGTGTTTCCACCGTCATCGAGTAACTTCTTTTAAAGTTGCTAACTTGCCCGGCGTGCTTTTTGCGCGCCGGGTTTTTTGTCGAGAAAAAATATGTGAACGCCTAGAGTAATTAGAGAAAAGTATTGACATCTCTGGGTAGTGGGTGCTAACCTAAGCAACCGCGTCACATTTCGAGAATACATCTCGTGACCGTGTTCAGGAGGATCAATGCGTACACTCGTTACTCTCGCCTGCACTGAGTGCAAGCGTCGTAATTACACTACGGACAAGAATAAGTCCAACAACCCAGATCGTATGGAGTTGAAGAAGTACTGCCCATGGTGCCACAAGCACACGGTACATCGCGAGACCCGCTAGGCTAGGTGGGTTCGTTCTAGGCCAGTAGCTCCAATGGTAGAGCGGCGGTCTCCAAAACCGTTTGTTGAGGGTTCGAGTCCTTCCTGGCCTGCCAGATAACTTCACCGGCCTTCCCATAAGGGTTGGCCGGTTTGTATGTAGGTATAACATCCAAGGGAGCGTAGGATGGCAAATAAGGAGCGCAATAAGAGGAGCGCACGTAAGGCTCGCGCAGAAGAGCGCGCCCAGCGTGAGGCCCTTCAGGCTGAAGCTACTCCTGAAGCTTCTGCTAAGGCCACTAAGGTCGAGGCAAAGAAGCAGGAGAAGTCCGTTCAGCGTAACGCTAACCCTGGCTTCTTTGGACGCCTGGGTGCTTATTTTGCAGGCGTTCGTACAGAAATGCACCGCGTTGTGTGGCCTTCAAGCTCTGAGCTTGCTGGTTTCTCTGTAGCCGTAATTGCAACAATCATTTTCTTTGGCTTGGTAACTTGGCTGGTTGATACTGGCATTGTTGCTGGTCTCGTCGCCTTTACTGGACTGAGGGGATAATCAATGGCTAAGCGCTGGTATGTAGTTCACACCTATTCAGGTTATGAGAACAAGGTAAAGACAGACCTTGAGCACCGTATTGAGACCTATGGCCTTGAGCGTGCTGTTGTTGATATTCAGATTCCTACTGAGGAAGTTACTGAGGTCAAGGACGGCGGCAAGCGCGAGACCAAAGAGTCTAAGGTTTTCCCAGGTTACGTTCTTGTTCGCATGGAGCTGGATGACAATACTTGGGCTGTTGTTCGCAACACCCCAGGCGTAACTGGTTTTGTCGGCATTGACGGCAAGCCAGTTCCTCTGCGTCGTGATGAGTTCGATAAGATCATGCGTCGCGGCGGTATGAAGACGGGTAGCCCTGTACCTAAGCGTACAGCAACCAATATTGAGGTCGGTCAGGCAATTCACGTTCTTTCTGGTCCTCTCGCTGACTTCGACGGAACTGTTTCTGAGGTCAACGCAGAGTCCGGCAAGATCAAGGTTATGCTCACCATCTTTGGTCGCGAGACTCCGGTTGAGCTCACCATGGATCAGATTTCCCTGATAGACTAGTAACTAACGGCTTATCCCGCACTTCTCGTCCCTTGTGGATTGCTTCTCGGGAGTGCGCGAGAATAGACTCAAACGTATTCAAACAGGAGGCTTAACATGCCCGCAAAGAAGGTTGTTAACTTTATTAAGCTGCAGATTCCTGCAGGCCAGGCAAACCCAGCTCCTCCAGTAGGACCAGCTCTGGGTGCTGCACAGGTCAACATTATGCAGTTCTGCCAGGCATTCAACGCTGCAACTCAGGACAAGGCTGGCGACATCATTCCAGTCGAGATTTCTGTTTACGAGGATCGTTCCTTTGACTTCGTAACCAAGACTCCTCCAGCAGCTCAGCTCATCAAGAAGGAGCTTCACCTCAAGGGTGGTTCCGGTGTTCCTCAGCGCGATAAGGTTGGCCAGCTCTCCCAGGAGCAGCTCACCAAGATTGCTGAGATCAAGATGCCTGACCTCAACGCAAACGACATTGAGGCTGCAAAGAAGATCGTCGCTGGTACCGCTCGTTCCATGGGTGTAACCATCGCCGAGTAGTGTTTACTCCCGTCAGCCATTTGTGTGGCTGAAGGTTGTTTTGTCAGAGCATCCGACGTTAGTGCACATAGTTGGGTTTCTCGCCAAGAGGGCGTAACTATGGACGGAAGATGCAGGAGTGGGAGGGCAGACGCCCGCTAACCACAGGAGGTACATAATGCCTAAGCACGGAAAGAACTACAAGAATGCAGTTGCCAAGGTAGACGGTGCAAACCTCTACAGCCCAAAAGAGGCAGTAACCCTGTCTAAGGAGCTTGCAACTGCTAAGTTTGACGAGACCATTGAGGTAGCAATTCGCCTTGGTGTCGATACTCGTAAGGCTGACCAGAACGTTCGCGGTTCCATCTCTTTGCCTCACGGCACTGGTAAGTCCGTTCGCGTTGCAGTCTTCGCAGAGGGCGAGAAGGCCCGCGAGGCTGAGGCAGCTGGCGCTGACATCGTCGGTGGCGACGAGCTCATCGCAGAGGTCGAGAAGGGCATGCTTGACTTTGACGCAGCAATCGCAACCCCTCAGATGATGGGTAAGGTTGGCCGTCTTGGTCGTGTTCTTGGTCCTCGTGGCCTTATGCCTAACCCTAAGCTTGGCACCGTTACCATGGATGTTGCAAAGATGGTTAACGAGCTCAAGGCTGGTCGTGTTGAGTATCGTGCAGACCGTTTTGGTATCTGCCACGTTGCAATCGGCAAGGCTTCTTTTGAGGTCCAGCAGCTTGTTGAGAACTATGGCGCACTGATTTCCGAGATCATCCGCGTCAAGCCATCCAGCGCAAAGGGTAAGTACGTCAAGACCGTTGCTATTTCCTCTACTATGGGCCCTGGCATCAAGGTTGATCCAACCAAGGTTCGTAACCTTATGGAGGACTAAGCTAAACGCTTAGAAGTACCTAGCACGTTTAATCCGGTATCTGCTTGCAGGTACCGGATTTTTCTTGCAGCGTGCACGCGGTGTAGGCGTGGACTCGGCTCGCAGCGCACGTGTGGTGTAGGCGTAGACTCGGCTTGCGGCACGCGTGCGGCTGATGCGTGTGTAGCTGAGTTGTGCGTGCGGCTGAGTTTTGCGTAGCTGCTTAGCCGCTCTTCTCGTCAAATTTTTGTGAAGAGAAAGAAATTGTGCACTCAACCTTGACTTGCGTAGTTTTTTGCTGCACAATATCCAACGCAAGACAGACGTCTTGTAGTTGCACGTTCGCTGCCAAAGACAGCCGGCGCCTTGAATCCAAGGCTTAATGGGATTTCCCGCCTGCCGAGGTGGTCTTGAGATTAGTACATCCAGACCCCGCTTTGGTTGCCAAAGTGGGGTCTTTTCATGTGAGGGCCGCACCTGTTGGCGCTCGTGCCTGAGACATGATAAAGGAGGTGTACTACATGCCAGCTCAGTCTAAACTTGATTTGCTCGAGAAGGTTTCCGCTTCTCTCGACAACTCCAAGGGCCTGTTTGTTATTGACTATCGTGGTCTCTCCGTAAAGGAGACTCAGGAGCTTCGCCGCGCACTTACCGCTGCAGGCGCTCACATGAAGGTCTATAAAAACAACATCGTCAAGATTGCTCTTAAGAACGCTGGTATGCCAGAGATTGACGAGATGCTCGCCGGTACCTGCGCATACGTTTTCTACGAGAATGATCCTGTCGAGGCCGCTAAGATCATCAAGGATCAGGCCAAGAAGCTCAAGAAAGTTGAGTTCATTGGCGGTATCGCTGATGGTCAGGCACTTACTGCTGACGAGGCAAAGGCTTACGCAGATCTTCCTTCTCGCGAGGAGCTCATCGCCAAGCTTGTCTTCGTTGTTGCAAGCCCGCTTACTGGTATTGCACAGGTTTGCGCTGGTCCTGCACGTGGACTCGCAACCGCTCTTTCTGCAGTCGCAGATCAGAAGAACGCTGCATAAGCAACGTTTTGTTGTACCCGCGCATTGGCGCAAACCGCGTAAGAGTGTAGACGCACTCAAGCGCACACATACAAGCCGGGCTTTTGCCCAGATGCAGTACAAAGGCTGCATCGTTTAAAAAGGAGAATTGACATGGCTGTCACTAAAGAAGAGATCATTGAGGCCCTTAAAGAGATGCCTGCACTCGAGCTTTCTGAGCTCGTTCACGAGCTTGAGGACGTCTTTGGCGTTTCCGCTGCTGCTCCTGTAGCTGTCGCTACTACTCCTGTAACTGGTAGCGCTGCTGAGGAGGCAGAGGAGAAGACCAACTTTGACGTTATCCTCGAGGGCTTCGGCGACAACAAGATCGGCGTCATCAAGGTTGTCCGTGCTCTTACCAACCTTGGCCTCAAGGAGGCAAAGGAGGTTGTCGAGGGTGCTCCTAAGGCTGTCCTCGAGGGCGCTAAGAAGGAGGACGCTGAGGCTGCTAAGGCTCAGCTCGAGGAGGCTGGCGCTACCGTCACCCTTAAGTAAGTCCATCCTACATTGCTTACTGGAGAGGTCAGACTTCGGTCTGGCCTCTTTTTGTTTGCCTGGCGAGAAACCCGTGCGCTCGGGGCGCATGGAGCCAAGGTGTTTTTGCAGCAGCCGGAAAAGCGCATCAAGCTGGGGCGCTTTAGCTGCAGCCTGAAAAGTGCATCAAGTCTGAGTGATTTGCCGGATTTTCTCGCCATGTCTGAGCGATTTGCCTGTTTTTCTCGCCTTATCTGAGTACTTTTGCTCAGACTTGACGTGCATTTCAGGCTCATAAATCCTGCGTGATTGCTCTGGCTTACTGCGTGACATGCCCTAGTTTTTCTCGCGCCTGATTTCTACAAAGAATCTGTAACTTTTGCCTAAAATTACAAAAGAATCTGTGGATTTGCCTGATTTTGCAAAAGAATCGGTGGCGCAAATACAGATTCTTTGCACTTTTCAGGCGCGTGCAGCAAAAGGTCGGCGCGTGTGGCGAGAAACCCGTGCGCTCGGGGCGCATCCGGTGAGCATGGAGCGCCATGCGAAGCGACGTGGCGGGGGAGCGCCGCTCACCGAAAGCTATTTCTGTCTCCGTGGACCTTCTTCACAAAATCTTCATAACTAGAAAAGACGAGTTAGTTAAGGATTTACCTGCAACATAACGTTTGTGCAGTTGAAAAACATAAACGCGATAATATAGTCAAAACGTCTTAAAAAATCAAGTGTTTTTCTGTTGACGCGCATTAAAATCTTGACTAAATTACTAGGTTGCGACAATTGCCACCTTCCACCCTTTTGAAGGAGGACAACCTGGTGTCTACCGCTAAAAAGACTTCCCTCACCACGCCTCAGGCGCATACTGGACGCAGGACGTTCAGTAAGATTCCCGCAGCTATGGAGCTGCCAAATCTGATTTCTGTACAGAAGGAATCATTTGAGCGCTTTATGGGAGAGGGCCTTGCAGAGTCCTTCGCTGAGTTCTCGCCAATTGAGAACAGCGCTGGAACCATGCAGGTCACCTTTGGTGACCATCAGTTCGGCGACCCTGCCAATTCAATGGCTGAGTGTCGTGCAAAAGACATTTCATATCAAGCACCTCTTTTTGTTGACGTCCGTTTTGTCAACAAAGAGACTGGTGAGATGAAGGAGCAGCTTGTCTTCATGGGTGATTTCCCACTGATGACTGAGCGCGGTACCTTCATCATCAACGGTTCTGAGCGCGTTGTGGTTTCACAGCTCGTTCGTTCACCTGGCGTGTATTTCTCGTCAGAGATGGACAACGGTGTTCTGGTCCACAAGTCTCAGTTCATTCCTGCACGTGGTGCATGGCTTGAGTTTGAGGTTGATAAGCGCGGCCACCTGGTCGTCTCCATTGACCGCAAGCGTCGCCAGAGCGCTACCGTCTTCCTCCGTGCACTTGGCATTGCTGTTACCGATGACGAGATCCTCTCGCTCCTTGGTGATTCCGATGTTGTTCGCAACACACTTGAGCGTGACGTTGCAACCACACGTGAGGATGCTCTTATCGAGATTTATCGTCGTCAGCGTCCAGGCGAGCCACCAACTGTTGACTCTGCCCGTTCTCTGCTTGACGGCCTTTTCTTCAACGAGCAGCGCTATGACCTTGCTCGCGTTGGTCGTTACAAGATCAACAAGAAGCTTGGGGAAGAGATTCCTGCAGACGTTCGTGTCCTTACCAAAGAGGACATCGTTGCAGCTCTTCAGTACCTTCTTGCTGTTCATGCAGGTGATGAGTCTAAGCACCTTGATGACATTGACCACTTTGGCAACCGCCGTGTCCGTACCGTTGGCGAGCTGGTCCAGAACCAGTTCCGCATTGGTATGAGCCGCATGGAGCGTGTTGTTCGTGAGCGTATGGCATCTCAGGACGCAGACGACATCACTCCACAGTCCCTGATCAACATCCGTCCAATTGTTGCTGCAATCAAGGAGTTCTTCGGTTCTTCTCAGCTTTCGCAGTTCATGGAACAGGCAAACCCACTTGCTGGTTTGACCCACAAGCGCCGTCTTTCTGCTCTGGGACCTGGCGGTCTTGCAGGACACAAGTCCGGCTCCAGCCGTCGTACCAACGTTCCTACCGCAGTCCGCGACGTTCACAACTCGCACTACTCCCGTATGTGCCCAATCGAGACTCCTGAGGGACCAAACATTGGTCTTCTCGGCTCTTTGGCACTATACGCTCACGTAAATGAGTACGGCTTTATCGAGGCTCCTTATCGTAAGGTCACAGACGGCGTTGTCTCTGACGACATCGTGTGGATGACTGCAGACGAGGAGGAGAATCACATCATTGCCCCTGCTAACACCCCAATTGACCCTAAGACTAAGAAGTTTGTTGAGGTTGACGCAGACGGCAAGATTGTTGATGCAGACCGCGTTATTGCACGTACCCGCGACTTCGACGGTTCCTTCGGTGCACCTGCACAGGTTCCTGTTGAGGACGTTGACTACATGGACGTTTCTCCACGTCAGCTTCTCTCCGTCGCAGCTAACCTCATTCCATTCCTTGAGCACGACGACGCAAAGCGTACCCTCATGGGTGCAAACATGCAGCGTCAGGCAGTGCCTCTGATTCAGTCCCACGCTCCATTTGTTGGAACTGGTATGGAGGGCCGCGCAGCTCAGGACTCTGGTGAGCTTATTTGTGCAGAGTTTGCCGGCGAGGTCACCGAGGTTGACGCAGCTCACGTTGTCATCTACTCCGATGAGCACGGTTCTCAGCGCTACGATCTTCCTAAGTACGAGCGCTCCAACCAGTCCACTTGCATCAACCACCGTCCAATCGTCACTGTTGGACAGCAGGTCGAGAAAGGCCAGCCAATCGCAGACGGTCCATCTGTTGACCACTCTGAGCTGGCACTTGGTGCAAACCTTACCGTTGCTTACATGCCATGGGAAGGCTACAACTACGAGGACGGTATTATCGTCTCCGAGCGTGTTGTTCAGGAAGACCTTCTGACTTCCGTTAACATTTCCCGCCACGAGATTGATGCCCGTGACACCAAGCTTGGTGCTGAGGAGATTACCCGCGAGATTCCAAACCTTGGTGAGGACATGCTCGCAAACCTCGACGATGACGGTATCATCCGCATCGGCGCCGAGGTTGGCCCTGGCGATATTCTGGTTGGTAAGGTTACTCCTAAGGGTGAGACCGCTCTGACCGCAGAAGAGCGCCTGCTTCGCGCAATCTTCGGTGCTAAGGCACACGATGTTCGTGATACTTCCCTTAAGATGCCACACGGCTCCTATGGCCGCGTTGTTGACGTTGTCCGCTTCAGCCGTGAGGCTGGAGACGACCTGCCTCCAGGAGTAAACGACCTGGTCCGCGTCTTTGTTGCTCAGCGCAGAAAGATCCAGCAGGGCGATAAGATCGCTGGTCGCCATGGTAACAAGGGTGTTATTTGTAAGGTTCTCCCTGTTGAGGACATGCCTTACATGGCAGATGGTACCCCAGTAGACGTTATTCTCGACCCACTGGGCGTTCCTTCCCGTATGAACGTTGGTCAGCTGCTTGAGTGCCACCTTGGCTGGGGCGCTGCACATGGTTGGGATGACGATGACGCAGATTCCAAGCGTTACGTTGAGGGCCCAATCCCTGTTGCAACACCACTCTTTGACGGTGCTACTGATGAGTCCGTTGCAGAGATTGTTCGCCGCACCAACATCAACATGATCAACAAGGCTCTCAAGGAGTACGGCGAGAACATGCGTGAGGAGTTTGTTCCACAGCTCAACGAGCGTGGTAAGACTACCCTCTACGATGGTCGTACCGGTGAGGCTTTCAAGAGCCCAATTACCGTTGGTGTTTCTTACATTCTGAAGCTCGGCCACATGGTTGACGATAAGATCCACGCACGTTCAACTGGTCCTTACTCTCTTGTTACCCAGCAGCCTCTGGGTGGTAAGGCACAGTTCGGCGGTCAGCGCTTTGGTGAGATGGAGGTTTGGGCACTGTACGCATACGGTGCTGCTAACGTCCTCCAGGAGATCCTCACCGTTAAGTCTGACGATACCAACGGCCGTGTTAAGACCTACGAGTCCATTGTTAAGGGCGAGAACATTCCTACTGCAGGAATTCCTGAGTCCTTCAAGGTTCTGGTCAAAGAGATTCGCTCCCTGGCACTTGACATTGAGCCAATCTCCTACCGTAAGCGTGCAAATACCGCAAAGGTCACAGATCCTGAGGAGAAGAACGCTGTTGAGATCCTCAACGACCTTGGCTTCACTGAGGTAACCGCTTCCGACCTGTCCCAAGACGCCGAGGGTGTATCCGCACTTGTAGGCGACGCGACCACCGATAAGGAGTAGCGACTGTGGCAGATTTCGATTCCACTGAATTTGACGCTATTAAAATTTCTCTAGCGTCTGCTGACGATATCCGCGGTTGGTCCTATGGCGAGGTAAAGAAGCCTGAGACCATTAACTACCGTACCCTTAAGCCAGAGAAGGATGGCCTTTTCTGCGAGAAGATCTTTGGACCTGTAAGGGACTGGGAGTGCGCCTGCGGTAAATACAAAGGCATTCGCTTCAAGGGCATTACCTGCGAGCGCTGCGGTGTTGAAGTAACCACCGCAAAGGTTCGTCGTGACCGCATGGGCCACATCGAGCTTGCTGCTCCTGTAAGTCACATCTGGTACTTCAAGAGCCCAACCAGCTTCCCTCTGGCACGTCTTCTTGACATCAAGAGCAAGGACCTCGAGAAAGTCCTCTACTTTGCATCTTACGTAATCACCAGTGTTGACACTGAGGCACGTGAGGCTGACGTAGACGATCTTCGTGAGGAGCTTGCAGCAGACCTCGAAGAGCTTGATGCAGAGCGTGACGATCAGATCGCACGTCTTCGTGAGCAGGGCCAGCCACAGGATGACGAGTTTGGCGATTTCGAACCTCTTTCTGAGGACGAGATTCGCGCAGGCGTCGCTGATCTTGAGGAAGAGTACGAGGAAGAGAAGACACTTCGTCGTGAGGCTTTCGAGAAGTTCATGCAGCTTGAGACCAGAGAGCTCATCTCCGATGAGGGTCTGTTCTCCGAGCTTAAGCGCTACTATGGCATCTACTTCAAGGGTGGCATGGGCGCAGAGGCCGTACGTGACCTTCTCTCCAACATTGACCTTGAGAAAGAGGCCAAGGAGCTCCGCGCTATTATCGCCAATGAGGATGCTCAGAAGCAGAAGCGCGAGAAGGCCATTAAGCGCCTTGAGATTGTTGACGCTTTCCTTAAGGGCGGCAACGATCCAGCTAACATGATCCTTGACGTTGTACCAGTTATTCCACCTGATCTTCGTCCAATGGTTCAGCTTGATGGTGGCCGTTTTGCAGCTTCCGACTTAAACGATTTGTATCGTCGTGTTATTAACCGTAACAATCGTCTTAAGCGCCTGCTTGACCTTGACGCACCTTCCATTATTGTTAACAACGAGAAGCGCATGCTTCAGGAGTCCGTTGACGCTCTGTTTGACAACGGTCGCCGTGGCCGTCCTGTTACCGGCCGTGGTGGACGTCCTCTGAAGTCTCTTGCTGAGGCTCTTAAGGGTAAGCAGGGTCGCTTCCGTCAGAACCTTCTGGGTAAGCGTGTTGACTACTCTGGCCGTTCCGTCATTGTTGTTGACCCACACCTGAAGCTGCACCAGTGCGGTCTTCCATCCGCTATGGCACTTGAGCTCTTCAAGCCATTTGTCATGCGTCGTTTGGTTGAGCTCCGCAAGGTTGAAAACATTAAGGGCGCAAAGCGCGCTATTGACCGTGGTACTCCAGTTGTTTGGGACGTTCTGGATGAGGTCATTCAGGACCGCCTCGTTCTTCTCAACCGCGCACCTACCCTTCACCGTCTGTCCATTCAGGCATTTGAGCCAGTTCTTATCGAGGGTAAGGCAATTCACCTGCACCCACTGGTCTGCGCACCATTCAACGCAGACTTCGACGGCGACCAGATGTCTGTCCACGTGCCACTTTCTACTCAGGCACAGACAGAGGCTCGCATTCTGATGCTCTCCAGCAACAACCTCAGAAGCCCTGCTTCTGGTAAGGTTCTGACCGTTCCTTCTCAGGATATGGTCTTTGGTGTCTACTACCTCACTTCCGAGAAGACCGGTGAAGACGCTAAGACTCTTACCTTTGCAAGCTTTGAGGATGCTCTTCTGGCTATTGAGGCCAATCGTGACCTTGATATCCAGGCAAAGGTTGTTGTCCGCGTAAGCTCCAAGGATGCAAACGTTGCTGATAGCGATCGCGCTATCTTCCGCGTTATGACCGGCCGCGGTCAGTATGAGGACCTGGACGTTACTGAGGGTACTAAGCGTTTTGAGACCACTGTTGGTCGCATTATCTTCAACCGTCAGTGTCTGCCAGAGGATTACCCATACATCAACTACAAGATGGTTAAGTCCGATATTGGTGTTCTGGTCAACGATTGCTGCGACCGTTACCCAATGGCTGATGTTGAGCCAATTCTGGACAACATCAAGAAGACTGGTTTCCACTACGCAACCCTTGCTGGTCTGACCGTTTCCGTTTGGGATGCTGTCATTCCTCCACACAAGCCACAACTGCTTCAGGAGGCACAGGACCGCGTTGACCAGATCAACGAGTACTACGAGGACGGATTCCTCTCCGAGCGAGAGCGTCACGTTGAGGTTGTTAACGCATGGACCGAGTGCACCGATCTTCTCGGCTCTGAGATGCTTACAGGCTTTGCAGAGAACAACCCAATTTACATGATGGCTGACTCTGGAGCTCGTGGTTCTAAGACACAGCTTCGCCAGCTTGCTGGTATGCGAGGCCTGATGGCGGATATGTCCGGTGAAACCATCGACCTTCCAATTAAGGCAAACTTCCGCGAGGGTCTTGAGCCTCTCGAGTACTTCATTTCTACCTACGGCGCTCGTAAGGGTCTGGTAGATACCGCATCCCACACCTCCGACTCTGGTTACCTGACTCGTCGACTCGTCGACGTTGCGCAGGACGTCATTGTCCGCGAGGAGGACTGCGGCACTGATGAGGCAGTTACCTATCCTCTGATTAAGCCTGGTCAGACTTCTGTTGATACTGACCTGATTGGTCGCTGCACCCTTGAGGATGTCTGCGATCCAAACACTGGCGAGGTTCTTATCCCAGCTGGTGGCTATGTTGAGTCCAAACAGGATCTTGAGCGTCTTGTTGAGCACGGCCTTGCAAAGGTTCAGCTCCGCGCGCTTCTGACCTGTAAGTCTAAGTACGGCGTCTGCCAGAAGTGCTACGGTTGGGATCTTTCCACCCGTCGTCCTGTCAACATTGGTACTGCAGTTGGTATTATCGCAGCTCAGTCCATTGGTGAGCCTGGTACTCAGCTGACCATGCGTACCATTCACTCCGGTGGTGTTGCAGGCGCAGACGATATTACGCAGGGTCTTCCTACCGTTGCTCGTATGTTCGACGTCGTCGGCAACGTCAACGAGAAGATTCTTGGCCGCGAGGCTGATCTGGCTCCTGTTTCTGGTGTTCTTCACATCACCCCAGAGACCACCGAGTACCTGCTGCGTATTGTTGATGCAGACGATGCTTCCCGTGTTATCGAGGAGTGGCGTGTTCCTGCATCCGTCCGCTTCATGCCTGGCATTGAGGATGGCGTTGTTGTCCGTGCTGGTGATCAGATTACCCGCGGCTTCGTCAACTTCCGTATGCTCCGTCGACTCACTGACATTGAGTCCACCATGCACACCTTCGTTGAGTCCGTTAAGGACGTCTATACCTCTCAGGGTGTAGAGCTCAACGATAAGCACATCGAGGTTATCGCACGTCAGATGCTTCGTCGTGTTCAGGTCACCAACCCAGGTGACTCTTCGTACCTGCTTGGTCAGTACGTGGACCGCTATGTCTTTGCAGAGACTGTCCAGAACATTGCCCTTGCTGGTGGTACTCCACCAGAGGCAGAGCCAGCAATCCTTGGTACTCTGAAGGTTGCAAGCTCTATCGATTCTTGGCTCTCCAGTGCATCGTTCATCCGTACTGCAGGCGTTCTTACCTCTGCAGCTATTGAGGGCGACGTTGACCACCTGCTTGACCTCAAGTCCAACGTTATTGTTGGTAAGCAGATTCCTGCAGGTACTGGTCTCTCCGCATACAACGATGTTGAGCTTACCTACCATGGCACCAAGATTGATGGCCCAACCTCTTCTCTTGCTAAGTCTCTTCCAGACTGGGCACCAGCAGAGCTTAAGGATATCGAGGAGCAGCTTCCTAAGCAGCTTGACTGGGTCAACGAGGATTACAACGGTGGCGTTTATTCCAAGAATGGCCGCACGCTTTCAAGCGAGGACGCAAAGCTGTATCTCTTCGATGATCTTGGCGTGTCACAGCGTTGGACTAACAAGTTCAGCGAGGTTGGCATTGAGACCGTAGGCGATCTTATCGGTAAGACCGAGGAAGACCTGCTTCGCATCGATGGTATTGGTGCAAAGGCAATCGAGGAGCTCCGCGATGGCCTTGAGGCTCGTAACCTCCTCTACATCCTTGAGCCAGAAGAGGATGAGGCAGATTCTGAGGATCTTTCTCAGCTGCTCAACATGGTCTTCTCGCCAGAAGGCGATGGCGGCTTGATGCTGGGCTCTGCAGCTCCATCCACGCACTCTGATTACACCGAGACACTCATCGGTTCTTCTTCCGACGAGGTTAGCCCTGATGTAATTAACGAGGACCTTGGTTCTCTGGATGACCTTCTCAATCAGGTTGTCCGCATGGACGCTGAGGCAGACGGCGAAGACGAGTAAGTAATCTCGCCTGATACATCAAACTTTTTCGGAGATTGACTCCGATACAGAAGAGGACTTCAGCCGTTAGCTGGAGTCCTCTTTTAGTTACGCTTACAGAAGCGAGTAACGGTATATACTAATCTTTTATGAATTACGTTTGGTAAGCCATTTATTTTGCGGCTCTTAAAGGATAGGAATAGCAAATGGATAGTCACTCCCACGATTCTGAACAGTGCGAGCACACTCATTCTACATGCGATTATGTTTCTGATCAGAAGCTGAATGAATACCTGGTAAACGATGACATCATCTACGATGCAACCCAGATTTTTGATGCACTGTCTGATTTCACTCGATTCCAGATTTTGGGTGCTCTAGTAAATGGCGAGAAAAGCGTAACAGAGCTGCAAGAAATGCTTTCGGTATCTCAGTCAGCAACCTCTCACCAGTTGCGCCTTTTGCGCGACCGCGGTCTTGTCAATGCAAAAAGAGATGGCAGAAAAGTTATCTATTCACTTGCAGATGAGCACGTCACAACGCTAATCCGCGTTGGCCTTGCACACGCCGCACACCTGTTGGGTCATTAACATACGTATCGGAATTGTGGAGAGAACTTATGGGTGAGTATCGCATCATTGAAGTTAAGCAGAGTGTTTTTGCAGCTAACGAGAAAAGCGCCGATCAACTAAGAGAAGAAATGAAGAAAAAGGGAACTCTGCTGGTAAACCTTATGTCTTCTCCAGGTTCTGGCAAAACTACCACCCTTAAAAAGACCATTGCTGCCCTGAAAGATAAGGTTTCCATTGCTGTTATGGAAGCTGATATTGATTCAGATGTTGATGCTGCTGCTATTTCAGAAACGGGCGTGAAAGCCATTCAGCTGCATACTGGCGGCATGTGTCACCTCGATGCGCATATGTGCGCTCAGGGTCTTGAAGGTCTCAATGCAGGTGATGTGGACCTTATCTTTTTAGAGAACGTTGGGAACTTAGTATGTCCGGCAGAGTTTGACACAGGTGCCGGTGTAAACGTCACTATTCTTTCTGTTCCCGAAGGCGATGATAAGCCGTTGAAATACCCTTTGATGTATCAGGTCTGTGATGTGGTGCTTGTTAACAAAATAGACGTAGCACCGTATTTTGATTTTGACCTGGAAAAACTCAAGGAAAATGTGGCCCTTAGAAATCCAAAGGCGGTTGTTATTCCTTTCTCTGCCAAAACTGGGGAAGGATTAGACGCTTGGACTGAATGGCTTTCTCGCAAAGTTGCTGAGTGGAAAAGCAGTCAGTAACCAATGGCTAGCGCTTAAAGAATGTCTTATGCCTGATAGGAGAGGTCATGGCAGAGGAAGTACCAGCACGTAAGACTCCAAAAGGTCAAAATGCCATGCGCGGCAGTCTTACTGATGAAGAAATTGCACGCAGAAATGTATTGCCAACTACTAACCCTGCTGGCGGTCCTACTCGCATACTCGCTCAAAATCACATTACTGAAAATGACGAGGTAGTTCATTACAAAACTGTAGATCCAAATGAGCCTGGACCAGCTTCTTCTGAGCAATTTAAGCCTCTTGTAAGAGATGAAGTTCAAAAAATTACGAGTCGCCTTGGTCACAAAATTGTAAAAGATGACCCAGAATATTGGGGCATAGCAGCAATTATGACTGAGGAAGAAGCTGCGGTAACCAAATACATGAAGGTTCGCCAGCCAGTTACCTTAGAGGAGCTTTGCAAGCGTACTGGAAAAACTGCGAGAGAACTTCAACCTATCTTAGACACTCTGTCTGTAAAGGGCATGATTGAATACAACTGGGAAAACAAGAGCAAGCAAAAGCAGTATGTTCTTCCCATGTTTGTTCCCGGCTCTGCTGAGTTTACCGTAATGAACGAGCGCCAACTCGAAGAACATCCCGAGATGGCTTCTTTGTTTGAGCGTATGACCTATCTACCGCTCAAAAATGTCACCAAGTTAGTTCCTGAAGGTGGCGCGGGCGTTGGTATGCATGTCATTCCTGTTGAACGCTCCATTGAGCAGGTAAATCACACAGTTACTGTTGAGCATATTTCGCATTGGCTCAAGAAATACGATAGATATGCTGCAACTCCTTGTTCTTGTCGCCTTGCTGAGCGTGTTCGTGGCGACGGCTGTGCTGACGATCCAGAAGATTGGTGTCTTGCCATTGGAGATATGGCTGATTACTGCGTAGAAACAGGAAAAGGCCACTACATTACCTACGATGAGGTTATCGATATCTGTACAAAGGCCGAGAAAAACGGTTTTGTTCATCAGATTACCAACATTGATGGAGAAGACAAGATCTTTGCTATTTGTAACTGCAACGTAAATGTTTGCTATGCACTCAGAACTTCTCAGCTGTTTAATACGCCTAATTTGTCTCGTTCCGCTTTTGTGGCTCACGTTGATGAAGAAAAATGTGTTGCTTGCGGTGGGTGCGTAGAGGTTTGTCCAGCTGGAGCCCCTCAATTAGGTCAGAAACTTCCTACTAGGACGGGCAAAATTTCCTACCCAATGCAGGATCTTCCAGATGATAAGTTCTGGGGAGAGTCTGACTGGGATTGGAATTATAAAAATAACAACCGTATTGAGTGCCACGATACTGGTACAGCTCCTTGCAAGGTTGCCTGTCCAGCGCATATTTCTGTTCAGGGTTATCTTCGCATGGCTGCTGAAGGCCGTTATCGAGATGCGCTTGAGCTCATCAAAAAAGAAAATCCATTCCCTGCTGTTTGTGGTCGCGTTTGCAATAAACGTTGCGAAGCAGCGTGTACGCGAGGAACTATTGACCAGGCAGTAGCCATTGATGACGTTAAGAAATTCATTGCTCAAAAAGATCTAGAGGCAGAACATCGCTTTATTCCAGAGCCAGTTATCCCGTCAAATAGAGGCCGATTCAACCAGAAAATTGCCATTATTGGTGCAGGTCCAGCCGGCCTCTCCTGTGCATATTACCTGGCAGAGCGCGGTTACAATCCCGTTGTTTTTGAAAAGAACCTCCTTCCTGGTGGAATGATGGTATATGGCATCCCTTCTTACAAGCTCGAGAAAAACGTTGTTGCCGCAGAGATTGACGTTCTTAAAGAAATGGGTGTTGAGATTCGCTGTGGTGTTGAGGTAGGAAAAGACATAACCCTAGATGAACTGCGCGCTCAAGGCTTTATTGGTTTTTATGTTGCTATTGGTTGCCAGGGCGGTAGAAAGGCCACTATTGCTGGAGAAGACGCTGACGGGGTTATTTCTGCTGTTGATTTCTTGCATTTTGTAACCGAGCATCCTCTGCATGAAGTACCTGGTAAGACAGTGGTTATTGGTGGCGGTAATGTTGCCATTGATGCGGCTCGAGTCTCTGCTCGTTGTGGATCAGAGTCAGTTACTATGGTGTGCCTAGAGCAACCAGAAGAAATGCCTGCACTACCAGAAGAAATCACAGAAGCGCAGGAAGATGGTGTGTCAATCAAGAATGGTTGGGGACCTGCTTTTATTGACACAGATGAGCAAGGACACGTTTGCGGCGTGATGTTTAAACGCTGTATGCGTGTTTTTGACAATGACAAGCGTTTCTCGCCTTGTTTTGATGACGAGCAAACAATGTATCTTGAGGCAGATGCAGTGGTCTTGTCTATTGGACAAACCGTTGAGTGGGGAAGTCTTTTGGAGGGAGAGGCAGTTGAGCTTACGCGAGGCAATCTTGCGTGCGCTGATTCCCAGACATATCAGACTGCTCAGCCCGATGTCTTTGTGGGTGGAGATGTGTATACGGGGCCTCGCTTTGTTATCGATGCTATTGCCGCAGGTCATGAAGCTGCTGTTTCATTACATCGTTTTGTACAGAAAGGCTCTTCTTTGACTATTGGTCGCAACCAGCGCCATTATGTTGAGCTTGATAAATCTGACGCAGCAGTTGAGTCTTGTGGATACGATCACGCAGGTCGTCAGCGTCCCGCATGCGATACGGTCAAAAACATTAGACACAACTGGACAGACTCTAGCCATACTTTTACGCCAGAGCAAATCAGAATCGAGACCGCACGCTGCTTGAAGTGCGGCGCTTCAATTGTTGATGCAAATAAGTGTATTGGTTGTGGTCTCTGTACTACACGCTGTGAGTTTGATGCAATTCACCTGTTCCGAGACAATCCTCACTGTTCAGATATGGTTGCCGCAGAGCATAAGGCAGGAAAAATTCTCTCGTATGTTGGAAAACGTGCGGTAAAGATTATTAAGAATCCCGCGAGAAAAACAAAGACCCCTAAGCCTCAGTCACACGTAACAACCGATGAGCTTGGTAATCCCGTTTCTGCGGGCAGTACTGGTATTTCAAGCTAACATGCTCACTGGAACTAACTAACATGCATGAGCTGGGAATTGCGTTTTACCTCATAGATATGGTTGAGGATCTGGGAAAACAGAACAACCTCACCTCTGTTGCGCGCGTAAAGTTGCAGCTAGGGGAGGTATCTGGAGTTGTTCCATCGTATTTGTTGGATGTATGGCGCTGGGCAGCTGATCGCACGGAGCTGCTACATGGAGCTCAGCTAGAAATTGAAGAAGTACCAGCTCTAACACAGTGTTTATCGTGCAATAAAACGTACGCTACGGTAACGTATGGTCGCACATGCCCTTACTGTTCTAGCGAGAAAACAGAACTCATCCAAGGCTTAGAAATTGAGCTTGCTGAGATTGAGGCTACCTAACATTTGTAATTTCTATGAAGTATAGATACGCCCGGCACAGTGGCTTGTTGACATGTGGCTTTCATCAGCGTAAAGTACTTCCCTGCGTAATTCCAAGGGGACAGTGCTGTGTCGCCTTTCGAATATGTAAAACTGCAGGTAGATAGGTATAAGAAGGAGAAGATCTTGCCTACTATTAACCAGCTCGTACGTAAGGGCCGCGTGAGCGTCAAGTCAAAGTCTAAGAACGCCGCTCTTCAGCACAACCCACAGAAGCGTGGTGTTTGCACCCGCGTTTTCACCACTACGCCAAAGAAGCCTAACTCAGCACTCCGTAAGGTTGCTCGTGTTCGTCTTGTTAATGGCATTGAGGTAACCGCTTACATTCCTGGTGAGGGCCACAACCTCCAGGAGCACTCCATTGTTCTGGTTCGTGGCGGCCGTGTCCGTGACCTTCCTGGTGTTCGTTACAAGGTTGTTCGCGGTGCATTCGACTGCGCAGCAGTTCAGAATCGTGCTCAGGGCCGTTCCCGTTACGGCACTAAGCGTGCTAAGTAATCACGTCCACTACTCGAACTAGTTCTTAGGAGATTAATATGCCGCGTCGCGCAGCAGCAGTACGTCGTGAGGTTATGCCTGACGCCGTCTACAACAATCGTCTGGTAACCCAGCTCATTAACAAGGTCCTTCTCGACGGCAAGAAAGCAACCGCAGAGCGCATTGTCTACGGTGCATTTGACATCGTCGCAGAGAAGACTGGCGAGGATGCCCTCACTGTCTTCAAGAAGGCTATGGATAACATTCGCCCAACACTTGAGGTTAAGCCTAAGCGTGTTGGTGGCGCTACTTACCAGGTTCCAATGGAGGTCAACTCCCGTCGTGCAACTACTCTTGCTATCCGCTGGATGGTCACTTTCAGCCGTAGCCGTAAAGAGAAGACCATGGCAGAGCGTCTTGCAAACGAGATCATCGACGCAACTAACGGCGTAGGTGCATCCGTCAAGCGCCGCGAGGACCTGTACAAGATGGCTGAGGCCAACCGCGCCTTCTCCCACTACCGCTTCTAGTCGGAATTCAGGAGTAGCAAACAAATGGCTAAGACTAAGTACAATCTTAAAGACCTCCGCAACATCGGCATCATGGCTCACATCGATGCTGGTAAGACCACCACTACGGAGCGTATTCTTTACTACACCGGTAAGACCCACAAGATTGGTGAGGTCCACGACGGTGCAGCAACCATGGACTGGATGGTTCAGGAGCAGGAGCGCGGCGTAACCATTACTTCCGCAGCTACCACTTGCTTCTGGAAAGACCACGTCATCCAGATCATCGACACCCCAGGCCACGTTGACTTTACCGCTGAGGTTGAGCGTTCTCTTCGTGTTCTGGACGGCGCAGTTGCAGTCTTCGACGCAGTTGCAGGCGTTCAGCCACAGTCCGAGACCGTTTGGCGTCAGGCAACCAAGTACGGCGTACCTCGTATTGCATTCATCAACAAGTTTGACCGCGTAGGCGCAGACTTCTTCCGTGCAATCCAGACTATGCGTGACCGCCTTGGTGCAAACGCAGTTGCAGCTCAGGTCCCAATGGGCGCTGAGTCCAACTTCTGGGGTCTTATCGACCTTGTTACGAACACTGCATGGGACTTCAAAGAGGATGCTAAGGGCATGATTTACCCTGAGCCACTCGACGAGATTCCAGCAGAGTTTGCAGAGATTGCAGCAGAGAAGCGTGAAGAGCTTCTTGAGGCAGCATCTGACTTCTCTGAGGAGCTCATGATGGCTGTTCTCGAGGGCGAAGAGGTTGACGTTGAGACCCTTAAGGGCGCTCTTCGTGCTGGCGTTCTTGCTGGCGAGATTAACCCTGTCTTTGTTGGCTCTGCTTACAAGAACAAGGGTATTCAGGAGCTTCTGGACGCAGTTATCGACTTCCTTCCAAGCCCTCTGGATGTTCCAGAGATTGATGGCGTCACTCCTAAGGGTGATGAGGCTGTCCGTCACGCAGACGTTAAGGAGCCATTCTCCGCTCTTGCATTCAAGATCATGACTGACCCTTATGTTGGTAAGCTTACCTACATTCGTGTTTACTCTGGTCAGGCAGAGGCAGGTTCTTACGTCTACAACTCCGTCAAGGACAACCGTGAGCGCTTTGGCCGCATCCTTGAGATGAACGCAAACGACCGTGTTGATCGTGACGAGTGCTCCGCAGGCGACATTGTTGCATGCGTTGGTCTGAAGAACACCACTACTGGTGACACTCTTTGTGACGAGAAGAACCCAATCATCCTTGAGTCCATCAGCTTCGCAGATCCTGTTATCGACGTTGCTGTTGAGCCTAAGACCAAGGCTGAGCAGGAGAAGATGTCCATCGGCCTTTCTAAGCTGGCTGAAGAGGACCCAACCTTCCAGGTTCATACTGATCACGAGACCGGCCAGACCATCATTGCTGGTATGGGCGAGCTTCACCTTGAGATTATTGTTGACCGTCTCCGTCGTGAGTTTAAGGTTGACTGCAACGTTGGTAAGCCACAGGTTGCTTACCGCGAGACTGCTGGTAAGGCAGTAAGCCACGCTGAGGGCAAGTTTGTCCGTCAGTCCGGTGGTAAGGGTCAGTATGGCCACGCAGTCATCGACCTTGAGCCACAGGAAGAGGGCAAGGGTTACGAGTTTGTCAACGCTATCGTCGGTGGTGTTATTCCTAAGGAGTACATCCCATCTATCGATAAGGGCATCCGCGAGGCTCTTGAGAACGGTGTCATTGCTGGTTACCCAGTAGTCGACATCAAGGTCACCCTTGTTGACGGTTCTTACCACGAGGTCGACTCTTCTGAGGCAGCATTTAAGATTGCTGGTTCTATGGCAATTAAGGATGCTCTCAAGAAGTCCAACCCAGTCCTTCTCGAGCCAGTTGAGTCTGTTGAGGTTGAGACACCTGAGCAGTACATGGGCGACGTTATGGGCAACCTTTCTTCCCGTCGTGGCAAGATTGAGGGTATGGACGATCGTATGGACGCCAAGGTCATCCGCGCTAAGGTGCCTCTTGGTGAGATGTTCGGTTACGCAACCGACCTTCGTTCCCAGACCCAGGGCCGCGCGAGCTACACCATGCAGTTCGATTCTTACGAGCCCGTTCCTAACGCTGTACGCGAAGAGATTGTCGCCAAAAACGGCGGCTCTGCATCCTAAGTAAACGACCACGAGCTCTAGCTCATTTATGGAGGTACCCAAAGTGTCAAGCCAGAAGATCAGGATTCGCCTCAAGGGCTATGATCACGAGGTCATTGATCAGTCCGCTAAGCTGATTGTTGACACCGCACAGAAGACAGGTGCGCGTGTTTCCGGTCCTATCCCTCTGCCAACCGAGCGCAACCTTTACACGGTTATCCGCTCCCCACACAAGGATAAGGATTCCCGTGATCAGTTTGAGATGCGCACTCACAAGCGTCTCATCGATATTCTCGACCCAAGCGCTTCTACCGTTGATTCGCTTATGCGTCTCGACCTTCCAGCTGGTGTCGATATCGAGATCAAGCTCTAAGCATACGGCTTAATCCAACTTGCAAACCCTCCTACGCTCTACGCGCGGGAGGGTTTTTGCGTGAGTGGCGTTGAACCACGTGCGAAGGATCACGTACGAGTTGCGACTCGCGCACCACACGCGTCACGACCGCGCTAGCTGCACAAACGCGCCTTCCGCCCAGTATCCACTTCGTGTGGATACCGGGTTTCTTGTGCGCATATGCTGAAAGTGGACGGGTTTCTCGCCAGGTGGGCGGCGCGAGCCTGACGTGCGCCTGATTTCTTCAAAGAATCTGTAAATTTTGCCTAAATACATCAAAGAATCTGTGGATTTGCCTGATTTTGTTAAAGAATCGGTGGCGGAAATACAGATTCTTTGTACTTTTCAGGCAGACTTTTCTAGACGTAACTCACATCTGCACTTGGCGAGAAACCCGTAGAATAGGGAAGCGAATACTTTTACAGCGCACAGGAGAAGAGATGAAGGAAAGCTCGCACAACATAAGTGGTCAGAAGAATGCAAGTAGCCAGCTAAACACCGGTTGCTCGGAAAACGCTCACGTAACGAAGATCCTCTTTGTGTGCCACGGAAATATTTGCAGGTCAACAATGGCGCAATACGTCATGCAAGACCTTGTCGAGAAAAACGGTCTGGCAGACTCGTTTGTCATCGACTCAGCCGCAACCTCTACGGAGGAGATTGGCAATCCAGTTGATCCTCGCACGCGCCGAAAGTTACAGCAAGAGGGAATTCATTGCGGCAATCATCGTGCGAGGCAGATGACGCGCGCAGATTACGATAACTTTGAGTACCTCATAGGCATGGACCACAATAACCTGCGCAACATGATGCGCATATTAAAGGATGATTCGCTTGGAAAGGTTTCGCTGCTCCTTGATTGGACAGAGAAGCCTCGTGATATTGCGGACCCATGGTACTCAGGCAATTTTGATCTGACGTATCAGGATGTCACTAAGGGTTGCGAAGCATTGCTCAGTAAACTCTTGGCAAAGTAATTTTTATAGCCTGATTTTGGCAAAGTTGTTATCGTGGATTGTTTTTACAAATTTTTTTGAAAAAACTTTTCAAAATTCCTTGGGTTTCTCGCCAATGGATACGCCCGGGTCAGCGGTTTGACCTCGCAAAATAGGCGAGAAGAAAGATCTCGCAGCTAGAAGGTATCAAACGGTCTTCACAAAGCGTTCATCTTTTAGAGATTTTAGGCTTGTTTCTTGTCAAAAATGAGTGTAAAGTAGACGGGCTGCTCAAACAGGACAATTATGTCTAAAGGCAGTATGTACAGGACGTGGTCCGCTGGGGAAGAGTACCCGATGTGCTCTCAAGGTCCCATGACCACCGAAGGTTAGGAAAGAGCATGGTTAATACCATCCTCGGCCGCAAGCTGGGCATGACCCAGGTATGGGACGAGAACGACAACGTCGTTCCTGTTACCGTCGTTCTTGCTGGCCCCTGCACCGTTTCACAGGTAAAGACTGTTGAGACGGACGGCTACAATGCCGTACAGATTGGCTTCGGCGACATCTCCGAGAAGCATGTCAACAAGCCAATGGCTGGTCACTTCAAGGCACAGGGCGTCGAGCCAATGCGTTACCTCCGCGAGGTCCGCGTTGAGGATGCTTCTGAGCACAAGACCGGCGATGTTGTCACAGTTGCTGACTTCTCTGAGGTCACCGCTGTTGACGTAACAGGCACTTCTAAGGGTAAGGGTTTCCAGGGTACCGTTAAGCGCTGGAACTTCTCTCGCGGTCCAATGACTCACGGTTCTCGTAACCAGCGTCGTCCAGGTTCCATTGGTCAGTGCGCATACCCTGCACGCGTTCGTAAGGGCCTTCACATGTATGGTCACATGGGCGCAGAGCGCGTTACGGTCAAGAACCTTAAGCTTGTCCGCGTTGATGCTGAGCAGAACCTCATGCTTATCAAGGGTGCTGTTCCTGGCGGCAAGAATGCCCTCGTCCAGGTCCGCATGGCCTAAGGGCCTTTAGGCAAACACTTAGGCTAACAAGGAGACAACATGTCCAAGTATGAGATTAAGAACGTAGAGGGAAAGAAGGTCGGCGACGCCGAGCTCTCCTCTGACGTCTATGGCATTGAGCCAAACATCCCTGTTGTGCACCAGGTTGTAGTCTGCCAGGACGCATCCGCACGTCAGGGTACCCACTCTACAAAGAACCGTCACGAGGTATCCGGCGGTGGCGTTAAGCCTTACCGTCAGAAGGGTACTGGTCGTGCTCGCCAGGGTTCTATTCGTGCTGGTCAGTGGACTGGTGGTGGCGTCATCTTTGGACCTACCCCTCGTTCCCACGCACGTCGTATTAACAACAAGATGGTCAAGCTTGCTATGAGGTCCGTCCTCTCCGGCAAGGTTGCAGACTCCGAGCTTGTCCTCGTTGACTCTCTCGAGTTTGCTCAGCCTTCCACCAAGCAGGCAAAGGCTGCACTTCAGAACCTCGGTATTGAGGGTAAGCGCGTTACCGTCATCGTCCCAGACGACGACGTCAACACCTACCTCTCTTTCCGTAACCTTCCTAAGGTTTCAATCTTCGGCGTTTCTGAGGTTACTACTCGTTTCCTGATCGACAACGGCGCACTTGTTATGTCCGCTGATGTCGCTAAGCAGCTTGGGGAGGTGCTCGCATAATGAACTCTCCTTATGAGGTCATCATTCGTCCTATCGTTTCAGAGCGTGCTTTCGATCTGATGGAGCAGGGCAAGTACACTTTTGAGGTTGCTCGTAACGCAGGTAAAGAAGAGATTGCTGCAGCTGTAGAGAAGCTCTTCTCTGTACACGTCACCAAGGTAAACACACTTTCTGTTAAGCCAAAGAACAAGCGTGTACGTTATCAGCAGGCAGGCAAGACCCGCCAGTGGAAGAAGGCTATTGTTACCCTCGCTGCTGGTGAGACTATCGAGATCTTCGGTAATAACTCTGCTGAGTAAGGTTTTTCTCCCGTGCCTCTTTTGAGGTACGGGTTCGTATGCCGCGCATAGTAGATACGCGCGGTACCGTGGTAATCCGGTGTTAGCTCGACTTTCCCTTAAGCGGGCTAGCCAACGGAGAAGAAAGGGATACTGTTTATGGCAGTTAGGCATCTAAAGCCAACAAGCGCAGGCAGGCGCTTCCAGACAATCTCAGACTTTGCTGAGATTACAACTGATAAGCCCGAGAAGTCCCTTCTCGAGCCTCTGCCAAAGAAGGCTGGCCGCAACAACAATGGCCGCATCACTACCCGTCACCAGGGTGGTGGCCACAAGCGCCAGTACCGTCGTATCGACTTCAAGCGTCGCAAGGATGACATCCCAGCTAAAGTCGCTACCGTTGAGTACGATCCTAACCGTTCCGCTCGTATTGCTCTTCTGCACTATGCAGACGGCGCAAAGGCATACATCCTTTGCCCAGAGGGTCTGAGCGTCGGTGACACTGTTCTTTCTGGTACCAAGGACGTCGACATCAAGCCTGGTAACTGCACCACTCTTGAGCAGATTCCAGTAGGTACTCTTGTTCACGCAGTTGAGTTCCAGCCTGGCAAGGGTGCTGCAATGGCACGTGCTGCTGGTACTTCCGTCCAGCTTATGGGTAAGGACAACGGCTATGCAGTTCTGCGTATGCCTTCCTCCGAGCTCCGTCGTGTTCTTCTGACCTGCCGTGCAACCATCGGTGAGGTTGGCAACGCTGAGCACTCCAACATTGTTGTTGGTAAGGCTGGTCGTTCCCGCTGGGCAGGCGTCCGTCCTACCGTCCGTGGTACTGTCATGAACCCTGTTGACCACCCACACGGCGGTGGTGAAGGTAAGAACCACACTTCTGGTCGTCCTTCCGTCACCCCATGGGGTAAGCCAACCAAGGGTTATAAGACCCGCGACCCGAAGAAGGCTTCTAACCGCCTGATCATTCGCCGTCGTAAGTCCAAGTAAGACACGAGTAGGAGTAGATAAATGAGCAGAAGTCTCAAAAAAGGCCCCTTTGTGGAGACTCGCCTCCTTGCGCGTGTCGCTGCAATGAACGAGGCTGGCAAGAAGGACGTTATCAAGACTTGGTCACGTTCCTCAACCATCTTCCCTGAGATGGTCGGTCACACCATCGCTGTTCACGATGGTCGTAAGCATGTACCTGTGTACGTCACTGAGTCCATGGTTGGTCACAAGTTGGGCGAGTTCTCCCCATCCCGTACCTTCCGCGGTCACAAGGCCAAATAGGGGGAGTGTAGTAAATGGCTAAGAACACCGATTCTATTGAGGTTCGCGCAACAGCTAAGTATGTTCGCGTTGCTCCTCGTAAGGCTCGCGCAGTTGTCGCGCTTGTCCGCGGTAAGTCTGTCGAGAAGGCCCTTGAGGTTCTTCAGTTCTCGACTCGCGCTGCCGCAACTGATATTGCTAAGGTTCTGCGCTCCGCAGTTGCTAACGCCGAGAACAACAATGGTCTCCGTGCTAACAACCTGGTAGTCAAGACCGCTTTTGTTGACGAAGGCCCAACGCTTAAGCGTATTCGCCCTCGTGCAAAAGGTTCGGCTTCCCGCATTAACAAGCGCATGAGCCACATTACCGTTGTCGTTGCACCTCGAAAGGAGGCGTAGGAATGGGTCAGAAAGTACAGCCTACAGGCTTCCGTCTTGGTGTAACCGAGAGCTGGCGTTCTCGTTGGTACGCCGATAAGGACTACGCCGAGCAGCTCGGCAACGATCTTGCTATCCGCAAGTATCTCGAGAAGCGCCTTGAGAAGGCAGCTGTTGCTCGTATTGATATCGAGCGCGCTGGCGATAAGGTCAAGGTAACTATTTTCTCCGCACGTCCTGGCATTGTCATTGGCAAGAAGGGCGCAGAGATTGACGGCCTCCGTGCAGATCTTGAGCGTGTTGCTAAGGTCGGCAAGGGTCAGGTCAACGTTGATGTCGTCGAGGTTAAGCGTCCTGAGCTTGACGCAAACCTCGTTGCTCAGTCCATCGCAGAGCAGCTCGAGCAGCGTGTCGCTTTCCGTCGCGCTATGCGTAAGGCTGTTCAGTCCGCTCGCAAGGCTGGCGCTAAGGGTATTCGTATCCAGTGCTCTGGTCGTCTGAACGGCGCTGAGATGGGCCGTCGTGAGTGGTACCGTGAGGGTCGCGTGCCTCTGCACACCCTTCGTGCTGCAATCGGCTATGGTACTGCAACAGGCCGCACCACCATGGGCGCTGTTGGTATCAAGGTTTGGAT
Organism: Lancefieldella parvula; assembly: GCF_963547875.1. Classification (GTDB taxonomy): domain Bacteria; phylum Actinomycetota; class Coriobacteriia; order Coriobacteriales; family Atopobiaceae; genus Lancefieldella; species Lancefieldella parvula_D. The sequence goes on from NZ_CAUUSI010000003.1 coordinate 111,735, forward strand.
TTATTACGGCGAGAAGATGCCTGGACAGCCAACACCTAACCCAGCTCTTGAGGGCTCCGCTCGTCCTCGTCGTGCTCGCAATGAGAGGAGGGGCCGTTAATGCTTGCTCCAAAGCGTGTATTGCACCGTAAGGTACAGCGCGGTTCCATGAAGGGCCAGGCAAAGGGTAATACCCAGCTGCATTTTGGTTCCTGGGGCATCCGTGCAGAGGAGGCTCACTGGATTACTAACCGCCAGATTGAGGCTGCTCGTATTGCTCTCACCCGTGAGATGAAGCGTGGCGGTAAGGTTTGGATTACTATCTTCCCAGATAAGCCAATCACCAAGAAGCCTGCAGAGACTCGCATGGGTTCCGGTAAGGGTAACCCAGAAGAGTGGGTAGCAGTTGTTAAGCCTGGTCGTATCATGTTCGAGATTGATGGCGTACCAGAGGAAGTTGCTCGTGAGGCTCTCCGTCTTGCTCAGCACAAGCTTCCAATTAAGACCAAGATTGTCTCCAAGGCCGATCAGGACGGTGAGAACTAATGAAGTACACCGAAATCAAGGCTATGAGCGATGCAGACCTCGCTAAGAAACTCGAGGAAGGCCGCGCAGAGCTCTTTAATCTTCGTTTCCAGATGGCAACCAGCCAGCTGGACAACACCGCTCGCGTCAAGGCTGTTAAGCGCGACATTGCTCGCGTTCAGACCGAGATGCGCACCCGTCAAATTGCTGCGGAAGCATCCGCAGAGCAGAACTAGATCGCAGGAGATAAGTTATGGCAGAGACCGAAAGCAGAAATGCGCGTAAGGTTCGTACCGGACTCGTCGTCTCCATCTCTGGCGAGAAGACGATTACGGTAGAGATTACGTACCGTAAGCACCACCCTAAGTATGGCAAGATGATGACCATCGGCAAGAAGCTTCACGTTCACGATGAGAACAACGAGGCTGGTCTGGGCGATACCGTCCGCGTCATGGAGACTCGTCCTCTTTCCAAGACCAAGCGTTGGCGTCTCGCAGAGATCGTTGAGCGCGCTAAGTAATTAGCACCTAGGAAACAGCTTTTAGCTCAACCTAGTTTTGTATCTATCATTATTTCTCATGTGCGCAAATACGCGCACCTCTGAGAAATTAGGTTCCGGAGGAACGTCACATGATTCAGATGGAGACCATTCTCAACGTCGCTGACAACAGCGGCGCAAGGCGCGTAAAGTGCGTCAAGGTCCTTGGTGGCTCCAAGCGTCGTTACGCCGGCCTTGCCGACGTCATCATTGGCGCTGTCCAGGAGGCTACTCCAGGTGGTTCGGTGAAGAAGGGCGACATTGTTCGCTGCGTCATCGTTCGTACCGCTAAGGACACCCGTCGCAAGGACGGTAGCTACATCCGCTTTGACCAGAACGCATGCGTTCTTGTTAACAAAGAGGGTGAGCCCAAGGGTACTCGTATCTTTGGACCAGTCGCTCGCGAGCTGCGCGACCACAAGTACATGAAGATTGTCTCACTTGCACCTGAGACCCTTTAAGGAGGAACGACATGCCTAAGATGAAGATCAAGAAGGGCGACAAGGTCGAGGTCCTCACTGGTAAGGACAAGGGTAAGCGCGGCGAGGTACTTCGCGTATATCCAGAGAAGAACAAGGTTGTCGTTGAGGGCGTTGCAATTGCAAAGCGCCATGTCAAGCCAAACGCAGCTAACCAGCAGGGTGGCATCGTTGAGGCAGAGGCAGCAATCGACGCTTCCAATGTTGCTCTTATCGACCCTAAGACCGACAAGCCAACTCGTGTTGGCTACCTGATCAAGGAGGACGGCACTAAGGTCCGCGTCTCCAAGAAGTCAGGCGCTGAGCTCTAAGTTACCCGTGTTTCTCGCTTTATAAGAAACACCAAAGAGCTACTTCAAACCCCGTTATCGTCAGATAGCGGGGTTTTCTTTTGGGCGAGAAGAACGGTGTGGTGTGGAAGTCGTGTGATGACACGAAAAAATATCAGCTAGCTTGAAATTCTCGTCCCATTTTTGCTCAATAAGGTCTAATATTGTTCATTGCGTCTTTCTATGGGACACGTATGTCTCGAGGATGCAGATGGCTCCTAGTTCGCCAAACTAGGAGGTGCGAGGCGATCCCCGCACTTAAAACCCCAAGAGTTAAGGAGAAACCATGGCAGACGAGAAGTACACACCTCGCCTTAAAGAGCTTTACTACGCATCCGTGCGTGATGCTCTGAAGGAGAAATTTGGTTACACCAACGTTAACCAGATTCCTAAGTTTGAGAAGATCGTTGTCAACATGGGTGTTGGCGAGGCAGCTACAGACGCTAAGGCAATCGACGGCGCTGTAAACGACCTCCGTACCATTACTGGTCAGCAGCCACTCGTTACACACGCTCGCAAGTCTATCGCAACCTTTAAGCTTCGCCAGGGTATGCCAATCGGCGCTAAAGTTACCCTTCGTGGCGATCGTATGTGGGAGTTCCTGGATCGTCTGATCGCAGTTGCAATTCCTCGTATCCGCGACTTCCGTGGTATCTCTGCTAAGAGCTTCGACGGCCGTGGTAACTTCTCCATGGGCGTAACCGAGCAGCTCATCTTCCCAGAGATTGACTTTGACAAGATGGACCACACCCGCGGTATGGACATCACCATTGTCACCACTGCTAACACCAACGAGGAGGGTAAGGCACTTCTCGACGCCTTCCACTTCCCATTCAAGCAGGACTAATTTTTACCTGCGCTTAAATTAAGCGCATTCCTGTAGGCATCTTCGATGCCGGGTGACATAGTCACCAGCACTATTGTTTGAAGTCATCTTGGCGTTCGCCAAGTTGCATTTTGAAGGAGGATTTGTGGCTAAGACTTCGATGATCGTCAAAGCCTCGCGTGAGCCGAAGTACTCTACGCGCACACAGAACCGTTGCCAGCGTTGTGGGCGTCCCCACTCCGTTTACCGCAAGTTTGGTCTGTGCCGTGTGTGCTTCCGTGAGCTAGCGAGCAAGGGCGAGCTTCCTGGTGTCCGCAAGGCAAGCTGGTAGGACTCAGGGCTCTGGCGTCAAGGCATCTGCGCCACGGGTGTAGATGAACCAGACACGCAGTTTCATCATTAACGAAGGAGAAGGATCAAATGAAAATTACCGATCCCATTTCAGACATGCTGACGCGTATTCGTAACGCAAACTCAGCTGGCAAGGATTCCGTATCCATGCCATCGAGCAAGGTGCTCGTTGAGATTGCTCGCGTCATCACCGAAGAGGGCTATGTCGA
>NZ_CAUUSI010000004.1:0-108576 GCF_963547875.1 Lancefieldella parvula
GGAATGCCCAGTCCAAGCTCCTGGAATTCTGCCTCTGAGAAATGAGTAAATGTTTGTTGCGGCGAGCCTGAGAAAACCAGGTCACCCTCATGAAGCACGATAATCTGGTCAGTTTCTGCCGCATCCTCCATCGAGTGTGTGAGCTCAATAACGGTGCAGCCGTCCTCAAGAACGGCATTGATAATTTTTCTGAGCTCAGAGCAATAGTAAGGATCAAGTCCGCTGGTAGGCTCATCGAGCACAAGTACTTTTGGATGCATGGCAATAACGCCTGCAAGTGCGCACAGTCTCTGCTGACCACCAGAAAGCTCAAAAGGGGATGCGTCTGCCTTACGAGAAAGGCCCACAAGTCCCAGAGCAGCATCCACAGCACTTGCGACATCGCAGGTAGAAAGACCCAGGTTAGTGGGGCCAAATGCCACGTCTTCTGCAACCGTTTGCGCAAAAAGTTGGCGCTCCGGTCGCTGCATAACGTAGCCAACAATGCCGTGAAGTTTTCTGCGATTTTGCTTCTGTCGAGTATCCAAACCAGTTACACAGAGGCTACCGGCGTCAGGCGTATCAAGTGCGCAAATCAAGCGCGCCAGGGTAGATTTTCCTGAACCAGTGGAGCCAATCACGGCAACATGCGAGCCTTTTTGCACGTCAACCGAGATGTTTTTGAGCACGGGTTTCTGGTACGAGAACGTCACGTCGCGCACAGAAACCGCTGCTGGTTCGGACACGCTGTCGGCTGTAGCCACGCCGTCACAACCCGCGGCCATCGCTTCGCAGCTTTCAGCCACGCCGCCTTTCTCGCCTCGCGATTCTGTGGCGAGAAGCCCCGTCAGCTCGCTGAGCACGCGCTCAGCCGAAGGGGATTTGCACACGACAACTCCACGGTTGTTGAGCGCATGCGCCACCTGATAGGCAAACGGCTCTTCAAGATGCAGGCATTCAACTAGCTCGTGCTGCTCAAAGAGGGCTTCAGGTGTTCCCTCAAACGCAACGCGACCGTCGTCTAAGGCAATAACGTGGTCAGCAGAAACCACTTCGTCCATGAAATGCGTCACATGAACGATAGTCTTTCCAGCTGCACGGAGTTTCTCGACAAGCCCCATAACGTTATTTCTATGAACAACGTCAAGAGCTGCGGAAGGTTCGTCAAGAATCAGGATTTGCGGCTTCATGACCAGCGCGCCCGAGATTGCCACGCGTTGCTGCTGACCGCCCGAGAGCATCTGCGGATTTTCGGAAGCAAACTTGGTGAGAGTTCCAAGGGTAATCTGCTGTTCTACCAGCGGTGTTATCTGATCACTGGGCACCTGAAGGTTCTCCAGACCAAAGGCAATATCGTCTGCGACAACGCTGCAAATAATCTGATCCTCAGGATTCTGAAAGACCAGGCCAAGCTGCGGACGAATGGTCTTATACGCTTCAAAGTCAACTTGGCCGTCATTGACAACGGTGGTTCCCAGAAAGGTAACAGTTCCCTTGTCAGGCGCTGTAAGGCCAGAAAGAATTGAAGCAACGGTAGACTTGCCCGAACCGTTTGCGCCAACAATACAGGTACGTTTACCTGCGGGAATAGAGAACGAGACGTGGTCTAAGGCAACCACGCCTTTTGCGTGCACAAAGGTCACGTCCAAAAGCGTCGCAGCTACAGGCAGGTCCTGAGTTTGTGCGGTGCTTTCAGACGTGTATAAATCAGGGGAATTGTTGCCCAGATTACTCACCGTCTTTGATGCTCTCAAAGAGTGAGGTAGCTGAGCGCATGATAACAACAAAGATGATGCTGTTAATAGCAACCTTCACCACGTTAAAGGGGAGAAGTGCTGGAACAATTAGTCCGCTTACTGCTTCTACACTCATGCCGGTGTAGATTGGCGTAACTACAAGGTTGCCAAGAATGCAGGCAACAACACTGATAACGCTGCCCACAATGAGGGCAATTACCAGCTGTTTGATATTCTCGGAACGGTTATACACAATCAGCGAGACAGGCAAAACGTAGCTAAGCGTTGCCAGAATTGCCATGATAGTGCCGTAAATTCCGGACTCCGTGGTGAGGTGCAGGAGGTAGGGAAGCACCGAGACAATCGCGCCCGCGGCAGGGCCAAAAGCTACGCCTGCGAGCAGGGCAAAGACGCCCGATGGATCGTACTTCAAAAACGTCACGCCTGGAATAAGCGGGAACTGAAGTACCATGGTGCTGATTGCAGCAGCTGCACAAAGCATGGCGAGAATAGCGATTCTCTTGGTGGACCAGCCGTTAGAAGATGCGGTTGTTGCGTGGGTTGAGTGGGATGAAGCCATAAAAGTCTCCGTTTCTGACATCCGGACTGTACCGTTGGTCCTGGACTTTAACCAGGTTAACCGCCTTTGCGGGTCGCGGACTTGATGGCTCTTTGAGCTGGGCTGTTATAAACCCTGAAGCTCGGCCACCTTACCACCAGTAGGTAATTGCAACCATTTCTGAAACATATCGATAAGTACTATAGCAGAGTTAACAGCTGATAACACGTAAAACGGGATGGACATTTCTTTGACAGAATTGCAAAAGAAACTGTTTTATCGTTTCAGAATCATGATTTTCTCGGCCTAATGACGTGATTTTCTCGCCCCAACGCCACGTTTTTCTCGCTTGCGATAAACTATAAAAAGTAACTTACTAAGGAGCGTGTTACATGTCTGAAAGTGGCTATGACTTACAAAGCCTGGCCGGAAAGCTTTGCTCGATTGTTGGAGAAGAGAACGTCCTGGTAGACGAGCCAATGAGCGAGCACACCACTTTTAAAGTGGGTGGACCTGCGGATCTCTATGTCATCCCTGATGACCCTGATGAGGTTAAAGAGGCTCTCCTTGCGGTTAAAGACGCAGAAGCTCCTTATTTTATTCTCGGTTATGGCTCTGACCTGCTTGTTTCTGATGCAGGATATCGCGGCGTCATCATTGCCGTCGCTGATGGCCTGACCAGCGTAAGCATCGACGACACCGAGATGACCTGCCAGGCCGGCGTTGGCCTCAAAGAAGCCTCCGAGATGGCCTGTGAACTGGACCTTTCTGGGCTCGAGTTTGCGTGCGGCATCCCAGGTTCTGTGGGCGGCGCATGTTTCATGAACGCAGGCGCTTACGACGGTTGCATCGCTGACGTGCTCAAATCCGTCCGCGTCCTTCTCGCCGACGGCACCTTTGCTACGCTGGACGCTTCCGAGCTTGACCTGGGTTATCGTCACAGCAGAATCGCTGATGAGGGCATGATTGTGCTTTCTGCCACGTTCAATCTTCATCGCGCAGATGGCGAGAAGATCCGTGAAAAGATGGAAGAATTCACGCGCGCTCGCGAGGAAAAGCAGCCTCTTGAGCTGCCTTCCGCTGGTTCAACTTTCAAGCGTCCTGAGGGTCACTTTGTAGGCAAGCTTGTTACCGACGCTGGTCTTAAGGGTTATCGCTTTGGTGGCGCTGGTGTTTCCGATAAGCATGCTGGCTTTGTGGTCAACTACGATAACGCCACTGCCACCGAGGTCCACGCAGTTATTGAACACGTTCAAGCCGAGGTCAAGCGTCAGTTTGATGTCGAGCTTCACCCTGAGGTAAGGTTCCTCGGGGAGTAGCGAGCCGCGGCTCACACCCATCCGCAACGGGTCGCACGCGTCCGCGCGGCACTGTCGCGTCCGCAACGAATCGCACGCGTCCGCAACGAATCGCGCGCGTCCGCGCGGCGCTGTCGCGTCCGCACGGTACTATCGCGCCCGCAACGAATCCCTACGATAACTCCGCAAGAAAACGGGGAAGTCCGTCGGTAGAAATCGGCTCCTCCATGCCCGCAACAAGAGGACGCAGGTAGGTCAGGGCGGAGTCGGTAACGTTGAAACCGTCCTTGGAGATCATTTCTCGAGGCACAAGCTTTACCTTGTTAGCAACGTCGGCAACAGGGGTCGTGCGAATTTTCGTAGCATAAGGCGTATCTGAAGTTCGCTGAACGCCAACCATAATACCTGTTTTACCTTGGAGAACAGCTTTAATTCCTGCGGAGCCCAGCGCCTCAGCCTCGTCCAAGTCAACCCTGCTAGCAGCATGCGAAGCGCAGCGCTGCAGTGTATTGAGCTCAATGCCGCGAGACTTTACGCCTAGCTGATCCTTGGCTAGCTGCGACAAGTATTGAGCCGTTCCGGACTGTGCCGCGAGGTGACCAAACGTGTCAATTGAGACGGACTTTGCATCAAAAAGGAAACTACCATCCGCGTGATGGACGCCCTCGCTGACAACTACAATCACGTTGTTTTTCTCGCGAAGTCGCTGTTCAATGGCAGAAAGTAGTGCGTGTTCATCAAGCGGAATCTCGGGTAGAAGGACAAAATCTGGGGCGGTTCCGCAAATATCTTGCGCCAGTGCACCAGCCGCCGTGAGCCAGCCTGCGTCGCGACCCATGGCTTCGATAAACGTGACGTTTTTGCTGTTGTAGACGCCGCCGTCGCGGGTGAGCTCGGCGGTTACGGACGCAACGAATCGCGCCGCGCTACCAAAGCCGGGGGTGTGATCGGTGCCCTCGAGGTCGTTGTCGATGGTTTTTGGCACACCTACAACGCGAACATGGCTTTCCACCTGGGCAAAGTATCGAGACAGCTTGTGCGTGGTGTCCATGGAATCGTTGCCGCCGATGTATAGCACGGCGTCTACCTGGTATTTCTTGAGCTGCGCATCAATCTGCTGGTAGATAGGGGAGATGGCTGCGGATTCTGAGTTGTCAGCAAGCTCCGGCAGCTTAAAGCGGCAGCTACCCAGCCAGCTTGATGGCGTTTTCCTTAGGAGCTGGAGGTTCTTCTCGCCAGGATTTGTGGATGCGTGGTTGGACGATCCGGATTCAGACGCTGTAAGTTCAAGTGCTTCCACCAGATCAACGACGCCGCCCTCAAGAAATCCCTGGATTCCGTTGCGCATCCCGAGCACTCGGAGGCCCTGGGCGTGAGCTGCGCGAATAACACCCGCAAGCGATGCATTGATGGCTGCAGTCGGCCCGCCCGACTGTCCAACCAGGATTGTGCGTATTACATGCTCTGATGTGGTGTTCATGGCGCCTCGGATTCTTGAGAGTTGACATATCAAGTATAACCGCGGTGGGATGCTGCGGTGCCGTTATATCGACTGACGGAACATCCTCAAAAAACTGCAGATAAAACCAGACTCAATAGCCCAAATACATCGTGGAGCAGCTTTGGTTATAGAATTTGAATTTAATCACGTACGCTCAATTCACTATTATGCATAATTTCTATCTGATATACATAATTATGAATGAAGATATATCAAAGATTTAATTACCCTAAATTTCAGAGTTAAGCAAACACATCTATGTCGGATAATCTGCAAAATCAAGGATAAAAAACACATCTAATAACGATATTCTGCATGAGATAAGCGTTTTGCACGAAATGTATACGCATTTTCAGCAGATTATCCGACATAGGTGTGTTCGGGCGTTTCAAACTAGGCGCGGGTGCGCCTACGGAACTCATGCACCTGCTAGAAACATCGGACGTGGCGAGAAACCCGCAGGTCACGCAGCCGTTCTCAGACCCACACTCGCACCCGGGCCCGCGCCGCACCAGCGCACAAAAAAGCCGCACCTCAAATGAGATGCGGCTTCATAACTTCTAGCTGCCTAAACGGCGTTGCAGCTCGGTCGGGCCGGACGTGCGCCGTCTAGCCCACAACCTGCGAGTTTAGCGAAGGTTGTAGAAAGCGTCCATGCCCAGGTACTCAGCACCCTCAGCGAGATCGTCCTCGATGCGGAGAAGCTGGTTATACTTAGCAACACGCTCGGTACGAGCAGGTGCACCAGTCTTGATCTGACCAGCGTTGGTTGCAACAACGAGGTCGGCAATGGTGGTGTCCTCGGTCTCGCCGGAACGGTGGGAGACAACTGCGGTGTAACCTGCACGCTTAGCCATCTCGATAGCCTCGAGGGACTCGGTCAGGGTACCAATCTGGTTGACCTTGATGAGGATGGAGTTACCAGCGTGAACCTCAATGCCCTTCTTCAGGCGCTGAGTGTTGGTAACAAAGAGGTCGTCGCCGACGAGCTGGATCTTCTTGCCCAGACGCTGGGTAAGGACCTTCCAACCGTCCCAGTCCTCCTCTGCAAGACCGTCCTCGATGGAGACGATTGGGAACTTCTCGACCATTTCCTCGTAGTAAGCAACCATTTCCTCGGAGGTAAGGGAGCGACCCTCGCCCTTGAGGTCATACTTGCCGGTCTCCTTGTTGTAGAACTCAGAAGAAGCTGGGTCCATAGCAAAGCGGAAGTCCTTGCCAAGCTCAAAGCCAGCAGCCTGAACAGCCTCGGAAAGAAGCTCAAGTGGCTCCTCGTTGGACTTAAGGTCTGGAGCAAAGCCGCCCTCGTCACCAACACCGGTGTTGAGACCCTGGGACTTCAGAGTGTCCTTGAGGGTGTGGTAAACCTGTGCGCACCAGCGAAGAGCGGTGGTGAAGTCAGGGGCACCAACAGGCATAATCATGAACTCCTGGAAGTCAACGTTGTTGTCAGCATGGACGCCGCCGTTGAGGACGTTCATCATAGGAACAGGAAGAGTGTGAGCGTTTGCGCCACCGAGGTAAGCGTAAAGTGGAAGCTCAGCAGAAGCAGCTGCAGCGTGAGCGACAGCAAGAGAAACGCCGAGAATAGCGTTTGCGCCAAGGCGACCCTTGTTTGGAGTACCGTCAAGCTTGATCATAGCGAGGTCAAGACCACGCTGATCCTCTGCGTCCCAACCAATAACGAGGTCACGGATCTCGGTGTTGACGTGCTCGACTGCCTTCAGAACGCCCTTGCCCAGGTAACGGCTCTTGTCGCCGTCGCGAAGCTCTACAGCCTCGAACTCACCGGTAGAAGCGCCGGAAGGAACGATTGCACGACCAAAGGAACCGTCGTCAAGAACAACCTCAACCTCAACGGTTGGATTGCCACGGGAATCGAGAACCTCACGTGCGTGAACATCAAAAATCTGGCTCATAGCTCACCTTTCTTTAGGTTTAACATTTTGCTGATTGCACAGACATAAATAGTATACCCATTCTGTTATGTGGTGTGTATTGTAATTACACAGAGTATTAGGCCAGAAGTAGCTAGTATTTGACCAGGAAGAGATAGTATTTGACCAGGCAGACGCGCTGTCCACCTGGCCAAAGAGAAAATACCTGCGGAATTATGCAGAATTCTGCGGAATTGTTAGGTAAATATATAAATTATTTCTGAGGATACACAACAACCAGCAGCATCTTGAACTCTTCTGGAGCCTGGAGTGCATGTGGATGACCAAGTGGCATCACAATAGACTGGCCAGCTTCAAGGGTGTAGACATCGTCATCGATGGTGATGTTTGCGCGTCCCTCAAGAATGGTGACAAATGCGTCGCCGCCCGCGCGATGGCTTGCAATCTCTTCACCTGCGCCAAAGCCAAAAAGGGTAACGCTAACGGCATCGTTTTGCGCAAGAGTCTTGCTGATGACCTGGCCAGAAAGGCATGCAACCTGATCTTTGAGGGTTACTACGGTCTTTGCGTCGATGTTCTTCATGACACCAGGAATCAATTCTTCGGACATACTAACCTCCAACGGTAAATGTTATCGATGACAAGCATTTACCCGAACTAGCCGTCTTCAATCAGTAAATTTCAAAAAAATCGCAGGTAGAAATTGCTTTTTTTAAAGCAATTTGCTGAGCAGCGAAGTCATCTTTCCCTGAGAGACCACCATCACGTGATGCATCGCGCGAGAAAGGGCGGTATAGAGCCTACGGCGAGAAATTCCGTCTGCTTTATACACTTCCTCTTGTGCATCGGCAACAATGACCTGATCAAACTCAAGACCCTTTGCCAGAGCAAGGTCGAGAAGAACAACGCCCTTCGCGGGGAGAGAATCGTGGCTGGTGAGCACCTTGACCCCGTCGCGTGACTCGACCTGTGCCGCACCGTTGGTCTGCACTGCACCGTCGGCGTCCGCCGCAAAAAGCCCTTCCAGCTGTTTGGTCAGCCAGCGAACACGAGGCTTCTCGGTACACACAATGGCGGTCAGTCCGTCAAACTCTTGTGCCTGCTCAATAAGGGACTTCATAGTTTGCAGGTACTCGGCGCGCTCAGTATCTTTGTTGTCAGCGACCACCTCAAAGAACTCAGGTTTTTTGCCGCCGCGTTGAACGGAGCTTGTCTGGCCACGCTCTTCTTCGCTCAAAAGCGAGGTAAAGAGCGCAGTAATCTCGGGAGAGGAGCGGTAGCTGGTCAGAAGCTTACAGGTAGAAACTGCGCCCTCGCCGTGCGTTGCGGTAAAGATCTTCTCAATCTGCTCAAACGTTGCGGTATCTTCCCAAATTGCCTGGTTAGAGTCACCCAAAAGTAGGAAGTGCGCTCGCGAGAAGTACTTTCCAAGCACCATAAGCTGCGTTTCGGTGTAGTCTTGGACCTCATCGATCATGACAAACTTGACGTTTTTCTCGCCAGCGCCTGTGATAAGAAGACGCAGGTAAACACATTCGGCGCCGCTTAGAGCAGAGGCGTTGAGCATGCGCATGCCAATGCGGTCGATGCGCAGCCAGGAAGCGGACTCGATGACCTCGTGCGCAGAGGCAAAACGCCAGTTGAGGAACTCGCGGGTGCGCGCCAGAACTTCTTCCTCGTCGGAAGGGCTGATGGTGCGACCAAAGACCTCAAGCTGCTGCTCAACGTCAAGGGAGAGCATCTCTTCCTGGATTTCGTCGTTGTGAGCCATCTGGCCAAGTCTGCGCTCTAGGCGGGTGTGGAGCTCGTCTTTGGCAAGTGCAATGAGGCGCGGGCCAACAGGGAATTGCGAGAACTTTGCCACAGAACTAGCCACCTGAGCTGGCTTAATAAGCGTGGTTCCCTCAACAGAAATGGCCTTGAAGTCGTCCTCGTAGAGCTCAAGTGTGGCAAGTTGCTCTTCAAGTTTCTTCAGAGAATCGGGGTTGTTATGGGCGCCCGATGCGTGGTCGGCTAGGCCTAATGCCTTGAGGAAAGAATCCCAGGTAAATACCTGTGGATTGTGCTCGCCCATGCTAGGCAAAACTGTGTTGATGTAGCGACCAAACATCTCGTTAGGAGTGAACAGGTACACCTGGTCTGCGGTGAGCGTAGTGCGCTGCTGGTACAGAAGGTACGCAATACGCTGCAGCAAAACGGACGTTTTGCCCGAGCCTGCAATGCCGTTGACCAGCAGAACCGGCACATCCTCGTGCCTGACAACAACGTTTTGTTCGCGCTGGATAGTTGCGGTGATGGCCTGCAGCTTCTCGGTGTGCTGACGCTTTAGCGCGGCAAGCAGCAGAGAGTCTTCAATGGCAACCGTTGTGTCAAAGTAGAGGTTCAGCTTGTCGCGCGTGATGTCAAACTGTCGTCTAAGTTCCAGTTCAACCGTTCTTTTCTTGCCGTCTACCTGGTACGACGTAGTTCCCATCTCTTGGTTGTAATACGTCTCGGCAACGGGGCTGCGCCAATCAACAATAAGCGGCGTACGGTCTTTGTCGGTGATGCCTGCCGCACCAATGTATACATCGCGAGAAGGACGTCCGGGTCGCATTTTGAGCGTGACCTTAGCAAAGTAAGGCTGCCTCAAAAGGATTTCAACTCGACCGAGTTTCTCGACAGTAAAATCGTGGTACTGGTTGTAGGTATCAATAACGCTGTTGAGCGTCTCAATGGCCGCAAGGGTCTCGATGGTTTCGTCCGCTCCGCCAAAGTCCGGGCGGATTTCTTCACTCATCTGACGAAGGTCTCTAGCTGCATCTTTTTGCGTGGTGTTGAGCGTTGTGTCCAAATCCTCACGAATCTCAACAAGTTTTTGGTATACGTGGGAGAGGTGCTCTTGCTCTTGCTGGTGGATTGGATCCATGATGCTCCTAGATAGTTGCGTCTTCGATGCGGCGGCGCAACTCGTCAATGCCCAGGCCGGTCTCGGATGAAGTAATAATGGCCTGTTCAGGGGTGATGTGGAATGCCTTGCGCAGGGCGGCCGCGGCTTGATTTTGCTTGCCGCGTGCAATCTTATCTGCCTTGGTAAACGCAACTACAAAGGGCAGCTCAGCCTCTTGAAGAAAGCTAATCATCTGCAGGTCAAGCTTTTGAGCTTCATGCCTGATGTCAACAAGGCTAATAACCAGGTTAAAGCTGCGTTCTTGCTCAAAGTAACCACCGATGAGGTCTGCCCAGCGCTGTTTTTCTTGGCGAGAAACTCGTGCAAATCCGTAGCCGGGCAAGTCTACAAATTTGACGCCATCAACGTCAAAGAAGTTGATATTAGCGGTTTTACCTGGGACACTTGAAACTCGTGCGAGCTGTTTTCTGCCAATAAGTTTATTTAAGAGGGAAGACTTTCCCACGTTTGAGCGGCCCACAAAAGCCACCTCTGGGGTCTCTGGAGAAGGAAGTTGTGAAATTGCCCCGTATGATGCCTCATATTGTGCGGTTTCATACTTAAGACCCATGATGCCTCCCATTGCGCTTCAAAAACGTAAGGTATTATTTTAGCGCAAACTGGGAGACAGCTAACAATCCATTCATCCGTAGTGGGAGGGGTGGCACAATCCGTAGTGGGGGGGTGGCACAATCTGTAGTGGGGGTGGTGAAACCTGTTGCTGGAATGGTAAGAATTGCTATAGAGACACTCGAATTCGTTTTTCTACAGGTAGACGAGAAACAAGCAAATCAAACGTCGTATCAGTAATCGGATTTCTATAGATTTCCTCTCCTGTGAGATTTACTACATAAGGCACATGAAAAACATACGAGGTATGCGGTTTGATGGCAATTCGCGAAGTGGTTATATTTGGCTGGACAAGCGGCCAAAGGGAATTTTCATTTCCTAAATCGCAAATGTAATAGGTGTTGTTGGCTTGTGGAATTAAAATCGTGCCGAGAAAATCTATTCCTCCTACAGGCTCAGTCTCTTCTCTATCATTTTTAATTTCTATAGTGACATCTATCACACTTGTTTGATTGCCATGAGCATTAGGTTGTTGTGGTGTAATACCATGTTTTTCCAGGTAGCCGTCATATGTGGTTAGGGCAATTTCAGTTATTCGTATTGAATATCCCTCTGTATTCTCAGAAGACGAATAATGAAAATTTCCGTCAAGGGGGACCCATTCTCCCATTTGATAAATCTCTTCGGGGATAGTTAGTGCATGGGTATTTACCCACCAAACTCTGTAGCCAAGAGCACAAACCAGTACAAAGCTTATGGCAATTGCGAATAATGGTAGTTTGCTTTTTAGTTTCATGATGCACGTCTTTGCACGTCGATCTTCTCGATAATTTTACCGAGCTTCATTTTGTAAATTACATCGCAGACAATCTCTAAGAACTCAGCATCATGACTTGATACGAGAAGTGTTGCGCCTCTATCTCTTTGTTCAACAATGAGCTCCGTGAGCATATGGACACCGTCTTCATCAAGAGCATTTGTTGGCTCATCAAGAATAATTAAATCCGGTTGTTCAAAAAATGCCATGGCAATTCCTAAGCGTTGCTTCATGCCAAGGGAGTATTTTCTAACAGGTCTTTTGTCTTTAGGATCAAGTCCTACTTTTTCAATTGCGACATCAATATCTTGCTCAGACGCAATTTGTTTTATTGACGAGAGAATCTCTAGGTTCTTACGACCGCTATATGAGCTGAGAAGTGCTGGTTTTTCTAGAAGCAGACCAACACTTGGTGGGAAATCTATATCATCCCAGAGCTTTTTGTTTTCAATAGAAACATATCCTTGGGTAGGCTTAATGAGACCACAGACCGCTCGCATAAGCATTGTTTTACCAGAGCCGTTTTGGCCCTCGAGACCAATTATCGCTCTCTTTTCCAAGGATAATGTGACATCCTTGAGAACAGTATCGTTTCCGATTTCTTTTGTTAGATGCTCAACTGAAATGTACGACATGTTTACTCACCGCCAAACTGATCAATGTTCTTAAAGCGTGAAAGAGACAGATAAAGAAAAATACCTAGTGAGCCAATACAAAAAACTAACGTGCAGAGCGGATTGACTCCTGCACAGAGGTTGCCTTCAACAATCTCCCTGCTAGTTGAATCAATATAGAGAGAACTTCGAGAAAACATCATGTAGTTACCAATAAGGAGCGGATGTAATTTGAAAATCGAGGAGACTATCCAGGAAATTATTAAAAAGAGAGGAGGCCATTCTTTAATAAATAATCCTGCTGAACATTGAAGCGTTATAAGAGATAGTGAAGTAATGAATAGAGATCCCATCAATGGGACAATACTTACCGTATTTGCAGGTAATGTTGAGGCGTCAAAACCTTCGAGAATTTCTAAGCTTAATGTCGTAGTTGATAGAATTTCTCCACCGTGAAGCAGTGTAAATAAAAGGATTACAACTCCCGCTATTATCCAATAAAGCCCAGTTGCTGTCACACAACTTACTGTTAGAAGAATAGGATAGAAGCTCTTTGAGGAGGACATAACAAGATACATATCTTTTCTTAGTGACCTGGAGACTGCCAGAAAACACATTAGATGGGGAAGTAAAACAAGTATTAACCAGGCAAAAGGAATTTTAATTTTTGGCATAGCAGC
Organism: Lancefieldella parvula; assembly: GCF_963547875.1. Taxonomy (GTDB): domain Bacteria; phylum Actinomycetota; class Coriobacteriia; order Coriobacteriales; family Atopobiaceae; genus Lancefieldella; species Lancefieldella parvula_D. The sequence goes on from NZ_CAUUSI010000004.1 coordinate 12,582, forward strand.
ATTTGAAGAAATGCTTTGCAATATCTGTGGCATTCCAGCAAATAGACTTGATACGTTATCTGCAAATGTTGGATTACTTGTTGCTGAACGATTGAACACTACAAGAGATGTAGCAACGATAAGTATCATTAAGATGGTACAGATACAAAATGGACCACGTAATGAATAGATAAAAGGACCAAATGGAATTACTTTAGAGTTTCTCATAATGACCGCCAAACTCTATATTTTTAGTTCCAATGAGGCCAAAAATGTTTAAGCAAATGATTCCAACAAGAAAATATAAAGTTGTATATACAGGGCTATATCCTTCTGGATTAAAAGGAAGAAGTCTCGAAAAAGTCATTAATGTAGAGGGGAATGGAAGTTCAGGAAAGAACTCTCCTAAAACTAGCAGCGATACGCTTAGTAATATAGCTAGTGAATTGTGAGCATAGAGTTCCATTACTTTGTAAAAAGAGTAAAAGAACAAGAGGCCAAGATAATAAATGCCGAGAAGGACTAATACTTCTGAGGCTGTGAGCGAAAAATTTGTAGCAACTTGAACGGTATGGTTAATGAAGATATTTACATTTAGTGTAGCAATAGTAAGGCTGTTGCCTGTACAAATAAGTAAAACAACGTATGTCATTATATAGACGGCAATCAAAACGAGACAAGATACGCTTATATTTATATAGCTATAAATCCAAAATCTAGTTTTCTTCTCAAATCTCATTATGCGTTGAATAGAAAAATGTTCATTCTTGTCTGAGCTTGAAATAATGACTATAAGAAGAAAAGAGATGCAGAGTGCGGTCCACTCTATAGAGAACGTGTGGGCAGATCCGAAAAATGTTGCGATAATCAAATCACCTAAAGAAAATGAATATCCTCCTTGTGTAATTAAGCTGAATTGTGCAAAAGAAGAAATAAACGCAGTACAAGATAGCAACATCGCAAAAAGCGCTACTAGAAGATTTTTATGCACATCAAAAAGCTGAGTGAAGTTCCTTGAAATTTGATGTTTCATAGCAGATCACTTCTACAAGTCTTTTTGTAAGAAATGAAGATAACCAGTAATAGCAAAACAAAACAGAAGCAATAGAATCCAAGTTTTGTTGAAGCATATTCAGAACTTATCAACTGAAAGAAATTCAACTTAATAAAAGAATTTTGTCCCACTTCTCTTAATTGAGCAGAGAAGAGGATTGCAGAAAATTGTGAGCCTAGGAACGCTAATAGATGCAGCAGAAAATAAGAAACAAAAATTGCTTGGAATTTGGTTTTAGATAAACTTGCGAAAAGAGAAACAACACAGGAAAACAGCCCTCCAATTATGAAGGCTAATACGGATAGAGTAATGACATAAGCAAGAGGAGAGTTATAAAAGAGTCCTGAGAATAAAGAGTTCATTGGGACTGCGGTATATATCTCATCGTAAATTTTTGGCGTAGATAACGGTAAGAAACAAATTACAGCTAAAAAATTAAGGACAAGAGGTAAGGCAGAGCAAATACCTCCAGAAACAAAGCTTACATATAGTTTTATCCTGATAACACTAGCTTTTTTAATTCTAAGACATTGCTGTTCAAGCACTCCTTCTTTTGAATCGTTGCTTAGTATCCAAGCAGTTGGGATGGTAGCTAAGAGCGGCCATAAGAGATAGTACAGTCCACTGTAAAAATCTCCGATTCGTGTGGGAATCCAAGCAGTATAAGCAGAAATGACAGAAAGCAAAGTGTTATAGGAAAGATGATTTCCCTGTTGAAGAGTTGCTTCTAAGGTATTAAATTCAATTTGAATTTCAATCCAAGCAGCAAGTAGTGCAAGACAGGCGCCAATTGCAATACATATCCAAAATAATGGGTTATGGGTAAGTTGTCGCTTAAATTCAGACTTGAACAATGAATTCATAGCAAACACCTACTTATCACTTTTTAATGCAGACTGTATATCAACTAACTTTGCGTTTGAATAAATTCCTCCCATATCTGCCAGATGAATAGAAGTAATATCTCTCATCTCTTCTGGAGATAGTACAAAGGCAAGTTTGACGTCACATTCATCTCCTGCATTAATCCAAAAATATCCTTTTTCTTTTTCCACTTCCGAACTGCTAATTCGGGCATTTTCAGGTGTGATTTGGGACATGAAAATATCGTGTCCTTCGGCATTAATTGAGTAGCTAGAAAGTAATATAGAGCTCATCCCGTTTGGGGTGCGTTTTTGAACAGCATCTATGTTTTTAAAATGAAGCGTATAGACTAGATACAAGCTATTTGCATTTTCCGGTGCTGACGAATGGTTAAGTGCTTCAGAGGTAAATCCTGCTTCGTCTATAGAATGATAAAGGGTTACGTCTGTTACCGTTACCTCTATTGTACCAATCCATGGTAAATAAGCCCCAAAAGGAGTCTCAGCTGGATTACCTCCTTCTTGATCAAGTCCAGTTAGTTGTACAGTATCGCCAATTTTATAAGTTTCCGAGGCCTCATTTTGTCTTTGCGCCACTTGCTGCGCAAAAAGTTCTTGCTGCGCCTGTTTTTGGGCGAGACCATAAAAATAAAAAAGTCCTGTAATGACGATACAAGTAATCAACAATCCCAAAGCACAAGCTCCTTTCGGGAGCTTGTGCTTTTTCAAGTTAAAGTTTCTAAAATCATGAGATACCATAGCAAATCCTAATTAACTTCGGTAAATCCACCACGTGAGTCGGGGCTCCATGCTCCACTTACAACGCCGTTTCCGTCATTGCCCCAAGCTGTCATTCTGGCGTAGCGCATACCGGCTTCATAAACATAGTTGTGGATATTAAAGTGACCTTTGTGACTAATAGTTGCGTGGTCATTCCTCGTTTTATTTACATATCCGCTCCACAGACTATAGGAACCATCAATGTAAAAACGAACGCTACTGGGATCAATGCGATCAACTCTAATATAACTCATTGAGTTAGTATCCTTTGTGCGACCTCGTGTTCCTTGAGTGTTGCTTCCGGAAAAAGTGTAATAATAAGCTGTATCATTGTAATTATTGCAGTTAGCATAAGCAACATTCTGGACTGCTAGAATACAAAGAAAAATAGACAAGACTGTAAATAGCTTTAAAACCTTTGGGCGATTCATAAACGCCTCCTTAGTTTTTAAGTTTGGCCAACCCCCATGATTAGACCTTAACTTGTCATCATCATAAGTCTTGAAATGCAAAGCAGTTTATTAATTCTGTGAGCGGTATATTTTTATCGGTTAAAGTAATTTCGTTATTTTTGAACCTTATTTAATAAAACTAAATATCTATATATTGAGATGTTTGACTTGGATATTTTTAATTAAATATGAATTAATTTGTATTATTGAGTTAAGTGCCTATGTTGAATGATAGCGTTTGAATTTAGGCCTACAAGTGCAACTAAAGCGGCCAAAGGGAGTTTTCATTTCCTAAATCGCAAATGTAGTAGGTGTTGTTGGCTTGTGGAATTAAAATCGTGGCGAGAAAATCTATTCCTCCTACAGGCTCAGTCTCTTCTCTATCATTTTTAACTTCTATAGTGACATCTATCACACTTGTTTGATTGCCATGAGTATTGGGTTGTTGTGGTGTAATACCATGTTTTTCCAGGTAACCGTCATATGTGGTTAGGGCAATTTCAGTTATTCGTATTGAATATCCCTTGGTATTCTCGGAGGACGAATTTATGGATCAGGTAAAGATTTTAGCCAATAATTTAGGCTTTGATGCTTTTTTACATTCAAACTATAGTAACTTCAACAGAATCTAGTTTTAATGAAAGAGAAGAATACTAAAAACTAAGAAGAATTTCATTGGCTTAAAAGATGCTAAAGAAATAGGTAATGAAAAAGAAGTTAAATATTCTTAAGAATACGGTGGTGCCATTTATAATTACGCCTACAAGCCAGATTGTTAAAATTGCCCCAGTTGGAGAAAAAGATGGACTATTTTTTGTTTGCTTACAGATAAAAGTTTAAATACAATAATCGAAAAATTTAGTGGTAAATAAATATTAGAGAGGTTACAGTATCAATGAATAGTTTGAATAGTACAGTTGATTTTATTAAAGAAATAGAGAAATTAAAGTCAGTAACAAGATTTAACAGAACCCTTGATGGAAGATTTGAAAATAGTGCCGAACATTCTTGGCAGTGCGCGATAGCTTCGATGGTTCTTCAAGAATTTTATCCTGAAAAGTTAAATATAGAAAAGGTAATTACTATGTTACTGATTCATGATTTAGGTGAGATTTATGCTGGTGATACTTGGGTTTTTGATGATAAAAATAAAGTTCACTCTCATGATAGAGAACTTGAATCGATTAATAAAACAATGAGCATTCTTCCAGAAGAAAAATATTTAAATATGAAAAATGCCTGGTTGGAATTTGAAACAGGGCAGAGTTTTGAAGCGAGATATGCAAGAGTAATAGACGCATTGGTACCATTAATAAATCATTTAGAAGTGTCAGAAGTAAATTACAATCCTGATAATGTAAGTGCGGACATGGTATTAGAAAAGAAAAAATTTATAAAAGATGAATCTGAAGAATTATGGAAACTGACGGAAGAGTTGGTTAAGGAAAGTGTAGAAAAGGGCTTATATTTGTAGTATCAATTGATCTTTATAATAGTTGAGGAATATCGTGAAAAGGATAAACATAGAAAAATATATTGTATTTAATTAGTAGTAAAGGAATATCCAGAATTGAAGTAATGCACAAGCTCCTTTTGGGAGCTTGTGCATTTTCAAGTTAAGGTCTCTAAAATCATGAGATACCATAGTAAGTCCTAATTAACTTTGGCAAATCCACCACGTAAGTCGGGGCTCCATGCTCTTTTTAATTAAACATAAATAAACGCACGTTATTGCGCTAAGTGTCCATGTGGAATGATAGTTATAAAACCTTACACCCACGTAACTGCTTGGCAGCAGCGCTTGAGCGCGTCAATGTAGAGCTCGCCAAAGGGCGAGAGGCTCTTCTCGTCGTGTGTAACGTAGCCAACTTCCATGTAATCATCAACAGCTAGAGGAATTGCAACAATGTTTGGTCCGTTGAGCTCCTCGTTAATAAGGCCGGTGCTGATGGTGTAACCGTTCAAGCCAATAATCAGGTTGAAGATAGTGGCGCGGTCTCGGACCATGATGTCCTTATCGCGATCAAGCGTTGCCAGAAGCTCCTCGGAGAAATAAAACGCATTGTGCTCGCCCTGCTCGTACGAAAGGCGAGGGTAGGGGGCAAGATCGTTGAGTGTTACCGAGGAGCGCTTTGCCAGCGGGTTATCTTTTCCCACAAAGACGCTTGGCTTGCATTTAAACAATGGTGAGAAAACCAAGCCCTGGTCCTGCAGCGTTTTTCTAATAACGCGCTCGTTGAACGAGTTGAGGTAAAGGACGCCTACTTCACTTCTCAGCTTGGAGACGTCTTCAATAATCTCGTACGTCTGCGTCTCTCTGATACGGAAGTCGTACTTTGAGCCGCCGTGCTCTTTAATCAGGTTGACAAAGGCCTCAACGGCAAAGGAATAGTGCTGGCAAGAAACGCAGAAGCGCTGTTTGGCGGGAGCGGTGCCCAGATAGCGCTCTTCAATGAGGTCCGTCTGCATGACAACTTGCCTGGCGTAACTCAAAAACTCCTCGCCATCTGCGGTAGGCTCAACGCCCTTGCTGGTTCTGTTAAAAAGGGAGATTCCCAGCTCGGCCTCAAGCTCTTTGACTGCGCTACTTAGAGTAGGCTGCGAGATAAAAAGCTGTTTAGCTGCGGCGTTAATAGTGCCTGCCTTAGCAATAGCAAGAACGTATTTAAGTTGAGTTAGAGTCATAAGTCAGGTTTCTACGCAGAGGTTTTTCTCGCCTTATTTAACGCCATACTGCTGGTAGTAGGCATCAATGGAGGCCTTCAAGGTGTCGTCGATAATAACCTTACCGTCAACCTCTTTGTTATAGAGGGCCTCGGTAACCTCATCCATGGAGACAATGGCTGCAGTTGGCATACCCCAACGCTCGGAGACTTCCTGGAGTGCTGCAACTTTGCCGCCCTTGCCAACTTCCATGCGGTTGAGCGAGACAATCAGGCCAACTACCTGGATGTTTGCAATAGAGGTAATCAGAGGATAGGTCTCTTCAATAGACTTGCCAGAAGTGGTGACATCTTCAACCATAACTACTCTCTGGCCGTCTTTGAGCTCTGCTCCTAGAAGCATGCCGGCGTCGGCGCCGTGATCTTTTGCTTCTTTTCTGTTGGAGCAATACTGAACCTGCTTACCGTAGAGCTCATTGATGCCCATTGCAGTGATAACAGAAAGGGGAATGCCCTTGTAAGCAGGACCAAAGACTACGTCAAAATCCAGGCCAAAGTTGTCGTGAATGGCACGAGCGTAGTAAAGTCCCAGCTTATGGAGCTGCTCACCGGTGACATAGGCGCCTGCGTTCATGAAGAAAGGAGATTTGCGACCACTCTTAAGCGTAAAATCGCCAAATTTAAGTACGTTGCTCTGGACCATAAACTCAATAAATTCGCGCTTGTAGTCTTCCATGGTTTCTCCTTTAGCAGGCCTTTTAACGCGGCGGCACTTTGTAGGCAAGTTCTACTGCACTAGTTTAGCCGAATTGCGGATAGGTGTTTTATGGCGCGCTTTGACTTCGCTGTGTGAGATTAGCGTAAATACCGCCAGATATATAAAAGTGAACGTTTGCCATGTGGTTATGCGGTATTCTAAATAGATATTTGTTCGTCTCGCAGGATAGTCCTGCAGAGCGCAGGAAAAGCCTGCAGAGTGAGTTACAAGGAGGGTATGCCCGTGGAGCGCATCACGATTTCTGCATTGTACGCAGATGCAGAGCAACTTGGTGGCCAAAAAGTTACCGTGGCCGGCTGGGTACGTTCAGTAAGGGATATGAAGAATTTTGGCTTCGTCACACTTAATGACGGTAGCTGCTTCAAAGACCTACAGGTTGTTATGAATCGTGAGAACCTTGGCAATTACGAGGAGGTTGCTTCCTGTGGTGTTGGCGCTGCTCTGATTATTGAGGGCGTCCTTGAGCTTACTCCTGATCGCCCACAGCCTATTGAGCTGCAGGCACAGACCATTGTGATTGAGGGACCATCCAGCCCTGATTATCCAATGCAGAAGAAGCGTCAGTCTCTTGAGTACCTTCGTACGCAGCAGCACCTTCGTCCTCGTACCAACATGTTCCGTGCCGTCTTCCGTATCCGTTCTGTGGCTGCTTTTGCTATCCACCAGTTCTTCCAGGATCGTGGCTTTGTCTACGTGAACACCCCAATCATCACTGCATCTGATGCTGAGGGTGCAGGCGAGATGTTCCGCGTGACTACGCTTGATTTGAACAACGTTCCACGTACCGAGAAGGGTGATGTTGACTACTCAAAGGATTTCTTTGGTCAGTCTTCTCACCTCACCGTTTCTGGCCAGCTTCAGGCAGAGAACTTTGCTATGGCCTTTGGTGACGTGTACACCTTTGGTCCAACGTTCCGCGCAGAGAACTCAAACACGCGTCGCCACGCTGCAGAGTTCTGGATGATTGAGCCAGAGATGGCTTTCTGTGATCTTGCACAGGACATGGATGTTGCAGAAGAGATGCTGCGCTACGTTATTGCATACGTACTTGAGCATTGCCCAGATGAGCTTGAGATGCTTAACAAGTTTGTGGATAAGGGCCTGCTTGAGCGCCTGAACCACGTTGCAACTTCTCAGTTCTCTCGCGTTTCTTACACCGAGGCAATTGAGATTCTGCAGGAGGCAGTAAAGGCTGGTCAGAAGTTTGAGTATCCCGTTGAGTGGGGCATTGACCTTCAGACTGAGCACGAGCGCTACCTCACCGAGCAGCACTTTGGAAAGCCAATCTTTGTTACTGATTACCCAGCAGAAATCAAGGCTTTCTACATGCGCCTTAACGATGATGGCAAGACTGTTGCCGCAGCTGACTGCCTTGTTCCAGGTATTGGTGAGATTATTGGTGGCTCACAGCGAGAAGATCGTCTTGAGCTTTTGGAGAAGCGCATTGTTGAGCTTGGCATGAACCCCGACGACTATAAGTATTACTTGGATCTTCGTCGTTACGGTTCTTGCACACACTCTGGTTTTGGCCTTGGCTTTGAGCGCCTTGTTATGTACCTCACCGGTGTGGATAACATTCGTGACGTTATTCCTCATCCTCGTACGGTAGGTAACGCTGACTTCTAAGATTGCAGGTCACAGGTAGCGTAGGGGAATGCGATTGGTGTGCTAGTCCAACCGCCACAGTTGCAAAGTCTTTCTAGTTGTATTTTTGCGTGCAGGTTATGCATAGCCGTTATGCAAAAACTGCATAGCAGAGATGCGAGATAAAAAGTTTTTCTCGCCATATACCGATATATTTGCCCGTTGGCAGTAAAAATGGGACGTTCGTGCAAAATTGCGCGAGCGTCCTATTACGCTATAAGGAGCAGTTTTCTGCAGATGACCAGCGGAGGTAAACATGGTAAAGACTTTGGTTCTTGTACGACATGGTGTATCTGAACGTGGCTCTGAAGACATGAGTCGAGAGCTCACACGTGCTGGTCAGAGGGCTTTATCTGCCAATTATCCTCATATCTTTGGGCTGTTGGGACCAGAGGGTGAAGAGGCTGAGATTTGGACAAGTCCTGCTCTTCGCGCGCTTGAAACTGCAGAGATTGTGGCAGAGGCGCTGGATTCTGAGGGCCTCGAGATTCATGACTCCCTTTACGATCAAGATCTTCCTGCACTTCAGGCAGAGCTTGAGCACGCTGATGCAGAAACGCTGATTCTTGTTGGTCATGCTCCATTTTTGGGCTATGTTGCAGAGACTTTGCTGGGATTTGAACTTCCGCTGACAAAGGGCGCTGTGTGCGCAATTGACGTACGCGGTTCACTTGGTCATCAGCATGAGTGCGTCTGGAAGCAGCTTGGAGATGTTCGCGAGCCTCACGGTAAGCTTCTTTGGCTGGTCAGTGGCCCTTCAACTCAGCCTTGGGAGACGCTTGACGCTCTTGATGAGGCATGTGCTCATGCAGCAACCAACTTGGAGGACGCATATGCAGAGTTCCGCGCTCATCCAGAAGATCCTGCGGTAATCGCAGCATTTAGGTTTGCTCTTAGGGGAACTCAGCTGCTTACTAAGTTCTTCTCGCCACTTCTTAACGAGGAGGCAGTAGAGATTGCTGAGCCTGTTTATAGGCTGATGCTTGGTGCAACTACGCGCCTTCGTGAGATTGACGGCTTCTCTGATACCGTTGCAGATTTGATGGAGTCCGGAGAGCTTTCTCAAGGCTCCAAGCTGGTCAGCGCTGTCGAGGCAGCTCGCGAGAATGAGCGCGATCGTGTCTGTGAGGCTCTGCGCAAGAAGGCGGTTCGCCGTAGCCTGCGCTGCGCTCTGGATGAGCTCTTTGAGCCCGCTTGGTCAGATGCAGTGCTGCAGGATGGCATCTCGTTTGAGGATGTCAGCAGCCGCTTTGATTACATGCTTGAGACTATTGATGCGCGCCTGTTTGGCCTGGATATGACCAGCTTCTCTGAGGTACACCATGCAAGGCGAGAAGTTCGTGAAGTTGAGCACATTCTTTTCCACCTCAGTGACATGTTGGGCGAGAAACGCGCAAATTACACCCAGATTATGCAGGATATTGACTCTGAGCTTAGTACTGTTTGCACAGCTCAGCGCAATATTTCTCTGGTCAAAGAGTGGAAAGACTCCATGGACTTCAGAGATGTTACCTCAGACCTCGCAATTGTTTCAGAACATGAAAAAGTTTTGATTGAGCGTGTTATTGAGGGTAGAGAGACTAGTATCCTTAGATAATCACATAGTCCACGTTTGGAGCGCATTGACGTTTGCGCGGCGTGGATGATGATTATGAGGGAGGATGCTATGTCTGAGAGCATCGAGACTCGCTGCGTACAGGGCGGTTATCAGCCTGGTTGCGGTGAGCCTAGGCAAGTGCCTATCATTCAATCAACCACGTTCAAATATGACGAGTCGATGCAGCTTGGAGAGTTGTTCGACCTCAAGGCTGCGGGTTATTTCTATTCTCGTCTTCAAAATCCAACGCTTGATAACGTAGCTTCAAAGATTTGTGCGCTTGAGGGCGGTACGGCTGCAATGCTGACGTCTTCTGGTCAAGCCGCAAACTTTTTTGCCGTCTTTAATATTGCTGAGGCTGGAGATCATTTTATCTCCCTGTCTACCATTTATGGCGGCACCTTTAACCTGTTTGCTATCACTCTTAAGAAGATGGGTATTGAGTGTACGTTTATCTCACCAGATGCAACTGACGAGGAGATTAACGCAGCATTCAGACCAAATACAAAGTGCGTCTTTGGTGAGACTGTTGCAAATCCTGCACTGGTTGTTCTTGATATTGAACGTTGGGCAAAGGCTGCTCATGACCACGATGTGCCACTGATTGTTGACAATACGTTTGCCACGCCTGTGAACTGCCGTCCTCTTGAGTGGGGAGCAGATATTGTGACCCATTCCACTACCAAGTACATGGACGGTCATGGCTCTGCTGTTGGCGGCGCTATCGTTGACGGTGGCAATTTTGACTGGGCTGCTCATGCAGATAAGTTCCCAGGTCTAACCCAGCCTGATCCTTCGTATCACAACCTTGTCTATGCAGATACCTTTGGTAATGGTGGCGCCTTTATTACTAAGGCAACCGTTCAGCTTATGCGTGACTTTGGTTCTATTCAGTCGCCACAGAATGCTTTCTATCTTAACCTTGGCCTTGAGTCCCTGCATGTTCGTATGGCTCAGCATTGCAAGAATGGCCAGGCAGTTGCCGAGGCGCTTGTTAACAACCCTAAGGTTGCACACGTAAGCTATCCTGGCCTTCCAGGCGATAAGTACTACGAGCTGGCTCAGAAGTATCTGCCAAACGGTTCCTGCGGTGTCATCACCGTTGACGTTGCTGGTGGCCGCGAGGCTGCCGAGAAGTTCCTGGGCAACCTCAAGGTCTTCTCTATTGCAACGCACGTTGCAGACGCTCGTTCTTGCTGTTTGCACCCAGCCTCCTCAACGCATCGTCAGCTTACTGATGAGGAGCTTGTGGCAGCAGGCATTACCCCAGGTACCGTACGCCTGAGCTGCGGTATTGAGGGTACTGAGGACCTTATCAACGACGTCGAGCAGGCACTTGCTGCGCTGTAGGTAGACGTTCTATAACCGCTTATGTTTATGGCGAGAAGATCTTGGAATCAGAAGATCTTCTCGCCATGTTTTTGTGAGGAGTAAGTTGTTGCGCGGAGCTGTGAGAGAGCAGGCTATTGAGCTCGGGAGATGGATTCTGGGTCCAGGTGATCTTCTGGGCTGGAGAGCTCGGGAGCTGAAAGCTCTGCCTCGGCGAGCTCTGCATCGGTGAGTTCGGAGTCCTCTTCCTGAGTGCCATCGGATACAGCATCAGCGCCATCAACACCGTCTGAATTCACACCTTTGAAATGCTTGCGATAGATGTGGATGAGGCAGCCAACAGAGAGCAGTGCTGAGAGTATATTGGACACAACTGACACGTACCAAAGTGCGTCCAGACCAAATGGCTTCAGTATCAGCAGTGAGCTGATAGGGAAGATAAGTGCCATAAAGATGCTCAAGAGATTGGAAATCTTTGTCTGCTTCAGAGCAATGGCAAGACTCTCGGTGCACATGGTAATCCAGCTAAAAATGAAGATAAAAGCATGAATGCGCATAGCTGGGATGGCCATGTTGAGCAGCTCTTGCGTTCCTTCAGGCAGGTAGAGTTTGACCAAGAACTCCGAGAAGAAGAACGAGACGCAGAAGGCAAAGATGCCAATAATAATGCCTGTGGAGAAAATGTACTTCTCGATAGCAAGCACTCGATCTTTTTTCTTTGCGCCCCAGTTGTAACCAATGGCTGGCTGCATAGCATCAGCTTGTCCATAAATGAGCGGCTGAATGAGTCCGCCAGAATAGAGAAGCACGCCATAAGAAGCAATGGCAATATCTCCGCCGAGGCTTAGCAGGGCAGCGTTCATAAGCAGGGAATAAATCCTGCTTGAGATGTTCTGCATAAAGATAGGGAAGCCGTTTACAAAGATTTCTTTGATTTGTGTCCAATTAAAGTGTGGCTTTACAAACTTAAGGATTTGCTTGTTGCCAATAAACGGCCAGATGCCATAAAGGGACGAGAAGGTAATTGAGATGCAGTAACCCAGTGCTGCGTACTCAACGGATAATCCCAAAACACCTAAGAAGTAGTACTCAAGCACGGTTCCCAGAATTGCGGAAATAAAGGCAATGCTGGTAGAGCGCCTAATTTTGCCACAGATCTTAAGGAAGTTATCAACGGCGTATGAGATGCACATTACCGGCAAGAAAAGGGTCCATACACGCAGGTAAATGGTTCCTTGTTCGGCAATCTTTCCTTGAGCACCCATAAGTGCTAGAACGTTTGGCGCAAAAAAGTAGAAGAAAATGCCGCTGATAACACCAGTGGTAACGAGCATGATAAAAGCAATGGTAAAGATGTTATTGGCTGTCTGGTGATTTTTCTTGCCGTGCTCAACGGCAATGACCGCAGAGGCTCCAACGCCAATAAGGTCGGCAACAGCAAAGCAGAGAATAACCAGTGGAATGGCAATGGTAACCGCGCCAAAGGAATCCTGACCCAGATAGCGTCCAACAAGGATTCCATCTGCAGTGTCGTAAAGCATCGACGCAAGCATAGCAATAGCACCCGGAAGGGCTGCTCGTAAAAATAATTTAAATGGTGGTGTTTCCGCAAAAAGCTTATTCGATTCCATACTTCTCCTCGATTAGTGGTGGAACATGTCAGACAAACTCGTGGTGTGGACATGTGACACGCTCACGAGAAGATTAAAAAAGCATCGAACAAGCCTCCTTACATACCTGCAGGTACACGGACAGTTGCACATACTAACACAGCAAAGTAGCTAATGCTATGATTTATTTGAACATTTTGGACAAGTGTGAGGATTTTTTGTGTCAGTGGAACAGAAAAAAGATATCGGTGCTGAGATCGCCAAGCTGGCTAAAAATTCAAAGGTAGAAGAGCTCTCTAAAAAGGTCACTGAGGCATCCTCTGAGCTGGCAGAAAACGTTTCTGAAGTAGCACAACGTGCCGAGAAAATCCTTGTAGTTGGTGAAGATGAGCCATTGGAGCGTCCTGCGTCTGACCGAGTCAAAGCTACTATTCCTAGAACCCCTGCTCAACATATTTTACGTATCGTTTCAATTGTATTGATTATCTTGGGCGCGGCAGATGTTTTAACTACAACTGGATCTCTTGTTTCAACTTTTATGGGCTTACAGCCTGCAGTTCCTTTGGAGAGGCTTGAGTTTAGTGGCGTGTATTTTACGTTTAGCAATAACGTACTTCTGGGTTATGTATTTGTACTTCTTATTGGTATGTTGCAAGTTATTACCTCAATATTTGGATTACGTGCCGCCAAAGACTCATCAAAAGTTGAACCATACAGATTTCTTTGCTATCTGATTGGCTTGATTATTCTGGTAGGAATTTTATGGGCCTGGGGTAGAGGAGAGTTGATTATTCTTGATCCCTTTGTTCAACTTAATACTATAGTTTACGTGGTAATTTGTTCAAATCTTGCGGATAAAGTAAAGAAGGAGCATGACCAGGGTATCGTGGGAACTACATATTGGCGCTCTCGTCATCAGCGAGTTCTTCATTTCTTTTCGCTGGTCTCTATTGCATTGAGCGGAATTGCACTTTTTCTAGTTCTGATTCTGCTTGGACTGCATGATTTTTCTAGAGTTGTAAATCAACCAGTTTTAGATACGGTTAATCAATTCCTTGAACAACAGGGAATCCTTACCATTTTCTTAGTAACAGTTGGTGCAGTATTTTCTCTTATTGCAGGTCTTTTAGCTCTAAAGGGTTCAAATGATGCCCGATTTATTAGACCGTATATTCTTGCTGTTACCGTTATCGTTCTGTTTGACATAGTAAGAATTGTCTTTACAGCATTAACACAGGGCATCCCTGCCGTAAACAGCCAAGATATCTTTGAGTTGGTTTATAACGCCACGGGATGGTACTTGGCTATTCGTATTGAAGCAGGACTTCCTAATAGCTATGGTCTACGCTTGTGGAAGAAGATTTGTTCCAATGCGTAGCATGTAAAAAGCAATTGCTTGCAAAAAGCCTCTGTATCTGAACTGCCTCCCATTTCTTAGACACAAAAAATAGGAGGCAGTTCAAAACACACCTAAGTCGGATAATCTGTTAAAAAGACGTATACATGACGCAGAAAATACCTCAATCATGCAGATTATCGTCATTAGATGTGTAAAATGCCCTCATCTGAGCAGATTATCCGACTTAGGTGTGTTCCGTAGATACAGAATTTATCGATAGTTAAATTTCTTATATAAGTCTATTCATTTTCCAGCATATTAGATTAAGTTTATGCATAGAGATGCATATCGGGTAGTGCGGCCGCCTAGCTGCCTGGCTATCTTGATTGGGAACATGTCGATTCTTCAGCGAGACCTACCAAAGCTGCGCTATTTTGTGCGCCAGGCCTAAAAGCCGACGCTAACACGCTGCAGAATCAAATCCCCCGCATATGAACTGCCTCCCATTTCTTATGTCCAAGAAATGGGAGGCAGTCAAATCAAATGGAATACAGAGGCTTTATTCTTACATTTCTGTGCTTGTAGTTTTACAGGTCAAGCTGCATCAGGCGAGCAATGCTGACAATGTAGATCTTAAGAGCACGCTTGAGCCATTCCTCAGAGATTCCCTCGTCAGGACCGTGCTCCATACCAACCCACTCAGGCAGATCTTTTGCAGCTTTGCTGTCATAAGGACCAAAGGCAACGGCACGCTTAAAGTGACGTGCATAGGTGCCGCCACCGATAACAAACGCCTGCTCTTTGCTTCCTGTGTACTCATGGAACGTATCAAGAAGGGTAGTAATCTCAGGAGAGCTTGGGTCAATGTAGAAAGGAACTGCATCGGAAAGAACCTCAAAGGTGCAACCATGCTCGGCGCCCAACTCAGTCATACGAGCAGTAATTGCCTCGCCGGTGGTAGAGGTTGGATAGCGGGAGTCAATAGTCTGTACGTACACATCACCCTTGGTACGGATGGTACCAGAGATGCAGGTCAGAGGACCAAACTTGTCGTCAGCGCTCTGGATGCCCGTACCAGTACCGTCAGTAGTTGAGCAAAGCTGCTGCGAGAAGGTCAAGAAGTCACGCTCTGCCTCTCCACAGAGGTTGTTATCAAGCAGGTAGGTTACAAGCAGGCCAATTGCGTTGACAGTTCCTTCAGGCATGGAAGCGTGTCCGCCCTTACCTGTTGCGTTAATGCGAGCAAGCTTGGTGCCATCATCTTCAACGCCTGCGTCCTCAACCTTAATGGAATCAGTGTCAGCCAAGGTAGATGCGTCAGCGCGAATAAGTGCGCTTGCAAGACCTGGGATAGCGTTAGGTACGGTACCACCGTCAAGCTCAACGATCTTCTCGCTGTGTGTGCCAGCAATCTTTGGAGAAGTGAACTGAGCGTGGTACACGCCCTTCTCGCCGCAAATAAGAGGGAACTCAGCGTCTGGAGTAAAGCAGAATGCTGGCTCTGGATACTTGGAGAGATAGTAAGGGACGTCGCCCATGCCGGTCTCTTCGTTGTTACCAACAATGGCGCGCAAGGTGTAAGGAAGCTTCTTGCCAGTCTTTTTTACCTGCTCAACAAAGTAGTGTGCTGCCCAGAGTGAGAGTGCCAGAGGACCCTTGTCGTCCAGAACGCCGCGCCCCAGAATAAAGCCCTCACGGCGGGTAACGTCAAGCGGGTCTACCGTCCATCCCTTACCAAGAGGAACAATGTCGGAGTGAGCGATGGTAGCAAGGTACTTCTCGGACTCACCAGGAAGGTCACCAAAGCCCAGATAGCCGTCTACGTCTGTGGTCTCAAGGCCTAGACGCTCTGCAATCTCAAGACCGCGGTGAAGTGCCTCATAAGACTTAGGACCCCAAGGCTTGCCAGGCTCTGCAAGGGACAGATCCTCAACGGACTCTACCTGCACAAGGTAGCGAATATCCTCAATAATCTCTTCCCAGTGCTCGTTAACAAACGCCTCGGCGCTTGCTTTGAGTTCTGCATCAGTCATGAAAAACTCCTTTAATTCAAACGTTTGACCCTGAAACATATGGAGAGCAGCGGTTTTAGCGACATCTCGCGTATGAAATAGCCAAGGTCGGGAACAAGGTACTAGTTACACTATACTTAATACCCCTTCTCAAAGGAGTTAACTATGACGAAAAAGACTTTTATTGGAAACGCATCATTTCTTGGCGTTTTAACGGTTTTGGGAATTGTTTTGATGGTTCTTAGGCAAACGCTGCCTCAAGACCCTTCTACACCGCTGTTCTATTCCTATTTTGTTGCGCCAATCATGCTGTATTTTGGCATTGCTGGCCTGGTAGGTCTGCTTATTGCACGCAATACGGGTTTCTCGTTGACTAAGACAGTGGCAGTTGTACTGCGCGCTCTTGCAGCAGTCCTCTTTGTGCTGCCATTCTTTTTCTTCCTGATTGTAGTGCTCCCTTGGACTCTTCTCCGAGGACTTTTTGCCCTCTTGATGGTTGTCATGCTCTATGCTCCATGGTTCTGGACGCTCTTTGGCCTGTTCTATGGCTTAAGCTGGGCTCAGCAGAAGGTTATTGAAGACGTCACTGCTGATCCATTTGCAGAAGATACGGAAGCTCAGACAGCCGCTGGCGAGAAGAACGGTGTAGCTGATACAGATACAGCTAACGAAGACGCAGCCAACTAACAGGAAAGTCCCGCGCTCCATACAGTCCAACAAGAAAGAAGCAACGCGTGCTTGAGCTTAAAGGTATTTCAAAGCGTTACAACACTGGTGGATTTGAACAAACTGCAATGGACCATATTTCCGTTGCGTTTAGGGATAACGAGTTTGTAGCAATCCTTGGTCCTTCGGGCTCGGGTAAGACTACTATGCTCAATGTCATTGGTGGTCTTGATCGCTTTGACTCAGGAGATTTGCTGGTAGATGGTATTTCTACCAAGAAGTTCAAAGAGCGAGACTGGGATACCTATAGAAACAACCGCATTGGTTTTGTATTCCAGGCCTATAACCTTATTCCTCATCAAAGCGTGGTAAGTAACGTTGAGCTTGCATTGACACTTTCTGGCGTTTCTAAGTCAGAACGTCATGAACGTGCGCTTGAAGCCCTTGATAAGGTTGGCCTTAAAGCGCACGCAAATAAGCGCCCAAATCAGCTTTCTGGCGGACAGATGCAGCGCGTGGCTATTGCTCGTGCGCTGGTAAATGATCCAGAGATTTTGCTGGCAGATGAGCCAACAGGAGCACTTGACTCTTCAACATCCGTACAGGTTATGGATTTGCTCAAAGAGGTGGCCAAGGACCGTTTAGTTATCATGGTTACGCATAATCCTGAGCTGGCTCATCAGTATGCAACGCGTATTGTTGAACTGGCAGATGGTCAGGTAACTGCTGATTCAGATCCATTTGATGTTGCAAGCGTTGCTCGTCGAGAAGCCAAGCCTTCTCGCAAGACCTCTATGTCGCTTCTGACTGCACTGGGTCTCTCGTTTAATAACCTCATGACCAAAAAGGGTCGCACGCTCATGACCGCATTTGCGGGCTCAATTGGCATTATTGGTATTGCAGCAATTC
Source organism: Lancefieldella parvula (assembly GCF_963547875.1). Taxonomy (GTDB): domain Bacteria; phylum Actinomycetota; class Coriobacteriia; order Coriobacteriales; family Atopobiaceae; genus Lancefieldella; species Lancefieldella parvula_D. The sequence continues at coordinate 30,257 of NZ_CAUUSI010000004.1, forward strand.
TGGCGCTGGCAAATGGTGCAAACGGTTACATCAAAAAGGTTGAGGAGGATACGCTTTCAATGTATCCACTCACCATCTCTGAACAGTCCGTTAATATTTCTTCCTTTATTTCTGGAAGTGGAAGCAGCTCTGACTCGGCTGATTCTCAAACGCAAGATGCACAAAGCGAGATGACGCAAAATCAGAAAAATGCAGAAGCTGCAAAGCTAGAAAATCAACCTGCTGAAGGTGCTATTCCTACTAACAACAGGCTAGGTATGCAGGCTGAAAGTATTGGTTCTAATGACCTGACCAGCTTGAAGGCTTTTCTCGACAATAATGGCGGCGGCATTAACACGTATGCCAGCGCTATTACGTATGGCTATTCTGTAAGCCCCTTCATCTACCTGCCGGCAGGCGCGGACTCTGGCTCTTCTGATCCTGTTCAGGTGCAGCCAGACGTTACTTTCTCTAAGGTATCGCCTAAGATTCCGTCATATAGTCCACTGGCTTCTTTTGCAAGTACATCGCTTTTTGGTGAGCTTCCTGGCAATCCTTCTATTTACGAGGATCGCTATACTGTTCGAGCTGGTAGATGGCCTACTGCTTGGAACGAGGCTGTTTTGGTGTTGCGTCCAAACGGCACCATGGATGATTTTTTGGAGTATACGCTTGGCCTGCGTGATTACGCTGGTCTGCGCTCTACCGTTGATAAAATTGCAAGTGGAGAATCTGGCACTATCGAAGAGTCTCATAGTACATACACCTACGAGCAGTTGATGTCTCCAACGTTTAAGCTGGTTATGCCTAATCAACGTTATGTTTGGGATAGTAATCTTGGTGTCTGGACAGACAAATCCGATGATCAGTCATACATGAATAACCTCATTGCCAATGCACCTGACCTGCATATTGTTGGTGTTGTTCAGGCAAAAGACCCAACTACCACGGGAGCGCTTTCTGAGGGCATTTACTACACACCACAACTGACTCAGAAGATGATTTCTGATGCAGAGACATCTCCTATTGTCCAGGATCAGATGAATCGTCCAGATGTTGACGTTTTCACTGGTAAAACCTTTGAGGACGAGAAGAACGGTCAAACTTCTGAGGGACTTTCTATCAGCTCTCTCATTTCCGTTGATTCTAACGTGCTGTCTTCGGCGTTTAACTTTAATTCACAGGCGCTGAACTTCTCGTCAATTAATCTGTCTGGTTTGGATATGTCCTCGCTTGACCTTTCTGACGTGCAGTTACCTGCTTTTGATCCGTCACAGCTTAATTTGTCTGATAGCGATGTTCTGTCTTCTGTTACGTCTTCGCTTGATCCAGCTGCGCTGGCGGCGGCTTTCCCAGAGCTCTCTGCAGCAGACATTCAGCAGATTCTTTCTGGCATTACCGTTAATTTCAAACCAGGGGGACAAGCTGCTATTTCTTCGCTCATGGGCAATATTGCTCTGGGATGGAACTCTTGGAGCGCCGCTAATCCCGGTAAGACCATGGCAGACTACCTTGCAACAGATCAGGTACGTACGCAGATTGTAACTACGGTTTCTTCTGCGGTTGATACCGATGACCTGCAGCAACAGCTGGTTAGTGCTCTAGCAAATAAGCTGGGAACCAACCCAGACCTTCCAAGTGTTCAGGCTGAGGTTTCTCAGAGGCTTATGAGTGCTTATCAATCACAGATTGCAAGTACACTTTCTACAGCTATTACGCGTGCTATGAGCGTATATGTACAGTCCGCGTTGACAAGCGTGATGACGCAGGTTGCTTCAAGAATGCAAAATCAGATTGCAGGCGCACTCAATACAGCTATGCAGGGCGTTGTGGCAAATATGTCCAATGCAATGCAGGTAGATCAAGCAACGCTCGCAAGTGCCTTTAAGCTCAATGCTGACCCATCGCAGCTAGCAGCTATTGCTGCGTCAATGCTAAGGGCAACGCCAGCAACGTATGAGTCAAATCTTTCTAAGATGGGATATGCGGACCTTAATAAGCCCACGTCAATCAACATTTATCCGAAAGACTTTGCAAGTAAAGAAAAGATTGTTGAAATTCTTAATACGTACAACGCTGACGCAAAGGCTGCTGGCGAAGAGTCTAAGGTAATTACCTATACCGACATTGTCGGTGCGCTGATGAGCTCTGTTACGCTGATTGTGGATATGATTTCTGCGATGCTTATTGCATTTGTATCTATCTCGCTTGTTGTTTCTAGCATCATGATTGGCATCATTACGTTTATCTCGGTCCTTGAACGTAAAAAGGAAATTGGTATTTTGCGCTCCATTGGTGCTTCCAGGCGAGACATTGCCAACGTATTCAACGCGGAGACGTTTATCGAAGGTCTTATTTCTGGTGTTATGGGTATTGGCATTACGCAGCTACTCATTTTGCCCGCAAATGCTGTGGTCAAAGCCATGTTTAACGTAGACAACCTGGTGGTCTTGCCGCTGAATGGTGCGCTCATTTTGATTCTGATTAGCGTTGTCTTGACGCTCCTTGCAGGTCTTATTCCTGCAGGTAGGGCAGCTAAGTCCGATCCAGTTCAGGCACTGAGAAGCGAGTAGCCTACTGCCTAAGCGCGTCATCTGGCGAGAAGGTCGTCGAGCGGTACGTTTTACCTCACAAGAAAAGCCCTGTCATACGCGTGTATGACAGGGCTTTTACGTTTTTATTGCAGCTACCAGGCCTAGTTCTCCTGGCCGTCAAAGAGGTCGACAACCTCAAGACCAAGCTTGGAGGCTTCAATGGCATCCTTTGCGCCAAAGACAACAATCGAGAGGTCATCATAGCTTTGAGGCATAGTGCTTCCCAGTGCCTTGATGTCTTCTACCTGGGCGTAAAGGATTTTCTCGCGAAGTTTACGCAAACGCTCTGGGTCACGGTGGTTGAAGTACTCAATGTCTTGCCTGCGAGCAAGCATGCGAGCGGGAACAGGAGCGTCAACGCCTGCAACAGAGGCAACTACGTAGCCCTCAAACTCGTCAGCGTCTGGAGTCCACTCAGAGAGCCAGCTACCTGCACCAACATAGCGGTCAAGGGTTGCATCAAGCGCAGGGTCTCGGTAGGAGACAAAGCTCTGCAGGCCAGCAATAGAGTTTCTGAACATGACGCCATAAGCTCCGCCCTTAACGCGAACCTCGTTCCACAGGTAATCAAGACCCAGAACCCTGGTTGCAACAAGCCAGTTACCCTGCTGTTCATTGGTTGCGTGGGCAACGTTTGGATAGGAGAGACCAACATAAGAAACGTTTGACGGAATGAGGTAGGCCACGCGCTGCAATTTGCCTTCAGGAACAACAAGTGTCTGCGTTGCACTGTCTACTTGCGATTCATTGCCCTTCTTGAGGTTAAGATCTCCTGCTGTCTGCCAGAATGCCTCACGGCTCTGAGTGGAGCCGGTAAAGCTGATCGTAACGTTGTCTGCACGGAAAATCTTGCAAGTAAGCGCATCCAGGTCTTTTGCAAGCTGGGGAGCGCGCTCATCCCAGTTGGCAAGCAGGTTTTTCAGGTACTCGTAGAAGCCAACGCCTGCTAGGGCATCGTTTACGCGGCTAGCAGCAGAATAGGAGGTTAAAGCCTTATTTTGTGCTGCGGTATGACCAGCTCCCACAAAGTACTGCTCCTGCGCAATGCGACGCTGAATCAAGATGTTCTTGAGGCGGCCCAAGTCATCAAAACGCGTGCTGGACCAGACCTCAGAAGGAATGCTTGCAAGCCCCTGGGTTTTCTCGGCAAGGGCGCTTGCAGCAACAATAAAGGCGGGACGTGCCTGGTTAAGGGTGTCTTGGTCGTAGATATCTGTGAAGAACGAGAGGTGACCAAGGTTGCTCTCAATAAGAATATCAAGCTCGGATGCGGTATGTGTAGCCGTATCAAGCTTTCCCAGCGCCTCAGCAAGAATGCCCACAAGAGGTAGCTCTTCGAAGGTAACCGCGTGGGTCAAATCAAAGTAATGGTAGACGTAGTCGATGCCGTGAGTATCCAGCTCGTGCGCAATGCACGATAGGGGAGCTTCAACCTCAAAGCCAGCAGGACGCTCTCTACCTGCACCGATATCACTGAGCGAGAGGGACGGCAGCTTGGCTAAGTCTTCTGGAGCGTCAGGTGTTTCTTGCTCCAGACGCAGTGCCTCTACCTCTACGCGGATCTTCTCGACGTCCTCATCAGTGAGCGTGGAGCGAAGTTGTGCCAGTTCAGCGGCTTCTTCCTGAGCATCTCCCTCATCTGTGGGGACAAGCTCAACCTGAGCTGCGTGCTTGCTGTTGCAGATGAGCTCTAGAAGTAGCTTCTCAAAGCCCTTTTGAGCTGCAAGTTCTTTGACGTAGGCAATGGCGTCCTCGTAGCGGATGTAGTCCAGAGGGCGTGCGTCGTCATAGAGCCAGCTTGAAAGCGAACGCAGCGTGTACTCGATACCGTTTGAATACGGCTGATCATTCTCGCGCAGGTTAAACTCTGCAAGCGCGATGGAAGCGTTAAGTTTCTTTGGATCAATGCCTTCGGAAGCAATCTTTTTGCAGGTGGTCTCCACCAGTTCACGGAATTTCTGAGCTGCACCTTCTTTAAGGCCTTTGAGCTGCAAGAAGAGCATAGGTTGGGCAAGGTCGTCGGAGAGATAGTAGCTAAAGTCATCGCCAAGCTCTGCGTCAAGAATTGCACGCTTAAGCGGGGATTCATTGGAGCCCATGAGGGTGTCAAACAAGATATCTGCTGCCATCATCTTATTGCGCTGGTCAGGCGTTCCGAGCACGTAGCCCAGGCCAACGCTGGAGTTGTCGGCTGTGGTGCTCATGCGGACCTGAGCAGGCTCGGGCAACACGGGTGCCTGCAGGTTAAGCGGATTAGGGGCACCTGCATCGCGTTTCTCGGCAGCTGCAAACCTCTGGGCAATGAAGGAGAGCTCACGCTCACAGTCAAGGTCGCCGTAGAGGAAGGTGTAGCTGTTAGAGAGATCGTAGTGGCGAGCGTGGGTGTCCAGGAAGTTCTCGTAGGTGAGCTCAGGGATTGCGCGAGGCTTGCCGCCAGACTCTTTGCCGTAGGCGGTATCAGGGAAGAGGGCCTCACTGACAGAATCGTAGAGCACGCGATCTGGGTCAGAGAGCGCACCCTTCATCTCGTTGAAGACAACGCCGTTGTAGCTAAGATTGCCCTGCTCGTCAGCTTCTAGGTGCCAGCCTTCCTGCTCAAAGATGCGCTTGCGCTTATAGATTGCAGGATGCAAGACAGCGTCCAGGTATACGCTCATGAGGTTTTCCAAGTCAGCTACATTTGTGCTGGCCACAGGGTATACCGTCTTGTCGGGGTAGGTCATTGCGTTCAAGAACGTCTGCATAGAGGTCTTGAGCAGGTTAACAAAAGGCTCCTTGACAGGATAGGCATCGGATCCACAGAGAACAGAGTGCTCCAAGATGTGGAAGACGCCGGTGTGGTCTACAGGAGGGGTCTTAAAAGCAATGGCAAACGAGCGATTATCATCGTCGCAGGCAAACCACATAAGGCGAGCACCTGTAGGAACATGCTTAAAGATGTAGACGTAGCCAGAAATCTCGTTAACCCACTCAGCTGAGATTACCTCAAAGCTCTTGTCTTCTGCATGAAGCGTACCAACAGAAAACGCACTGTCCATCTGCGAATACTTGGATGTCATAAGCTGCCAATCTATACGAAACCTTACGTGAGCATCATTGCCGTTTTGGACCATCTTGCCCATCTGAACCGTTTGGAGACTTGAGACTCCGCACAAAGCAGGGTAAGGTGGATTTTTGTTATTGTGATACTACCGCGTCAGAGAAAAAGTGACACTTGTACCCGTATTTTGTAATGAAAGATTTATACCCAGATGAATGGTTTCATTTCTCATGAGAGTGATGTGGAGTCTTCCAAGGCCGCAGATGCTACAGAGGCTTCTGCAGAAGAGGAAGCACTTGGAAGCGATGACGCTGAAATAACCCCTGATAATAAGAAAAAAATCTATCGAGGAATGCTGTTTGTCTTGATTGGCGGAGCTTCCTGGGGCGCATTTGGAACCGCCGCAAAATACCTGCTAGATACTTATCATGTTGATCCCATGTGGTTAATTGATATTCGCGAGCTTTGTGCCTGCTGGTTATTCTTGGGAACCGCCTTTGCGTTGGATAGAAAAAATCTCACAACTGTCATCAGGAAGCCAAAAGAGCTGGCAAAGATTTTTGTAGTTAGTTTGTTTGCCATTTTATTCTCGCAAGTTGCTTACATTTACGCAGTTAATACCACTAATTCTGGAACTGCAACTATCATGCAGTCGTTGGGCATGTTGGGCGTTTTGGCCTTTGTGTGCGTGGTTGGTAGGCGCTGGCCTCGCCGTCGCGAGATTCTTGGCATTGTTTTGGCACTTATTGGCACATATCTTTTGGTAACAGGAGGAAATCCCGGCACGCTTAACCTGCCAACAGCAGGTATTTTCTGGGGCGTTATGTGTGCGTTTGCTCAGGCAGCCCTCTCCATTTTGCCCAAGCCTTTGATGGAGAAGTGGGGAAGCTTTACCGTAAACGGCCTTGCATTTTTGTTCTCTGGCACGCTCATCGCTGTTTTTTATCAGCCCTGGAATCACATGCCTCAGCTGGACGCCTTTGGTGTTTTGCTGGTAGTCATTGGTGTGTTGGTAGGAACGTTCTTGGCGTACGGCCTTTACCTGCAGGGTGTTAAGGACGCAGGCTCACTTAGGGCGGTTCTTCTGGGCACTATCGAGCCCGTTATGGCAACCATCACCACCGTATTGGCGCTGGGAATCACCTTTAGCGTTGCCGACCTCATCGGCTTTGCCCTCATCCTTGCCATGGTTGTGCTTACGGCGTAGCCGCACCCGGAAGCGCCCTCGCACCCGCACTGCTCGCGCTGCCCGCCAGCTGGCGAGAAACCCGTCCACTCCAAGCTCAACTCAACCTACAAATCCCTCTGCGCCCGACAACAAAACCCCGCAGCTAAACTGCGGGGTTTTAACGTTCTCTAAAGGTTATGTGGCCAGAAGCTTAGATGAGCTCCATCTGCGTAAGAACTGCCGAGTACCAGCCGTTTGGATTAGCTGGATTGTATTTTGCAGCACCAGAAACAGAAAGCCTTCCGCCATAACCAGCAGCAAGACCAGCCGTGTGATCCCAGATAGCCTCTTCCCAGCTACCCCAGCTTGAAGAACCCCAGCCCCATGCGTTGTAGGGGAGGAAGTTATACCTACCCTTTGTACTCTCAACTGCAGAAATAGCAGGCGATAAACGAGGATCAACGCCGTAGGCCCATGCAGCCTCGGCAAAGGTTGCGCCGTAGCCAGCAAGAGGGGAGCCAGCAAGATAGGCGTCAATTCGAGCGCCCCAGCTGCTTACAAAGTTGGTCTTATCGCTTGACCAATCAACATTTTGAGCTGAAGGAGTTGATGGGGTGGTGACTTCAGTGGTATTACCAGAAGCGTTGGTAAAGGTGGTCTCAGCAGAAGCCTCTTTTAGTGCTTCTTCTGCAGCAGCTGCTTCTGCTGCTGCCTGTTGAGCTTGCTCTGCCTGCAATTGCTCTCTTGTTGCAATTGCTGCATTCATAGCATCCTCAGCAGCCTTCTTCTGTTCCTCTGCTTCTGCCATCTGTGCATTTAAAGATGACTGAGTCTCAGAAAGCTCTTTGCTAAGATCAACCAGGTGGTTGATAGCATCTGAATTTTTGTTCTGGATAATCTCAAGATACTGAATAACAGCAATCAAATCATTAAAGTTATCTGCCGATAAAAGCAGATCAATAATTCCCATAGAGCCCTGCTGCATGCGATACATTGCTCTAATGGACTCTGCAGCTTTTAAGCGCTGCTCTGGGAGTTGCTGTTCAATCTCTGCAATACGTGCCTCATTATCTGCAATCTGTTTTTGCAGTTCAGCCACACGCTGATTGGCGGCATCGTAATCAGAATTGGTCTGCTCTACCTTGGCCTGGAGCTCTTCAAGAGTCTCTGCCTGAGCTCTTGAGACGCCAAACAAAAAGGTATTAACAACAAGCACTGCTGCAAGGAGTGCTGTCATAAGGGTAGAGCATGAAGGTAAGCGTCTGTGACGCATATATTTGTTCAAATCGACCTCCGCGATTGGGGGCTTCCGATTAGTACGCATGTAGTGCCATCCGCTCATTACTGGCTTCAAGCGCAAGGTCAGATAACACTTGACCTCAAAAATACGCATAATCGCTTCTCTCCGCTCGTGCGAGGTTGTCAATTCTACTTGTTTTTGGCTCCAAATGCCAACTTTGCAGAAAACAAGGCACTTTTAAAGTAGTAAAGTCGTTAGGTAAAACCGTGAACGGTAGGAAAAGAAAGGGCGAACGGATTGCGTACAATAGGTTCGTAATCAGTCCCCAAGGAGGTTTTAGTGGAGTCGGCAATTTTGTGGGTTGAAGCGCTTAAATCAGCGTTATTTGGCGTGGTTGAAGGTATTACCGAGTGGCTACCTATCTCATCAACAGGCCATATGCTGCTGCTCAATCAGTTTTTACCACTCAATGTCTCTGAAGACTTTTGGAATATGTTCCTAGTAGTTATTCAGCTTGGCGCAATTCTTGCAGTATGTGTGGGATTTTTCCACAAGCTCAATCCCTTCTCGCCAAAGAAATCCAAAGACGAGAAGCGCTCTACCTGGAAACTCTGGGCAAAAGTGGTGGTCAGCTGCGTTCCTGCTGCGGCAATTGGCCTGCCGCTCAACGACTTCATTGAAGAGCATCTTGGAAGCCCTTTTGTTATTGCAGCAACTCTTATTTTCTACGGCATCATCTTCATTGTGCTTGAGCTACATCGCGAGAAGGTCGCTGCAGCAGTAAAGGTTGAGGTGCCCCGAGGCAAGCACATGAGCCCAGATGCTGCAGCATCCCTGAAGGCTCCTTCAGCCGACAACCTGGCTCGCGTGCAAGACATTGACAATCTTGACTGGAAGACCGCACTTGGCATTGGTGTGTTCCAGGTACTTGCAATTGTTCCAGGCACTTCAAGATCAGGTGCAACTATCCTGGGCGGCTTGGCACTTGGTTGTTCAAGGGCTGTAGCTGCTGAGTTTACGTTCTTCCTGGCAATTCCTACTATGGCCGGCGCTTCTGCTTTGAGGCTTGTGCGCTACTTTATGAAGGGCAACACCTTCACTGCTCCCGAGGCAATTATTTTGGGTGTTGGTTGTTTAGTGGCGTTTATTGTGTCGCTTGTTATGGTTCGTGTGCTTATGGGTTATGTCCGCAAGCATGATTTTAAGCCTTTTGGTGTGTACCGTATTATTTTGGGTATTGCTGTTATTGCATACTTCCTGCTTGTTAAGTAGTTTTTGACTTACAAGCATTACTACCTATGCATTTACGCGCGGTGAGTTTCTCGCCGCGCTTTTTTATGCGCAAAACATATGGAAAAAGCGTGGAAAACCTATGAAAGATATATGTAATCTCTCTTGGCTCATTTACTAAGAATTGCCTTGTCCTCTATGCTCTTACGGCTGATTTTTGGTCGTAAGAGTAAGTAATTACTTGTAATAGTTTCAGGAGGATTTATGCGCCACATTAAGACGCTTCAGAGAATTGCGTGCACGCTTGCGCTTGCGCTTGTTGCAGTTCTTGCAGTTTCTGCACCAAAACTTGCGTTTGCAGACAATATTGATACATCTACACCAGGTGTAAAGGTTTCTGTTTTCTCGGCTGACGGTAATGCCGATACATCCAAGGTCCTTACAGACAACCCTCAGCATTCTGGCCACCAGACCCCTGTTCCTGGTCAGTATGGCGAGATTGTCGTTCGCGTTGGTCAGACCATTAGAGACACCGGTGCGTATTCTCACTACACCACTACTCGCCCTGGTTTTGCACCTTTTGGCGTAACTACTACGCTGGTTACCGCCGCTCCTTATCCAGAGCTTCCAGCTACTGATAATGACTTTACATATGCATTCTATGGAAACAGCAATACTGTTACCAATAATGGTGGTCAGTTCTATTTTCAGTTCACTGGCCGTCAAGTAACCCCTGCTAACCAGCCTGCTACCGTTTTCTTCCTTGTTACTATGCAGGGAGATTCCTCTGATCCAGCTAACGTTGGCGGTAACACCACTCACCTTATGTGGGTTGGCTATCACATCCGCGTTATTCCTGCAGAGACCACCCCAACTCCCACACCTACTCCAACGCCATCTGCAGTAAACCAGCTTATTTATGACGCAAATGGCGGCACCATCTACGGCAACGCAACCTATACAGAGTCCAAGACTCCAAATAACCCTCGTACCTACGGCTTTGCTGAGTACAACATCATTGAGGATGTGCCAGTTCGCGATGGTTATAAGTTTGAGTTCTGGAAGCGTTCTTACGTTGATAACCACTTCCGCTACGTTGGTGCATCTGCTGTTCCTGCAGATGCAAACAACAACCCAGCTGGCGATAAGCGCTATGTTTCTGAGACTACAGTCTTTAATATGAGAAGCCCTTATACCCTGACTGCCGTTTGGAACCAGGAGTATGAGCTGAGCTACGACGCAAACGGTGGTACTGGTGCTCCTGCAGCACAGAGCGGTTATTTTGGTATTGATAGCAACACCGCTGATTCGCTCACTGATCCTAAGAACGAGCCTGTCTCTGCTGCCGTCCCAACTCGTGATGGCTACATCTTCAAGGGCTGGAAGCTTGACGGTACTACCTACCAGGCAGGAGACCAGGTAACCCTTACTACCACCACTCCTAAAGTTGTTCTTGTTGCAGAGTGGGAACCAGAGCCAGTTGCTCCTGTAACTCCAGAAAACCCTGCTACTCCAGAAAATCCAGGAACTTCAGAAAACCCTAGCACCCCAAGCACTCCAGGTAACCCTGGCGGTCCTTTGACACCAAGCTTCCCAGGAGCTCCAAATCCTGCAGCTATCCCGTATTATGGAGGCTCTGTGCTTCCATACACTGGTGATGAGAATCACTCGCTTAGCGCTATTGTTATGGCATGTGTTGCAGGTGGCGTGATTGCACTGGCTGTTGTTGCTCGCGCAAAGAGCCGTCAGACAAACTCCATGAACTAAGGCAAGCGTTTGGGCTAGAAGATCTTCTCGCTATACGTGAGCATGGATCCGATAGACATGTTCTTGCAGATAAACCGGTCTTCTTTTGAGGGCCGGTTTTTTAATTGTGGAGTGAGGGCAAAGTGGCGCAATTAATGTCCGGTTATCGGGGTACACTTTTAGTCTAAGAATGATTGACACAAGGACGGCGTAATGCAGATTGATCTTGAAGGTTTGAATCCTGCCCAGCATCAGGCAGTTATGACTACTCAGGGACCGCTGTTGGTTCTTGCAGGAGCTGGCTCGGGCAAGACGCGTGTTTTGACGTTTAGAATTGCACACATGATTGCTGACGAGGGAGTTCGTCCTTGGCAGATTCTGGCTATCACGTTTACCAACAAGGCTGCAGCGGAGATGCGTGAGCGCCTTGAGGCGCTGCTTCCTAACAATATTCGCGGCATGTGGGTCTGCACGTTCCACGCTATGTGTGTTCGCCTGCTCAGAGAAGATGGCGAGCGTCTTGGTTATGGCTCCAATTTTGCCATCTATGATGATGACGATTCAAAGCGCCTGATAAAGACCATTCTGTCTGATCTGGATATTGATGTTCGTCAGTTCCCACTCAACTCCATCCGCTCTAAGATTTCTGCTGCTAAGAACGCACTTCTGTATCCTGATGATGTAGAGGTGCAGGCAGCAAGTCCTATGGATCACGTGGTGGCTCGTGTGTATCGTGCGCTCCAGACGCGCTTAGATAAAGCTAACGCTATGGATTTTGACGACCTTCTGGTCAAGGCGTTTGAGCTGCTCTCCAAGTACCCAGACGTGCTTGCTAAGTACCAGGAGCGTTTCCGTTATATCAACGTTGACGAGTATCAGGATACCAACGGCGTTCAGTATGCAATTACCAAGCTTTTGGCATCCAAGTATCGCAATCTTATGGTTGTTGGCGATGATGACCAGTCCATTTATTCGTGGCGCGGAGCAGACATCAAAAACATCTTGGCGTTCGAGAAAGACTATGAGGAAGCAGTTGTAGTTAAGCTAGAGCAAAACTACCGCTCAACTGGTCATATTTTGGCCGCTGCCAATGCAGTTGTTGCGCACAACTCTCACCGCAAGCCAAAGCGTCTTTTTACCGATGAGGGAGACGGCGAGAAAATCCAGGTGTATCAGGCATCTGATGAGCGTGATGAGGGTGCGTGGATTGGCTCCGAGATAGAAAAACTGCACGATAAGGGTACATCATACGACAACATAGCAGTGTTCTATCGCACCAACGCTCAGTCTCGTATTCTCGAAGATATGTTGCTCAGAGCTGGTGTTCCTTACAAGATTGTTGGCGGTACTCGATTCTTTGATCGCGCAGAAATCAGAGATGTCATGGCGTACCTCAAAGTTGTCGTCAACCCCGATGATGACATGGCTGCGCTGCGCGTTATTAACACGCCTCGTCGCGGTATTGGCGCAACCAGTATTCAGAAGATTCAGACATACGCACTGCATAACGGCTTGTCGTTCTTCTCGGCATGTGAAGCATGCGTGATGGAAGAAGGCATTTTTACCGCAAAGGTAAGAAATGCGCTGGTAGAGTTTACGTCAGCTATTGAGCATGGCCGCCATATTGATGGTGAGCTTGATGAGGTTGTAGAGGCAATTATTGACCGCTCAGGTCTTATTCGTGCGCTTGAGACGGAGCATACCATTGAGGCTGACGGACGTATCGAGAACATTCGAGAATTCTTTGGTGTTGCAGCAGAGTTTGATGAGTCTCACGACGATGTTGAAGAAACGCTTGAGAGCCTGCAGCAGCTCAGAGAAGCTGGAGCGCTTGATGCGCAAGATGCAGCTTCGCTAAGTGAGGCTGGTTTTGATGTTGCTACCGGCGCACTCGCTGGTGCTGCTGTAGAGACGGCTCCTGCGCCTCAGGAGGAGAGCTTGCATCCGCAAGTTGCGGCAGAGAAGCTTCCTGCGTTTATGGAATGGCTGGCGCTTCGCTCTGACCTGGATAGCTTGGATGGTTCTACCTCTGCAGTAACGCTCATGACCATTCACGCTGCAAAGGGTCTGGAATTTCCTGCAGTTTTTGTTGCTGGTATGGAGGAGGGAATCTTCCCTCATGCAAATTATGAGGCAGAAGCAGCTCAGTTAGAAGAAGAGCGCAGACTTGCCTATGTTGCTATTACGCGTGCGCGCAAGCGTCTGTATTTGACGTACGCATCTACCAGAAGGACTTACGGCTCTGTTCAGGCAAATCCTGTATCGCGTTTTGTAGGAGAGATTCCTCAAGAGCACGTAAAAGCTATTGGTGTTGGTTCTGCAGGTTTTTCTGGAGTTGGTTGGGCAAAGCGAGGAGACCGTCATGGAACCTTTGGCTCCGGTCGTGGCTCCGAGGTCTACGGTGGAAACGTTTTTGGTTCTCGCACGCGCTCTACCGGCGGTGCTCCAGCTCCACATACAGCTCCTATTCAGAAAGATCCAGCCCGCGCTTCTGCAAGTTTTGCTGTGGGAGACCAGGTTTCTCACAAGACCTTTGGCCCAGGCATTGTTTTGGCAGTTCAGGGCGATACTATTGAGGTTAAGTTTACGCGTACTAATAAGACAAAGAAGCTCATGAAGGGCTTTGCTCCAATAGTTAAAATTGAGGGATAGCCATGGTATTGATGCATGACGGTTTGATTTTGGGTCTTACTCCACAAGATTTCATTTTTAAGCTGGTTATCTTTGTTGTTGTGTTCCTTGTGGCTTTTCTTGTAGAGCGCTTTGCAATAAAGCTCTCAAAAAAGGCCTTGGACTCTTCAAAGCTGCCGTCAGCATCTATTTTTGTCAACATACTACGTGGAGTTATCTGGACGTTTGCTATTCTTGCTGTCTTACAGCCTGTCTTTGGTATTCAACCAACAGCTTTTGTGACCGCTTTGGGAGTTACGTCCATTGCCTTGTCTTTTGGCCTGCAGGACACCATTTCTAACCTGGCGGGAGGCTTGGGCCTTATGCTGGGAGGTGTAGTTAAACCTGGAGATCAGGTAAGCATCGGAACTATCTCCGGTGAGGTTATTGACATGAATTGGCGCTCTACCATAGTTCGTGCTCGTGGAGGTAGGGTAGACATCATTCCTAATTCAGTACTTAATAAAACAGCACTTGCGCATCGTACCAGGTGGGATATGACAGAGGTACCCATTACTATAGTGCTTAAACCAACCGTTGATCTGAATGCGGTAACGCAAGAAATAACAGAAATTGTTCAAGAGGTAGTTGCACCTCAGCTTGATAGAACACTTCCTATTGAGGTTGAAGCATCAAGCATTGCTGAGACAGGCATCAAGGTAATCATTCATGTTCACATCAAAGACGACGCAAACGAAATGAGTGTACGAGACAAAATTGTAAGAGCCCTGGCTGGTTCTAGTTGGCTTGCAGGAGTAGGAGCTTAATATGAAGATTGGCATCATTGGAGCCATGGAGCCAGAGGTTGCGCTACTAAAAGCGCAGATGACCGTTGAGCGCACGTATGATCAGGCCCGTATGCAATTTGTTGAAGGCCTTTTGGGAGAAGTTCCTGTAGTTGTTGTACAGTCGGGAATTGGCAAGGTCAATGCTGCAGCATGCACGCAGATCCTGATTGATACGTTCGCAGTAACACATGTTATTAATACAGGTATTGCAGGGCTTTTAAACCCTGAGCTACAGGTTGGGGATATTGTTATCTCCTCAGATTTAGTTCAACACGATATGAACGTTGGTCCTCTCAATTTTGCCGCTGGTCAAATTCCAGGTCTTCCGGTTTTCTCGTTTACAGCAGATGAGAGTCTTATTGAGCGCGCACTTGTATCAGCCAAAGAAGTAGCTCCTCAACTGCAGGTTATTTCTGGCCGCGTTGCTTCAGGAGATCAGTTTGTAAGTTCATCAGAGTTAGCAGACCACATCTACACAACGTTTGGTGCTGACTGTTGCGAGATGGAGGGCGCCTCAATTGCTCAGGTTGCTTGGCTTAACCACGCACCGTTTGTGGTGATTAGGCTTATGTCCGATAAGCCCGGCACTACTTCAAGCGTTGATTATTTGACGTTTGAGCGTGAGGCTTCTGAGCGCTCTGCCAGAATTACGGCAGCTATTATCAAAAAGCTTGCCTAGTAACCTGAGGTGTCTTTTTGAGGCAACTCTTCTGGGCTAACTGGGTAGCTCTTCCGGGTCAGTTTGCATTTTTCATAAGAGGGAAGGCAGGGCGTAAGAAACAACTTGCGCTGATTTAGCTATTCGAATGTTTTTAAACATAATTGAACAATATTTCGATTATCATTGTCCCGTTATGAAAGTGGTTTGAAAGGTACCGAATGATAACCCTCGGACACTTTTTTGAGATGATGGTTGCCAATCCGTTTTTGGCCCTCGTCATTGTCCTTGTTTTTGGATGCATTTTTGTAAATGGTGCAACCGACGCGGCTAATGCTATTGCAGAGGCTGTTGGAACTCGTTCAATTAAAGTTAACCATGCAATTATCATGAGTGTTGTATGCAACTTTGTTGGTTTGGTGGCTATGTGCCTCATTTCAACTGCAGTTGCAGACACAATTCTGGGTATGGTTGACTTTGGTAGCAATAACCATGAGGCTCTTGTTGCTCTTGCCGCAGGCTGTGTTGGTATTGTTACTTGGGCAGTAGGAGCTTGGGCTTTAGGTATTCCAACTTCTGAGTCACACGCCCTTATTGCAGGTCTCACCGGTGCAGCACTTGCTATTCATGGTGATTTTGGCGCAGTTAACTGGGGCGAGTGGAGCAAGGTTTTAATTGGTCTGCTCTTCTCAACCACATTAGGTTTTGCCGCTGGTTGGATCATTGTTAAAGCAATTAACAAGCTTTGCGTAAACGTTGATCGACAGCGCGCTGATGAGATGTTTGGCCATTTGCAGGTTGTTGGCTCAGCATTTGTTGCGGCTATGCATGGTGCACAAGATGGCCAGAAGTTCATGTCCATTGCCATGCTTGCAATTGCACTTTCCGCAGGTCATGGAGCTGCTGGTGCAGATGTATTCCCGCTTTGGTTGCAGGTACTGTGTGCTGCTCTTATGTCTATCGGTACCGCAATCGGCGGAAGAAAGATTATTAAAAAAGTCGGAATGGAAATGGTAAAGCTTGAGCGTTATCAGGGCTTTGCTGCGTCCTTCTCGGCATCTGCATCTTTGCTGCTTTCCACACTGACCGGTCTTCCTGTTTCAACAACTCATACAAAAATGACGGCCATGATGGGTGCGGGTGCTGCAAAAAATATTCGTTCAGTTAACTGGGGCGTTGCAAAAGAAATGGTTGCAGCATGGGTGTTTACTTTCCCTGGCTGCGGACTTATTGGTTTTCTTTTTGCAAAACTGTTCCTGATGATTTTCTAAGTACGTATAACTGTCTTTTACGAGTTCTATTGAACCGCTCAACTTTATTGGAGGATTCATGCTAGGTAAGCCAAAAGAGGACGTCTTCTACACTATGTTCCGCGAGTTTGGCGACAAAATTGTAGAAACCGCTGAAGAGTATGTGGTCATTATGGAAGGCTTTCCCGAGACTGCCGCGCGTATTCCTCAGATGAAGGTTTACGAGCGTGAGTGTGACGAGAAGGTCCAGCACATTATGAAGGAGCTTTACGCTTCCTTTGTCACTCCCTTTGAGCGTGAGGACATCTCTGACTTGGCGCTTCGTCTTGATGACATTGTTGACGGAATGAATTCTGTTGCGGAGCGCCTTGATCTCTTTAACGTTGACGACACTCGTAAAGAAGCTATGCAGCTTGCTGAGCTTACCCTTCGCGCATGCAAGACAGTCCAGGAGATGCTGAGTGTTCTGAGTGACTACAAGAAAGATCCTACCGTTATGGAGAAGGCCATTGCAGTAGGACATGTTGAGGACGAGGGAGACCTTATTTACCACAACGCACTCTCTCGCTTGTTCCGTGATGAGATGCCTGGTCGCCACACCGTTGCTTGGCTTCGTATTTTTGACCGCATGGAGACTGTTCTGGATTACTGTGACGACGCGGCGGGAGTTGTTCGCTCCGTTGTTATGAAGAACGCTTAAGTTCGTTTTCTGCTAACGGTATATACAGACTAAAAACTGCCTTCCGCCGGGAGGCAGTTTTTATATTCTCTTTTTGTCCGGTATTGGGGTTAAACTGTTTATATAAAAGAAAGTGGAGGTGCTATGAGCGGCTTCAAGCGTTTTTGCTACATACTCTATGTTCTTGCAAGTGCATTTGTATTTTTAGCTCTTGCTTTAACGTGGTTTGGTCCTTGGACACATCAGGCAACTAATCTCTTGTTTACCAAGCCCTACCTTATTGCTCTTAACGCCTGTGCAGCTATCAGCATCTTTGGCCTTGTAGTGGTGTTGTTTAGAGCTCTATTCATTAGAAAGACAGTAAAGCTCACGGTTGCAACAGTTGAGGGCGGAACAATCTCCGTCACTAAAGACGCTATTTCTTCTCAGGCAGCCCATATTATTGAAGATGATGGAACTTGCCTTGCACACCGTGTTAACGTGCAGATTTCTGAGAATAATTCTGTAGCTGTACAGATTGATATTCTCCCCAAAGAGCCTGTTGATGTCACTGCAAAGGGCTCTGAGTTCTATAACGCTCTTCAGTCTGGTCTTGCTATCGTGTGCGGACCTTGTGTTTCTAGCATCAATCTTTCTTTTATCAAGCCAAGTTCCTTCTCGCCAAAAGATGAAGAAGGTGCGTCTTCGCTTCAGTCAAAAGAGGTTGTGCCAGAACCAGAGATTGTAGAAGAGCAATCTTACGAGCAACCTTCTACTCAAGCCGCTGCTCAGCAGACTGGTAAAGACATTCGATTGAGTATTTCAGAGCCAGATGCAAAGGAGGTCACAGACAATGGATAAAAGCTTCTTTCAGAAGATGCAGGAGAAGTGCAAGAAATACGTCGTTGACCATCCAGGTGCCATTATTGGCGGATTTTTGGGTCTTTTGTTTGCAATTTTTTTGTTTACGTTTGGCCTTTTTAAAATGCTAGTTGTTGCATTGTTTGTACTGGTAGGAGTTGCCATCGGTCAGATTTTTGACGGAAAGGCAACCATTTTGGCAAAGATTCGTTCCTTATTTACGGACAGAAACTAGATAGGAGAGAGCTGTGGCAGAAGAACTTACTAATTCGCAAGAGACCACCTCTGAAGAAATTGTTCCTGCAGAAGAGACAACAGATGTTCCTTCCGATGCAGATCTTGAGGATACAGACTCTCTTACCTTCTCTGGTGGAGTTGTCGAGAAGATCGTCTCGTTGGCTTTACGTGACGTCACCAACGTGGTGGGCGCTCGTGGAAACTGGCTTAACAGAGTTCAGGATGTACTTGGTGCATCTGATACGGCTAAAGGTGTCACTGTAGAGGTGCTGCCTGACAGCTCGCTAAATGTTACCGTTTCTGTACTTATTAAATATGGTTCTTATGCGCCTCAGATTTTTGAAGACGTTAAACATACAATTGTCGAGAAAATTACCGGTATGACAGGCCTTGAAGTTTCTGGTGTTAACCTACGAATTGAAGATGTTTTGACCGAAGAAGAATACGATCGCCTAAAACATCGTCCAGAAGAGCCTGAACAGCTAGACAAAGAAGAGTAAAGTACGCTAAAGTTGCACTGTTTTACGCTTTTATAGTAATTGTTTTATTGTTTTGTCACTACAAGCTCCCTAAGCGCAAGGAGTTTTACCATGAAAAGGCTTTCACGTTGGAGCATGGCGATTGTTGCTACGTTTGTGCTAGCACTCTCGCTCGTTGGAGGACTTGCAAAGCAAGCACTCGCAGACACCACCCCTGTTACCTCAGAGGCTGAGCTGCTGGCTGCTATTGCTGCTGCTCCAGCAGATGGTTCGCAGACTATCGTTCAGGTAAATGCGGACTTTACCATTACTGCTCCAGTCCAGGTTCCAGCTAATAAGAACATTAGGTTGATGGGTACTGGAACTATCACAAGTGCCATGACCGGCTCTAATTTCTATATGTTCAAGATTGCTTCTGGCGGCGCAGTTACTCTTGATGGCGCCACCATTGATGGCAACAACACTGCATTTGCCGTTGAGAACCGTGGTAGCTTTACCTTGCTTCGTGGCGTTATTAAAAACGGTAAGGCAAAACCTACACCTGGAAATAACGGCGTAGTTCTTACTACTGGCGCTGGCGCAAAATTTGTTATGGCCGGCGGCACCATTCAGGACAGCACGGTTGCTAACGCTCTTGGTGGCGCAGTTACTGTTGCAAATGGTGCAACAGGTGAGCTCCGTGACGGTACCATTCAGAACACTACTCTTACCAATCAGTACTCCGGTAGCGTTTTGGTAAGAAATGCAGATTTCACTATGACTGGCGGAACCATCACTGGGGGCGATGCTTCTTCTACCATTAATTCTTCTGGTGGTCTGATGCTCTATGCCTTGGATCCAAACGGTGAGACAACAACAGCCACTATGGGTGGTGGATATATCACTAACAATAAGGCTGTTGAAGGTGCAGGCGTCTACATTTACGCAGGTAATCCTCAGTTTGGTGATTCTAAGTCAAAGGCAGACTTTACCTTCAACGGTGGCTCTATTACTAATAATGTTGCTTCTGAGTCCGGTGGTGGTATCTACGTAATCTGGAACGGCAACATTGTTATGAATAACGGCATCATCAAGAACAACACTGCTGGCATTGCTGGCGGTGGCGTTGCTACCTACGACCAGTTTGTTGGTGTTGTTGGTGGTCAGAAGGTTCCTTATTCCAAGGTTGGTGCTCCATGGAATAACTGGCCAAACATTTATCGCGCTGGCTTCACCATGAATGGTGGCTCTATTGACGGAAACAAGGTCACTAGTAATGGCACCAACCAGCTTGGCGATAAGGGTGTTGGTGCTGGTATTTATGTTGCATCTGCTAATGTAACCCTTAATGCTGGTGAAATTATCAATAACACTGCAAATGACCAGGGCGGCGCAGTTTACGTTGCTTCTGTTCCTTATGTTGTCCACATTAATAACGCACTTATTAAGAACAACACCGCAACTGTTATTGGTGGTGGTGCTTGGTTCTGCCCAACTGGTGTAGCTGAATTCCACTCCAAAAATGGCGTAGCATTCTTCAACAACACCGCAAATGGTGCTGGTGATGAGATTGCAACCGTTCGCGGTGCAGGTGAATCTGCTGGTGCAACTATTTCTGATTATATGCTTGGTGGTGCCTCTGCACATTGGACTAAGGATGGCGCGGTTACCATCAACCTTCCTTCAATCCTTGGTGAAGCTGATCCAGCTGCTGCACGTCATACTACTGAAGAAGTAAGCAATATCGTTAACAACACCGATATGCTTGCTCTTGAGTCTAATCTTCGTTATAGCTCTATCGCCGCAGCACAGAATAAGGCTCAGCTGATTATTTCTGGAAATACCGCACAGCGTGGTGGTGGTATTGGCTCCAACGGTACCGTTATTACTGGTGAAGAGGGTACTCAGGATGTAACCGTTAAGAAAGTTTGGGATACTTCTGCAAACCCAGATGCAGTTATTCCAGAGACGCTTACTGTTTATCTAAAGGCAGATGGATATGTTGTTGACTCCGTTGAGCTTTCTGCGGCAAACAACTGGGAGCATACATTCCACGGTCTTCCTGATAACGTAACTTTGAGCTTTACAGAAGGAACCGTAGTCGGTTGGACTGCTCAGACTCCTGAGGTT
This sequence comes from Lancefieldella parvula, assembly GCF_963547875.1. Taxonomy (GTDB): domain Bacteria; phylum Actinomycetota; class Coriobacteriia; order Coriobacteriales; family Atopobiaceae; genus Lancefieldella; species Lancefieldella parvula_D. The sequence continues at coordinate 50,964 of NZ_CAUUSI010000004.1, forward strand.
AACGGTAACATCACTACCTTGACTAACAAGGCTGATGCTCCTGTAACTCGCGATGTTCCAGTAACCAAGGTTTGGAATGGTACAAAGAAGGATTCTGTAACCGTTCACCTGCTTGCTGATGGTGTTGACACTGGTCAGACCCTTGTCCTTTCTGAGGCAAACAATTGGACCGGTTCATTTGTTGGTGTAAATCTTTACGCAGCAGATAATCACGTCATTGCTTACACCGTTTCTGAGGATGCTATTGAGGGTTACACTTCTGAGATAACTGGTGATATGGCTAATGGCTTTACCATTACCAACACCGAGACTCCAGTTACCCCAACTCCAACTCCAGAGAAGCCTGGTAAGAAGCGTAAGCACCGCACGCCTGATACTGGTGACGCAAGTGTTGTAGCTATGGTTGCGTTTGCAACGGTCGGCGCTGGCTTTGTTGGTGTTGGAGCATATGCTCGCACTCGTAAAGAGCAGTAAGCAACACACATACACTTAGTATGCAGATCCCCCGCTTTTATAAAAAGCGGGGGATCTTTGTCAGAAGGACGATTCCTTGTTTTAACTGGAGATGTTTACGTTCACCGAATTTGCCAACCGTTTAACCAATAAGAGTGTTCTTCTCGCCAGGAGAGATTAGAGAAGAACGACAATACTACTAGGTGGATAGTGAGTATCTGCATGAGTACCTTATTGGAGGTTGTTATGGAGCTCAAAGCTGATAAAAAAGTAATTGTCGAGCGTAATAACAAGGTTGTGTATGACAACGGAGACACAGTCGTTAAGGTGTTCAGCGGAAGCAAACCTTCTGCTGATATTATGAATGAGGCATTAAACCTCACTCGTGCTGAGCAGGCCGGCATCAACGTTCCATCTCTTGTAGAGATTAGTAAAGTTGGTAATTGCTGGGCTGTTTCAACCAGAAAAGTTGAAGGTAAAACAATTAGGCAGCTTATTGAGGAGCATCCAGAAAAAGAGGATGAGTATCTCAATAAGTTTGTCGATATTGAGCTGGCCATTCACGCTCATAAGGCACCACTTCTTACTCATCAAAAAGACAAGTTCACCCGAATGATTAACAGCATTCCAGACATCCTTGATGAGGCCACAAGGTATGAGCTTCTACTTAAGCTTGATGGCATGAAACCTCACACTAAGGTTTGCCACGGTGACTTTGTCCCGTCCAATGTTATTCTCGCCGAAGATGGCGCTCCTGTAATTCTTGACTGGGCCCATGCAACACAAGGCAATGGCGCTGCAGACTGCGCTACAACTTACCTGCACCTGCTTCTTCATGGTGATGAGGAACTTGCCGAGAAATACATCAATTTTTATTGCACTAAGCAGGGCTGCACTCGTCAGTATGTAAACGAATGGCTTGGCATTATTGCTGCAGCAGAGCTTGCTCGCGGTCGTGTAAAAGAAACAGAGTTCCTGCTTAAGTGGGTAAATGTTTTTGATGCAATGTAGTTGGTTACAAGAACTTTAAACTAGCCGGGAAGAGCCTCGTCAGGGGCTCTTCTTTTATTACACTTCTAACTGCTCAATAAAGTAACGTGAGGAGTTAGCTATGTATGATGTTGATCCAAAGCAGACCACTGTAAACTCAGAAAATAAGAAATCAAAGCTTGAGCGTATGAGTGCGGGAGAGTGGTGTGGCGGCTCTGACGAAGAGCAGAGCGCTGCGTTTTGGCGAGCAAAGGATCTTGCCTGGGAGTTTAATCAGACCCGTCCAAGTGATAAAGAAAAGTGCCGTCAGATTTTGACTGAACTTCTCGGTGAACTAGGAGAGGGAAGTGCAGCAGTTTCTCCTTTTAATGTTGACTATGGCTTCAACATCAAGATTGGCCCACATAGCTTTATCAATCACGGTGCATACTTGATGGATTGTGCGCCTATCACTTTTGGTGCTCATAGTTTTGTGGGTCCTCAGTTTAAGGCGTACACCGTCCAGCACCCTCTAGATGCTGAGGAGAGAAATGCTTGGTATGAGCGAGCATTGCCTATCACGGTGGGAGATAACTGCTGGTTTGGCGGAAATGTGACGGTGCTTCCCGGTGTAACTATCGGAAATAACTGTGTAATTGGTGCTAATAGTCTGGTTACTAAAGATATTCCAGACAATTCTCTTGTTGTTGGTTCTCCCGCAAAGGTCGTACGTCAAATTACCGAGGCAGATAAGCTGGGACTTAAAGAGCTTTTGGGCTAGTCCTGTTAGGCTGGGAGCGCGTGGCTTCGGGGCATAGGACTTCAGAGTACTCGATTTCAGAGCGCACAAAAAATGCGCGATTTAAGAAAACGCTGCTAGATTAGGCCTTTTAGGGAGATTGTTTAACTATTTATTTGATGTTAGAGGCATCCGCGCTATAATAAATATACGGGGAGCTGGGAAATGGCCCGGCTGAGAGGCAGCACCTTATGCTGCGACCCATAAACCTGATCTGGGCAATGCCAGCGTAGGGAGCCTATGCCGTCCTTACGCACTATAAGAAGGAGGGCATATGAAAAAACTTTCTCAGTTTGCATTGCAAGCCATATCCCTTACTTCTTTTCTTGTGCTTTGGCAGCTTGTTATTGTTGCAGGAATTATTCCAAATTACCTTGTTCCAACTCCTGTTCAGGTTGTATTTGCGCTGGTTAAGGACTTTCAGCTTCTTATGACACATACAGGGATTACGCTTTTAGAATCCCTTGTAGGTCTGGCTATTGGAGTGCTTATTGGCTTTGCGCTTGCGGTTCTTATGGACTTCTTCAAAACGCTGGACAAACTGCTCTCTCCACTTGTAACTATTTCACAGACTATCCCTATTGTGACCATTGCGCCGCTTTTGGTACTTTGGCTGGGTTATGGCCTTTTGCCAAAGATTGTTCTTGTGGCTATTTCAACGTTTTTCCCTATTACCGTGGCGCTTAACTCAGCATTTAAAGCAATAGATCCCGATATGGTTGACCTGATGACCACCATGGGAGCTAGTCGTGTGCAGATTTTTTGGCATGTCAAGTTGGCCGCTGCTGCACCACAGTTTTTCTCGGGACTCAAAATGAGCGTGACCTACGCCGTAATTGGTGCAGTAATCGCAGAATGGCTGGGAGGCGACGCTGGCCTTGGTGTCTATATGACGCGCGTCAGAAAGGCGTTTGCGTACGACAGGATGTTTGCGGCAATCGTGGTGGTGTCTGCGCTGTCGCTAGTATTAATGAAGGTTGTTGAACTTGTCCAAAAACGTGCACTTCCTTGGGATACCTCTCAGGATGCCAAAGAATCTGCACGATAACTTGACGAAACTCAAAGAAAGAAGTGATTACGCGCATGAACGCATTTAATCGCAAGGGTATAACAAGAAAAGGCTTTCTAGCTGCGATGGGTTTCTCGACAGCAGGACTTTGCGCAGGTTGCTCGCTTGAACAGCCGTCTGCTCCATCCAACGCAAACAAGGGTGCTGGGCAGAATTCCGGCAGCCCCACAGAGATTACGTTTGCCCTGGACTACACCCCAAACACCAACCATACCGGCATTTATGTGGCTCAGGAGAAGGGCTACTTTGACGAGGTTGGCCTCAAGGTAACTATTCAGCAGCCACCTGCCGATGGTGCCGATGCGCTGATTGGTGCTGGTGGCGCACAGATGGGCGTTACCTACCAGGACTATATTGCTAACAGCCTCTCATCTTCTAATCCGCTGCCATATACTGCGGTGGCTGCTATCATTCAGCACAATCTTTCAGGCATTATGAGCCGTGAAGAAGATCACATTGTTCGTCCGCGTGACCTTAATGATCGTACTTACGCAACGTGGAATCTCCCTGTTGAGCAGGCTACTATCAGGTCAGTTATGGAGTCTGATGGAGGAGATCCCTCCACGCTTAAAATGGTACCTTATGAGGTAGATGATGAGGTATCTGGACTAAAAGCAAAGATGTTTGATGCTGTTTGGGTGTATGAGCAGTGGGCTGTTCAAAACGCTCGTGTTCAGAACTTTGCGTACAACTACTTTGCGTTTGCAGCTATTGATCAGAATTTTGACTACTACACGCCAGTTATCGCAGTAAATGATGGCTTTGCAAAAGAGAATCCAGACGCTGTTAAGGCCTTCTTAAGCGCTACCAGAAAAGGTTATGAGTTCTGCGTTTCTAACCCTGATGAAGCGGCAGAAATTCTACTCAAAGCTGTTCCAGAACTTGACGCTGACCTGGTTAAAGCTTCTCAGAAGTTCTTGGCTGCCAAATACATTGACGACGCCGAGAAGTGGGGAGTTATTGACTCTGCTCGCTGGCAGCGATTCTACACCTGGCTCAATAACCAGCAGCTGCTAGAGAATAAGATTGACCCATCCGCAGGATTTACTAGTGAGTACCTTGGATAAGAAGCTTATTGACATAACAGAAGGTGCTGCTATGGACGCTTCTGGCGAGAAAAGCCTAGGAGCTGCACCTGCATGCGAGCCACAACAGGACGTGCCAGCACTTGAGGCGCGCAATCTTATGCTGGTTTGGGGAAACGGTCAGGTAGTTGCTCAGGATATCTCGATTGAGCTGCAACCTGGCACCATTACCTGCTTGGTTGGTCGCTCAGGCTGCGGCAAGACAACACTGCTCCATGCGCTTGCAGGACTTCTGCAGCCGAGACAGGGCAAGGTACTGCTGCATGGCTCTGACGTCACAGGGCATCCGGGACACATTGGCTACATGCTCCAGAAGGATTTGCTCATCCCAAGCAAGCGCATCATCGACAACGTAGCGCTTCCGCTTGAGCTGAAGGGCGTCTCGCGCTCTGAGGCACGTGCACGAGCCCAGGAGATGCTGGAACGTGGTGGACTTGAGCGCGTGGCGCAAAGCTGGCCTCACGAGCTCTCAGGCGGCATGAGACAGCGTGTTGCGTTCCTGCGCACGGCACTCATTGGCTCAGATATTATGCTGCTGGACGAGCCCTTCTCGGCACTAGATGCTCTCACACGGCGAGAAATGCGTGCGTGGCTCATGTCTTCCGTGAAGGAGTTTGGCCTCTCGGCACTGGTGATCACGCACGACGTTGATGAGGCGGTTGCCATGGCTTCTCGCATTTACGTAATGGCGGGCAGTCCCGCGCAGGGTGTGGTAACCAAGATTGTGGGCGTTGTTGAGCCGCAGGGCTACACTGATGCGGTGGAGGCAGACTCTGGCAAAGGCGCTGGTCAAGGTGCTGACCTGGCATCATTTGATTTGAGCGAAGAGTTTTTGGCTGCCAAGCGAGAAGTGCTTTCATTGCTGGGATAATTGCCTGGATGCATTGCTGCGGGTGCGCGGGTTTCTCGCCTTGAATTTGATACAGAAAAAAGACGTGAGAGTTTGTCTCTCACGTCTTTCTTGTTAGCTTGATTTTCGTGCACACAATTTTGTTTGTGCAGTTAATTTGCGTAGCTTAATTACTCGCTGAACTCAAGGAATGCGCGGTATCCACGATATGCCTCAAAGATGTCGGCCTTGTTTGCAATCTCCCAAGGTGCGTGCATGGAGAGAACAGGAACGCCGCAGTCGATGACGTGCATGCCATATTTAGCCAACATGTATGCGATAGTTCCGCCGCCACCAGCGTCAACGCGGCCAAGCTCAGCGGTCTGGAACTGAACGCCGGCGTTGTCCATAATGCGGCGAATCAGTGCTACGTACTCGGCATCAGCGTCGTTGGAGCCAAACTTGCCGCCACTACCAGTGAACTTGTTGAATGCAAGGCCATGACCCATGATAGCAGAGTTCTTGATTTCAAAGCTTCCCGTAAAGCTAGGATCATAACCAGCAGAAACGTCGCTGGAGAGCATGTAGGAGTTGGCCATGCAGCGGCGTAGGGAAAGTGGAGACTCAAAACCAGCAAGTGCCAGGACCTCTGCCATGATGTTCTCAAAGAAGAGGGAGTTCATGCCAGTAGCGCCAACGGAGCCAATCTCTTCCTTGTCGGTCAGGATGGTGACGGAGGTACGTGCAGGAAGATCGCACTCAAGCTGCGCAATCAGGGAAGGGTAGGAGCAGCTGCGGTCGTCGTGACCATAACCCAAAATCATGGAGCGATCAAAGCCCATGTCACGAGCAGGACCTGCAGGAACAATCTCAAGCTCAGCGGAGAGAAGATCTGCTTCCTCAATGCCGTAGAGGTCCTTCAGGATATTGATGACGTTAGTCTTAACAGCTTCCTTTGGCTCATCGCCCTCTGCATCAGCGGGTTTCTCGCCATTCTGGCCCCAAACAAGTGGACGATTGCCAACAATGAGGTCAAGCATCTCACCCTCGATGACCTTGGAAGCAGTCTTACCAAGCTGCTCAGCACTCAAGTGGATGAGAAGGTCGGAGATGCAGAAAACAGGGTCCGTTGGATCCTCACCAACGCATACGTTTACGACGCTACCGTCTTTAAGTGCAAGAACGCCATGAATTGCCAGAGGAATGGTGACCCACTGGTACTTCTTGACGCCGCCATAGTAGTGGGTGTCAAGGGTAGCAAGCTCATTGCGCTCCTCGAGAGGATTCTGCTTGACGTCCAAGCGAGGGGAGTCGATGTGAGCACCAAGAATGTTTAGACCCTCTTCCAGGGATTTGGTACCAATCTGGACAAAGATGACGGACTTGCCGCGAATGTCTGCATAGACTTTGTCGCCAGCCTTGAGAGTTTTACCTGCAGCGATGGCGTCAGAAAGCTTGACGTAACCTGCTGCCTCGGCAAGCTTGATAGCGCTTGCGGCGCATTCGCGCTCAGTCTTGTTCTCGGAGATAAACTTTCTGTAGCCCTCGGTAAACGACTGGAGTTTGTCCAGGTCCTCCGAGGTGTACTTTTTCCATGCGTTTGTGGTTTCCATACCTATCCTTTCTGTAGCAAGCTCAGTTGAGCTGCTGTTTGTTGTTGCTGTTAGGTGCGTTGCAGTGGCCGCGAAGGCGGCTGCTGCGCCGGCGGCTGCTGCGCGGCGGCAACCGCCGGCGCCGGCAATTGACACGACCGCGGCTTAGTTGCCTCCGTTGGAGCCGTTTGAGCCAGAACCGTTAGATCCGCTTTTGGTGCCGCTGTTAGAGCCAGAGTTCTGATTGGAACCAGAATTGCTGCTTGAGCTGCCTGTTCCGGAGTTGTTGCTGGAAGAGTTGCTCTCCGATGAGTTGTTTGAACTGCTAGAATCGCTTGTCTTTTCCGAGCTAGACGAGCTGTCGGAGCTGGTGGTCTCCGATTTCTTGGAGTCAGTGCTCTCGGAAGAAGAATCCTTGGAATCAGTGGACTTGCTAGACTCGTCGGTCTTCTCGCTAGAAGAGCTGGAGTCGTTCTTCTTATCCGTTGAATTGCTGGTATCCGCAGTTTTTTCTGTCACAACTGGGGTAGTGCTGACCTTTGGTCCAAGACCGGATCCGTCGGTGATATAGCTGAGGAACATAGCGTAAAGAATGACGGCAGAAATGGTAAAGATAATCGAAATAATGGTCACGATAGTCAGCGCTCTTACACGCTTGCGCGACAACTTTGGCGCGCGATTTACCTGCGAAGACTGTCCCGCGGTAGAAGCGGCGTTGGAATAATAATCGCGAGAAGGTGCGTATTGGGGTTGAGGCATGTACTGCGTGCCCTCGAGCGTGTTCTGATTGCTGTCAGAATATGTCTGCTGGTTGTAGTCATCGTTGTCGCTGCTACGGAACTTGTGCGTGGAGCGCCTAATAACGTTCTGGTAAATCTGCGAGGCAAGCGCCGACGCAGCGGCACCAACGGCCACGCCGATGATTGAGCCAGCAATACCAATCTGGTTTGACAACACAAATGCGGTTACCGCAGCAAGCGACGTTGCCAAAATTTGGGTAATCGAGACATCCTTCAGAAGGCCGGGTTTCTCGTCTGCCGCTTCATCTGTAGGTTGAGCAGGCGACGCAAGTCGAGTTTTGTCTGCATCAAAGTGCTTATAGCTCACAAGATGCTCCTTTCTTCGAACTGATAGCCTACCTCATTTTTGTGAAGAAGTAATGTTTCGTCGCTAAATCGCAACATCAGTTGGCGAGAAACCCGTCGGGTTTCTCGCGGTGTTTTGTTAAAAACGACCCTATCAATGGTGATGAAACAAGGTATCATTTATATGTATCAGTTTTCCGTCAAACGGAGGTTTAGCATGCTTGTAAGCGCAAAAGCCATGCTCCAGAGTGCCGAGAAGGGTCACTATGGCATCGGCGCATTCAACGAGAACAACCTTGAGTGGACCGCAGCAATCCTTGATGCAGCAGAAGAGCTTCAGTCTCCTGTCATCATTCAGTGCACCAGCGGCGCAGCAAAGTGGCAGGTAAGCTACCGCGTTGTTGCAGATATGGTTCGTCGTCTTGTTGAGGACAAGAACATCACTGTTCCAGTTGCTCTCCATCTTGACCACGGTTCATACGAGGATGCATTCAAGTGCATCGAGGCTGGATTTACTTCCATCATGTATGACGGTTCTCACGAGCCTGATTTTGAGACCAACCTTAAGCGTACCGAAGAGGTCGTAAAGGCAGCTCACGCAAAGGGTATTTCTGTTGAGGCTGAGGTCGGCGGCATCGGCGGCACCGAGGATGGCGTTACCGCTAAGGGTGAGCTTGCTGATCCTGAGCAGTGCGCAAAGATTGCTGACCTGGGCGTTGACTTCCTTGCTTGCGGTATCGGCAACATTCACGGCATCTACCCAGCTAACTGGGAGGGCCTCTCCTTCGATCAGCTCAAGGCTATCAAGGAGCGCGTCGGTGATCTTCCACTTGTTCTCCACGGTGGTACCGGCATTCCTGTAGAGCAGGTTCAGAAGGCTATCTCTATGGGCATCTCCAAGATCAACGTCAATACCGACCTTCAGCTTGTCTTTGCTGAGGCAACCAAGAAGTACGTTGAGGCTGGCCTTGTTGACAACGGCAAGGGCTACGATCCTCGTAAGCTCCTGAAGCCTGGTCGTGAGGCAATCGTCGAGCGTACCAAGGAGCTCATCCGCGAGTTTGGTTCCGACGGTAAGGCTTGGAACTAACCTTCGACATGCGCTGAGCGCGGGCGTCGATGCGATGGCGTGCGATGCGACAGCGCGTTCTTGCTGCTAGTTAAAGCAACGGACCTGGATTTTCTCCAGGTCCGTTTTTTGTTGGGCACGGTACGCGCGAAAGACGTGCACCTAGCACGCCCTTCTCGCGAGAGGCGGTTGATGTGTTTGATGTGAGTTATAATGCGCGCCTGAAAAGTGAAAAGATTCTGTGGATTTTGCCTAAATTCGTCAAAGAGTCTGTGGATTTGCCTGATTTTGTCAAAGATTCTGTGGCCGTTTTACAGATTCTTTTAACTTTTTAGGCAACTTTTATACAAGGAAGATTAGATTTTCGCGCCTCAGTGCATTCTCACAGAAAAATGAAAATTACGAATTTGGCGCAAATTGAATTTGACCGAAATTTGACCGAGAATACGTCGCATGGAAGGTCTAACGCTACTAGCTGGGCATTTAGGAGCAATGATTTTCTGATAGATATCCCTAACCTGCAGTTTTACAACAAATGGCGCTTATCTACAATCAGCGACTTGGGTTGCAAGTTTTTCTTAAGAAAATACTATTGGCTTATGGAATTTTATCTATCACATACAACAGCTTTACAATTATTCCGTGCTATGAGAATTAAGGGTCACGGACTGATTCACCATGACTCGCCAAGTGCCGGAATTCATACAGAGTCTTTAACTTTGGAAATTGATCAAATCAAGAAAGAGGTATTTTCCAATCTAGGAATAATGCTGGCTAATCCAATTGAATTGGTGGTTGACGAGAAGAAAAGGACTTACCGATCGAGTGAAATAAAATTTCATACTTCGTCCCATTTTGCCCAGACATCATGTATGGAACTAACTCTCGGTAAATTAGCAATTAAAGTGGCATCACCTTTTGAACTCATGATTGAATTGGCCCAGGAACAAACGTTACTAGAAACCGTGATGCTAATTTCAGAATTTCAAGGCAGGTTTGCCATCGATCCATCTACCTCTGAATTAAGATCTAATTGGTATGAACCTGTCTTTCAAAAGACAGACTTTGAGCGTTATTTGTCTTCAGTATCTGGATGCCGCGGAATAAGGAATGCTAGATTGGCGTCTTTTTATTCTTTTGAAAATGCCGCTTCTCCGATGGAAGTAAAGCTTGCTCTTCGCGCTTCGCTTCCTATGTCTGCAGGTGGTTATGCAATTCCTAAGGTTGAGCTAAATAAGGAAGTACGGATTCAGCAATTAAAGAGCAGGAAGTCTACGGAGAAAACAAGGGCTATTGATTTATTACTTTCAAAAGGTGACTGCAATGCAGATACAAATAGACAGGCAGCCATTGAATATAATGGCGCTGTACATGAATTAGCAGATGTTTCAATGCGCGACTATCAACGTAATAATGAGCTCGTTTCAGCTGGCATATTGGAGTTCGTTATTGGGAAAGCTGAGTATGACGACATCATTTTTATGGATAACATGTTTAATTCAATTAGAAATCAGCTGGAAATGCCAAGAAGACACACATCACCTGATCGCAGAAAAATGGAAAGAGCAAAAAGAATTAAATTGTGGAGCGAATTAGAAAAGCTTCGTTAAAGTCATGGCAAGTGAGCCTGAGGCCCTTTTAAGTTGCCTAAAAAGTACAAAGAATCTGTAAATCTGACACAGATTCTTTAACGAAATCAGGCAAATCCACAGATTCTTTGATGCTTTTAGGCAAAAGTTACAGATTTTTTGCAGAAATCAGGCGCGCATTCGGAACACATCTGGCGCACTCCTGGTGCGCCCTTCTCGCGAGAAACCCGGTGCACTCCGGGGTTTTCTCGCTGTGCAAGTCCCACCGCACACGACAATAAAAGCGCAGTTTAAACGCTTACTCAGCAGTAGGGTTATCGGCGGGGGAGACGTGCATGTTGCCTTCGTTGCGGGCGATGTCCGCAAGCGTCTTGCTATCCAGGAAACTGGAGGTCATGCGGCCAAGGTCGCGCCAGATGTTGATGGTGGTGCAAGACTCCATCTGAGGACAAAGTGTGGTGTTTGTGCAGTTCAGGCAGCTAGCGGGAGCAAGATTTCCCTCAGCCGCGCGAAGAATCTCACCCAGCGTGTAGTCCTCGGGCTTGCGCGTGAGTCGATAGCCGCCGCCCTTTCCACGCAGGCTCTCAACGTATCCCGCCTTGTGCATCAGGGCAATGACCTGCTCAAGGTACTTGCGCGAGATGTTCTGGCGCTCGGAAACATCGCCCAGCGAGACCCAGCCGTCGTGAACGGCCAGGTCAGCCATTGCGCGAAGTGCGTACATTCCCTTTGTAGAGAACATTCCGGCCACGACTACTCGCCGTCCTTGGCGCTGCCGCTATCCGCGTCCTCGGTGGTAGATGCGCCAGCTGCGGCGGAACCGCTGTTGTGAGCCTCGAGCATCTCCTCGAGCGTGTGCCATGCCAGCTCAGCGCACTTAACGCGTGCAGGCATGTGTGCGATGTCGTGCAGAATGTTGGCGTCTTCCAGCTGATCAAGCACAGCCTCGTCAGTCTCTTCTCCGCGAATCATGCGCCCAAAGAGTTTGCAGAGCTCAATAGCCTCTTCTGGAGTGCGGTCAATCATCAGGTCGCTCATGATGTCGGCGGACGCCTGAGAGATTGCGCATCCGCTACCCACAAAAGCAGCCTCGGCAATCTTTCCGTCCTCAATACGCACGGAAAACGTCAGCTCATCGCCACAAGAAGGATTAACGCCCTCGTGAGAAACGGTAGGGTTGTCCATCTGATATTTGTAATCGGGGTGAGAAACGTGGTCCATAAACTCAGCGTTATACAGGTCGTTTGCTGCCACTTATTTCAACTCCTTGTTTATTTGCTGCTGACCGCGCTGCCAAAGATCTTCCATACCTGGTTAAGACCCTCGATCAGCTGGTCAATGTCGTGTTTATCGTTGTAGAACGCAACGGATGCGCGGCAGGTGCTGGACTCGTGCAGCTCAATCAAAAGCGGCTCGGCACAGTGATGACCAGCGCGAATGCAAACGTTGTTCATGTCCAGGATGCTCGAGACGTCGTGTGGATGAACGCCGCGCACGTTAAACGCCACAGCGCCCACGTGGTTCTGTCCCAGCTTAGAGCCTACGATGTCAACAAAGTCCAGCGTGCACAGTTGCTGCACCAAGTACCTGGCGAGAAGTTCTTCTCGCTTCTCGATCTTTGCCATGTCCAAGCCGTTAAGGTATTCGACAGCGGCGCCGGTAGCGTAGATACCTGCGGCGTCCTGCGTACCAGCCTCAAACTTCTCGGGAACAGGAGCCCAAACGGCGCTGGTTTCGGTGACAGAATCGATCATCTCGCCGCCAGTAAGGAACGGTGGCATGGCATCAAGCAGCTCGGCGCGACCCCAGAGCACGCCAATGCCCATAGGTCCGCACATCTTGTGTGCCGAGAAGGCCAACAAGTCGCAGTCAAGATCATGCACGTCAATAGGGATGTGGGGCGCTGATTGAGCGGCGTCAACAACCATGTAGGCACCCATGGTGTGAGCGCGCTTAGCAATGGCCTTGATGTCGTTACGGGTACCCAACACGTTGGAAACATGTGTGACAGATACAATTTTGGCGCGCTCAGTAATCTTTGATGCAATCTCTTCAGGCGTAATCTGGTACTGCGAATTCATGCGCAGGTACACAAGGTTAGCGCCGGTAGCTTTACAAATCTGCTGCCATGGGATGATATTGGAGTGGTGTTCCATAATGGAAATAACCACGTCATCGCCTGGCTTGAGTGCATAGCGGCCAAGGCTTGAAGCAACCAGATTAAGCGCCTCAGAAGTGTTGCGCGTAAAGATAATCTGATGGTCTTCTGGCTTGCCGTTTTTATCAACAGCACCAATGAACTTTGCAATCGAAGTACGAGCACCCTCGATAGCTGCGGTTGCTTCAACACTCCAACGATACAATCCACGCAGTGCGTTTGCGTTCATGGTCTCGTAAAAGCGAGACTGCGCTTCAATAACCGCACGGGGACGCTGAGAAGTAGCGGCGCTATCCAAGTAAGCTACCTCGGGATTTGCTGCCAAAAGCGGAAAATCTGCCTTGTAAGGGTTATCGGTAATCTGAGCAACTTCTGCGTCGGTCATTACGCGACACCACCTTTATTGGAATCAGCTTCAGCGCCGGAATCCCTGCCATCGCTGGCAGCCAGGGAGTTGCCAGCTGCGTCGTCACTAGCTGCAGCTTCGTCATAGTCGTGAGCAATTTCTGCGCCCAGCTCAGTCTCGCAACGCTCAACAGCCACGCGGTGAGAAATCTCTTCGGGTGCATTAATGATGGCGTCTTCAAAGAGCGCGCGTACAAAGAGCTGCTCAGCAGCCTGGCGAGAAAGTCCTCGAGCTGCAAGATAATCAAGCTGCTCAGGGGAGACAGAACCGATAGTAGCGCCGTGGTTACCGGCAACATCATCTTCATCGCAGAGAATAACAGGCATGGTCTTGTTGACAACGTCGTCACCAAGAATCATAACCGTTTCAATCTCGTTGCCCTGGGCATCCTTTGCACCGCGGACAAGATCAATAGTTGCGCGAAGCGTCTTCTTAGCTGCCTCGTTAAGGACGCCGGACTCGGTGAGCTGCGCGCGCGTAGAGGTACCACGCATGCGTACCAGGTGGTTAATATCAAGCGTCTCTTCGTGAGTAGCGTGATAGCGATTGTTAAGGTCAAGGCGGGCTCGAGCGCCAACTAAGTTGGCGGTAAGGCCAAGACCAATGGTTGATCCACCCAGAGCATATTGCTTAACGTCAACAGCAGCGTTCTGGTGAATCTCAAGGCCAACGCTTTCAAGGTGTTGCTGGCCCTCGTTGACGCCAAGCATCTCAATAAGGTGCAGCTTGGCACCAGCCTCAACCACAATGCGGGTGAGTGCAGCGCTGGTTGGAAGCGCGTCGCTGGAAGCACTCGCGTCGTCGTTCGCGTCGTTGCCTGCAGGTGCGTCGCCCGCGTCGCCTGCAAAAGCAGCGATAACTACGGTAGCCTCAGCGCCTTCACGCACAATAACGCCGGTGTTAGCGCACTTGTTTTGAGCTGCAGAAACAGCAACAACAATAGGATCTTCTCGCTTGGTATGAGCGGGAACATTGTAGAAATCAGACTTAAATGCCTGAGACTCTACGTAGTCAGTAACCTCCTGGCCCATTCCACACTCAATGCGCTCAAAAAGGCGAGGCAGAGGCAGGTACACTTTGCCTGCATCAGCGTGATTTGGGACAGAAACTGACAGTGAGTTAGCGCGTAGACGGTTCCATGTCTGAGCTGCAGGAACGTTGGCGCGATTAATCAAAACGTTATCCATTAGCCAATCGCTCCTTCCATCTCAAGTTTAATGAGGTTGTTCATCTCAACGGCGTACTCCATTGGGAGCTCCTTTGAGACGGGGTTTGCAAATCCGTTTACTACCATGGTGCGAGCCTCAGCCTCAGAGCAGCCGCGGCTCATCAGATACAAAACGGTGTCGTCAGAAATACGGCCAATAGTTGCCTCGTGGCCAATCTGAGCAGTTGCATTGCGGACATCCATCTCTGGAATGGTGTCGGAGCGGCTGATGTTATCCAACATCAGCGACTGGCACGAGAACGCTACGCGAGCGTTTTCTGCCTTGCGACCAACGGTAACTGCAGAGCGGAAGGTGTTGACGCCACCGTCCTTGGAAATGGACTTGGTATCAACGTTTGCCGAGTTGTTGGAGCCGTTGATAATAACCTTGCAGCCTGTATCCAGGTCCTGCGTAGCGCCTGCAAACGTAATACCGGTGAACTCGCAGTTAGAGGAATCGCCGTTCATGATGGTAGAAGGGTAGAGGTAGGAAACGTGGCTACCAAAAGAGCCCGAGACCCACTCCATCTTTGCATTGCTGCCAATGATTGCGCGCTTGGTGTTGAGGTTGTACATGTTCTTGGACCAGTTTTCGATGGTCGAGTAACGTAGACGTGCCCCGTCCTTAACAAAGAGCTCAACAGCTCCCGCGTGGAGGTTTGCTGCGTAGTACTTAGGTGCGGAGCAACCCTCAATAAAGTGCAGGTCAGCGCCTTCCTCAACAATAATAAGTGTGTGCTCAAACTGGCCAGCACCCTGAGCATTTAACCTAAAGTAGCTCTGAAGTGGGTAGTCCAGAGTGACGTTTTTTGGAACATACACAAAAGAGCCACCAGACCAAACGGCATAGTGCAGAGCCGCAAACTTGTGGTCTGAAGGAGGAATCAGCTTGCCAAAGTACTCTTTAACAACAGGCTCCCACTGCGGATCATGCAAAGCATCCTCAATGGTGGTGTAAATAACGCCCTGCTCAGCAACTTCCTCACGCATGTTGTGATAGACAATCTCGGAATCGTACTGAGCACCAACACCAGCAAGGCTCTCTGCCTCTGCCTGTGGAATGCCCAGACGATCAAAGGTATCCCTAATATCCTCAGGTACGTCGTCCCAGCTATTTGCTTGCTGAGTCTTTGGCGAGACATACGTGGAGATATGGTTCAAATCCAGACCTGCAATAGAAGGTCCCCAGTTGGTAGCCATCTGGCGCTGGTGATAGGTTTCCAGGGCCGACAACCTCATCTGGAGCATCCATTCGGGCTCTTCTTTTTTCTCGGAAATAGCACGCACAATTTCTGGCGTAAGGCCATCATCGTAGCGCTCGTAACCCTCTTCGGACTTGGTGAAGTCGTAGAGCGAGCGGTCTACATCAGCGACCTCAGATCGCTTCTTCTCGCTCACTAGTTAGCACCGCCCTCATCAGTCTGGTTCTCAAAACGCTCAAAGCCCTCGTGGTCAATCTGATTGATGAGGTCTGCAGAACCATCTGCTACCAGGTGACCCTTAACCATAACGTGAGTGCGGTCAATCTCAAGGCGCTCAAGAATGCGAGTGTTGTGAGTAATGATGAGCAGCGAGCCGTCGCAGGTCTCGCGATAGGCCTGAATGCCCTTTGAAACAACGGAGAGTGCGTCAACGTCCAAGCCAGAGTCTGTTTCGTCGAGAATGGCAAGTTTAGGCTGGAGCAGCAAAAGCTGGAGCATCTCAACCTTTTTCTTCTCGCCACCAGAGAAGCCAACGTTAAGCTCACGCATCAAGAATCCCTGATCAAGTTCAAGCTGATCAGAAATCTGACCAACACGCTGACGGAACTGACGAGCGGTCATCTTAAGCTCAGGGCGCATCTGTGTAATGGTGCGCAGGAATGAATAAAGAGGAACACCAGGAACCTCAACTGGCGCCTGATAGGAGAGGAAGATGCCTGCAAGGGAGCGCTTGTCTGCTGCAAGCTCGGTTACGTCCTCGCCGTTAAAGATAAGAGAACCATCGGTAATCGTATAGGTTGGATCACCCATGATAACGCGGCCAAGTGTAGATTTACCTGCGCCGTTAGGCCCCATAAGAACATGAGCCTGGCCATCACCAATGCTCAAATCAATTGAATGCAGGATGGATTTCTCCTCGGTACCTGCGGAAATTCCGTTTACACGGAGTAGCTCAGTTGCCATAAATCTCTCTCCAAATATCTCTACGTGCAAGCACGTGATACGTTTGTGACTAGCTAGATGTCAGCTCTAGGGCGAGCAAAACCTTTGCGCTAGTGCGATTTTGTGACAAAGACAAACGCCAATGTCACTGACGTTTTTGTCATACCCCAAAATCCGCTAATTCATACTAAATGGTAGGAATTAAAAAGCAACCCTTACATGAGCACTTTTTCACGTTTTCTAGAAAATAATCGGATTTTTTCATAGGTTTCAGAAGTTATGAAAGCTTTTCTGTGCCAGAGTTGCCGCTCACGGGTAAACTAGAAACATCTATGTTTGCAACAAGGAGGATTCATGGGTCAGAGAATTCAAGGTACCGAAGATCTTTACGGCGGCTATATGCGCTCTTGGGAGCATATGCAAGATATTGCCCGCCATCTGTTTGGTACTTACGGTTTTGACCGCATTGAGACTCCTGCACTTGAGCAGGTAGATACCTTTGTTCACGGTATTGGTGAGTCAACCGACGTGGTACGCAAAGAGATGTTCCGCGTCTTCTCTGGCGCGCTGCTTGAGGACCTGCTAGCTGCCGGCAATGAGTCCGGTCTTAAGCCTCGTCAGCGCATGGCTATGCGTCCTGAGGGAACTGCTGGTGTGGTTCGTGCTGCTGTTGAGCACAATTTTGTGCCACAGGGAGGAACACCCGCAAAGCTTTGGTATGCCGAGGCAATGTTCAGGGGAGAGCGTCCTCAGAAGGGTCGCCTGCGCCAGTTCCACCAGGTAGGTGTTGAGTGGCTTGGAGCTTCTGATCCAGCTGCCGATGCAGAGTCCATCATCATGTTGATGAAGTTTTACGAGCAGATGGGTTTCTCGCCAGCTGATATGAAGCTCATGATTAACTCCATGGGTGATGCGGAGTGCCGTCCTACATATCGCGAGAAGGTCAAGCAGTTCATTCTTGATCACAAGGATGAGATGTGTGAGGACTGTCTTGAGCGTGCAGAGATTAATCCGCTGCGTGCGTTTGACTGCAAAAACGAGAGTTGTCATGCGGTCATGAAGGACGCTCCGCTGATTTCTGACAACCTGTGTGATGATTGCCGTGCTCACTATGAGCAGGTCAAGGCATATTTGGATGCTGCTGGTATTTCATACGTTGAGGATCCAACACTTGTTCGTGGTTTGGATTACTATACGCGTACCGTCTTTGAGGTAGAGGTTCCAAACGCTGGTGTTGGCGCCATTGGCGGTGGCGGTCGTTATGACGGTCTTGTTGAGCTTGAAGGCGGAAAGCCAACTCCAGGTGTTGGATTTGCTGTTGGTTTTGAGCGCATTATGCTTGCGCTGGAAGCTCTTGGTGTTGCAGCCGAGCCAGCGGCTCCAAGCTGTGTCTATGTAGCTTGCGCAGGTGCTGAGCAGGCTCCTGTTGTATTTGATGCTGTGCTGGCACTACGTGAGGCTGGCATTAGATGCGAAGCTGATCGTACTGGCCGTTCGCTAAAGGCTCAGTTTAAGCAGGCAGATAAGATGGGTGCAACGCTTTGCGTGGTCATTGGTCCAGATGAGGTTGAAGCTGGCGCGGTAACTCTTCGTGACATGGAGTCTCACGAGCAGGTACAGGTACCTGCTGACCAGCTTGTTTCTGAGGTTATCACAAGACAGTAACAGCTAACAGTTTCTAACAGTTAATAGTTTCGATTCCTGAAACCTCTCATGTCCTAGCATGAGAGGTTTTTATTTAGGTAGTAAACACCGTTTGTAGAATAATAGAAGCCGTTTACGATAGTTATCAGTGAGATCAATTAAACGTAAACGGTTTAAGTTCATACTAATTCTGTAGAAGCATATTTATAGCTTTATAACTAATAAGCACCTTCATTTATTTGTAATCCAAAGAAATTGTAGGTGAAGAAATGAAAAGAGCGTACCGCTTCATTGTTTCTATCATAGTTGTCTTAATTGCACTTTCCTCATTTTTGGTGGGAAAAGGGTTTTTAGAAATTTTTACTTCCCGAAAATTCGATTCTTGGCTCTCTGATCAGCCGCAATTATATACTTCACAGATGTCTGATGAGACAAAAGAAACGTTTGTATCAGTTATTAGGTCTTACGCACAAACTCACAAGATGATTCTTATAACTAAGAAAACTGAATCAATTACTGAAGGGCCTAGGATATTGACCGTTGGCGTGCTATCTTCTCCAGGTA
Source organism: Lancefieldella parvula (assembly GCF_963547875.1). GTDB lineage: Bacteria > Actinomycetota > Coriobacteriia > Coriobacteriales > Atopobiaceae > Lancefieldella > Lancefieldella parvula_D. The sequence continues at coordinate 69,626 of NZ_CAUUSI010000004.1, forward strand.
GTGAGGCTAATAGCTTTGATTCCTTTGATATTCTTGGTACCCAAGTTATAAATAGGCAAAAAATCAATGAACTCCTAGGACATTCTCCAGAGTCATATCTTGGCTACGGAATGGATACTAACAATAAGGTTAGTGACTTGCCGTATGTTTTGGGTTCAGTTTATTTCAAATTAGATCAAATTACTTCTGGCTATAATCTAGGAAATTCTTGTGCTGTTTTAGGCCTTTCTCCTGAAGAATTTGATGAATTGGTTAGTCAGATTTCAGAAGCTACTGGCCTACACAAAGAAAAATTTATTACTAATTATTCAGGATCAGCGGTTGAAATTGGACTCTTCTACTACGTTGCTGGAGTAACTTTTATAATCCTGAGCATATCGTTTTGTTTGCTGACGTATTACAACTCGTTACAAGAATTAAAGAAACTCGGTGTTCACGTAATGCTTGGCTGGAGTAAGAGCGATTACGTCGTTCATCATTATTTTTTCTATTGTGCTTTAGCAGCTGTTTTACTGCCATTAGCCTTTATGTGGACAATGGTTAATTGCTCCGGATTTGATATTACTGGCAGTTTTTTACTGTTTACGTTTACCTCGGCAATGCCAGCAATACTTGTAGTTGTGGTTTCGGTACTAATTTCTGCTGCTCCACTTCTAACAATTCGGCCTGTAGATGCAATTTTAGGAAGACTGTCGCAAAAGGGTCTGTACGTTCTAACGGCGATCATTTATGCGCTTTGTTGTGTAGTAGTTTTTGCTGGTTCTACGTATATGGATGCTCCTATAACAATGTACTCAAATTTACTATCCACTCAAGAAAATTGGTCTGTATATAAAGATTGGTATATTGTCCGAAATCACGTTTCTCAAGGTAATTTTTTCAACGGCAGGCCAATGGATAAAAGTAAGGAATTATTTGATTGGTATAAAACCCACGAGCACGATACAGGCGTGTATATTGCTCATGTAAATCAAATAGGTGAGCCAACGCTAAATGCCTATGAAGTAAATTCATCGATTTTGAAGCCATTTGATGTTCTGATTGCATCCCCATCTTATCTAAAAGAAATTGGGGTAGCGTTGACTGATGAACAAGTTAAAAAAGCGGAGAATGGAACAAGGATTTATCTCGTTCCAAGCTCGTACTCAGAAGAGCAAAAATCTCTGCTAAGAGAACTTGTGGCTAGAAGCGACAAGATATTTGAGTCAGACATTGTCACACCCTATATGCAAAATCCTTCATCTGAATTTATTGAATACGATGCTAGTGGGGGATTTTTTACCTGGTCAACAAATATAGACAGCCCTTCTATAAGCACAAATGTTGTAATCAAAGTGGTAACCTCAAATAACATGGTTCCCAAAGAATCAGAGAGCTTAGTTGCTACGGGGCTTGATAATAGCTACATAAAGTTATCACCTGAGGCCGCTGCAAATTTGTTGGATTCCAGCGGTGTTGTACAGCTATCTGATGATGGTTTTGGAACACAGTTTAGTTCGATAGAGAGCTTTATAAAGGACTACAGAAAATCTCTGCAGGAGCTCTTCCTCTTATTCGGTGTTGTAATTGTGCTTATGTTTGCAGCTATAACGGTGATTCAAATAAGCATGATTTCAATTGTTCAAAGATTGAATGAAAGAAAAATTGCCGTTGAATGCATGTTGGGATTTGGCATTTACAAGCAATACATAAATATTTTCCTCATAGTGAATTTCATTGCACTTGTTGGAACACTTTGCATGATTGTCATAGGTTCAACTCTTGGAATAATAATGGGCTGCTTGATGTTATTGATTTCCAATTTGACTATCAGTATTTCTGCAAATAGAAGCACTATGAGAATTGTTCTAGAGAATCTCTCTAAGGAGTAGTTATGAAAACATTTCTACAGGTAGATGCTCTCAATAAGTCATTTGGAAGCAACACAGTTCTTCATAACATTTCATTTGAGATAGAAAGCGGAGAGTCAGTGGCTCTCGTGGGCCCTTCTGGATGTGGAAAATCAACGCTTCTTAATATCATCGGTCTTCTCGAGACGCTAGACTCAGGCACAATCAACCTTGAGGGAAGAGCATATCCTTCGATCAATAGTAAAAAAGCAACAATAATGAGGCGTACAGAGATCAATTATTTGTTCCAATCTTTTGCTCTCATTAATGACTGGAAAGTAAGTAAAAATCTCTCACTAGCGCTTCAATACACTAAGTTGTCAAGGCAGGAGCAAGAACGCCTCATAAGAGCTGCTTTGGAAGGTTATGGAATTGGCGAGAAATACGACGCAGTTGTAAATGAGCTTTCTGGTGGAGAAAAGCAGAGGGTGGCAATTGCTCGAGCAATGATAAAACCGGGTAATTTAATTCTTGCTGACGAACCAACTGGATCACTTGATAAGGCTATGGCCACTATTGTTATAGACAGTTTGCTAGATTCCGTTCGCGCAAACCATAAGACGCTTCTTATGGTCACGCATGATATGAGTATTGCTCAACGTTGTGACCGAATTATTGAATTACCAAAGCATCAATAGAAGCGCAGGTGTAGTAAGGCACTTACAGTTTTAGCAATGCGTATTACAGGTGTTAAACAGAGCCTTAAGCAACCTTTACGGCAGGAAGGTTTGCGGTAGAGTCTGCGGACTCATCATCCTGTACGCGTGGCCATGAGCAGCTACGAACATCGTCAGAGGTAAGACCAAGCCAACGAGCGCGGTGACCGTCAATTTTTGCTGGACGGCGATGGAGCCACAGGGAAATTCCCAGAGTCCAAAGAGGCAGCAAATAGAGGAAACTTGCAGCCAGAAGGCTCATAGAAGGTGCGCCAATTGCAGAGAGTACCGAGATGTTTGAGATGGACCACGGAACCAGTGGAGCAAGAATTACAGCGCTATTCTCGATATCCAAAGCAAGGGCGCTTGAAGAGTCTTCTGCGTTCTCGCACAGATCGTTTGTCAGCATAATTGCCAAGGTCTGATTGCAAGAAACCATTGAAGTAAACATGCTGGTAATCAGAACGCCAAAGAAAGGCGTGGAGTTATCGGAGAGGTCAGCTACCAGCTGGCACATACGACGAAGCAGGCCAGTTGTCTGGAAAAGACCAGCGTAGCTTGAAGAAATGGTCACGATTGTCAAGACGTTCATCATGGAGAAGACGCCGCCGCCATTAACCATGTTTGCAACAGTAGCTCCTGGAGCACGTAGGCCAAAGAGCAGGATGACAGGCAGATCTGCAAGAGGAACTCGCTGAACGGTGACACACAGAATGCAGGCAAGTACCAGGCTGGATGCCATAGTCACAATGACATCAACCTTAAGAAGCGAGAAAACAATTACAAGAAGTGCTGGTGTAAGTGAAATCAAAGAAAGCCTAAAGGAGCGGCTCAGAAGACCAGTAATGTCGGGAATAGTTCCCGTGTTTGCCATGAAGAAGTCCCAAGCCACGTAGATAACACATGCAGCAATAAAAGGCACCACGCTGGTACGAAGCATGCGGTTAATGTTCTTGGATAGATTGGTATCGGTGAGTTGCGAAACAAGGATTGCGCTGGTAGACATAGGGGAGCAACGATCGCCAAAGTAGCTACCTGCAAGGACAGCGCCACCAATAAAAAATTCGCTTGCTCCAATTGCCTTACCAATAGACATGCAGATGATACCCATAGTTGCAGCGGTACCAAATGCGGTGCCCAAAAGCATGGACATCATGGTGCAGAGTAAGAAGGTTGCCAGAATAAAGACAGAAGGAGAAATAAGAGAAGCAGAAATGCTGACAATCTCTGGAATGGTTCCAGCTGCTCGCCATGCTGCGCTCATAGCACCAACAACAGCAAACAGCGCAATAATTGTTTTAACTTCCCAAACAGATTCAAAGGCTGCCAAAAGAAGCTTTTTTGCAGAGATTTTACGAGAGAGTCCGTAACCAAAAAAGAGGAAGAAACCAATGGTCAAGATAGATGTAAGGGGGAAAGATAGGGCTGTACCTACGATGAGCATCACCGCAAAGGCACTTAGTACTATTAGCTCTACCATGCATCCACTCCAAACGAATTTCTTATGTAAATAGAGTAGGCAACTAAAAAGTTGAAGTCCAACTGTTTTCAATGGTTATAATTACAAGTAATTTTTGTAATACAGTGGGAGCAAAAATGAACTTTCAAACTATGGATTATTTTGTTGCCGTTGCAGAAGAAAAGAGCTTCACCAAGGCGGCTGAGCGCCTGAGCGTAACGCAGCAAACGCTCTCGGCAAATATTGCGGCAGCAGAAAAAGAACTTGGCTCTAAGCTGTTGGAACGCACCGTCCCGTTGTCTCTAACGTTTGCGGGAGAAGAGTTCTTGCGTTATGCCCGTAGGTTTCAGGCTCAGCGTCGCGCTATGGATCAAGAGTTTCTTGATATTGCGGGCAACGAGCGAGGTCGCCTGCGTGTTGGTGTTACCGCAACACGAGGCCACATCATCATGCCGCGCTCCATCGCTGCTTTCCAAAAATTGCATCCAAATATCTCCATTGAGCTTGATGAGGGCGAGAATGACGAGCTGGTTGAGTGGCTATCTGAAGGCCAGCTTGACTTGATTGTTGCAACGGTTAATTCATCGTCGTATGACCTAGTTGTTAAAAAGCTATTTGACGAGAAGATCGTTCTGGTTGTTTCTCAAGCGCTTCTTGAGTCTTTGTATGCAGATAAGGTTGACTCGGTTGTCGCGCAAGTCAAAAAGACGGGAAAGCTCACGGCCTTGGAAGCTTGCCCCTTCTTAACGGTAGGTAAGCGAGACATTGCTGGTAGTTTTGCTCGCCATGCGTTTGCCGCGTCGGGTATTTCTCCCACTATCAAGGTCATGTCCAGAAACTCCGAGACGCTTTTGGCGCTTGCCATGAGAGGCGTTGGTGCGTGCTTCTTGCCATCAGAGCTGGTTGCTTCGTCTAATTACGACTTTGAAACGTCTGGCCTTCACATTATTGAGCTGGGAAAAGAGATGTCGTACTCGGTTAGTGTTGCCTGGCGGCGCACCGACCATGTGTGGAGCACAATCGAGTCATTTGCCCAGGTTCTCTCTGAGCAGCGCTATGTAGTTAAGCGAGGTGAGTAGCGTGGATGCTCTTCAGCCTGACAACAACCTTGAGATTTTGTACCAAGATGAGTATCTGCTTGCCGTGAATAAACCAGCGGGAATTATCGTTCACGCGGACGGTACCCAAGAGCCCTCGTTAACTGAGGTAGTTCGCGAGAAACTCCGTGCACTTGAGAGCCCAAGCCAGATAGACCTTTCCCAGGTCCAAGCTCTGAATCGCCTTGATAGAGAGACTACGGGCATTGTGCTTTTCTCGCTCAAAAAAGAAACGCAGCCACAGTTTGATCAGCTTATTGCCTCCAAGGAGCTTTCCAAAGAGTATCTTGCAGCTGTTAAGGGAGCATTTGAACCAAATAAACTGCTGATAGATAAGGCAATTGGAAAAGATCGTCATGATGCTCAGAAGATGAGAATCTCAGCCACAGGTAAGCCTTCTCAAACGGAGGTACGTCTTATTAAGGTTTCATCGTCAGCACAAGGTCAAATTCAAAGCTTGCTACTGGTCAATTTGCTGACAGGAAGAAAACATCAAATTAGAGTGCATCTCTCGTCACTTGGATTTCCTCTGGTAGGAGACATGCTGTACGGAGGTGTGTTGTCTTTTCAGCGTGCGTCAAAAAAGAAGCATAGGCCGCAGCCGTTAATGCTTCATGCATATCGCGTTGGATTTATTCATCCAGTCACGGGCGCAAAAATTGTGATTAAAACGGATATTCCAGAGCGATTTTCTTATTTTGGTGTCACCGAGGTGGACTTATAGTACATACTTTGTGGTAGAGACATACATTCATTTTGTGCGGAAACGTTACCCAGACGTGCATAAAGTGAACGAGGAGGGGGAGAAATGCCTGGCACAATGCGAGGTGTCTATACCAACCTGACTGAAATCCGCAGGAAGGTATTTAAAGAAGTTTCAACGCTTGCGTATGAAAAAGCAGATAAGAGCGTTGATGAAATTGCTCACCAGATGGAAGAGCTGCCGTACAAGATTATTCCTGGTGATATTGCTACGTATCGTGAGAGCGTCTTCTTGGAGCGCGCTATTGTTGGCGAGCGCATTCGCATGACTATGGGCATGCCTATGCAGGGCGTTGATCAACCAGAGCTTATTTCTGACGGCTTGGAAGAGGCCTCTCGACCTGAGGTTTATTACCAGCCACCGCTGATTAACATCGTTAAGTTTGCGTGTAACGCCTGCGAGGACAACGTGTATCGCGTTACCAACGCGTGCCAAGGTTGTCTTGCGCACCCTTGTCGAGAGATTTGTCCTAAAGAGGCAATTAGCTTCGTAGACAAAAAGGCATACATTGACCAGGAGAAGTGCATTCAGTGTGGCATGTGCTTCAAGGTTTGCCCTTACCAGGCAATTCATCACCACGTACGTCCTTGCGCAGCTGCTTGTGGTATGGACGCTATTGGCTCCGATGAGCATGGTCGCGCAGATATTGATTACGAGAAGTGCGTATCTTGTGGCCAGTGCCTGGTCAACTGCCCCTTTGGCGCAATTGCCGATAAGAGCCAGATTTTCCAGGTAATTCAGGCTATTAATGAGGGGTACACCGTTGTCCCAATTGTGGCTCCTTCGTTTGTTGGTCAGTTTGGCAAGGGTAGCGTTGGTCGTCTTCGTGAAGCCTTCAAAGAGATGGGCTTTGCCGAGGTAGAAGAGGTAGCAACCGGCGCTGACCTTTGTACCGTTCAGGAAGCAGAAGACTTTGTCAAAGAAGTCCCGGAAAAGCTTCCATTTATGGGAACAAGCTGCTGTCCTTCCTGGTCTGCCATGGCTAAAAAAGAGCACCCAGAACACGCAGATGCAATCTCTATGGCGCTAACCCCCATGGTTTTGACTGCTCGTCTGGTAAGAAAACAAAACCCAGAGTCCAAAATTGTCTTTATTGGGCCATGCACTGCTAAGAAGCTTGAGGCACTGCGTCGTTCCGTTAAGTCCGAGGTCGATTTTGTTCTGACTTTTGAGGAGCTTGCAGGAATGATGGAGTCTAAGGGTATTGACTACACCAAGCTTGATGACGATAACTCCGACTTTGAAAATGCTTCTCATGATGGCCGTGCTTTTGCAGTGGCCGGTGGCGTTGCAGGCGCAGTTGTAAACGTCATTCACCAGAAGTACCCCGATAGAGAAGTACCTATCATGGCTGTTGACGGTCTTGCTGAGTGCCGAGCTATGCTCAAGGACGCCGTTAAGGGTAAATATCCAGGTTATCTTCTTGAGGGCATGGCTTGCCCAGGAGGATGCGTTGGTGGCGCCGGTACGTTGAGCGCCGTTAACCGTGCTGCTGCGGCAGTTAAGCGTTACGCAAAGACCGCTTCTTCTGAGCTTGCTTCTTCTAATAAGTACAACGATCTTATTCCAGAGCTTGCCGGTACCGTCTCGCCTGAGGTTGAGATTGCCGAGGTTCTTGAGGTTCAGAAGCCTGTTGAGTAGACAGGTTTTCTCAAATTACAAGTTAAACGCCGGTGCACTGCATCGGCGTTTTTTATAAGGAACGTAGATTAATAAGGCAATTTACCAGGTAATAAAAAAGGATCTGCGATTAACAGATCCTTTAAGTTTTAGCTGAGAAATAGTCAACAAAATGCTGATTATTTTGAATTACTCAGATTTTTCGTTCTTCATGGACGCATAGAACGTTGCATGCGCAAATACGTCTTTAATGGTTTTTCCATTGATAAAAGGAAGAGCGAGAAATTCGTCTACCGTAGGAACTAGTTCAGAACAATCTACAAAGTGGTTTTTTGAGTTTCTGATACTGGTGTCTTGAGCTCTCCATGCCTCAAAATTGACATCAGTGAGGTAATAAACCTGGTGTCCGACTTGCATGTACACAGAGTGATTACTGTGCAGGTACTCTACCAGGTCTTCGTAAGAAATCTGGAGAACCTCAGAACTTTTCTTGCCCATGATGCAATCCTTTCCACGTCGCTTGCGCGCAAATTATGGACGCACTTTTATAGACTATACCGCCCTCAGAATACGCTTATTCAGATGAATTGAGAGGCATAGGCAAGCGGACGTTTTTTCTCGCTCAACGGCAATGAACGGATGGTTGCAATTTTTAGTGCTAGTATTTGAGAACTTCTTGCACCATTTCTTCTGCGGTATCGCAAAGCGTGGTAGCGCCTGCAGCTAGAAGCGTTTCTTTATCTCTAAATCCCCAGGTAACGCTAATGCAAGGCATGCCACTGTTGTGTGCTGTTGCAACATCAACCTCTGAGTCTCCAATATAGACAGCATTTTGAGGGTCAACGCCAATTTGAGCAAGGGCGTAATGGACAGGCTCGGCATCAGGCTTTCTTTTAAGGTCATCTCGCTGACCCAGAGCAAAGTCAAATCTGCCTGGGAAGAAATTACTCATTAAATCTGCAATGGCAAAGTCTGGCTTGTTTGAGACAACGGCACATTTAACACCAGCTGCCCTGAGTGTATCAACAGCATCAAGTATGCCAGGGTAGGGTGTCGTGTTGTCCAAACTGTGGTCAGCGTAGTGCTCCTTAAAACATGCAAGTACGCGCTGGTATGTTGCGTCATCGGTGCCCTTTGGTACCGCATCACGGATAAGCTTTGCAACGCCATTTCCCACCATCTGACGTACTTCATCAACGGTATAGGTGGGCATGTTGAACTGCTCAAGGGCATAATTTGTTGCCCAAGCAAGATCATCTATAGTGTTGAGTAATGTACCATCAAGATCAAAAACGGCGGCTTTATAGGCCATGAAAGCTCCAAGTTCTTCTCGCCCTGTAAGAGGGCTTGTGTGCATCAATTTCAGTCTAGCGTAAAAGTGTGACGGTAAGTTATTTATTCCTCGTGAATCTCCACTAAGTTTAGATTGAGAGGATTCGACTAAACGTTGGAGAGTACAATGTTTTATCTATGAGCAAGAACGTGCCGTCTACACGTTTTTGCCGTCTTGAAGGAGCTTTCCGATTTGGCACAGGGAAGCAAAGACGAAAGGATAAAAATGGATTGTTCCTCAGAAACCCCTCAGAATTATTCCGCTCACGCAGCTGTTGATTTGCACAGTATGCATACGCATACCTGCGGAGAGCTTCGCGCAGAGCATATCGGCCAGACCGTTACGCTCACTGGTTGGGTTTGGCGTCGTCGTGACTTTGGAGGCCTGATCTTTGTTGACCTTCGTGATCGCGAGGGTTTGACACAGATTTTATTTGACCCAGATGTCGATGCAGAAACATTTGCAACTGCAGAGACTATTCGTCCTGAGTGGCCTGTTTTGATTTCTGGTACGGTTCAGCATCGTTCTGAAGGTCAGACTAACGAAGCTCTTGCTACCGGTGAGGTAGAGGTACTTGCTTCAAAGATTGAGGTCCTTAACACCAGCGCTGTTCCACCATTCCAGATTGAGAACCACATTGATGTTAACGAGGACCTTCGCCTGAGGTATCGCTATGTTGACCTGCGACGTCCTCAGATGGCACAGAATCTTCGTATGCGTTCTGATTTTGCGTTTGCACTTCGTGAGGCTTTCCATAAGCGTGACTTTACCGAGGTAGAGACTCCAGCGCTGTTCAAATCTACCCCCGAGGGAGCTCGTGACTTCCTGGTTCCATCCAGAATGCAGGGCGGGAACTTCTATGCACTGCCACAGTCTCCACAGCTGTTGAAGCAGCTGCTGATGATTGGCGGTGTTGAGCGCTACTACCAGATTACTAAGTGCTTCCGTGATGAGGACCTTCGTGCAGATCGTCAGCCTGAGTTTACGCAGGTTGATATGGAGATGGCATTTGTCCGCGAGGAAGATGTCATGGCAGAGCTTGAGGATATTCTGGGCGATGCATTTGCAAAGATGGGTATTGAGTTCCCAGCTCCACTGCGCAAGATTCAGTACTGGGATGCAATGGATACCTACGGCTCCGATAAGCCTGATACCCGCATTGGTATGGAGCTCCACGATGTCTCTGAGGTCTTCAAGCAATCCAGCTTTAAGCTCTTTAGCTCTGCTGCAACAACTGATGGTCAGTACGTCAAGGCAATCAACGTTAAGGGTGCTGGCACCTGGCCACGTTCTCAGGTTGATAAACTTGCCGAGGTAGCCGCCGGCTTTGGTGCTAAGGGACTTGCATGGGTTGCCTTCAAAGAGGATGGTTCCGTGGGAGGTCCTATTACCAAGTTCTTCTCGCCAGAAGAGCTTGACGCACTACGCGCAGAGATGTCTGCTGAGGCAGGGGACTTGATTCTCTTTGCCGTGGGCGGTCGCCTGGAGACAGATGAGATTCTTGGCGGTATGCGCCTGCATATGGCAAAGGTCTTGGATGTACCACGAGAAGGTCATGATTTCCTCTGGGTTGTTAACTTCCCACTGTTCCACTGGGATGAGGAGACTCAGTCTTACGCCTCTGAGCACCAGCCCTTCACCCTTCCTCGCGAGGATGAGCTTGACCTTCTGGACACCAATCCTCTGGCTATGGGTTCGTATACCTACGACTTTGTTATGGACGGCTTTGAAGCTGGCGGCGGCGGAATGCGTATCCACAACGCTGAGCTGCAGCTTAAGATTCTGGAGAAACTCGGCTTTACTGAAGAGCGCGCAAAGGCTCAGTTTGGCTTCTTGATGGAGGCTCTGACGTTTGGCGCACCTCCAATGGGCGGCTTTGCGCTTGGTCTTGACCGCGTGTGCATGCTGCTTGCAGGTGCTGATTCCATCCGCGACGTCATGGCCTTCCCAAAGACTACTTCTGGCTCTGATCTGATGTCTAGCGCTCCTTCACCTGTTTCTAATGAGCAGCTCAAAGAGGTTTCGCTTCAGACGCTTCCAAAAGAGGCATAAGCAAATCAGGCAACGCAAGACAGTAAGGTACGTGGTGTTTTAGTAATGAATGATGCTTCTGTAAAAGAAAAAGCTCCATCTGCTCGCGCTGAGTTAAAGGTAATCTTGGACCATTTTGGCGCGTACAAAAAGGATTTTGTTATGTCGGGACTCTGTGTGTTTGCAGAGTCCCTACTCGAATTAGTGATTCCTGTACTCATGGCCCAAATTGTTGACCAGGGTATTTTGCAAGGCAACCTTCAGACTGTTTTTATAAACGGCACCGTTATGGTTGTCTTTGCTCTTCTCGCCATGTTTGCTGGTATTGGCTATGCGCGCTACTCAGCAAAAGCAGCTATGGGACTAGGCGCTCAACTCAGACAAGATGAATATCGCCGAATGGAAGAGTTTGCTTTTGCAAATCTTGATAAATACGATTCATCCTCTTTGGTTACGCGTTTGACTTCTGATGTAACCATTATTCAGAACGCCTTTGCAATGGGTACACGCCCGTTTATGCGTGGACCAATTATGCTGGTCATGGGCTTGGTTATGGCGTTTATTATGAGCCCAGAGCTGGCGGTAGTTTATTTTGCTGTACTGCCTTTCTTGGCCATTGCACTCTTCTTTATTGTGAAGCGCGTTGGCCCTTTGTACCGCGTTATGCAAGGCGCAATGGATAAGCTTAACGAGGCGCTGCAGGAAGACTTTGCTGCGGTGCGAGCGATTAAGGCATATGTCCGAGAAGGATATGTCTCCGAGCGCTTTGAAAAAGTTAATACCCAGTATGCGCAGACTGCTACAAAGACCTTTGGCACGTCCGTCTTAAACCTGCCTATTTTCCAGGCTTCAATGTATGTCACTAACGTGGCTATCCTTTGGTTTGGTGGTCAGATGATTATGGCTGGCAGACTGGGTGTTGGTGAGCTTACGGGCTTCATGAGTTACGTATTGCTTATCATGAACTCTCTTATGATGATTTCTGGCGTGTTCTTGCTTACTGCTCGCGCCATTACCAGCGTGCGTCGAATCGGAGAGATTCTTTCCGAGGAGCCTGCTATTGAGTCTCCAGAGCACGGTTTGACTGACGTTAAAAATGGTGCAGTACGCTTTGAAAACGTATCTTTCAAGTACAGTCAGAGTGCTGAAGAGGATGTCCTTGAAGACATTGATCTCTCGTTTGCGCCAGGCTCTACCGTTGGTATTCTCGGTGGCACTGGTTCCGGAAAAACCACTCTTATCCAGCTGATTGCACGCTTATATGATGCAACTGAAGGCACCGTGTTTGTTGGCGAGAATAACGTCCGCTCCTACAATCTTGTTTCACTTCGTGATGCGGTGTCTGTTGTCCTTCAGAAAAATGTGCTGTTCAGCGGTACCGTCCGCGACAACCTGCTCTGGGGAGATCCCAACGCTACTGACGAGGAACTGCTTCACGCCTGCTCTATTGCATGTGTTGATGAGTTCCTAGATAGGATTGGCGGCTTGGACGGAGATCTTGGCCAGGGTGGCGTCAATGTTTCTGGTGGCCAGAAGCAGCGCCTTTGCATTGCACGTGCGCTTTTGAAGAAGCCAAAAATCATCATTTTTGACGACTCTACCAGTGCAGTTGATACAGCAACCGACGCAAAGATTCGCGCAGGCCTTGCTGAGCTTGCTGACATGACAAAGATCATCATTGCTCAGCGTGTGAACTCCGTTATGGACTCAGATCAGATTGTCGTTCTTGATAACGGTAGGGTCCATATGACTGGCACTCACACAGAACTTCTCGCCAAGAGCCCTATCTATAGAGAGCTGTATGAGTCGCAGATTGGCGGTAGTCAATCGGATATTGATGCTGCTGGTAAGGAGGTGTCACATGGCTAATCGCGCAGGAGGAGCACGTCCTCAGAACATCGGACATACCATTAGAGTGTTTGTCTCGTACTTAGGGCATGCTAAGAAGCGCCTTATGTTGGTGGCACTTCTTGTTTCTATCAGCGGTTTAACGGCACTCCTTGGCACCTACATGATTAAGCCTGTTGTTGCTGCAGTGGGCAGGGGAGACGTAAACGCATTTACCAACCTCATTGTATTTACAGCGGTTGTGTATGCAATTGGCGCTCTTACCAGTGTTGGTTACACGCAAATTATGGTTCGTGCTGCTCAGAGAATTGTTTTTGACATCAGACGAGACCTCTTTGAGCACATTGAATCGCTGCCCCTAAGATTCTTTGACCAGCGTACTCGCGGCGATATTATGAGCTTCTTTACAAATGACGTGGATACCATCTCGGAAGCGCTCAACAACAGCTTTGCCAACCTTGTTCTGGCGTTTATTCAGATGGTTGGTACTCTTGTGCTGCTCATTGTCCTTAACTGGCAGCTGACGCTCATCACTGTTCTCTTTGATGTTTTGATTGTGATTTATGCACGTTATGCAAGTAAGCGCTCTGCCAAGCATTATTCGGTGCAGCAAAAGAGCCTTGGTGTTCTTAACGGTTTTGCAGAAGAAACAATCTCTGGCCTTAAAGTGGTTAAAGTTTTTAATCACGAAGATGCCAACTTTGCTGATTTTCTAAAGGTCAATGAGGAGCTTAGACACTCTGGAACAAGTGCTCAGGGTTATGCGGCAACTATGGTTCCTATCACGGTTTCATTGACGTATATCAATTACGCCGTGGTCACCGTGGTTGGCGCTCTGCTTGCGGTAAACGGACACGCAGATGTTGCAAGTCTTGCATCCTACCTGGTCTTTGTTCGCCAGGCAGCCATGCCGTTTAACCAGTTCACGCAGCTCTCCAACTTCCTGCTTACCGCTCTTGCCGGCGCCGAGCGCATCTTTGCGGTTATGGAAATGACTCCTGAGGTTGATGAGGGCAAGGTTGACCTGGTTCGCGTTAGTGGCTACGAGTCAGGAGAAGAGTCCTGGGCATGGGTCACACCGTCTGGCGAGAAAACCCCTCTTGCTGGAGACGTTCGCTTTGATGACGTGACCTTTGGATACGACGATGATCAGACGGTCCTTGCAAACCTCACGCTGTTTGCAAAGCCTGGTCAAAAGATTGCATTTGTTGGCTCAACTGGTGCTGGTAAAACAACCATTACCAACCTCATCAACCGTTTCTATGACGTTCGCAGCGGCACTATTACTTACGACGGCATTTCTATTAACAATATCAAGAAATCTGCTCTACGATCCTCGCTTGGTATTGTTTTGCAGGACACGCATCTGTTCACAGGGACCATCGCGGACAATATCCGCTTTGGTAAGTTAGACGCCACTGATGACGAGGTTATTGCTGCAGCAAAAATCGCAAACGCAGATAAGTTTATCCGTCGTATGCCACGTGGCTATAACACCGTGCTTACCTCGGACGGCGCTAACCTTTCCCAAGGTCAGAGGCAGCTTTTGGCAATTGCGCGTGCTGCTATTGCCGATCCTCCCGTGCTTATCTTGGACGAGGCAACCTCCAGTATTGATACACGTACTGAGGCACTTATCGAGAAGGGCATGGATGCCCTAATGGCAGGCCGTACTGTTTTTGTAATTGCTCACAGACTGTCTACAGTTCGCAACTCTGATGCCATCATGGTTCTGGAACATGGTCGCATTATTGAGCGTGGTACTCACGATGAGCTTATTGCAAAGCGTGGAGAGTATTATCAACTGTATACGGGATCGCGCGAGCTGGAGTAGGGGTATTTTATGTTTGAAGCGTTAGCTGTGGCTCTTGGTGGAGCTCTGGGTAGTTTAGGTCGCTGGCAGTTGGGAGTCCTCTTTAAACAGTGGATTCCTAATCTGCCAGTTGGTACGTTTGCTGCAAATGTTGTTGCAGGTTTGATTATTGGCTTTGTAACAGGGCTTGATCTTGCAAGTCCACTTCAGCCACAGGTAAAGCTATTCTTAGCCGTGGGCCTTTGCGGAGGACTTTCGACTTTCTCGACCTTCTCAAATGAAACCCTTACCTTTATTCAAGCAGGTAACTGGACTGCTGCAGGAGTGAACATTGCGGTCAACGTTGTTACTTGCCTGGTTGCTGTATTTATTGGATTGAAATTATCAGCTGTCGTGTCGTAGTTCTAACAATTCGATCGTCTAAATTAAAAGCTAGATATCCTTCTTTTGGATACCTAGCTTTTTAATTTGCTTTTTAAATACCGCCGTTGCGCTTTATTTTGTCATCTTTGGCAGCACAAAGAGTACGATTCCCATGGTAACAAGAGGAATACAAGCTACGCACACAAGTACAAAGAGTGCATTCTGAGCTCCTGCAAGGGTGCTTGTAGCTAAGTCTGTAGCTCCAAGCTGAGAAGCCGCTACAACGCCAGAAATAACGCTGGTGCCCATAGCGCCAAAGAGCTGCTGCATTGTGTTAATAACAGCATTTCCATCTGCTTTACGGTCTTCTGGAAGATGTCCCAAAGCTACCGTAAAATTGTTTCCCATCTGAAGTGCCTGACCAATGGCAAAAATGGCAAAAATATACGTAATCATTTCTACGGTAAGTACGTGAACAAAGAGTAGTAAAAGGAGCATGCTGGTAAGGCAACAAAGAATACCTGTAACAATAGGTTTTTTAGCTCCTAGTTTGTCTAAAATCTGGCCAGAAATTGGTGCCATAATTGCGCCAATAGCACATCCAGGAAGCATTTGAGCTCCTGCTGCAGCGGCTCCTGCACCCAGTACTAACTGGGAGAAGTTAGGCAGAAGATACGACTGGCCAAGAATAATAAATTGCAGGGCAACAATAGCAAAGAGCGAGAGCACAAAGCCTTTCTCGCCAAATACCTCAAGATTAATAATAGGAATTTTTGGAGATTTATCAGAGAGCTCCTGGTGTTTAAAGGAGTTCTCGTGACGTACAAAGAGCGCAAGCGAACCCACAAAAATCACCATCGCAAGCAAAACAGGAATGCTAAGCAGGCCAAACGCGCTGGACTCGTCAATAACAAAGATGAGTGCAATAAAACTTACCGTAAGCAGCAGCCAGCCAAAGACATCAAAAGAAATCACTTCAGTCTCATGGCTCTGTTGTATTGAACTAATTCCCAGTACAAATGCCACAATCAAGAAGGGGAGAAGACCGGCAAAAATCATTCGCCAGCCAAGATGCTCTGCAATCCAACCACCAGCTGAAGGCCCTACTGCAGGTGCAACGGCAGTAACTAGCATGCCGATGCCCATCATGACACCCATATTTTTAAGTGGGGCTTGCTCGGTGATGATGTTGAACATCAAAGGCAGTGCCAGACCGGTGCCAATGCCTTCTAAAATGCGGCCAAGCAGCAATAGCATAAACGTTGGAGCAGCAAATCCACAAAGAATGCCACTGATATAGAAGATCATGGCCACGGTAAAAATACTTTTAGTTTTGAATCGTCTGTTTAAAAACGACGACATAGGCATGATAATGGCAAGAATCAAAAGGTACGAAGTAGTCATCCATTGCACCGTTGAGGTGCCAATAGAAAATTCCTCCATCAACGTCGGAAACGTCACGTTCATGGCAGTTTCTACGACAACTCCCGAGAAGGACATAATTCCTGTTGCAATTACAGAAAGAACAAGTTTTGCGTTGAGCTCTCTTTTAAACATTTAATCCCTTCTTTTCTCGGCGGTACATCGTAACACTATTCAAAGTAGGTTTTATGGCTGTTGGCGTATTCTTTGAGTTTTTAATATGCTTTTGTTTATAGAGAATCTCATTTCATAAGTTATTTTTTTCTTTTTATTGGAGTAAATAAGTGGTATAAATAACTTAAAGAGGTGATGAAGATGTCTAGTTCTTTTATTGCCAGTAGAACATATCTACCATCTAAAAATGAAATTTCTAGGTTCTAATAATTTCTTTGTTTTAAATCAAATGCCCTGTGGAGTGATATTTCTGAACATGAATGAATTACCTCAATAGTGGGCTTTTGATTATTTAGGAGTATGAGTTTATGGGAGCACCAGAGATAATAATTCTTATTGTTCTTTTTCTAATCTTATCCGTCATGTTTTACTGTGGACGAAAGGCTTTTATTTGGCTTTCTCGCCATCTTAAGAAACTGGATGGTTTACAGGATTCTATTGATGATTTGAATAGAAAAATATAAGCAACGATTTGGTCAATTTAAGTTAGAAAAACGGGGTGGTTTAAAACCACCCCGTTCTGCTTAGTGATATTGCGTGTTAGCAAGCTGTTTATTTAGCTTTGCCCTGGTTAGCAACAGCGTTAATCTTTGCCTCGATGACGGCTGGATCGCCAATATAGTGCTTGTCTACAATGTTCCAATCCTTGTCAAAGGTGTATGCGCAAGGAATGCCAGTTGGGATGTTGACCTCAAGAATCTCTTCTGGAGTGAGGTGCTCAAACTGCATAACAAGAGCGCGAAGGCTGTTGCCGTGTGCAGCAATAAGAACACGCTTACCTGCCTCAAGCTGTGGCTTGATCTCCTGCTCAAAGTAAGGCCATGCGCGTGCAATGGTGTCCTTCAGGCACTCAGTATAAGGAAGGTCCTCTGCTGGAACATCGCGGAACATTTCCTGAACGTGAGGATCGCGCTCGTCACCTGGCTCAAGAGCTGGTGGCTGAACATCAAAGGAACGACGCCAAATCTTTACCTGCTCCTCGCCGTGCTCGGCAGCTGCATCAGCCTTGTTAAGGCCCTGAAGTGCACCATAGTGACGCTCGTTCAGACGCCAGGTCTTATGAACAGGAAGCCAGTTACGGTCAAGCTCATCAAGAACATGATTCAGAGTGTGAATAGCACGCTTGAGAAGAGAGGTGTAGCAAACATCAAAGTCATAGCCAGCCTCTTTGAGAGCACGGCCGCCAGCTGCTGCCTCCTCGTGACCAGTCTCGGTAAGGTCAACGTCAGTCCAACCAGTGAACAGGTTGAGCTTGTTCCACTCAGACTCACCGTGGCGAACAATAACAAGGTGCATGTACTGATCTTCAGCCATTAGGCTTCCTTTCTACGCGTCAAACTTTGTGCACCATACGTGGTAAACACCAAGTTTTTGGCAATACTTTACATACAGGTGCAAGACAAAACGCTTGCGAATAATATTCTACCGCACACCGAAAAATACGTGCGAATCAATGTCTAAAAGATTTTGCATATCGCGTGTGCCAACTTTGAACTGCCTCCCATTTCTTAGATACGAGAAATAGGAAGCAGTTCAAAACACACCTAAGTCAGATAATCTGTTAAAAAGACGTATACATGACGCTGAAAATACCTCAAACGTGCAGATTATCTGACTTAGAAGTGTAATATGCCCCCATCTGAGCAGAATATCTGACTTAGGTGTGTTCCGTAGATACAGAATTTACCGGTAGTTAAATTTCTTATATAAGTCTATTCATGTTTAAGCATATTAGATGAAGTTTATGCATAGATATGCATATCAGGTAATGTGACCGCCTAGCTGCCTGGCTATCTTGATTAAGAACATGTCGATTCTTCGGCAGAACCTACCAAAGCTGCACTATTTTGCGCGCCAAACGCAAAAGCCGACGCTAACACGCTGCAGAATCATAATCACCCGCATATGAACTGCCTCCCATTGCTTATGTCCAAGAAATGGGAGGCAGTTCACTTTGACTTAGATGGCAGTTCTCAATTGTTTTGGTAAGAATTTAGATTCTGCAAATAATTTATGATTTAGCGTATACATGCAAGCAATGAGGGTATAGTATGCCATGGTTAACAAATTGAGGAGTGTCTGTATGAGTCCTATTGATATTTTGGTTGTCCTTATTGTCGCTGCTCTTGTCGCTCTTTGTGTGCGTTCTCAACTTAAGAGTGCAAAAAAGGGCTCTTGTTCTGGCTGCTCTTCATCCAGCAGCTGTGGCACTCATCACGGCGGAGATGGACACTGTGGTGTTGCTCAGAAAATGATTTCTGACGTCGATAAGGCTTTTGACGCTTAATAGGTCAATTGTCACAATTTCATTAACAATTTTTGCCATTCACCCGGTTTCAGGGAAGTGGAAACACAGCCGTAACAAGAATGTGTCATGGTAGTTACGATTCCAGTTTTCTGACCCGGGAGGGCCATATGAGTACAGATAAGAAAATTGATTATATTCTTCGCACGGTAGAGGAGCGAGACGTCCGCTACCTGCGCCTTTGTTTTACCGATGTACTCGGCGGACTAAAGGCTCTCTCCATTTCCCCCGAGGAGCTAGAAGAGGCTTTTGTTGAGGGCATTGGTTTTGACGGCTCCAACGTTGACGGCTTTGCCTCTCAGGAGCAGTCAGATCTTCTCGCATTCCCTGACGCAGATACGTTCCAGATTCTTCCATGGAAGACAGATGACGGTGTAGTTGCAAACGTATTCTGCGATATTCAGACTCCTCGACGTGAGACCTTTACAGGCGATCCACGCCTTGTGCTGAGAAATGCTTTTATCAAGGCAGAAGACCTTGGCTATGTCGCAAATGTTGGCCCTAAGCTTGAGTATTTTTATTTTGTGAGTGGGACTGAGCCAAAGCCTATTGACCAGGCTGGATACCTTGATTTGAATTCTGCTGATCTCAGCCATAGCCTTCGCTACTCCACGTCTCGTGCACTTGAGAATCTTTCTATTCCTGTTCAGTATTCTTTCCATGCAGCTGGCCCTGCTCAAAACGGCGTTGAGCTCCGTTATGCAGAAGCACTAACTTGCGCGGATAACATTGTTACCGCTCGTCTTGTTATCAGACATATTGCAACACTTCACGGTGTGTTTGCTTCGTTTATGCCAAAGCCTCTTCAGGGAGTTCCTGGCTCAGCTATGCTTTTGAATCAGTCGCTTCTTGACCACGATGGCGAGTCTCTGTTCTGGGCTCCAAAGACTGAGAGCGAAGCCCACCTTTCTGAGCTTGCTCAACACTACATTGCAGGTCTTATTAAGTACGCTCCCGAGTACATGCTTATTACTAACCCAACGGTTAATTCCTATAAGCGTTTTGATCGTGATGCTATTCCTGCCTATGCAACCTGGGGTCGTAAAAACCGTTCTGCTATGGTTCGTATTCCTACGCATAAGCCAGGAAAGCATGTTGCCACCCGTGCCGAGCTGCGTATTCCTGATCCAACTGCAAATCCTTATTTGGCTAATGCTGTCACGCTTATGGCTGGACTTAAGGGTATTGAAGAAGGCCTCTTGCTTCCTGAAGAGTTTGTAGGCGGAAATCCTGCCGATTATGGCGAGAAGCTCCCAATTAATCTTGGAGAGGCACTTGAGCGCTTTAAGCAGTCAGAGCTTCTTAAAGATGTTCTTGGTGAGCATATCTTCTCGTACCTGTGCGAGCGCAAGGCAGAGGAGTGGCGTGAGTATTGCCTGGCAGTTACTGACTGGGATACACAAAAGTATTACGCTGGCTGCTAAGCAACTATTCTGCTTGCGTTTATAGGTACCTTTGAACCCTGTTCTGATTTTTTCAGAGCAGGGTTTTTTGACGAGAAACCCTTGTTTCACGCAAAGAATGCAGCCTTCTTATTCGAATTGTTACCGTTTTATGAACTGAAAAAATTACTTTTACCTGGGCTTTATTGGATAGAAGGATTAAATAGTAGTCATTTATACAAAGAAGTTGTTCTTTTCACCGTTTTTATGCAATAAAAACGAGAAATATGATGAAAATTATAAGTAGATTTTTCATATTTGCTTCCTATAATTCATTCCAATGAATTTCAGCTCAGATTTATTCAGGAAGAGGCAAATATGAAATCGTCACTGTTTACTGCCGTTAAAAAGAATGCTCTAAAGGGTGTAGCTGCTGTTTTTATGGCATGTGCACTTGTTGGTCTTATGGCTTGCTCGTCATCTAAGCAAGAAAATGCGCAACAGGGTACTACTTCATCCTCTGATTCAAGCTATACGCTGGTAACTAAGGGTCACCTGACTGTTGTTGCAGAGCTTGGTTTCCAACCTTTTGAGTATTTTGAAGGTAACTCAACCACTCCTGTTGGTTTTGACGTTGATCTTATTACCGAGATTGCAAAAAGACTCAATCTTGAGGTTACGTACCTGCCAAACCAGAAGTTTGACACTCTTGTTCCAACTATTAAGCAGGGTGGCAAAGCAGACGTTGCTATCGCAGGCATTACCATCACTGACGAGCGCTCTCAGGAGGTAGACTTCACTACTTCTTACCTCGACTCCAATCAGTCCCTGGTTGTTAAGTCTGGCAGCACCGAGACCGAGCAGACGCTCAATGATGCTTCCAAGAAGGTTGTTGTTCAGACAGGTACTTCCGGCGAGGATTGGGCCAAGGAGAACCTTCCAAAGGCAACTATTGTTTCTGTAGACGATGTTGCTGCAGCTATGGCAGGAGTCCAGACTGGTTTGTACGATGCTATGGTCATCGATTTACCTGTTGCTTCCAATCTGATTAGCACTTCATATTCTGATCTGACTATTTCAAAAGAAATTCCAACAGGTGAGCAGTACGGCATTGTTGTTTCCAAAGACAATCCTGCACTGACCGAAGCAATTAACAAGGTTCTTGCAGATATGGAGAAGGACGGAACCATGACTGCTCTCAAAACCAAATGGTTTGGCTCTAACATCTAGTTTTACCAGCTCAGCAAAAGTGCTTGAAGTCAGATTTGGCTTCAAGCACTCACTGTTTTCATCAGGATTTATCGCAACTAAGCTCTAAAGGAGTATCACGTGATTGCACTTTTGCACAAAACTATGTCAGGACAGCAACTGTCCTTGTGCATGTCATCTGCGAGTTTCAAAGCTGAATCTGCGCCTCAGAGTTCGGCTCATGTTTCGACTGAGTCAAAGCTCTCGCATAATCGTGCGTACTCCTCGCTGCTTGTAGTTCTTCTCGCCACGCTTCTTTTGAGTGGGCTGTTCTTTATGTCCTTGAGTACGTTTTCTGTTCAGAGTGTTTTTGCTCTCACCACAAATAAGGCAACAGTTAAGTCAAATCAGACAGAAGGCAATGGCGTTATCGGTGGCAAAGAGACTCGTTTAACCTGGGAGGGAACAGTTGAGGACGAGCAGGTCTCTCAGCTTACTTTGCAGCTTCCTGAGGGCTCCGATTTGCAGAGCGCAACTACTAAGGTGACCGTTCTTTCAGGTCTTACGCGCGAGAAGATCGAGGCAACTGCAAGCGTACAGGGAACGCAGGTTGTTATCTCTTTTGCAACACCCGTGGGCGCTCAGAAGCTTATTCGTGTAGAGATTTCCGGCATGAAGTTTCCCGCTGACGGCGGTTCGTACACTGTTGAGGGAACATATACCACTGAGCAGGGAACTCAAAAGCTTGCTTCTTCTCCCGAAATCACCATTATTCCTAACACGCCCGTTCAGGCTCTAGTGAATTGGCTTGATGCTCAGCCTTGGGTTGAAGCGTGGAACTCCAATCACTTTTTGGGCATGTTCTTAAAGCCTCAACTGATTGTCTCTTCAGTTGTGATGCTTTTTCCTGGATGGCTCGTTTGTCTTGCAATTGTAATTTGCGCCTATCCTGTGGCTATTGTGCTGGGAATGGGCTTTGCGCTGCTGAAGATTTCCAGGAATCCGCTCCTGCGTGCACTTGCGGTGATATATATCAATTTGTTGCGTGGAACCCCATTCTTCCTGCAGATTTATATTCTGTTCTTTGGTCTTCCCATGTTAAATATCAATCTGGACACCAATTTGCTTGGCTTTATTGTGGTTGCTATTAACTCATCTGCGTATCTTTCAGAGATTTTCCGCGCGGGCATTCAGTCAATTCCGCAGGGTCAGTATGAGGCAGCAAGCTCTCTTGGTATGAATCGTTTCCAGACTATGACGTTTATCATCATTCCTCAAACTATCCGCCGTGTTATTCCACCTCTTACCAGCGACTTTATTACTTCCTACAAAGATACCTCGCTGCTTTCTTCTGTAGGTGTTATGGAGCTGATGATGTTTGCTAAAAACCTCACCACCTCAACGGGAAACATGACGCCATACATGACAGCTGCTTTGTTCTATTTGGCAATTACCTTGCCACTTATTAAGGTAGTTGGCACTATCGAGAAACGCATGGAGCAGTCAGAAACTGGTAAAACAGCGAGTTCCGCAGATAGTAAGACTCAAGCTATCTCCAAGGAGGAAAACTAATGTCTTTCTTTTCTTTCAAAAAGAAGTCGAACACAGAACAACCTGCCTTGGATGCTGAAGTTGCTGCACAAGAGGCATTTGAGCGCGATAAGCCGCTTACTAACCATGCTTTCGAGTCAGGTGAACATCCTATTGTTCGTATTGAGCACCTCAATAAGTCGTTTGGATCAACGCATGTCTTAAATGACGTTAACCTGACCGTTTGGCCAGGTGAAGTTGTGGTTGTGCTTGGTCCTTCTGGCTCTGGTAAATCCACTATGCTCCGTTGCATCAATCTGCTGGAGACTCCTTCTGCAGGCCATATTCTTATTGAAGATCAAGAGATTACGTGCACAAACGAGGCAGAGGTAAATGCGCTTCGTAGAGATGTGGGAATGGTCTTTCAGCAATTCAATCTGTTTGGTCATTTAACGGTTAAAGAGAACGTAATGATTGGTCAGATTAAGGTTCTAGGAAAGTCAAAAGAAGAGGCAGAAGCAGAGGCACTAAAGCAGCTTGAGGCGGTTGGCCTTGCCGATAGAGCAGACTTCAAGCCTGGTGCGCTTTCCGGTGGGCAGCAGCAGCGTGTAGCAATTGCTCGTGCCGTTGCTATGCATCCAAATGTACTTCTGTTTGATGAGCCAACTTCCGCGCTTGACCCTGAGCTTGTTCGTGGTGTTTTGGACGTCATGCGTAATCTGGCAAAGAACTCTGGTATGACCATGATTGTGGTAACGCACGAGATGGGTTTTGCAAAAGACGTGGCAGATCGCGTGGTCTTTATGGAAGAGGGAGTGGTAGTTGAGCAAGGTACTCCTGATGTCATCTTCAACAATCCACAAAACCCTCGAACAGCTGAGTTCATTGGCGCTATTGCGTAAAACCCATACTTTTTAGAATTAATACGCAAACGTAAAAAATAATTTAGGGCGAGAAGATCTTCTCGCCCTAATTGCAGATAATAAGGTATATCTGCTCTTTATTCGCAGCTTGTGGTATGCTTTATAAGATTAAGCTTATCCTAGGGGGAATCGATGCATCACAAGAATATTCTTCTTGTATCTGCAACGACACGCTTACATGAACGTATGCGTGAACTTTCGCATGTCATTGATGTGTCTATTGCTCTTGCAAACGCAGCCTCATTTTCTCAGGCTGCGGCTTCTGGTCATACCTTTGACCTGATTATTCTTGATCAGAAAGAACTTT
The DNA here is from genome assembly GCF_963547875.1 of Lancefieldella parvula. Lineage (GTDB taxonomy): Bacteria > Actinomycetota > Coriobacteriia > Coriobacteriales > Atopobiaceae > Lancefieldella > Lancefieldella parvula_D. Next base: position 93,729 of record NZ_CAUUSI010000004.1, read on the forward strand.
CCCAGGATGTTATTAGCACGGTAGAGAATTATTCTGCGCAAAATGGCGGAATTGCTCGCCTGTTTGTTGCTGACCTTGATAATCTTTCTAAGTTTGTTCTGCCTGTTCAGGGCAAGAGCGATTTTATTTTGTCTACTGCAACTATCCAGGAGTTTAGCCTTAGGTGCTCGCTGCTTTTGTGGCCAGGTACCGAGAGCACTTCTAGAGATTTGGTTATTGTTGACAATATAAAGATTAACCTGGCAACGTATCAGGTTTATATTGATGAATCTCCTGTTGATCTTACGTATATGGAGTATCTGCTGCTGTCATTCTTGGCAACCCATCCGTCTCGTGCATACTCGCGTGAGGCTCTTTTGCAGCGCGTTTGGGGCTTTGAGTACTGTGGTGGCACTAGAACAGTAGACGTTCACGTAAGGCGTGTTCGCTCAAAGATTGGTCCTCAAGCAGCCGCTCATCTTGAGACGGTTCGTGGCGTAGGCTATCTGTTTAGAGCATAATCGCAGGTACAGACTGCATTTAATGGGATCTGCAAACTTCTTTCTTACGAGCAGGACTCCCGCACGTCTTTCTCATAATGAGAAACGAATTTTTGTCCGGTATAACGGGTAGAATACACATATTGAAAAATTGATGTTTAGCGCAGAATTATGTGCGTTAGTTGTTTGCATCAAAGTGATGTTAAGGAGGATGTCTATGGAGAACCAAGCACATGGTTTAACCACAGATTCCGCTGGTTATAAGCGTTTCTCGCCAGTTGAGCAGACTGGATTTATGTCTATGTTCAAAAGCTCAAGTGTAAAAAGAACAGCTTGTGCAATTGCTTTTGCCGTTGCTTGTGTTCCTACCATTGCTTTGGGAGAGGGAATTTCTAAGCTTCCTGCAGTATCTGGTCAGGCAACTATTTCTCAAGCTGCGACGTCTCGTCCTGCTGCAGAACCAACTGATACTAAGACGGCAGAAACGGTAGCTTCTAAGGTTTTGCCTTCGGTTGTGTCCGTTAAGGCTACCAGTGATTCATCAGGCTCAACCGGTTCTGGCGTTGTATTGAACACAAATGGAGACATTCTTACCAATTACCACGTCATTGAGGGTATGGATACGTTCTCTATCTCCGTTAATGATAAAGAGTATGAGTGTACTGTTGTTGGTACAGATCCAACCTCCGACCTGGCCGTTCTTCATGCAGATCTTAAAGGAGATAGCCTTACTCCAATTGAGATTGGTAATTCCGATAACTTGGCTCCTGGTAGTTGGGTTATGAGTGTTGGTAGTCCATTTGGTCTTGATCACTCTGTTTCTGCAGGTATTGTTTCCGCACTTTCTCGTGGAGATATGCTTGAGACAGAGGGTGGAGAAACCACTATTTATGCAAACCTCATCCAGGTTGATGCAGCTATTAACCCAGGTAATTCTGGCGGCGCTCTGGTTGACTCTAATGGTCAGCTTGTGGGTATTTGTACGTTGTTCTCGTCAGATACCAAGTCATTTGCGGGTATTGGTTTTGCAATTCCTTCTAACTATGCCATTGATATTGCAAATCAGATTCTTTCTGGCCAGCAAGTTAAGCATGCCTATATTGGTCTTTCTATGCAGACCGTTACTCCTCGAGTTGCAAAGCGCAATGATCTCTCGGTAGATTACGGTGCGTATGTAGCAGGCCTTCTTGATGATAGTCCTGCAGAGGGTGCTGGTATTAAAAAGGGTGACGTTATTGTCTCTATTGGTGGAGAGCGCGTAGTTTCTGCTGATGCAGCTATTATTGCCGTTCGCTCTCACAAGATTGGAGAGACCGTTCCTGTAGAAATCATGCGTGGAGAAGACCGCCTTACTATCAACGTCACGCTTGGTTCTGATGAGACGCTTTCTACTAAGAAAGAGAAAGAAAAGAACAGCAAGAACGAAACAAACAACGATACTGATGATAAGCAGGATCGCACTGAAGATGATGATTCCTATAGGTATTATCGCCAGCAAAACTATTGGGAAGAGTTCTGGGATTACTTTACTAATCCTTATGGAGATAAAGACGTTGATTCCGATAATCCATTTGTGAATTTCGTAGAGAGCATTACCAATAGCATTGCAGAAGTAATCTACGGTATTTTTGGTTAACACTCAGATTGCGTTTGCTGTGTTTGCGTTTGTTTGTTCTGCTATGAGTTAGGGGAGTCTTGTGGATTTGCTTGTGCTGTTAGTTTTGGCTGTAGTTGTCATTGTGCTTATCGTGAGCCTTGTCACACTTTCCTCTAAGCTTTCGCAAGTAAAGACGCTGCAAGAGCAAAGTCAAACATCATCTGCAGAGCTTATAAGAAGCTCCCAAGAGTTGGATCGTCGTGTTACGGATAACATGGCAAAAATGCAAGAGCTTATGGATACAAAGCTTGAGAAGGTAAGAGAGGTAGTTGATCAAAAGCTCACCTCAACACTGCAAAATCAGACGAAGCAGACTGACCAGCGCATTGCTCAGCTTGATGCTCGCTTTGATGCTTTTCAGCGTCGTGTGGATGACAACATGAAATCAACTTCCCAGGCTTCAACTGAGCAGCTTGGTAAGGTTAGAGAGACTGTTGACAAACAGCTCAGCGACATGCGTAAAGAGAATGAAGCAAAGCTTGAGCTTATGCGCCAGACCGTTGACGAGAAACTCCAGAAAACGCTTGATGAGCGTATGACCCAATCGTTCCAGCGCGTATCTACGCAACTTGAGCAAGTTCATCAAGGCTTGGGAGAAATGCGCGGCCTTGCAGAGGGTGTTGGAGACTTAAAAAAGGTGCTTTCTGGCGTTAAGACTCGCGGAATTGTTGGAGAAATCCAGCTTGGAGCAATTCTAAGAGACATTCTTTCTCCAGAGCAGTACGAAGAGAATGTTGCCACCATTTCTGGCTCTACCGAGCGCGTGGAGTTTGCCGTTAAGCTGCCTGGAGAGTCAGGGGAGACTGTTTGGCTTCCTATTGATTCTAAGTTCCCAGGAGATACGTACGAGCATTTAGTGGATGCAATCAATGCAGGTAATGAGGAGGCGATTGCTGCTGCTAAAAAGGGCCTAGAGACTCGAATTAAGGCAGAGGCAAAAGATATCTCTACAAAGTATATTGCCCCACCAGAGACAACTAACTTTGCTATTTTGTTCCTTCCTTTTGAGGGACTTTATGCAGAGGTAGTCAGTCAGACGGGTTTGCTTGAGCAGCTACAGAGAGAGTATCGCGTTAATGTGTGTGGACCTTCCACTATGGCTGCCCTTCTTAACAGTCTTCAAATGGGATTTCAATCTGTTGCTATTCAGAAGCATGCCGACGAAATTCAAAAGGTACTCTCTGCGGTTAAGACAGAGTTTGAGACGTATCAGGCTCAGCTTGAGAAGGCTCAAAAACAGATTAGAACTGCAGAAACCACTATTGATAAGATTCTTACTACTAGAACAAAGGCTATGAACCGCAAGCTCAGAGGTGTTACTGCATTAGAGAGCCTTGAAGATGCACAGAGTACTTTAGGTCTTGTTGAGGGAAGTGTAGAAGATCAAGAGGACGATGAATAGCACGTATTTTTGAGTGCTGAGTTTCTCTTTCATAGGTAGATAAAAAACGGCGGCTTCGGTCGCTGTTTTTTTGTTGCATAAAAATACCTTATGGGGGTATACTGTTTACAGAAACTAATACCCCCTTAGGGTATATAAAGGAGGACAGATGGCTCAGAAAGACGGCCAATCACAAAAGACATGCTGTCATTGTGATCACAAGGCAATCCCTCGCTCAAGCGAACTTAAAAGCGGGGTTTCTCGCCGTATTAACCGTGCAATCGGCCAGTTAAATGGCATTAAAACAATGATTGACGAGGATCGTTATTGCGGAGATATCCTTATTCAGCTTGCAGCAGTTGAGTCTGCGGTTAAGGCCATATCAAGAGAGGTAATGCAGGATCACCTGGAGTCTTGCGTAGTTGACCGCATCCAGTCGGGTGATACAGAAGTTATTGATGAGGTCATGGACCTCTTTAAGCGATTTATGTAAGGTGGCGTTATGGATCAGAAAGTTTTTGATGTACAAGGAATGACGTGTGCAAGTTGTTCTGCGCACGTAGAGAAGGCGGCAAATTCTGTTTCTGGTGTCTCTGAGGCTCGCGTTAATCTGCTTAAGAATTCTATGGAAGTTGATTACGACGGTAATCCAGACACCCTTAAGCAGATTTCTGACGCAGTAAGCAAAGCAGGCTATGAGGCAACACCTCGTAGCGACAAAAAAGATTCTGACGCAGCTACTAAGGCAGATGCTACCGATGCTTCAGAAAAGGCGGTGAAGCAGAAGAGAGTCGAGCTTATTTCCTCAATGGCGTTTGCCATTCCACTTCTCTATCTTGCCATGGGTGAGATGATAGGAGCACCTGTTCCATCTGCTGTTTCTGGAATGAATGGCATGATGAACTTGGCTCTTACTGAGCTTTTGCTTTGCATTCCTATTCTCTTTATTTGTCGTCACTATTTTATTGGCGGATTCCGCGCGTTTTTGCATGGCTCGCCTAATATGGATTCACTCATTGCGATAGGTTCAGCAGCGTCGTTTGCTTACAGTGTTGTTAGTCTGTATCAGATGGCAAATGCTTTTATTGCAGGAGATGTTGCTGCAGCTCACCAAGCAATGCACGGCATGTACTTTGAGACCGCAGGTGTGATTCTTGCTCTGATTTCCCTGGGCAAGTTCTTTGAGGCACGCGCAAAGGGTCATACCACAGGTGCAATTAGCGCACTTATGAACCTTGCTCCAAAGACGGCTATTCTCGTCAAAGACGGTATTGAGCAGGAAGTTCCTGCAGAGACCGTTGTAGTGGGAGACGTGCTTGTGGTAAGGGCTGGACAGTCAATTCCTGTTGATGGCCAAGTCATCGAAGGAGAAGGATCTGTCGATGAGTCCGCGATTACCGGAGAGCCCGTTCCTGTAAGTAAGACCGTTGGCGATTCCGTGACCGGCGCAACGGTATCTACCGGTGGCTGGTTTAAGATGCGTGCCACCGCTGTTGGCAATGACACTACCCTTGCAGGCATCATTCGCCTGGTTGACGAGGCAACAAGCTCCAAAGCACCTATCGAGCGTCTTGCTGACAGTATTGCTGGCGTCTTTGTCCCCGTTGTCATTGGAATTGCGCTGGTCACGTTTGCGGCATGGTTTGTCTTTGTGGCTCCCGGTGACTTTGCAGTTGCTCTGTCGCATGCTGTTGCTGTTCTGGTTATTTCGTGCCCTTGCGCACTTGGTTTGGCAACGCCTACCGCCATTATGGTGGGCACTGGTCTGGGCGCTTCAAATGGTATTTTGGTCAAGTCCGCCGAGGCGCTTGAGGGTGCGGTTAGGGCGACCGTGGTTGTTCTTGATAAGACAGGAACGCTCACTGAGGGCAAGCCAAGTGTAACTGACGTACTTTTTGCAGATAGTACCTCCGAGGATCAGCTGCTTGAGTATGCATATGCGCTTGAGCAAAAGAGTGAGCATCCACTTGCGCAGGCTATTGTTACGTATGCTCAAGAGAAGCTTGGAGAGTCTGCAGGCAGCTCTCTTGATGTACAGGAGTTCTCACAGGTTGCTGGTGGCGGCCTCATAGCAACGGTTGGCGAGAAACGCCTTGTAGCAGGAAACGCTCGTCTGATGGAGCAGGAGAACGTCAGCACACAAGAGTTGACTTCCCAGGCTCAGCAGCTAGCTGAACAGGCAAAAACACCGCTGTACTTTGCACTTGAGGGTAAGCTTCTTGGTGTTATTGCTGTGGCCGATAAGGTTAAGCAAACTAGCGCATCTACCATTGCTCGTCTTCGTGCTATGGGCGTTAAGTCCGTCATGCTTACTGGAGATCAGGCAACAACGGCAAACGTCATTGGTAAGGAGCTTGGCGTTGACCAGGTAATCTCTGACGTCTTGCCAAGCCAAAAAGAGTCTTACATTAGGCAGTTCCAGGATGCTGGAGAAAACGTTGTCATGGTAGGCGATGGCATTAACGATGCTCCAGCACTCGCGCGAGCAAATGTGGGAATTGCAATTGGTGCAGGTACCGATGTTGCTATTGAGTCCGCTGACATTGTCTTGATGAAGTCTGATCCAGCTGATGTTGCAACTTCAATTGAGCTTTCTCGTGCCACTATGACCAACATCAAAGAAAACCTGTTCTGGGCTCTGTTCTATAACACCATTTGTATCCCTGTTGCTATGGGCCTGTTGTATCCATTTGGCATTTCGCTGAACCCTATGATTGGTGCAGCCGCCATGGGCTTCTCGTCAGTCTTTGTTGTATGCAATGCACTGCGCCTGCGTACCTGGAAGCCAAAGAATGCCGACTCAGCAACTCGCCAAGACGCTCATGACACAAAACCAGTCATTGACGTTCAAACTAAGTCCACAAACGACGCATCCGCGTCACAGAAGGAGGAATCTTATATGGAGAAGAAACTAAACGTAGAGGGCATGTCTTGCCAGCACTGTGTTGCACACGTCACACAGGCTCTTGAGGCTGTCGAGGGTGTCTCTAAGGCAACCGTTTCGCTTGACGAGAAGAGCGCTGTAGTTGAGCTGTCTTCTGATGTTGCTGATAGCGTATTGGTTGACGCTGTTGTTCAGGCAGGATATGAGGCTACTATTGCCTAAGGTAGGCAAGTAGACGATCCTTCTCGCTAGAATCACTAAATACCGCACGTGCAGCATTTTCAGCAAGCTCACGCGCGGTATTTTTGTCTAGACCGCAGTGCTGCTGTAAAAGTTCAAACTCGCGCGAGAGCGTAGTGTTGGAGACAGTCATGTTGTCCGTGTTGATAGTAACCGTTAAGCCAGCATCAAGCAGTTGCTCAAGCGGGAAGCACTCAATTGACTCAAAGATGCGCGTCTGAACGTTGCTGGTAGGGCAAATCTCAAGGGCAACATTTGCAGCTTTGAGGTCCTGGATAACGCTTTTGTCTTCCAAGGATCGAACGCCGTGGCCGATACGTTGTGCGCCAAGTCGAAGCGCAGCCTTGATGCTTTCTGGACCAGCAGCTTCTCCCGCGTGGATAGTAAAAGGAACGTCTTTTCTTTGTGCTTCAGCAAAAAGTGACGAGAAATTCTCTGTGGCAAAGAGCGCTTCTGCTCCTGCTAAGTCTGCTGCTACGACGCCATTGCCAAGGTACGCTGCAGCCAGATCAATTGACTCTTCATTTTTGTGCTTAAGCTTTTCACCTGTGCCACGCATAGCGCAAATAAGGTATGCCGTGTGGAGTGCTGACTGTGGATGCTCTGCATAGAAGTCAGCTCTACCAGCAAGAGCAGCCTCAAGGACTTCTTGCTGAGAAAGACCTTCTGCAGTAAGGCTTCCTAGTGCAAAGCGGGGTTCAGCGTAGAGAATGCCCTCTGCGTCAAGCTGCTCATGAAATGCCTTTGCAACCGTACGAATGCCCTGTGCTGACTGCATAAGCTTGAGCGGCAGCTCAAATGTTGCAAGATACTGGTTAAGATCCTGGCAATGAGCCGGGACTTGCATCTTTTCTTTGAGTTCAGCCAAAGAGAAATCAAGTCCCGCATCTGCTGCAAGTTGAGCTGCGGCAGGAAGTGGGATTGATCCATCAAGGTGGACATGCAAATCGATAAGAGCACAGGAGCTCATGGCGCCTCCTACAAGAAACGTATGCTATGGCGCAAAGAGCGCAAACTAGATAGCTACATCATACGGTAGGGAAGTGGCGTTTTCCAAATCGTTTGCAAGTTTTTCAAACTGGTATCCATTGACGCGCTCAAGCAGACGTACTTCATCAGGCAAAACGTCATAGTGAATCTGTGAACAAATAGCGCAGGCAATAGACCCAATGGTGTCCGTGTCTCCACCCATTTCTGCAGCTATTCTTGCTGCTCTAGAGACTTTTCCTTGAGAGAGCTTAACTACCGCAAGAACTGCAGGGATGGTCTCTATAGTTTCATAACCACAGCCGCAGTAGTCGTAGATGTCTCTTGATGCTGCTAGGGGAGCCTCAAGGTTTTTGGCACCCTCGCAAAACTCCAGCGCCATGATGCACTTTTGATACATACTGGGCATAGGCATTTGTGTACCAATTTTTGTGTAGAGAGCTCGGTGTCCGTAACTTAAAGCAGTTTCAAGAGCGTCCTCTACCGTAAACGAGTTTTCAGAAAGACCTCTGCTTATGGCGGCCACAATCATTGCTGCGCCCATGATAGCTACGTTGGTTCCGTGCGTGGGAAGCGCAAGTTCAGTAACGCTGTTAATGAGCGCATGTTTGTCTTTCCAGCTCACAATTGAAGCCAATGGAGCACACTTCATGGCACATCCGTTAGTGGTACCAAGGCGTCCACACGTTTTAAGTGAGTGACCAGAAAGTCGATTGGCTAGTGCAGCTCTTGTGGAGGGGCCAACCACCTGGGCAGCATTTGGCTCTGTTGCCACATAATTTTCTAGCGCATCAAAGTAGCTTGACTGATTAAAAATACCCTGGTTATCAATGAGATTTTTAGTCAGAATGATTGCGTTTGCGGTGTCATCTGTGGTTTGACCTGCGGTAAAAGGTCTTCCAAAGAAGTCGTTTTTTGGTGGACTTGAAAGACTCTGAACTCCATCAGGAAACGCAAAATCAATTTGGTGTGGTGACATCATCTCTGTTGGCATGCCATAGGCGTCACCATAGGCAAGGGCCGTAAGCATCCTATAGAGTTTGATTTTTCTTGCCGTATTCATGTTACTCACGCTTCTTCATGTGAGAAGAACGTGATGTTTTGGCTCTGCAGAGACTATTTTTACCTGCAGAGATAAGCTTCTCATAGCAGCGTGCCATGATTGCTCCCCTCAATTAGATATTCTCTGTCTTTACAGATTTTTCTTTACTGTGCCGTAAGGAATGCCTCACTCCTTAGATCCTTACTTTCCCAGCTTGTAGTCGCAATACAAGCTAGATGGCTTAGACAGAAAATATCTCCCCCAAGTATGTTTAAAGATATCAAATATTTAAGTATTACTACAGGGGGTAAGGCGTATTAATCGGCAGACGGTAGCTGAAGAGAGCTTAGAGGTAACTTGCTCACAATAGTGACTACATGCTGTTTTATATTCTCTCTAACGTACTGAGCCATTGCTGGGTAAAATGGATGGTAGCAATCTGAAAGGAATGGACATGCCCGCAATTTTGACTCATGACTTCTTTGGTAAGGATGCCTTTGATATAGCTGCAGGCAAACTTGGTTTTTCTACGATGGAAGAGAGAGAAGCTTTTCTGTTGGGCAACCAAGGTCCAGATCCGCTGTTTTATTTAGCAGCAGATCCGCTGCTGCATCGCTACGCTAAATATGCGTCGATCATGCATAAAGAAAAAACGCCTGAACTTCTTCTTTCTATGCGAGACGCAATTGCGCCTCTGCCACTTAAAGATGTTGCGGTTGCTCGCGCCTATATTGCGGGATTCCTCTGCCACTATATGCTTGATTCCACTGCTCATCCCTTTGTCTATTACTGGCAAAACATGCTTACCTCTCAAGGCGTAGAGGGCTTGGATGAATCTGCTAAAAATCAAGTACATGCAGAGATCGAGAAGGACCTTGATGAGGCAATTCTTTATGCCCATCTTGGTAAAACGGTAGCTACCTATAGACCTTATAGCGAGGTTTTGAAGGCATCGCTGCATACGCTTTACGTTTTGGATAGGGTGTTTTTCTTTGCGTTGCTATGGACGTATGAAAAACCTACCGATACCAGGATTTTCTCGTCAGCTGCTGTTGATTTTAGGATTATCCAGCATCTAGCATATTCGCCAACAGGTAAGAAGAGAAAGCTACTTGGTCATCTTGAGCGTACCTTTGGTACAAATAGGTTCTCTTTGATTGAGGCACTCTCTCACGGGGCAAGGGAATCCTCTGATTCTGATTTTGATAACAGGGCGGGAAATGAGTGGACTGATCCTTTTACGGGAGAGGTGCGCAAAGAGAGCTTCTGGGATTTGTATGACCATGCATTGGCAAATGTGCCGTATGCACTTGACGTTTTCTTCTCGCCAGACTTTAATCTTGATACTGCAAAAGAGCTTACGCAAAATCTGAACTTTGATGGTCAGACGCTTGCAGGTGAAGGTTCGACAGAATAGGTTTTTGTGGCAACGTACGTTTTTTCTGATATTCACGGTCATGTAGAGCCGCTTAGGCGTGCTCTAGAGCGTATTAATCCAACTGAGTCAGACGTGTTCTATTGTCTTGGCGACATGATTGACCGTGGTCCTAGCTCGCTTGCCACTATTAAGACAATTCGCGCGCTTCCTAACTGCACCGTTTTAATGGGCAATCATGAGCAGCTTGCGCTGCAAGCGTTGGACCCAGAGGCAGATATTGAAGCTCAGTTTATGTGGCAGATTAACGGGGGAGACGCAACGCTTGCTGAGCTCAAGACGCTTTCTGAAGAAGAATATAGTGAGTTGATTGACTGGTTGCAGGCGCTTCCTTTGTACGCCACCGTTGAGGTCCAAGGCAGAGATTTTGTTCTGGTACATGCGGGCGTAAGGTCCAATGGTGTTCCCTTGCCAACCGCCTGGGATAAGACTTCTTTGGAGCAGTATTTAAGCAAGCAGTCTGAAAATGATCTTTTGTGGATTCGTGAAGAGTTTTGGCAATATCCTACGGATTTCCGCACGTCAGAAGCAGCGTATCCCGTTGTAATTTGCGGCCATACACCCACGCCTTTGTTAGCAAGCTTTGGTGCAAAAAACTTGAATCGTAGCGCCACTACTCCTGATGGCCTTGCGCAATGGGTCCAGTCAGATGGCGATAAGTGGGGAATTGACACGGGCACTACAGGTGGAGCCGGCTATGGCCAAGTAACTGTACTGCGCCTTGATGATTTGCAGGAGTTTGTTGAGCCGCTGCAAGAAGGCGAGTAGCTGTGGCTGTGAAGACGCCACGGCCTGCCGGCGATAGTACAAAAACAGTGCTTGCGCATGTAGAGAACACGCTTGATCCCATTATTTTCCCGGACTCTCGCGTGTTGCTCTTGGGATCAATGCCTAGTCCCAAGTCTCGAGAAATTGGCTTTTACTTTGGCAATCCTCAGAATAGATTCTGGCGCGTAGTTGCCGCGTTATATGGTGAGAAACCCCTCAAGTCCATACCTGAAAAGATTGACTTCTGCAAAAGACATCATCTTGCTCTTTGTGATGTGCTTAAGGCTTGTGATATTAAGGGTGCAAGCGACGCTTCTATTGCAAATCCAGTTCCACACAATATTGGCGCTCTTATTCAAGATTCATCAATCTGCGCTATTTTTACGCTAGGCGGCACCGCAACAAAATTTTATAAGCGCTACACTGAGCAACAAACTGGTATTTCTGCACGTCAACTACCTTCTACAAGTCCCGCTAACGCACGTATGACAGTTGAGGATTTGGTGAAGGAATTTTCCATTATCAAAAAATTTACCAATTGTGAGTTGACAATATCCTAGTTGCGACTAGGATTATACGCATGCGAATTATGGCTACGACATACACTGCACTTTGTGCATGCACCGCGATGTGTCTGGTGCCCGGGTCACATATGACCAGGGTGTAATTGTCGCTGAGCAAAATTTTCCTGGTACAGACTCGGGCGTAAAGCTATTTTGTAACTCTTGTGTGAGTATTCGCACATCCCGAGAGGATTTATTCGCATGGACTGGAGCTTCATAGGGGAACACCTCCCACTGTATGCAGAAGCTGCAAAAATAACACTCACTATCTCTTTCTTTGGAGTTTTCTTCTCGCTTATCGTTGGTTTGATAAGTGCTCAGATTTCGCTGACAAAAATTCCTGTTTTAAGTCAGCTTAATGCTGTTTATGTTGAGCTTTCCAGAGGAACACCCCTGCTTATTCAGCTGTTTCTAATCTACTTTGGCCTAACTAAAGTTGGTCTCAAAATGGATGCAGAAGTAGCTGCTGTTGTGGGTTTAACGTTTCTTGGTGGCTCCTATATGGCAGAGGTGTTTCGCGCAGGCTTTGAATCAGTTGCAACTATTCAGTTTGAGTCTGCAAAGGTTTTGGGCCTCTCAAAGATTCAAGCGCTCCAGCATGTAATTCTTCCACAGGCACTTTCTGTAGCAATTCCAGGTCTGGTTGCTAACGTCATTTTCTTGATTAAGGAATCTTCCGTTGTTTCCGGCATTGCCTTGGCAGACTTGATGTATGTAACCAAAGACATTATTGGCATGCAATACGACACTACAGAAGCCCTCTTTATGCTGGTAGTTGCCTATGTGATTATCCTTGTTCCTATTTCTTTGCTTGGTAGCTGGCTGGAGAGGAGGCTTGACTATGCCCGTCGATAACATTTTGCTGCAGGACGGAGTGATAGTGCGCCTTCTTGGAGGTCTTGCAACAACGGTGCACATCGGCCTTATCTCCGTGGCACTTTCTATTCCTCTTGGTGTTCTCGTTGGACTTTTTATGACATCCAACAACAAGGTTGTTCGCACAATTCTTCGTGTTTACCTTGAGATTGTTCGTGTTATGCCTCAGCTAGTGCTGCTCTTTGTAGTGTTCTTTGGTACTTCTGAATGGTTTGATGTCAACTTTGATGGTATTGAGGCATCAATTGTAGTTTTTACCTTCTGGGGAGCCGCTGAGCTTGGAGACCTGGTACGAGGGTCGTTGGAGTCAATTCCAGCATCTCAGTATGACAGCGCATTTGTACTTGGCCTTTCTCGCCAGCAAACGTTCTTTAAGGTCATTCTGCCCCAGGCTTTCAAACGCCTTTTGCCACCAGCCATCAACCTGATTACACGCATGATTAAGACAACGTCACTTTGTAATCTGATTGGCGTAGTTGAGTTGCTTAGAGTTGGAAGTCAGATCACCGATTTTTATCGTTTCAAGTTCCCAACCGACGGAGCACTTTGGATTTACGGAGCTATTTTCTTCCTATATTTTGCTGCCTGCTTCCCGCTTTCGTATCTTTCACGCAGGCTTGAGAGGAGCGCCTCACATGAGTAACACCGTTTTAGCAGTTAAGGACCTCACTAAGGTATATCCCTCAAGCGAGAAACCCGTGCTTGACAAGATCTCGCTCTCCATCAATAAAGGCGAGGTAGTTGTGGTGTTGGGACCTTCCGGTTGCGGTAAGTCTACGCTACTTCGCGCCATTGTTGGCTTGGAAGATATCCAAGGGGGAGAAGTGCTTCTCCACGATCAGGTTATTTCTGGTCAGAAGAGGGAAAGCGCCGCAGCAGGCATTGGTATGGTTTTTCAAAGCTATGACTTGTTCCCCAACATGACGGTTTTGAAAAATGTAACTCTGGCTCCTCAGGTAGTGCAGAAGCGCTCAGAGGATGAGGTTTTGGCACAGGCAGAAGAACTGCTGCGTCGTGTGGGACTGTGGGAGAAGAAAGACTCCTACCCATCGGCTCTTTCCGGCGGTCAAAAGCAGCGCGTGGCAATTGTTCGTGCTCTTATGACTAACCCTGAAGTTCTTTTGCTAGACGAGATTACCGCAGCTCTTGACCCCGAGATGGTTCACGAGGTTTTGCAGGTAGTTATGGAGCTAGCAGAGCAGGGAATGACCATGCTGGTGGTAACTCACGAGATGCGCTTTGCTCAAGCAGTTGCTGATCGAGTCATCTTGATTGATCAGGGACACATCGTAGAAGAGTCGTCCGATGCACAAGGGTTTTTCTCGGCACCTAAAACAGAAAGGGCACAAGAGTTTTTGCGCACCTTTGAGTTTGAACGTGTGCATAAGTAAACAACGTGTTTTTGCACGTAGATGATGTAGTAATTGATACAACTTGTTAGGATTTGAAATGAACTTCTTTGAAAATACTTCCACTTCTCTTTCTCGCCGTGCTTTCCTTGGTGCAAGCGCACTTTCTGCTGCAGCTCTTTTGGCTGCTTGCAAGAAAAAGGATTCCGACGGAGCTCAGGGTGGATCTTCTGATACAGACTCAAAGTTCAGAACTCTTGATGACATCAAGAAGGCGGGCACAGTAAATATCGGCGTCTTTAGCGACAAGGCTCCTTTTGGTTATGTTGATGCAAACGGCAATTACGCTGGTTACGACATTGTTTTTGCAGAGCGCCTTGCAAAGGATATGGGTGTTAAGATCAACTACATTGCCACTGACGGACAGAACCGCGTACCTTTCTTGCAGTCCAATAAGGCAGATATCATGCTGGCAAACTTTACGGTAACTGATGACCGTAAAGAGAAGGTTGATTTCTCCCTGCCATACATGAAGATTAAACTGGGCGTTGTTTCTCCATCTTCTGCGCCAATTACAGACGTTTCTCAGCTTGACGGCAAGAAGCTTATTGTTTCTAAGGGAACCACAGCCGAGGTTTGGTTTGCTAAGAACGCGCCTAAAGTTGAGCTGGTCAAATTTGATAGCTATGCTGATGCGTATAACGCGCTGCTCGATGGCCGCGGCGATGCTTTCTCAACCGATAATACCGAGGTACTTGCATGGATTAAGTCTAACCCTGGCTTTGTTGTTGGCATTGATGACCTGGGCGACTCCGATACTATCGCTGCTGCAGTTCACAAGGGCAACTCCTCGGTGTTGGAGTTTATCAACAACGAGATTACCGGCCCTCTTGCAGAGGAGAACTTCTTCCACAAGGACTATGAAGAGACACTCGCTCCAATTTATGGCGACGAGGTAGATCCAAACAACATTGTCGTTGAAGGCGGCAAAATCTAAGTTATAGCCCTCAGTTTTACGCGCCGCGTCGTCCTCAACACTCATATACGCCCATTTCGCGAGAAGACCTTGCAGCTTGTAAGGTCTTCTCGCGTTTGTAGCTAAATTGTTAATTTGTACAGCGCTTTTCAAAAATGTTTCTTTATGCTGATAAAGTAGGTCAACTATTTTTTGACCACCAGGGCAAAGG
>NZ_CAUUSI010000005.1:0-102326 GCF_963547875.1 Lancefieldella parvula
GTTCTGTAATCTTGCCCTCATGCAGGGCGTCTTGAACGCTACATCCTGGCTCATGAGTATGGGTGCAATCCCTAAACTTACACGTCTGAGCAGCTTCAGAGATATGCGGGAATATCTTCTGCAATCCCCTCTCATGACCCACAATAGGCAGACTTCTGAGGCCAGGCTCGTCCACAATAACACCAGCGTCAGGAAGCGCTACCATACGACGAGCAACCGTTGTATGACGACCAGCCTTATCAGACTCGCGGACTTCTCCCGTTTCAAGCGCCTCATGTCCCAAAAGCGCATTCAGAAGCGTTGATTTACCAGCACCTGATTCTCCTAGCACAATGGCCACGGAGCCGTAAGGAACAAGACTACGAACTGCATCAATTCCCCACGCAGCTCCAAGCTTTTGAGCGGTCCGCGCAAGATCTACAAGTGCATCGGTTTTCTCGCCCTCAAGCTTTGAAGCTGTTGCAACAATTTTTACTGTAGAGCCAAGAGCTGTGGTGATAGAAGAAATCTCTTGAGCCAAAAGCTCCGGACCTGCCACATCTGACTTAGTAAGCACCACAGCGCAAGCAGCGCCGCAGTCTTTAGAAATAACTGCTGAGCGCACAATACGATCTACCGAGACAACCTCGCCGTCCAAGGCCTGTACTACAAGCACCAGATCAACGTTTGCGGCCAAAGTCTGCTTTTGACCACGGGCTCCACCCTTCCAGCGAGCAATATCGGTCTCTCGCGGCAGAACCGCCTCGATGATGCCCATATCGTGCGAGTCCGGAATGCGCGCACATACCCAGTCGCCAACAGCCACCGTGGAGTTCTGGCCCTTAGTCACGCGTGCAGCAAACTCGGCGCGAAACACTCCCTGCTCTGACACAACCGCAGGAAATCCCCTATCCAAACGGACCACGCAGGCCATGGTCATCGTCTGGCGAGAAACCCCTTGAGCTTCAAGCTCAGATACGACGTTTGCGTAAGCCTGCGTCTGAGCCGACGATGGAGTCAGTTGTTCAAACGCTGGAACATCCAGCAATGAAGAAAGGGCCGGCAGTGACCCTTGAGTCCTGCCGGCTCCTAGTTTCTTGGAACTTTTTGTACGCTTAGCGGACAAGAGTGCGCCCTACCTTATGCTTTGTTTTTCTGCACAGAACGCATAACAGCCTTGTACAGCTCCATCAGAGGAATAATCGATGCAGCTAAAAGCATTGCCATGGCGTACTCTTCAAAACCAATCTCAGCAAAGCCAAACGCCTGAGAAAGTGGTGTCTCAATTACCACAAAGGTGAGAATCAAAGACATAACAAAAGAACCCCACAGCCAAATGTTTTGGCTGGTTAGCTTAAAGATAGAACCACGCAGAGAACGCATGTTAAAGGAGTGGAACATCTCAACCATAGAAAGCGTCAAGAATGCCATGGTCATACCCTCAACGCCAGCCTCTGGGTTAGCAATGACCTGTGAGATGTCAAAGGTTCCATACTCAAAGTAATGGCCAATGAAATAGCTGACAATGGTGAGAAGAGCAATGATAGAGCCCTGGACAAGGCAGTCAAAACCAACGCCACCTGCAAAGATGCCGTCCTTAGGGTTACGAGGCTTACGCTTCATAATACCTGGCTCAGCCTTCTCGGTTGCCATAGCAAGAGCTGGCAGAGAGTCGGTGATTAGGTTAATCCACAGAAGGTGGGTAGGCTGAAGGATAGTAAAGCCAACCAGAGACGCAATGAAGACGGAAATGACCTCAGCAAGGTTGGAACTCAAGAGGAACTGGATACACTTACGAATGTTGTCGTAGATGCGCCTTCCCTCTTCGCAGGCGCTAATGATGGTGGCAAAGTTATCGTCTGCCAGAACCATATCTGCAACGCCCTTGGTAACGTCGGTACCAGTAATGCCCATACCAATACCAATATCAGCGCGCTTAATGGAAGGCGCATCGTTAACGCCGTCGCCCGTCATGGCTGTAACCATGCCCTTTTTGCGCCAGGTATCAACAATGCGAACCTTGTGCTCAGGCTGAACACGTGCGTAAACGCCAATTGTCTCAATACGCTGCTCAAACTCTTCGTCAGAAATCTTATCAAGCTGTGCGCCGGTAATTGCTTGAGAGCGATCGGCAATAATGCCCAGCTCAACCGCAATAGCAACGGCCGTATCAATGTGGTCACCTGTAATCATAACGGTGCGCATACCAGCTTCATGAGCCTCAGCAACAGCACCCTTAACCTCAGGACGAACTGGGTCAATCATGCCTGAAAGTCCAACAAAGACCATGTCGTGCTCAAGGTTAGCTGGATCATAGCTCTGAGGAGCTTCTGTTCCCCAGTCACGACGAGCAGATGCCATAACGCGAAGAGCCTGGTCAGCCATGGACTTGTTCTGAGCCAAAATCTCAGAGCGAGCCTCATCGGTGAGGTCAATAATGCCATCACTTGTCATAATCTTGGTGCAGCGAGCAAGTACCTCGTCAGGCGCACCCTTAGTGTGCTGTACAACCTTGCCGGAGCGGGTGCGCACCACAACAGACATCATCTTACGAGAAGAGTCAAAGGGCGCCTCGCCGATGCGAGGGCGAGAAGAAGCAAGGTCACTTGTGGTGTATCCAAGTTTTGCAGCGTCTGCAACAAGAGCAGCTTCGGTTGGCTCACCCTTTGCAACCTGCTCCGCATCGTCCCAGGTAGCGTCTGAGCACAGTGCCATGGTACGCACATGTGCATCAAGGTTTTCTGTCTCATGACGAACAACAGTCATCTTGTTCTGAGTCAGAGTACCGGTCTTATCAGAGCAGATAACCTGAGTACAACCAAGGGTCTCAACTGCAGTAAGACGACGAACAATAGCGTGGCGCTCGCTCATTCTGGTAACGCCCATAGAAAGAACGATGGTAACAACAGCAACAAGACCCTCTGGAATTGCAGCTACTGCAAGAGAAACTGCAACCATAAACGTACTAAGGACAAGGTCAAAGTTGCCAAGCATCTCGACACCGTGCTTAATAAAGCCTGTTGCAAAAACAAGCAGTGAGATGACAACAACAAGAATGGTAAGTGTATGTGAAAGCTTATCAAGCGCAATCTGAAGTGGAGTCTGTCCCTCTTCTGCCTGGGAAATTGCGTCCGCAATCTTGCCCATCTCAGTGTCCATGCCTGTTGCAACAACAACTGCACGACCGCGTCCATAGACCACAATAGATCCGGAGTAGCACATATTCTTTCGGTCACCCAAAGGAATGTCATCGGTGTCTTCAGCAAGACTGAGGGTCTCCGCGTGTTTCTCGACAGGAACTGATTCACCCGTGAGCGCCGACTCCTCTACCTTCATAGAAGCGCTCTCAAGAATGCGGCAATCAGCTGGGACAGAGTCACCTGCCTCAAGAAGGATAATATCTCCCACGACTAGCTCGGTTGAGGCAACCGTCTCAAGACGACCGTCTCTGATAACCTTGCTCTGAGCTGCACTCATCTCTTGCAAAGCAGCAAGAGCTTCCTCAGCCTTGCCTTCCTGGACCACGCCAAGCACAGAGTTGATGACAACAACAAACAGAATAATGACAACGTCCGCAATTCCACCTTCACCGGTATAAATTCCTTCAGCAGCGGAAATAGCAGCAGCAATAAGAAGCATGATGACCATAGGGTCAGCCATCTGTGCAAAGAACCTTTTAATGATTGATTCTTTTGGTGCCTCTTTAAGCTTATTAAGACCGTGGGCCTCAAGACGAGAAGCTGCTTCTACATCAGACAATCCAGCTTCAACATCAGTTTTTTGCGCACTGATAACATCAGACGCACTTGAAAGATACTCTTTCAAAGTTCCTCCTGGGTTTCTACCTGACAGATTGATGCCCGATCATAATTCCCCAGGAGAGGGGCAAGGGCTCACCAAGGTTGCCGTGTCAGGACCTTACAACGTCCTATCATAGGACCTTACAATGCTCTATCATTTTACCGTATTCTTTCTTTTTTCAAACCTTATAAATATTTCTTAAAACTCCTGTTATGCGGCGAATAATTGTTATTCAAGGGGTACAATAAGCGCAGAACATAACAACATAAGCCAAACGTTAGTTTTGGCAAGGAGGCAGTTATGAAAATCCTGTTTTATGGTGCTCAAAGTTACGACAAGGATTCTTTCAACCTTGAGCTTCCAAAGTATCCAGACATTTCAATCGACTACATCGAGTCAAACCTTACGCCTATGACCGCAGGCTTTGCCAAGGGTTATGACGCTGTCTGCGCTTTTGTTAACGCAGATGCCTCAATTCTGACCCTTGAGATTCTTGCCGGCTTTGACGTTAAGCTGCTGCTTATGCGCTGCGCTGGCTTTGACGCTGTTGACGTTAACGCTGCTAAAGACCTTGGCATTACCGTTACACGCGTACCTGCTTACTCCCCTGAGGCAATCGCAGAGCACGCAATGGGTCTTGCACTTGCTGCTAACCGTCGTATTCACCGTGGTTACATCAGAATTCGCGAGAATAACTTCTCGCTTGTTGGCCTTGTTGGCGATACACTTCACGGTAAAACTGCTGGAATTGTTGGAACTGGTCGTATTGGCGCAGCACTTTGCCGTATCTGCAAAGGCTTTGGCATGCACGTCCTTGGCGCAGACCTCTATCCAAATATGAGCCTTGTCAATGACGAGCACGTTGTTGATGAGTATGTCAGCTACGATGAGCTCTGGGAGCGTTCGGACTTTATTTCACTCCACGCTTTCTTGAATGATGAGAGCTATCACATGATTAACGATAAGACCATCGGAAAGATGAAAGATGGCGTCATTCTCGTTAATACTGGTCGCGGAGGACTTATTGACACCAAGGCTCTTATTCGCGGCATTCTTTCTGGCAAGATTGGTGCTTGTGGCCTTGACGTTTATGAAGAAGAAAATCCAAACGTTTATAAGGACCGTGGTGCTGAGGTCTTTGATTCAATTACCTCTACACTTTGCTCCTTCCCTAACGTAGTTATGACAAGTCATCAGGCATTCTTTACTCATGAGGCACTTGCTCAGATTGCTCAGGTTACGCTAGATAACGCAACTGCTTTTTCTGAGGGTACTGACTATGTTGATAAAAGTGTGGTTTGCTAAGTACCAGAGAAACAATCGCTTCAAAAACGGTTACTATTGATATCTGAATGTGATTTCAATTCCTATGAAAAGGAGAGATATGGCTCGCAAAAAGACCAAGATTGTTTGTACTATGGGTCCTGCTACAGAAAGTGATGAGGTCCTTCGTGAGCTCATTCTTGCTGGCATGAACGTCGCACGCTTCAACTTCTCGCACGGTAGCCATGAGTATCACCGCACTATGATTGGTCGCGTTCGTTCTATCTCTGATGAGCTTGGTATTCCTATTGCTATCATGCTTGATACAAAGGGACCTGAGGTTCGCACCGGTCTTCTCGAGGATGGCAAGAAGGTCACCCTTACTACTGGTGAGTCCGTCATTGTAACCACCGATGATGATGTCATTGGTAATGCTCAGCGCTTCTCGCTTGACTACAAGAATCTTCCAAAAGAGGTCAAGAAGGGCTCTATCATCCTTATTGATGACGGCCTCATTGGTCTTGAGGTTGATCACGTTGAGGGCACCGACATGCACTGCAAGATCATCAACGGTGGTGAGCTTGGCGAGAAGAAGGGCGTAAACGTTCCTAACGTCAACATTGGTCTTCCTTCCGTCACTGAGCAGGACCGCGCAGACATCATGTTTGGTTGCGAGCTTGGTATTGATGCAATTGCTGCTTCCTTCATCCGTGATGGTGCTGCAGTCGAGGAGATTCGTAACATCTGCCGTGAGATGGGCACTCCTAACGTACAGATCTTCCCTAAGATTGAGTCCGCTCTTGGCGTAAAGAACTTTGACGAGATTCTTGCAGCTTCTAACGGCATCATGGTTGCCCGTGGTGACCTTGGCGTTGAGGTTCCTGCAGCTGAGGTTCCTCACATCCAGAAGACCGTCATAAAGAAGTGCAACGATGCTTACAAGCCTGTCATCACCGCAACTCAGATGCTTGACTCTATGATTCGCAACCCTCGTCCAACCCGTGCAGAGGTTACCGACGTTGCTAACGCAATCTATGACGGCACTGACTGCGTCATGCTTTCCGGTGAGTCCGCAGCTGGTAAGTATCCTGTTGAGGCTGTAAAGACTATGGCTTCCATCTGCAAGGAGACCGAGAAGTACCTGCCAGTCAAGGATGTCTATCACCAGCGTGAGGGCCTTAAGAACGTCAACGGCGCTACTGGCTTTGCTGCAGTTGATATGGCAATCCGTGTTGACGCAAAGTGCATCATCTGCCCAACACACTCTGGCCGTACCGCTCGCCTTGTTTCTAACTTCCGTCCAAAGCGTCCTCTGTATGCAATGTCTCCATCCGATGAGGCAGTTCGTCGCACTTGCTTCTATTGGGGCGTCTATGCATTCAAGACCTCTGAGCAGGGCACACTTTCTAACACCATGTACAACGCTCTGAACGTTGCAAAAGAAGTTGGCGTTGTAGAGACTGGCGATATTGTTGTTCTGACTGCTGGCG
Organism: Lancefieldella parvula; assembly: GCF_963547875.1. GTDB lineage: Bacteria > Actinomycetota > Coriobacteriia > Coriobacteriales > Atopobiaceae > Lancefieldella > Lancefieldella parvula_D. The sequence goes on from NZ_CAUUSI010000005.1 coordinate 6,534, forward strand.
ATCCTCATACCAGCCCACGTCTTGGTGACTACACCACTTCAACTAATGTTGCTATGATTTGCCAGGTTCAGTAAACCGCATTTCAGCTTTAACGTTATATGCACCCAAGCACAAGCTTGGGTGCATATTTTTTACGTGTGATATTTCTCAGTGCTTACCAGCAGTTAGGCAATTTTCCAGCCGACGGTTTTCTCGCGCATGTTAACAAAATCAGCGTAGATGCCGCCTTCTGCCATCAGTGATTCGTGAGTGCCTCTTTGCACAATACGGCCCTTATCCAGGACAAGTATCTGATTTGCTTTACGCACCGTCTTTAGGCGATGGGCAATCATAATAACGGTCTTAGACTTTGTTAGCTCGGCGATTGCACGCTGAAGTTCAAGCTCGTTTTCTGGATCAACATTAGCCGTTGCCTCATCAAGCACCACAATCGGCGCATCTTTTAAGATAGCGCGCGCAATAGAAAGACGCTGGCGCTCGCCACCAGAAAGCATTGAGCCGCCTTCTCCTAAGCGTGTTTCATATCCGTCAGGTAACGCCTGGATAAACTCTTCACAGCAGGCACGCTTAGCTGCGTCAACTACTTGCTCATGAGTTGCACTTGGATTACCAAACTTGATGTTGTTCTCAATAGTGTCATCAAAAAGGAATACTCCCTGAAATACGGTGGAGAAATTTTGGAGCAGAGCGTCAACCTTATAGTCACGTACATCGCGTCCACCAAGCGTAACCTGGCCTGTATTCACATCCCAGAAGCGTTCAATCAAACGGACAAGCGTTGTCTTGCCCGAACCACTTGGACCTACAATGGCACAAGAAGTACCTGCAGGAATCGAGAGACTCACATCGTCAAGAATTTGCCTGTCGTCGTAGCCAAACGAGACATGAGAAAGCTCTATGTCGCAAGAATCCGCTTTCTCCAAACCTTCTCCCTCTTCCATTGCAGGAGTGGCGAGAATAGCGTTTGTTTGCTCCATTGCAATTTCAATGTTACGCAGAATAGTTGAGAAACGACCAGCGGATTCAAGACGGCTAAACAACATAAACGACATAACCACTACGGTTAAGCACGTAGCTGTATCAAGTGTTCCAGATAGCCATAGTCCAACTGATACCAGGCACATAATAATGCTTGTAGCCTTGGAGATAACCATCTGCAGAACAGAGAAACGAAGCGCCTTAAACTCAAGTTTGAGCGCTTGGACACGGCAATCATCAACTGCTTTGGCGTACTTTCCCTCAGCATCATCAATAAGGGAAAATGCCCTTACCACGCTAATGCCGCGAACATACTCAAGGACGGAGCTAATCAAAGTAGTATTTGCGGCCACATAATCATCTGATGTATTACGCACGTAGGCCTGCAAGACCTCCATTGTTATGCAGAAAAGTGCAAACGTAGCTGCAGTTATAAGGCCTAACTGCCAACAAAATACAAACAGGAATGCAACAATAATTGCTGTTAAGGCCAAACCACCAAAAACCATCATATAGAGCAAGCCACCAAGATTTTGCATTACATCTAGCTGGTTGGTCATAACAGCTGTTACTTCTCCAAGGCTATTCTCGTTAAAATAACCCATGGGCAAGCGGCGCAGTGTATCTCCAATTTCCGCACGCTTAGCGCCAGCCATACTGAAATTAGCGTCACAGAAATTCTCACTCTTAAAATGAGCGCAGACAAACGTTCCTATAATGCTCAGAAGCATAACTCCCAGTGCAGAAACTATCGTCTGAGTTGAAAGTGTATCCGTAGTAAGAGCAGTAAAAACTATCCAAAGCGCTGTTATTTGCACTCCTTCAAAGAGACAACCAAGAACGGTAAAGAAAAGGCCCTTGTGGAGTTTCTGGCGATAAAAACTTCCAAATTGAAAGTACATTTTTAGAACAGACAGCATTTTTACTCCCCCTTAAGCCTCGTCGAGTGCGCCAATGTGAGCACGGTACATGGTTGCATAGAGCGGGCATGTCTCCATAAGCTGATTATGCGTACCCTCAGCTTCAATAGAGCCATCGTTTACAACAACAATTTTGTCGGCATTTTGTACGGTAGAAAGACGGTGCGCGATAACCACTAGCGTTTTACCAGCTACCAGCTTTGCAACTGCAGATTCAACCTCTGCTTCAGATTCTGGATCCGCATAAGCTGTTGCCTCATCCAATATAATAATCGAAGCGTTTTTGAGCATTGCTCGAGCAATTGCTACACGCTGGCGCTCTCCGCCAGAAAGATGCCCACCTGAACCTCCTACAACCGTTTGATAGCCGTGAGGAAGTGATTGGATGAAGTTGTGGCATCCAGAAGCTTTTGCACAAGCAATTACCTCATCATCGGTGGCATCTTTTTTGCCCATCCTGATGTTTTTCATAATGGTCTCGTCAAAAAGGTAACTATCTTGATCAACGTAAGCTACAAGATCTGCGAGTTGAGTTGGAGTGCAGGAACGAATATCTTGCCCTCCAATAGAAACAGACCCTTCATTTGGATCCCAGAAACCTGCGATAAGCCGTGCAACAGTAGACTTACCTGATCCACTTGGACCAACAAGTGCCGTAACTTGTCCTGGCTCAATATCTAAAGTAATCCCATGGATTACTTCATTGCTTCCGTACGAGAAACGAACATCGCTTAACTTAATTTCAGTCCCTTCAAGTGTGCAGGGAGCCGTGGCTCTCATCTGATCTGGGTAATTCAAAACCTCAGAGATTTCTTTGACAACAGAGCCTACCTGCGCAAGAGAATCCATAAAGCTCATTGCTTCAAAGAGCGGCTGAAAAATTCCTAAAGAAAGCACGGCACACATAACAAACGTAGAAGGAGAAAGAGTTCCCTGAAGCACAAACAAGCATCCCAGAGGCAATACCGTTACTAACGTTGCAGGAGCAATTGATAGCATGGCATCCTGCCAGATTTGGCAGTGGCTCATCCAATCAATAAAAGCATGGGCAGAAGCGTAAACAGCCTTTGAAAATTTCTCGTAAGAACTTGCAGACTGTCCAAAAGCCTTAATTACCTCAATTCCTGACACATACTCAACTGAGGCATTATTCATCTCTTTACCAGTTACGATAGTATTCTGATACCAATACTCATAGTCTTTCATCATGCCTGATAAGCAGGCAAGTCCCACAATAATAGTGAGCAAAGCAGCAAGAGCAAGTCGCCAGTCTAAAACAATGAGGTACACAAAAACCGCAAAAGCAGCCGTAAGGTTTGAAGTGAGCTCAGGAACTGCATGAGCAAGCGTGGTTTCAATACTATCGATCTTCTCGACTAACAAGCGTTTGAGAGAGCCGGAAGGCGTATCAAGCACATATCCCATGGGGATAGTTGTCAGCTTCTTTGCCACTCGGGTGCGCATGTTTGCAATAGTCGCAAACGTTGCCTTATGAGAAACGATAGTTGAAAGATGGTGAAAAACTATTTTTACTAAATAGCTAAGACCCGCTATAAGTCCCCAATACAGGTAAAACGGCCATTCTTGAATTCCATTAAAGATACCAACCACCATGTTGCCTGCGGCAACGTAGGGAACCATTCCTCCCAAAACGCCAATAATGGCAAGGATGACAGAGAGCGCGTACATACCTTTTCTGTCTGACCACTCGAGCAATACTGCAACAGGATTTACTTCAGATTGCTGAGGATCCTGTTTTGTATTTTGGTTGCACTCAGTAGCTTGAATACTTTGGTTCTGACGATTTGCCATACCCACACCGCCTCCTGCCACAAACTCACAATGTAGTGTCTGTTATTCAGGCTGGCTTTGACAGAGAAAGCAAGGCTTAAACTGCCATAAGTTAGCTATATATAACTATTTAATAGTTTCAAACTGCTGAATAGCTAAAACAAGCTAGTTTTATAAGTAATCGGTAAGTGGTAAGCGCGCTACCTGTAATTGAGACGTGTAAACAATCCCATTAAAATACTTATGAAAGCTTAATCTAGTCTCAATAATTGGTTAATCTTTATAAGAGACCATGTATCACGAAGACGAGAGGCGTCTTTAACATCTCGAAAGGAAGCTGATCATGGAAAAGCTAGAAAAGGTTGAAGTAATTCGCGAGAAGTGCGGCGTAAGCTATGAGGACGCAAAGGCAGCACTTGACGCTTGTGATGATAATGTTCTTGATGCAATTATTTGGCTCGAGAAGCAGGGCAAGTCCACTAAGCAGTCTGCAAACTATACTACTGAGTCAGCTGCACAGTCAGACGTTTCTCCAGAAATGGAAGCAGCTCAAATTGCCTACCAAGAATCAAGCAAGAAGTCTGATTTCTCAGAGAATATGTCTTCTCTTTGGGAAAAGTGCAAGGAACTCTTCCATAAGAGTGTAGAAGCAAAATTTATTGTTACTCGTCGTGGCGAGCAGTTCATGGCCATGCCAGTAATTATTCCGATTGTTGGTCTATTCCTCTGGGGTGCTACATTCTGGCTGCTCATCATTGGCTTGTTCTTTGAGATGCGTTATCACATTCAGGGAGCTTATCCTATTGTTGTTGATGTAAATGAGGCAATGGATAAGGCTGCAGATGCAGCGGGTTCCATCAAAAAAGATGTTATCGACAAAAAATAAAATGAAATTGGTTCCAAACCTAAAATAGAAAACTTCGATATTTAGGCGAGAAAATGATTAAGGTTCTTATCGTTGAAGATGAAGAAAAAATTGCACGCTTTGTAGAACTCGAGCTTAAACATGAGGGCTATGAAGTAGACAAAGCTCTTGACGGAAGAACCGGAGCTGAAAAAGCACTGTCAAATGACTACGACCTTATCTTGCTTGATGTACTTCTCCCCCAGCTTAATGGTCTAGAAGTTCTTAGAAGGATTCGTCGCGAGAAAAACACGCCTACCATCATGCTTACTGCTCGTGATTCGGTTATGGATAAAGTAGCTGGTCTCGATGCGGGTGCAGATGACTACCTCACCAAACCTTTTGCGATAGAGGAACTTCTCGCCCGCATTCGAGTGGCCCTTAAGCATCATGAAGCAGATAACACAAACTCTCAAGCAGTTCCACAAGCAGTGGCTGCTAACACTTTTACGCTTAAAGGTGTCTCGCTTGATGTTGATCGAAGAGAAGTCTGTGTCAAGAACGATTCAATCGAACTTACTACTAAGGAATTTGAAGTCCTCCGTATGCTTATGGAACACGCTGGTGTTGTTATGAGTCGTGAGCGTATTGCTGCTGAAGCCTTGGGTTATGAGTTTGCCGGAGAGACTAATAACGTGGATGTACATATTGCCCATCTACGTGCAAAAATAGACGACCGCTATAACATCAAGCTAATTACTACTGTTCGTGGAGTCGGATATGTCATCAGAGAAGCATAACCAGCCCACCATACAAGAGCATAAAAAGCCTTTCTTTACTCCCTCTGATTCGTCGACAGCTGGAGTAATTACCTGGGGATTTTGGTGGCGTAAGCTGATGAATTACGTCGGCTTTAATCTCTTTTTACTGGTAACTATTGCTCTGATTTTTATTTATATGTATAACCAGCATGTTCCGCAAGGTACTTTTTACCTGGGTTTTTTCCCTACTGAGTCTCACTCTATTTCTCTTACTGGATTCACTTTCTTACACGGACTCTCAAGCCTAAAATACATTGTTCATGGCCCTACTTTTGGCGCAAAAATATTTGATTTAGGCGTAGAGTTAGCACGCTTCTGGCCCATGTATATTGCAATTCTTATCTGGGAAATCATTGATCTGTTGTCATTCTTCGGTGATATGCGTCGTGTCAGAAGAGCTCTTCAGCCCCTCAATACACTTGCACTTAAAGCCGACCAACTGGTAAATAGTGATGTTCTTTCTACCGAAGCTACAACAAATGAAGTCCTGGTCAAAAGTGAGAAAATCAGGAGTCTTGAACAGGCGATTGAAGAAGCCAATATCAACGCGCCAAAGATTCAAACAGGTGACCAAGACCTGGCAAGTATTGAGATTGCCTTGAATAAACTGCTTCAACGTATGCAAGAAGCAAAATTGCAACAGATGCGCTTTGTCAATGATGCTAGCCACGAGCTTCGAACGCCTATAGCTGTTATCCGAGGTTATACTGACATGCTGGATCGCTGGGGTAAGACAGACGAGGCTGTACTAGATGAGTCTATCGCTGCACTCAAATCCGAGAGCGAACACATGCATGACCTTGTTGAGCAGCTCCTCTTCTTAGCACGCGGAGACGCAGGAAGAAATACCCTCACAAAGACTAAGCTCAATCTTGCACGGATAACTTCTGAGGTCTGTGAAGAGTCGGAAATGATTGATCCAGATCACCACTATGCGCTGAAATTTGATCAAGGCGTATTGAAGGATGACCGCTATCAGGTGCTTGCTGATACCGCCATGATTAAACAGTCTATCCGTATCATCGTGCAAAATGCTGCTCGATATTCTGCTGCTCAGACCACCATTTCTTTTAATGTCGCGTATGACGAAAAAACCGTTCAAGTTTCAATCGAAGATGAAGGTATGGGTATGCCCGAGGCAGCAGCCGGTCATATTTTTGAGAGATTCTGGAGAGCCGACAACGCTCGTATTGAAAGCAACGAAGGTTCTGGACTTGGACTATCCATCGCAAAATGGATTGTCGATAATCATGACGGCTCTATTGAGGTGCTTTCACGCGAAGGTGTAGGCACACGTTTTACCATTGTTTTACCACACACTTCCTAGAATAATACATACAAAAAATTACATACTTTATGGCTATAAAACTAGACGTTGAACAATTTGAACGTTTATTCATTATATAACGCTTAGGAATATATTTGCTACCGCTCACATAAACGTTGATTAAAAGTTTCATGTTATCTGTAGTATTTAAACTGGACTTTGCATTCTTTGCAAAGTAAATAATTATCCGGTTTTTGAAAAGGAGTTCCTATGAAAACCTCAATGACTCGTCGTGGCTTTGTTTCTGGTGCATGTGTAGCTGCAGCTGGGCTTGGTCTTGCTGGCTGTGATTCGGGAACTACCAAGAAAGAAGAGGGAGAGGGTACAAAGCAGGTTGGCGGAAGCATGACCATGTATACTCCAAACTCCGAAACTCTTGTAAATACTGTAATTCCAGCATTTGAGGAGGCAACTGGTATTAAGGTTGACCTCATTCAGGCTGGTACTGGTGAGCTCTTCAAGAAACTCCAGTCTGAGGCTTCAAAGCCAATTGCTGACGTCGTCTGGGGCGGTGCTTACAATATTTACCTTTCAAATGAAGATCTCTTTGAAAAATATACTTCTACCGAGAACGACAACGTAATTGAGCAGTATCGCAACACCAATGGTTTCTGCACTTATTACTGCCTTGATGGCTCTGTTCTTCTTCTGAATAAGGACCTTACCAAGGGCATGAACATCACTGGATATGCAGATCTTCTCCGCGATGACCTAAAAGACAAAATCATCTCTGCAGACCCTTCTAACTCCTCTTCTGCATTTGCACAGCTCACCAACATGCTTATTGACATGGGCGGCTATGAGTCTGATCAGGCTTGGGATTATGTTAAGCAGGTATTTACCCTCGTAAACGGAAAGATTGCAACTGGTTCTTCCAACGTTTACAAGACTGTCGCTGACGGCGAAAACGCCGTTGGCCTCTCTTATGAGGATCCATGCGTCCGCCTTCTTATTGATGGCGCAAATGTTGACGTTGTTTACCCAACCGAAGGAACAGTCTTCCTACCTGCAAATACGGGCATCATTAAGGGTGCCAACAATATGGAGCAAGCAAAGGCTTGGATTGACTTTATCGTCTCTCAGCCGGCTCAGAACATCATTGCTCGCGAGACAACCGCTCGTCCAGTTCGTACTGATGTTGAGATGAACCCTAACATGAAGCCAATCGATAAGATCAACATCAAAGAAGAGGATATGAAGTACGTCGCTAGCCACAAGGACGAAATCATTTCTCGCTATACCAAGATTTTTACTGATATTCAGAACAACAAGTAAGTACTGTTTGTATTAGTTTATGGCGAGAAAATCTTAGAGCTCTAAGGTTTTCTCGCCTTGCATGTAAACACTGTTTGAGCAAGGCGGTTCTAATGAGCGAAATTCGTATTGAGCATGCCCGCAAAGTCTACAACGGAAAAACTGTTGTAATTGATGACCTTAATCTCACTATTGAAAACGGTGAGTTATTCACACTCCTCGGCCCTTCTGGCTGCGGCAAGACCACTCTTTTGCGCATGATTGCTGGATTTAACTCTATTGAAGGCGGAGATTTCTTCTTTGGCGAAACCCGTATTAACGACATGGAGCCTAGCAAGCGTAATATTGGTATGGTTTTCCAAAACTATGCAATTTTCCCTCATCTAACAGTTAGGGATAATGTTGCTTTTGGTCTTAAACAACGCAAGGTTGCTAAAGAAGAACTCGAGACCAGAACAGATGAGTATCTTAAGCTGATGCAGATTGATCAATTTGCAGATCGTAAACCTGATCAGCTTTCTGGTGGTCAGCAACAGCGCGTCGCTCTTGCTAGGGCACTTGTTATTAATCCAGACGTCCTTCTAATGGATGAGCCTCTTTCAAATCTAGATGCAAAGCTTCGCGTTGATATGCGTCAGGCTATCCGTGATATTCAGCGTAGTATTGGTATTACAACGGTATACGTTACTCATGACCAGGAAGAAGCAATGACAATTTCTGACCACATTGCTGTTATGAACCTGGGTGAGATTCAACAAGTAGGTTCTCCAAAGGAGCTTTATCACAAACCACACAATGAGTTTGTTGCAAACTTTATTGGTAAAACTAATCTCATTGATGCAAAGATAATTAAAGAAAACAATAAGACTTTCCTCCAGATTGGCGAGTATAAGCTTGAGCTTCAGGAATATGACCATGTAGAACCACAGGACGTTCGTGTTTCTATTAGGCCTGAGGAATTCATTAAAGACGAGTCAGGTGTTATAGAAGCAACTGTTGATAATAGTGTTTACCTTGGCTCAAGTGTTAATTATCTGCTGAACACAAACTTTGCTGAACGCATTGAGGTAACTGAAGAGTCCACATTTGAGGAAAATCTAAAACCTGGCGACGTTATTCATCTGGCTGTTAACACATCAAAGATTAACATCTTCACCGCAGACGGTACTCAAAACCTTTTAGAGCAGGTGAAGTAGTATGGCGGGTGTAGCAATAGAAAAAACCGCAAAGGTAAAAGGCTCTTCTTCCCTTAATTGGAATATGTGGACCACAATTACCATGGTAGTCTTTGTGATTTACCTTACCTTTTTGGTTTACCCTATCTTGACAGTTTTAAGTAAAGCAGTATTCGTAGATGGTTCATTTACTTTGAGCTCATTTACCGAGTTTTTTACCAACGAATACTACAGTCAAACACTTCTGAACAGTGTTGTAGTTTCCAGTCTTGGAACACTTCTATCGCTTCTTCTTGGTTCTGTTATGGGCTACCTCTTTGCCATGTTTGACTTTAGAGGTAAGCCTCTTCTTCAAATCTTAATTGTTGTCGCTTCTATGTCCCCACCTTTTGTCGGTGCATATTCTTGGATCCTTCTTCTTGGTAGAAGCGGTGTTATTACAACATTTTTCGTAAATGTCTTACATCTTCCACAAATCAACATTTACGGAATTCCAGGAATTGTTCTGGTTTTTACGCTTCAGCTTTTCCCATTAGTATTCATGTATGTCTCGGGTGCTCTTAAAAAAGTTGATAGCTCTGTTCTTGAAGCAGCCGCGTCAATGGGATGCACGGGTGTAAAACGTTTCTTTAGCGTCCTCTTGCCCCTAATGACACCGACCATTATTGCATCTGCACTTTTGGTATTCATGAAATCATTTGCAGACTTTGGCACACCAATGCTTATTGGTGAAGGTTATAGAACCTTCCCTGTTACCATCTATCAAGAATTTATTTCCGAAGTTGGTGGCAATGATACCTTTGCGGCAGCTCTTGCAATTATCGCAATTGTTATTGCCATGCTGCTCTTCTTTATTCAGCAAGCAATAGCAAATAAATTCAGCTTTACCATGAACTCACTGCATCCAATTGAACCATCCCCTGTTCATGGCTGGAAAAAAATTCCACTACTGGGTTTTGTTTATTTCATTATCGCTATGGCAATTTTGCCTCAAGGCTATCTTGTTTACACTTCATTCCTCAAGACAAGCGGCATGATTTTTGTTCCAGGATATTCCTTCAACAGCTATATTCAGGTCTTTACACGACCGGGCTTCACCACAGCCATTTTTAATACTCTGCGCATTCCTCTGATTGCACTTGTTATTGTTTTGTTTATTGGTGTTACCCTCGCTTATGTTGCAGTTAGACATCGCAATGTCCTAACTAAGCTCACGGATACCTTAGGCATGATGCCTTATATCATTCCTGGTACTGTTTTGGGTATTGCCTTTATTACCGCATTTAATTCTGGTATTGGTGGAAGTGGTTTTTTGGCGATCACTGGAACGGTGACTATCATGGCAGTTTCATTCGCTATGCGAAGGCTTCCCTTTACTGTTAGATCTTCAGAAGCAATTTTGCGCCAAATTCCTATTACCATTGAAGAGGCCGCCGAAAGTCTAGGTTCATCAAGGTTCAATACCTTCCTAAAAATAACTGTCCCAATGATGGCTTCAGGAATTGTTTCAGGAGCAATCCTTACCTGGATTACTATGATTACCGAGCTTTCTACTTCAATTCTGCTTTACACCGTCAAGACTAAAACAATGACCGTTGCAATCTATACCGAGGTCCTTCGTGGAAACTACGGTACTGCAGCCGCACTTTCTACTATCTTGATTCTATTCACTGTTCTTTCTCTGATTCTGTTCATGAAAGTCTCAGGAAGTAAAGACATCACCATGTCATAGTAGACTTGTCAAAGCATCTGCAAGTAAAAGGTCCTTCTCGCCAGTCGAGAAGGACCTTTTGTTGTAACTGAAGTATGAAAGAAGCCTAACTTCTAAGCGCCGAGCTTGCTCTGGTGCAGTTCAACAAACCTTTGCAGCTTTTGAACAACCTGTGGCGTGAGCATATCCTTTTTAACCTGCCAAGACCAATTGCCTTCAGCTTTACCAGGAATGTTCATACGAGCATCGTCAGAAAGACCTAAGACGTCCTGTAGCGGCAAAATAACCACTGCATTAGAAGTGCCAACTACTTGCTCCATAAGGTGGTCGAAAATCTGGTGCGATTCATCAGTTGCCTGGCCGCCGGTAAAACGAGCTTCTACAAAACCCATAAGCGTTTGCGTATCATGGGTACCGCTGTACACAATAGACTCCTGAGCTGGTGTAAAGGAATATCTACAATCTCCATCGGCAAACTGGATAACACTCATACCAGGGAAACCTGTCTGAGAAAGCAATGCTCGGACAGCAGGAGTAACTGCTCCTAAATCTTCTGCAATAAAAGGTAGTGGTCCAAGCTGCTTATAAGCAACATCAAACAGCTCCAGGCCGGGACCAAACTTGAATGAGCCCTCGGCAGCAGTCTTTCCCTGCTCAATAGCATAGTAAGACGTAAAGCCAATAAAATGGTCCAGCCTGGTATAGTCATACAGATAGAAAGACCTGCGGAATCGCTCAATCCACCAACGGTATCCCTCGTCTTTATGAGTCTGCCAGGTATACGTTGGATTGCCCCACAGTTGGCCATCTTGAGAAAACGCGTCAGCAGGAGCGCCGGCCTGAAGCTCTGTATGTCCAGTAGCATCAAGGGCAAAAAGCTCTGGATGTGCCCAAACATCAGCGGAATCCTCTGAAACAAACATGGGCATGTCGCCAATAATCTGAATGCCTTTAGCACGAGCCTCCGCTAATGTCTGACTCCAAATTACGTCAAAAGCAAATTGCTGCTTTCGGTGAAGTTCGATTGCCTGAGCAAGCTCAGGACGCTCAAGAAGCTCTTGCGACCAGCTGCGATACTGCTCAGGCCAATCCTGCCATACTTCCTCTCCCAGTAGGTCTTTAATAGCGCGGAACGCCGCATACGAATCAAGCCAATACGAGTTTCTCGCGCAGAATTCCTGGTATTCAGCGGCTCGCGTGCTCTGAGGATCATCGCACTCAGAAATGACTCTCTCCATTGCCGCTGGATCAAGCAGATTGATGTTTCCTGCAAAAGCGGAAATTCCCGCGTAAGGAGAACCGTATTCATCGGTTGGACTGACAGGCAAAATCTGCCAATACTTCTGGCCAGATTTGGCGAGAAAATCGATGAACTCGGAAGTCTCGCGACCAATGACACCAGGCTTCTGTCCTGGCGTAATTGCGGAGTCCTCATCGGCAGGTAGAGAAGTTATATGAGCAAGCACTCCCATGCCGGGCTCAAGGGGCTTTTGCAGCCTGTGAGCTGGCTGCACGTTTAGGACAGTGCATCCGAGCTGCCACAAAAAGACCTCTGCTTTGCCGTCCTTAACGGGGACTGCTTGGCCACTAATAACATCAATAACCTGCATGTTTTGAGGTACAGAAACATATACTGTTTTAGCATCTGAGCGACTCTTGTTTACTAGAACACAAATGCCAGAAGCGGCTTTGCCCTGCTGCTCTTGCTGCTTATCTTTTTGAAGAGGCTTACGCCAAAATGCCAGAACGTCATCAGATCCACATTCTGGGACAAATGGTTCAAACGAGCCATCTACCAGTAGTGGGAGGGTCTTTCTTAACGCAATAGCATTACGATATATGTGCAAGTAGTCCAAGTCAGCACGAGGACTGCTTCCTGGCCATGGCATAGTTGCGCGATTTGTTGGGTCAACAAATCCCTCAACGCCCATCTCATCGCCGTAGTAAATTGATGGAACGCCGGGAAGTGTCATCTGCAGCACAGCTGTCTGCCACATACGAGCCTTAGAAAGACCGCGCTGATCAGCAGAAAGTCTGTACGTTACCTGTTCATGAGCAGAAAGAGCATCAGGAGCAGGAGCTCCAGCAACTACGTTAATCAGTCGCTCTTTGTCATGTGTTCCAAACACATTCAGGCAAGAATAAAACGCCTCGTGAGGATAGTTTTCCCACAGCTCCTCAAGAGCTAAAGCAGTTGACTCAGCACCAGCCTCATTCATCAAAAATGAAAGAATGGACTTGCGTAGAGGATAATTCATAGGTCCGTCGAGCTCAGAGCCTTCCAGATAATGCCTGAGTTTTCCGTACGCACGCTTATTGCTTGCGTCCTCCCAGACCTCTCCGATAATAACTGCGTCGCTACGCTCTGCAAGTGCAGCCGCACGAATCTTCTGTATAAACGAATCAGAAATCTCATCTGCAACGTCTAAGCGCCAACCACGGGCACCACGACGCAGCCACGTTCTAATAACGCCATCCTTGCCACAAATAAACTCCTGATAATCGGGGTTATCGGAGACAATAGTTGGAAGTGCGTCTACACCCCACCAGCTCTCATACGTTCCATCCTCACGGAACGTAAACCACTCATCATAGGGCGAGCCAGCCTGCTGAACTGCTCCTGGTTCAGAGTAGTTAGAAAATTTATTAAAGTATTTTGAATCAGCACCACAATGATTAAAAACACCATCCAAAATAATGGAAATACCATGCTCAGCAGCTTTAACGCAGAGGCGTTCAAAATCCTCTACAGTGCCTAACACAGGATCAACTTCCAAATAATCCGCAATATCGTAGCGATGATTACTGGCAGCAGCATTGATTGGATTCAAATAAAGCGCAGTTATTCCAAGGTTTTCCAAGTAGGAAAGCTTCTCTTCAATACCTGCCAAAGAACCGCCGTAGAAATCCCACTCAGTTATGCGGCCGTTAGCATCTTTTTGATACTCAGGAGTCTTCTCCCAGTCTTCAACCAGCTGGCGAGAAACCCCATTTCTTGGAACAGCAAGCGCCTGCTTGGTACGTTCGTGCCAGTTTGCATCTCGTGCAAACCTGTCAGGGAAAATCTGGTAGACAACTCCACCCTTGTACCAGCTAGGGTCTTCTACACCTGCAAAGCTGCCACGAGACTTATAGCAAGTAATCTGAAATGATGGTGGCTCGCCATAGGCAAAGCTACCAACACCGATGCATCTACTTTCTTGAGCACCATATGACCAAACTGCTCCGTCAGAAGCCTGAAGCTCAAAACGATACCAAATAAGGCCCGTAGCAGCTGGTTTAACAATTGCCTCAAAGCACTGCGCATAGTCAGGTACATCAGTCGGAAGCGCGCCAGCAAAATCACTCTTTTGCATCACAACGCATTTCTCGCCAGACAGAGCTTGGGCCTCTGGAGACAATTCAGGGCCATACTCTTGCCAGAGACGAAGCGTTACTGATTGAACATCATCGTCCCAAGCAAATATTCTGATTGTTGCTGAAGTACCTAGTTCTACCGCGCCTTTTGGATCTCTACAAACAATGTTTGAGGTGTTGTGAAAAGCCTGCATTCTTACCAATCTCGACGACGTACATACCTGATAATTTCAGGGTGTAGTAAATGATACACGTCAAGATATTCATTTGCAGCGTTATGCCAACTAAAGTCCTCTGCCATCGCCTGTTTTACAAGATTTGTCCACGCTTGTTTATCGTTTCTATAAACATCGGCGGCGTACAGAATAATATCTGCCATTTCATCTGCGTTTTGATTGGCAAAACTAAAGCCGGTTCCTTCTCCCGTAAACTGGTTGTACGGTTTTACAGAATCTGCCAGACCGCCCGTCTCGCGAACAACAGGAAGCGTGCCATAACGCATAGAAATCATCTGAGAAAGACCGCAAGGCTCAAACTCTGATGGCATCAAGAACATATCCGCACCTGCATACATGCGGTGAGAAAGCGCAATATCAAACTCAATACGTGCAGCCATACGGTTGCCATAGTGCTCATCAAAGAAGCGCATAGCATCTTCTTGTTCGGCATCGCCCGTTCCTAAAACAGCAACTTCAATACCTGCACAAATGAGACGGTCCATCGCATAGCGAATCAGGCCCAAACCCTTCTGGTTGGTCAAGCGCGTAACCATTACCGCAAGAGGTACATCTGGATTTACCTCAAGTCCCAGCTCTTCTTGCAATTGACGCTTACACTCAGCTTTACCCTCCATATGACGTGCCGAGAAGTTTTGTGGAATGTAGGGATCGCTTGCAGGTGACCATGTACCAATATCAATGCCGTTTAAAATTCCACGCAGTACACTTTGACGGCGACGGAAGATATCATCCATTCCCTCTCCGAAGTGCTCTGTCTGCAGTTCCTGAGCATACGTTGGGCTAACGGTAAGCAGATAATCGGAGTAGCAAAGTGCGCCCTTCATAAAGTTGATAGAGCTTGCGTCACACCTCAGTTGATCAACTGCAGCAGGAATATCAGCAAGACCCAGTACGTCACTGAGCATCTTGTCAGTAAACTGTCCCTGGAACTTAACGTTATGAATGGAGAAAACTGTCTTAACGTTTTGGACCTCAGGGACGCCCTGATAATGTTCGCGTAAAAATACGGGTGCTAATGCCGTTTGCCAGTCATTGCAGTGCAGAACGTCGCAGGAGAGCTCTGGGACGTGTGCAATCAGCTCACACAGAGCCTTGGAGAAGAACGCATAGCGCTCTCCATCATCAAAGTAGCCATAAAGGCCATCACGAGCAAAGTAAGACTCGTTATCTACAAAGTAAAAATCAACGCCTTCATGAATCAGATGCCAAAGCCCACAATATTCAAAGCGCCACGAAAGAGGCACCTGAAGCTCGTAGACCTTCTTCATCTTTTGTTTCCACTCGGGCTTAATGGAGCTGTAGAGTGGCGAGATAACCGCCACTCTTGCTCCTACTTTTTTAAGTGCTTGTGGCAATGAACCCGAGACATCTCCAAGGCCGCCCGACTTGGAAAAAGGCGCCACCTCTGAACTTGCATAGACAACGCGAAGTTTGCGACGCTTGGAGACTTGGGACATTATTACGCCACCCTCTTATTGTTTTTACGCTGAAGAAGAATTTCTTCGCTGGTACCACGAAGCTCAGTACCTGCAGGAATAATATTAGAACGGTCTACAATAGCGTGCTCGACTACAGAACCTTCCTTAACAATGCAACCTTCCATCACAATAGAATCGCGTACTACTGCGCCACGCTCAATGATGACGTTACGACCAAGGATGGAACCGGTAACAGATCCACGGATACGGCAGCCTGCAGAAATAGTAGAGTTACTTACCTTTGAGCCAATCTCAAATTTTGCAGGAGCGGTATCGTGAGCCTTTGTCTTAATGGAACGCTCTGGGGTAAAGAGCTCATTTGCTGGCATGGGGTTCAAAAGCTCCATGTTAGCCTGATAATAAGAGTTCTTTGAGAAGATAGATGCTACATGGCCCTCAAAGTGGAAGGTACGGACCTTAACACGGTTGTAGTCAGCATGAAGCGCCTCAAAGAGGTCAAGATAATCAGTAGCTCTATACCAATCAAGCATATCAATAAGCAGGTCACGCTTGATAATAAAGCAGTCAAGGGAAGCTTCATCTCCGCGCTGGACACCATTATGTGTCTTGACTACGCGGTCACCTTCAAGCTCAACACCAACAACATCTCTATCGTTATAACGAGTGGTGTAGGTCATCATGGTAATGTCCGCGTCAGACTCTAGATGCTGATCAAGCAGCTCGGTAAGATCAGCGTTGTAAACAAAGTTTGAAGTGGACAACAGAACATACTCTGCGTCAGTTCTCTCAAGATAAGGTCTGTTGGAAATCAGATCTCTGAGCAGGAAACGAGCGCCTGTGTGAGAGGTACCAAAAGCGGATCCTGGCAAGATAAACATGCCACCGCTCTTGCGGTCCAAGTTCCAGTCTTTACCAGAGCCAAGGTGATCAATGAGTGAGCGATAGTTAAAGGGCATGATGACACCAACGGTACTAATGTCCGAATTAACCATATTTGAAAGAGGAAAATCCACCAGGCGATATCTTCCCAAGAAAGGCATGGATGCAATTGGGCGTACATCATTGGCGATTTCCATGTTAGTAGACGCATAATTGCAGGTAATAAGACCAATTACTCTATTCATTATTGCTCACCTCTTTCGACTACTACATCATTTCCAACAACAGCAATCTCCTTGTTCAAATCAGAGCTGCCAATATGGACGTTCTTCTCGACCACAGCGTTCTCGCCAAGAATTGCACGAATAACCACCGCACCAGGTTTAACTTCTGCGCCAGGAAGAAGTACGGAGTCAATAACGCGCGCTCCCTCACCAATAACGGCATCGGTAGACAAAATTGAATGGCGAGAATAACCAAAGATCTGGCATCCGTTGCTTACCAGACAGTCGTCTACCTCTCCAAAAGCGCCAATGTACGCTGGTGGACGGGTGGAAGCATTAGACAAGATAGGGAACTTGTCCGAGAAGATGTCAAACTTAGGCTCAGAGCCAAGCAGATCCATGCTGGTCTCATGATAGCTTGCAATAGTACCTACATCACGCCAGAAGCCCTCAAAGCGATAAGCAAAAAGACGTTTACCATCATCAAGCAACGTCGGAATAATATCGCCGCCAAAGTCATGAGAAGATTCAGGGTTCTTTGCGTCCTCACGCAAAGTCTCAAGAAGCAGGTCTGTGCTAAAGATATAGATTCCCATGGACGCCAGGTTGGACTCTGGCTCTTTGGGTTTCTCGGAAAACTTGGTGATCCTATCCTCATCATCAATGGACATGATGCCGAAGCGAGAGGTCTCTTCCCAAGGAACAGGCATGACGGCAATCGTAAGGTCTGCGTTGTTCTTCTTATGGCAGGCGAGCATCTCGCCGTAGTCCATACGGTAAAGCTGATCGCCAGAGAGAATTAGTACGTAATCAGGGTTATTCTGCTCAATGTAACCAATATTCTGGGTGACGGCATCTGCGGTTCCCGCATACCATGCACCACCAGACTGTGTTGCGAAGGGAGGCAGAATTGAAATTCCACCACCGCGCTCATCAAGGTCCCAAGCACTACCTGATCCCACGTAAGAGTGCAGCAAATACGGACGATACTGTGTCAAAACACCTACCGTAGAAATTCCTGAATTTGCGCAGTTGGATAATGCAAAGTCAATAATGCGGAACTTGCCACCAAACGAGACAGCAGGTTTAGCTACTTTTGAGGTCAGAGCACCTAAGCGGCTTCCCTGTCCTCCTGCAAGTAGCATTGCAAGACATTCCCTTTTGCTCATATCCAAATCTCCTCTCTCCCCAACAGAGGTCTATATTCTCAACGCCCTACGACGATTGAACCTAAACGCAGATCCTTACACGTGCCAAATATCTTCCATGTACTCCCTGATAGTTCTATCAGCCGAGAAGAATCCAGAGTTTGCAGTATTGTGAAGTGCGCGAGCATTCCAGCTACGACGATCTGCATAGGACTGAGTAAGCTCTTCCCATGCCTTCACATAGGCGTCAAAGTCAATAAGCACCAGGTCAGGATCATTGTTGATCAGCAGATAGTCGTGAATTGACTCAAAGTTGCCAGAGAGTCGGCTCAACGAACCATCGGTCAGCATATTTACAATGCGAGCCAGCGTTGGGTTCTGGTTAAGCAGGTTTTGTGCAAAGTAGGTGCCGGAAGCATATACCTGCTGGACCTCGTCTGCACGAAGACCAAAAATCTTGATGTTCTCTGGTCCTGCAAGCTCAGAGATCTCAATATTTGAACCGTCATATGTTCCAAGTGTCAGAGCCGCATTCATCATAAGCTTCATGTTTGAGGTACCAGAAGCCTCTGCACCAGCAACTGAAATCTGCTCTGAAATATCAGATGCAGCATAGATAAGCTGTGCATTTGAAACAGCAAAGTTTGGAATAAAGACAACCTTCAGACGACCCTCAATGCGCTCGTCGTTGTTAACCACGTCTGCAACGGAGTGAATAAGTCGAATGACTTCCTTTGCAAAGGTATAGCTCTGAGCAGCCTTGCCCGAGAAAATAAAGGTTGTTGGAGCTGGCTTATAGCTTGGGTCATCAAGCATGCGGTTGTAGAGATACAAAATCTTAAAGACATTAAGCAGCTGACGCTTATATGCATGGAAGCGTTTTACCTGCGTATCAAAGATGGTATTGGTATCCATCTCAACACCGGTTGTCTTCTTGACGTATGCAGCAAGACGCTCTTTTTCTTCTTTCTTTGCAGCGTCCATCTTGTCCAAGAACTCAGCATTATTCTCAAAAGCAGAAAGCTTCTGAAGTTCATTGGCATCATCAAGCCAGCCGGTACCGATAGCCTCAGTAATAAGCTTTGCGTAAGCGGTATTAGCCTGTGCCAAGAAGCGACGGTGGCAGATGCCGTTAGTCTTGTTATTAAAGATTTCTGGACGAAGCTTGTAGAAGTCCTTCAAAACACTCTGCTTCAAAATGTTAGTGTGCAGATCAGATACACCGTTAACCGAGTGGCTAAACAAAATAGAGAGGTTAGCCATACGAACGGTGTTATCCCACAACACAGCTGTTGAGGCGAGAAGTTCGGTGTTGCCGTTAGAGTCAACAAGCAGCTGCTCCTTATAGCAACGATCAACCTCGTCGATAAACATATACAAGCGAGGAAGCAGCTCACGGAAGGTGTTAATAGGCCACTTCTCAAGAGCCTCAGGCATAACGGTGTGGTTGGTATAAGAAATTGCGTTTCTCGCGATATCAAATGCCTCATTAAAGTCAACGCCATGGTCATCGACAAGCAGACGCATAAGCTCTGGTCCGCACATTGCTGGGTGCGTATCGTTAGTGTGGATACAGACGTGATCTGCAAAGTGTTCCCAATCCTCGCCGTACTTATCCTTATAAGCACGAAGAATGGTCTGAAGACCAGCGGAAACAAACAAATACTCCTGCTTTAAGCGAAGAATGCGTCCGTGCTCACCAGAGTCATTTGGATACAGAATGGTTGAAATTGCCTCAACGTCAGAGCGGAACTTATTAGCACGGGCATAATCGCCGGCGTTAAAAGCATCAAGATCAAAGTCTTCCTCTGCTGGCTCTGCAGACCAAAGACGCAGCTTATTTACGGTTTTTGCGCCATAGCCAACAATAGGCACATCGTATGGAACAGCCCTTACTACCTGGCCACCCTCTTGCGAGAACCAGAAATTGCCATTCTCGTCCTCATGCCTTACAACTGTGCCACCAAAGCGCACCAGTACGCTAGAATCGTCTTTTCTGACTTCCCATGGATATCCATTTGCCAGCCAGTTATCGGTACGCTCTACCTGGCGTCCATCCTTAATCTCCTGGCGGAAGAGACCATAACGGTATCTCATACCGTTACCAAAGCCAGCCATGCCCTCGTGCGCCATGGAATCAAGGAAACAAGCGGCAAGTCTACCCAGACCACCATTGCCAAGGCCAGGGTCTACCTCCTGAGCAGCAAGCTCCTGAAGCGAAGTACCCATTTCTTTAAGGCCCTCTGCAACAACGTCGGTGATACCAAGATTGAGTAGATAATTCTCAAGTAGTGGTCCTAGAAGGAACTCAAGAGAGAAGTAATAGACCTGCTTGTCAGCATGAATATAGGAGGTTGACTGAATTTCTCGCGCCTTTTCTGCAATGAGGTGGGCAAGAACGTTATAGCGCTCCTGATCAGTGCATTCTCCATAGTATTTGCCAAGAATCTTGATGAACTTATCGCGATACTGCTCTTCAAAGTCTTGTTTATCGTTAAAAATGTTTTGTCCGTTATTTACGGCCATGCTTCCCCCTCTTTGGAAGTTCTTTCTCAAACGCTAAAACAATGCCACCAAGCGGAGGAACAGACAGCTCTACCGAATAATCTCTTCCATTCCATGCCACTGGCTTGGTGGAAAGTTTCTTAGTATTCACAATACCCGAACCGCCAAACTCTTTTGCGTCGGAATTAAACACTTCTTTCCACACACCTGCAGAAGGCATGCCTAAACGGAAGTTCTGATGGGTTGCAACGTCAAAATTGATGAGAATAACCAGGTCCTCGGAAGGCTTTCTTCCGTGACGAACAAACGAGATGATTGATTGCTCATTATTGTCTGCGTCAATCCAATCAAATCCACGGTTGTCGTAGGCATACTGCCAAAGTCCTGGATGGTTCTTATAGAAATGATTAAGAGCCTTAATAAATGCCTGCTGATGAGCGTGAGTTGGATACTCCTCAGTCAAGTAATACTCAATACCCTCGTAGTAGCGCCACTCAATAAACTGCGCAATCTCGTTGCTCATAAAGTTGAGTTTAGCGCCCGGATGAGTCATCTGATGAAGCGCCAGAGCCCTCATGCCAGCAAACTGTCTCCACCAATCCCCTGGCATACGCTGAATAAGGCTACACTTACCATGAACAACCTCATCATGGCTCAGTGGCAGCACAAAGTTCTCGTTGAACTGGTACATGCTAGAGAAGGTCAGAAGACGGTGGTTGCCTGGTCTATAAGGGAAATCAGTCTGACAATAGTGCAGAGTATCATTCATCCAGCCCATATCCCATTTAAGGTTAAAGCCAAGTCCTCCAACCTCTGGAGGATAGGTAACCAGCGGCCATGCTGTGGACTCTTCTGCAATCATAAGAACGTCAGGATGCTCTTTCTGAGCAGTCTCATTACAAAGACGCAAGAAAGCACTTGCATCCAAATCTTCTTCAGTTCCCTTATGGTTAAAACGCTTCTGAGAAGGATCGTCGATACCAAAATTCATATACAACATGCTACTGACGCCATCGACACGAATGCCGTCAGCGTGATACTCATTCAGCCACATGAGTAGGTTGGAAACAAGGAAGCTTCTAACCTCACCACGAGTAAGATTAAACTTAAGAGTTCCCCAGTTAGGATGCTCTTTTTCTTCAAAGAGCCTAGTGCCATCAAACTCTGCAAGACCATGAGCGTCTTTGCAGAAGCCTCCTGGGACCCAGTCTAAAATGACACCGATGCCAGCCTGATGGCAGCAATCAATAAAGTGTTTGAACTGGGCAGGATTGCCATACCTTGAGGTGGGAGCAAAATAACCCGTTACCTGATAACCCCAAGATCCATCAAAAGGGTGCTCCATAACGGGGAGAAGTTCGATGTGGGTGTAGCCCATCTCTTTAACGTAAGCTACCAGCTCTTCTGACAATTCATCATAGGTGTAGAAAGCATCTACGTTGGTATCAAAGTAATCTTTAGGTTCTTCAGCCTGCTCTGCAGCTTCTGCATCAGCAGAATCTTCCTCTTGGGCAGTCAGGTCAGTATGCTGCTTCCAGCTTCCAAGATGAACTTCAAAGATGTTAAGAGGACTATGCAGGAACTTAAGCGATGCACGCCTTTTCATCCATGCATCGTCTTCCCAAACATACACGTCTGGGTCAAACGTAATAGATGCCGTATGTGGCCTGACCTCTGCATATGTACCATAGGGGTCAGCCTTAAAAATCTTCTGTCCAGAAGCGGATACAATCAGGAATTTATACAATACTTCCGAGGTGATTCCTGGAATAAAGCCTTCCCAGATTCCGCCGTATTTTGAACGAGAAAGAACGTTGACGGTATCATCCCAATTATTAAAATCTCCAACAACAGAGACAGAGGCCGCATTGGGTGCCCAAACAGCAAAATGATAGCCTTCAACTCCATCTTCTTGAACCGCAGGGTGTGCACCTAATTTCTTGTGGCTCTGGAACCATTTTCCTTGTGCAAACAAGTATGCATCCTGGTCACTTACAGCTAACGATGCATTTAACTCTGCCATGCTCACCTCCGCGCTTACCAATGAAATCTACACATTTTATAGATTTGTTATCCATAAAGACTCGTAGTTGATAGTTACTAAGATAAACCATTGCAAGGTAAAACACGGTAACAAACACTCAATATGTCTTTCACCGATAAAAAACGACCGTACACGTTATTTTTTGTTTGTGCTAAATTTTGTTAATTATAGTGAATAAAAATTGCAACTAAAAGAAATGGCAGCTTATCCAAATAAACTGCCATTTGATACATAAACTTTTTATATAACCGTGAAGCGACTTAAGAAAGCTGGCTCCTACAAGTCCTCTTCCTACAGTGATTCTTCAGGTTACTTGCAACTACATCTTGCGTGGTACAGCCGTCTCAGCTGAAGGAGCGTGTGCAGCAATTACATCAAGAGCTGCTGTCTCTTGGTCCTTCTCGCCAGAAGCAACTGCCCTACCGTATGCATCGGTATCAAGAATTGCCTGGCGGAAACGATCAGTTGTAAAGCCATAAGGAGCGCGACCCCACTCGTTAGTCTTCTGAGCTCGCTCAACAATGATGTCCAGGTCAGCGTCAACTGATTCTGGAGTAATGTCCAGATCGGCCAAGGTGGTTGGGAGACCAAGCTTTCTATTAAGCGCCACCTGCTCCTCAAGTGCCTTAAGGTTGCCGTCAAAGGCATACAAAACGCAGGTACCAAAGGAAACAACCTCACCATGAAAGTGTTTCTCGCCGCGCTCGCCCAGAGCAGTAAAGGCATTGTAGAAGGCATGAGCGGTAGAGGAATTAAAGTAATACGCGCCGCGCTCTGCACCAATATTGGTTGTCATGTTAGACACCACGCCAGCGGTAATAATGATGTTCAGAACAACGTTCTCAAACGCCTCAGAGACAACACCAGCGCGCTTATCTGCCAGCGCCTGCTCTGCGTTATCAAACAGAGGCTCAATGCAAGCGCCTGCAGCAAGAGCTCGTCCCATAAGAGGGCTGTGGAGCAGCTCAACTTCTCTGGAAGAAAGCTCAACCTCAGGGCCCTTAGAGAAAGCGTCACCAATTCCCGCCCAGAAGTACTCATCAGGACTCTCTGCAATAATCTGCGTATCAATAAAGGTATGAACAGGAAGCTCAGCAGGAATGAAGTACGTATCTGCAGAACCATCCTCTTTATAGAAAACAGCAATTCTTGTTACAGGAGCGCAGTTAGAAGCAAGTGTTGGGAAGGTAAAGTATGGCTTATCCAGGATGGTTGCAATCTCTTTACCCTCATCAATTGCGCGACCACCGCCAACAAGGAAGAGCATATCAGCAGCAATAACCTCAGGCATCGTTGCAATTCTCTTGGC
The DNA here is from genome assembly GCF_963547875.1 of Lancefieldella parvula. Classification (GTDB taxonomy): domain Bacteria; phylum Actinomycetota; class Coriobacteriia; order Coriobacteriales; family Atopobiaceae; genus Lancefieldella; species Lancefieldella parvula_D. The sequence goes on from NZ_CAUUSI010000005.1 coordinate 30,499, forward strand.
ATTTGCGTGTGTAGAGTTAGTGCCGTAAGAAATCCAAGAAGAGATAGAAACCTCAGAACCCGCAAGTGCAGCCTCAAGCTTTGGACGTGCCTTCTCCATTGCAGTTGGTCCACCAATAACTACGGCATTTTTGCCAAAGCGCTTAACAATGTGTAGTACCGACTTATAAGCATCAACACCAATGGTGTATGAAGGCAGATACTCCGTAAATGTTCCGCGAGATTCCATCTTTTCCATAGCGTCCTCCAAAACCTATCTCAGAAAAGCGAGAATATAACTTTAACTGAATTAGTTATGTTTTTGCAGCATAAATCCTTGAACGAGCGTTTCCTCTGCCTCTTTATAGGCTGACGAGAAAAACTCTGTATCAAGCATTTGATACTGCGGGGAGCTCACACTATTCTGGCGATTCTCCTCTGCAATGCGCTGTATAACCTGAAGTGTTTGCTCAACATCTGAATGCGTAAACCCATACTGTGGATGAGCAGCAGCAACTGCAAAGAGCTCATCAGATGCTTCTGGCAGACGATTCATATCAAGCGAGCGCCCGTAAACATCAAAATCTGCTTGCTTACGAATACGTGCATCTTCTCCTGTTGGAATATGATGAGCACGCAAAAATGCCCGTGTATGAGCGTTATACACATGGTCGCAAACAAGGTGGCACCAAATGCCCACGATAAGCTCTCTGAGCTGGCGCTGATCTACTAAGCTGCGCTGCTCAGCTGAGCAATAACTCACATTTGGCTGGATAAAGTCAGTCTGTAGCAGATATTCGGCTGGATTAAGGCCGCCCATAAAATTACGCTGATACCGCTTATAACTTGGAATAGGCAAACTTCCTGGGTATGACTGATGGCTTCGACCGTATCTCACCTTGTGAGAATAGTCTGGAACCATAAAGCCAATGTGCACATCAGGAGCAACGTTTCCAAGCAGAAATGCATCAGGGTAGTGAATATCTACACCCAAGCAACCGGCTCCTTTCTCAAGGAGCCGGTCAGCATGAGCAATATGTACGTTCCAACTTGGCACTACAATTACCTGCTTATCCGCGAATTTCTCCGCCGGTAGAACGAAGAACCTTCTCCACAAGCTTTGTGTGGGTCTTCTCGACCTCTTCTGAAGTAAGCGTTCTGTCGTCTGCACGATACGTGAGCGAGAAGGCCATGGACTTCTTGCCTTCACCAACACGCAGGGCATCGCGGTACACGTCAAAGAGTCTGATGTCGCAGAGAAGCTTGCCACCAGCAGACTTCAAACGCTGAACCAGCTGCTCAGCAGTAACGCTCTCGTCAACAACAATTGCCAGGTCAATGGAGATGCCTGGATAGGTTGGAGGCTCAACAATAGGAAGGTCTTTCTGAGAAAGACGCAAAAGCGACGCAACAGAAATCTCAAAGGCAATGACGGGAACCTCAATGTCAAAGTTCTGGAGCGACAAAGGATGAATGTTTCCAACCCAACCGATTGTCTCGCTACCTGCAAGAATCTCAGCAGCGCGACCAGGCTGCAGCCAACCGTATTGCTCTGGCTCAGCTACACGGAAACGAACCTTAGGGATGCGAAGTGCCTCAAGCAGACCCTCAACAATACCCTTGGCGTCAAAGAAATCGTAAGCTGGATACTTGGCGTTCCATGCATCATCTGCTGGACGTCCAACTAACACGCCACAGACATAGCTTGGCTCATCTGGCTGGCTCTTATCCTTATGTCCAAAGAGCACACGACCCAGCTCATACATGGCAATATTAGAGACACCATGAGCAAGGTTGTATGCAATAGAGCGCAGAAGACCTGGAACAATGGAGCGACGCATCTCAGACTGGTCAGCAACAAGTGGGCTCATAACCTTTACAGGGACGCCTCTTCCCTCTTCGCTCATACCAAGCTTAGAGAGGTCATCTGGACTTGCAAACAAATATGACTTTGTCTCGTTGAGGCCAAGGGAGCGCAGCGTACGGCCAATCTTTCTAATCTGACGCTGATCTGAAGTCAAACCGCCTGCATGGTTTCTAGCAGCAGGAAGCGTAGCCTCAATATCACCTTCACCCCACAGGCGAACAATCTCCTCAATAAGGTCAACCTCGCGCGTAAGATCTGGGCGGTTTGTAGGAGCAATAACGCTCAGCTCTCCGTTGTCTGCTGGAGCAACCTTGCAGCCAAGGCGCGTAAGGCGAGAAACTATAAACTCTTCTGGAATTTGAGCACCTGCAAGAGAGCAAACGCGCTCTGGGCGAAGCGTAATAGTTACTGCCTCTTTTACCTTTGGATATACATCAACAATACCAGGGCAAACCTCAGCACCACAGCACTCCTCAAAGAGTGCTGCTGCAATATCTGCAACAGATGCGCAACCGTTTGGATCCACAAGACGCTCGTAGCGAATAGAAGCCTCGCTCATCAGATCAAGGTTTCTGCTGGTACGGCTAATGTGGCCGTTATCAAAGACAGCGGATTCCAAAAGGACATCAACGGTATTCTCGGTAATCTCAGAATCCAGGCCACCCATAACACCAGCAAGTGCAATAGGAGTTTTACCGTTATCTGTGATGACCGTCATATCGGACGTGAGCTCGCGGTCTTCTCCGTCAAGCGTCACAATGTGCTCACCGTCTTCTGCAGCACGAACCACAATGTGGTACTTGCCATCTTCCTTGGTAAGTTTTCCGAGGTCAAAAGCATGCAGAGGCTGGCCGGTCAGGTACATCACGTAGTTAGTAACATCAACAACGTTGTTGATTGAGCGGCCACCACAAGCCGTAACGCGACGAGCAAGCCACTCGGGGCTTGGGCCAATCTTGACGTTTCGAACCACGCGAGCAGTGTACCTTGAGCAGAGCTCAGGATCAGCAATGGTAACATCAACCTGCTCAGATGCATCTGCGCCAGACTCAGACGTAACACGTGGAAACTCAATATGGGTGTCAGTGTCATACATTGCAGAAACCTCAACAGCCATACCAGTCATAGAAAGGCAGTCGGGGCGGTTAGGGGTAATCTCGCAATCAAGAACTACATCAGACATGCCCAGGTAATCCGTAAGAGGTACACCAATTGGAGCATCCTCGGGAAGAATCATAATGCCGCTCTGGTCATCGCCAAGACCAAGCTCGCGAGAAGAGCAGTTCATGCCGCAAGACTCAACACCACGCAGCTTGGACTTTTTAATCTTAAAGTCTCCAGGAAGTACCGCACCGATCATTGCGGTAACAATGTGGTCTCCCTGATTAAAGTTCTGAGCACCGCAAACAATCTGTAGAGGAACAGGATTTCCGTCCTTATCTACATTGTTATTGCCCACGTCAACCAGGGTAACGTACATGTGATCAGAATCAGGATGAGGCTCTTTGCTTACAACCTGAGCAGTAACAACATGGTCAAGATTTGCGCCGACACGCTCTATAGCTTCAACCTCAGTACCAGTGCGCACAAACTCGCGCTCAAGGTCTTTTGGGTCCTGAGGAAGATCAACGAGCGTCTTCAGCCATTCATAAGATACACGCATGTGATTGCCTTTCTAATAAGACGCCGATGATTAGAACTGACGCAGGACTCTCTGGTCACCAGAGATGAGCATGCGCAGGTCAGGAAGGTCATAACGGAGCGCTGCAACACGCTCAACACCAATGCCAAAGGCAAAGCCTGTGTACTTCTCGGAATCAATACCGCAATATTTGAAGACATTAGGATCAACCATGCCGCAGCCAAGAATCTCAAGCCAGCCCGTGTTCTTGCAGAAACGGCAGCCCTCACCGTGGCAAACACCACAAGAAACATCTACCTCGCAGCTTGGCTCGGTGAATGGGAAGAAGTGAGGACGATAACGGGTAGCGCGGTCCTTACCAAAGATTTCACGAGTAAAGTGATCAAGGGTGCCCTTGAGGTCACCAAAGGTGATTCCCTCATCAACAACAAGTCCTTCCATCTGCGTAAACTGAGGCAGGTGGTTAGCATCTGCTGTGTCAGGACGGAATACCGTACCAGGGCAAATCATGTAGATGGGAGGCTCTTTTGTCTCCATGGTGTGTACCTGTACGCCAGAAGTCTGCGTACGAAGAAGCACATCAGACTCGCCCAGTACGTGCGATTCCTTTCCTTCTGGTGCATTATCCACTACGTAGAACGTATCCTTACCAGAACGGCTTGGATGGTCCTCTGGAGCATTCAGAGCTGTGAAGTTGTAGTAGGTGGTCTCAACATAAGGGCCTGTCTCAATGGTGTAGCCCATGCTGATAAAGATGTCTTCCATCTCCTCACGTACCTGCTCAATGAGGTGCTGAGTACCAGGGCTCAGACGACGACCTGGAAGGGTAATATCAGTTGCCTCAGCATTAAGCTGAGCCTCAAGGGCTTCTCGCTTTAAGGCAAGCTGACGCTCGCGAATAGCGGTCTCAACGTTAGCACGAACGGTATTTGCAAGCTGACCCATTTGAGGGCGCTGATCTGCGGGAACCTGACCCATCATACGCATAATTGCTGTAAGAGAGCCCTTTTTACCCATTGATGCAACGCGTACCTTCTCAAGCGCTTCAAGGTTTGTTGCCTTAGCAATTCCCTCAAGTACTTGCTCGCGAATTGCCGAGAGTTCCTCAGACATTCCCATGTAATTACCCTTTCAATAGAAAACCGCCCCTGAGCATATGCCCAAGGACGGAAAATTTCCGCGGTACCACCTCGGTTGATTGCGCAGTTTTCTCTCTGTGCAATCCACTTAAAAGCCTAGTCTCGTTAGGCGGACGACTTCCCTACTGAGCAGAAACTGCCGTTCAAGTTGTAGCTCGGGAGTGAACTCTGCCAGCGCTGTGCAGGTGTTTCTCAACCACGAACACCCTCTCTGTTCACAACGTGCTCCGGCAAACCTCTCCGTCAACGCACTTTGTTCAGAGTATCACACTGTGCGAGTTTTGAGCAGCAGCACAACCCTTTTTACCAGAAAGATAAACAAAAGCGTAACAACCGCGAGAAGAACGATGGTTCCTCCAGGTTTAAGGCCAAGCTCATAGGAGACAACAAGTCCACCAAGTGAGGTGAGCATGCCCACCGTGCTTGCATACAGACAGCATTGCTTCCAGCTGCGGGAAATCTGCAGAGCGCAGGCAACAGGAACCACCATCATGGATGAAACAATAAGTGAGCCAACTGTTCTTGCTGCTACGGCAACCACCAAAGCTACTGCGATAACAAAGCCAAAGTTAATAAGACTTACGGGCACACCAACACAACGGGCATGACGCTCATCAAAAGACATCAAGAAAAGTTCTTTTCTAAGGAAGAAGCAGAATGCGACTGCAAGCACACTGATGGCCACAATCATCTGAACTTCTTGCTCGCTTACGGTCAGGATAGAGCCAAACATGAAGCTGTTGAAGCTTGACGAGTTAGGAACAAAACCAGACAACACACCTGCTAGACCAATACCAGCTGCCATCACAATGGCAACTGCAAGCTCTGACTGGTCTTTAAAGTGACGACGTACTCCCTCTACGCAAAGAGCACCACCCAAACAAGCGGCAATTGCTCCGGCAACAGGATTAATACCTGCAATCATGCCGCCTGCAACACCTGCAAGAGAGGTATGTGAAAGCGCATCGCCAATCATAGAAAGGCGCTTCAATACAACCGTAACGCCTACCAGCGGAATAATTGCTCCCAGAAGAATTCCCACAAGAATTCCTCGCTGCATAAATACGTATTCAAACATTTATGCCCTCCTCTCAAGCGAGTCTTGGGCATCTTGAACAACGTCTGACGCAGGACCAAGTGACTCATTCAGCGCAAAATCATCCAATTTTCCACGGTTATGATCGTGGACGTGGTGTGAATCAAGATCACAATGTGCTCCATGAACGGCGCAGTGATTATGACCGTGACCCCTACCTACAATTTCTGTAGCTTTGTGGTCAGCAACTTCAACAACTCGACAAGCCAGCGCATCAAGAGCTGCAAGATCATGCGTAACAATAAGTACCGCAAGATCTCGAGCTGCATGGGCTTCTCGCACTAGGCTATAGAAATGATTGCGACTCTCTTTATCAAGACCAGTTGTAGGCTCGTCCAGGATAAGTAGTGATGGGTTTCCAACCAGCGCACAGGCAAGACGAACTCTCTGGAGCTGTCCTCCAGAGAGTTCCCTAATAATACGCGTGGAAAAATCAGTCATACCTACAAGGTCAAGTGCCTCAAGCGTGCGCTCGCGACGCTCTTTTGCGCTCATCTTTACCTTTTTGGCACGAGCATACTGACTTGCATCTACTAGTTCGACAACGCTTGCAGGAAAGCGATTAACCGATTCTGAAGGGAGCTGTGGGACATAGCCTACACGCTCCCAGTCTTTAAACCGAGTCGAGGGCGTTCCAAAAAGAAGTGACTTACCACTTGTAGGTTCAAGCTCACCCACCACAATTCGAGAGAGCGTAGATTTACCAGCTCCGTTATCACCAATAAGCGCGCAAATCTCACCTTGATGAACGTCTAAATTTACATCGCTTAAGACGCGCGTCTTCTTGTAAGAAAAACTCACGTCTTGAAGCGAAACGGCTATCTGACTTTCCTGCAACACGTCCTCCAAACATCCAGCCTAAGCTGGCAACACACTACGCGAGAGCGCCCTCAAGAGCCTTGAGGTTGTCACGCATAACAGACAGATAATCCTCGCCTGCCTTAAGCTCGTCATCAGTAAGTCCCTCAAGTGGGTTAAGCTCTTCAACACGAGCGCCTGTTGCCTCAGCAATTGCTTGAGCAACCTTAGGACTTACCAGTTCCTCCGTAAAAATAACCTTTACATTATGCTCTTTTACGAACTCAGTAATCTCTTTCATTTCCTGAGCATTTGGCTCTGCATCTGCCTCAACACCCTCAATAGGCATCTGAGTGAGACCATAAGCCTCGCACAAATAACCAAATGCCTGGTGAGAAACAACAATGGTCTTGTTAGGTAGTGAATCCAGACCCTTATGGAACTCATTGTCAAGCGTATCAAAGTCTGCATTTGCTTTATCAAGATTGGCAGCATACTCTGACTTGTGCTCAGAGTCCTTCTCGGAAAGGGCTTCACAAATATTCTTCATCTGAATCTTTGCATTCAGAGGGTTCAGCCAAACGTGAGGGTCAGTTCCGCCATGGTCATGGTCATGATCATGGTCGTCTTTCTTCTCCTCATGATCGTGATCATCGTCCTCTTCAAGCTCAAGAAGTTTGACGTCTTTGCTGGTCTCAACTGCTGTAAGTTTTGTGCCAGAACCAAGTCCATCAAGAACATCCTTAACCCAGTGCTCCATACCAGCACCGTTATAAATCAAGAAATCGGCTTCCTGGATAGTCTTCATATCCTTGCTGGATGGCTCCCAATCATGTGGCTCAGTACCTGCTGGCACGAGGCATGTTACCTCAGCATGATCGCCAGCGATGCGCTTTGCAAAATCGTACATAGGATAAAAACTTGCAACAATGCTGAGCTTCTTCTGGTCTTTATTATCAGAAGCTCCTTCTTGCTTTTGAGCCTCAGGCTTGCAGCCAGCAAGAATAGCACTCACGCCAAAAGCGGAAGCTACAAGTGCGCTACGACGAGAAACGGTTGGATTCAAATTCATGTTACATCTCCCAAAACTATAAAAACCAATACGGTGTAGTGCCAAATTCTTCAAACAAAATCGTGCGATTGTCCTCACTACCAAGCATAAAAACATGGCGAGAAACCCATGTTTCTCCTCACTTCTTTGCCTTTCTACTCACTTCTCATCATCTGAACATGCATTCATGCTTCCCCTTTAGCACGAAAGCGGGCTGTCTTCCGACAGTCCGCTTTCTAAAAGTTAGCCTTAGTATACATATTCCAATTCAAGTCAACGATAAATTTCTTATCTTTTCCACAAACGGAATTGGAATAAACAGGTTAACTGTTTTATCTCTTGCTAACCTACTGATCTTTCTCCGCATACGGAGTAATAATCAGATCTCCACTATTATACTCACCCAAATAAACCTCTGAAGCAGACTTATAACCTTGATGCTCAAGTTCTCTTTCAAGCCAATTCTCTTCCAGGTCCAGCGTCTCAAGAATATTTGTCTGAACTTGTCCGTCAGTAATAAGCGGGAATCTAACGTTCTCTTCTCCTTTTTTAACAATAATCAACTGTCCATTTTGCTCAAGAATGGCACGCTTAACGTCTGAGATATAATTCACTCCTGCCTGGCGAAGCTTCAGCGACACATCGTAGGCAGTGAGACCCATAGACCTACAGTTGTCTACAAGCAGCTTGCCCTTATCAATAACAATAACAGGACGTCCATCAATCAACTGCTTGACCAGCATATTGTTTGTTCTCAACCATTTAAGAACCATAACAATAATGAGCCAAATAAGCAGGACAAGGGTGAACTGCAAAATGGTAATTGAACTGTTGTAGATCATGCCGCCAACAATGCCGCCAAGTACAAAGTTTTGAACCTGGTCAATTGCTGCAGTTGGTGCTAGGTTTCCTTTTCCGCTGACGTTAATTGCCAGAACAAGCGAGAAAAGACCGATGCACAATTTAATGGCAACTTCTAAATAAAAGTTCATCGATCTACTCCTCAACATGCTTAATGTCATTACCAATGAGATTGATCTGTTCAATGACATAGTCATTCTCGGTATTTTTCAAAACGTGATAATACTTACCGTCAACCTCAAGATACGAGGGATTTCCCTGGCTATCAAAGGCAACGTACACGTGGTCAAAATCAACCTCAAGACGTCGAGCGAAGCTTTCTTGTGAGGAAACAATTGACTCATAGTGCTTACTTGCCTGATTGACCTCTAGCACACGATCAAGCTGTAGAAGTCCAAGAAAGATTAATGAGAACAGCGCAATAAGCGCCAGCTCACGATACTTAGAATTCTTTCTATCACGCATGTAATGCACAAGCGAGAAGATCATTAGAAGTGCAACAAGGCCAAATAGAACAAGCTGAGTCCAGTCAAATACTGTCGCATGGTGAATTAAATAGTTATGGGAATAGAACTCCATAGGCTTCCTTTAGTTTGCATTACTCAAGATTTGCTGCTTAAGCCTTGTAAACGCTCTTTCCTCCAAGGAACGTCTCTTCAAGCTGAAGATCTTTTGTAACAATAATAAAGTCAGCATCATATCCAGGACGGATGAAGCCACAAACATCATCAATTCCACAAGAGCGAGCTGGGTTTTCTGAAGCCATACGAACCGCTTCTTCAGCAGAAACAATACCCCAGTCAAAGACGTTCTTCACGCCTTCAAACAGACGAAGGATTGAACCAGCAAGGCTATGAGACTCATCCATCAGACGAGCAGTTCCGCCTTCAACAACAACAGGGAAATCGCCAAGTTTGTACTGTCCATTAGGCATACCACCTGCACGCATGCAGTCTGTAATAAGAACGGTATGGTCATATCCCTTTGCATTTACCAGAGCGCGAACAGCAATAGGATTAAGGTGATGGCCGTCGCAAATAGCCTCTGCATAGGTACCGTGAGTAGTCATAGCAGCTCCAACCATACCTGGCTCACGATGGTGAAGACCGCTCATGCCGTTATAGGTGTGAACAAAGATGTCAGCGCCAGCGTTTACACAAGCAAGTGCCTCTTCATACGTTGCGTCAGAGTGACCAAGTGCAACATGAACACCGCGATCTGCCATCTCTGCACAGAATTCTGGAGCGCCATCGCGCTCTGGAGCAATAGCAATCTTGGCAATCCAGCCGTCAGCGCGCTCCTGCCACTCATCAAAGACCTCTACATCTGGGTCAAGGAAGTACGCAGGATTCTGGGCACCCTTGTGTTTCTCGGTAAAGAAAGGTCCCTCTAGAAAGATGCCCTGGATGCGAGCAGCATCAATGCCGTTTGCCGCAATTCCCTCTGCTGCATCAGCAACGGACTCACAAGCATCGCCAGTTTGCTCAACACTTGCGGTTAGTGTTGTTGGAAGCCAAGAAGTTACACCGTTAGAGAGCAAACCCTGGGCAATCTCAATGACGCCATCAGGATCGCAGTCCATAATATCGTGGTCCAGAAAGCCATGGATATGGGTATCAACAAGGCCAGGTGCCACCCAAGAACCAGTGCGGTCAATAATCTCGCAGTCTGGCTTCTCTTTAGTGAAATGACCAAATACACCGTCTTCTACGAGCAAATATCCTGGACCAGAAGTTGCTCCTGGTAAAAAGAACTTATCTGCTTTAACTGCAAATGTACTCATACGTACCTCAATCATTCTCAAAAGGACGCGCCATAGGCACGTCCTTCTTAGTAATTCCTATAGTGAGTGAATTGTAACACCCTTAACCACTCGATTAACCTGACCAGTTGGAGAAGGTGTGTCCGGTTTGTTGTTAACACGGACTGAGTTCAAGAGCGCCACTACCTGAGCAACCATTACAAAAGGCAGAGCCAAATAAGGTGCTGGTAGAGGCTCTGTAAATACTGGAAGACTAAATGTTCTTCCCGTAAAGTTTGTTGCCCCCTCTTGCTCAATACCAATGGTCAGAGCAGCAATCTGGTCTCCCTTAATCTCGTCAAGAATATCCAGATCATATTGACGCGTATAAGGGTTATTGGAAACAAAATCAAACACCAGGGTGTGTTCGTCGACAAACGACTTTGGTCCGTGGCGATATCCCATTGAGGAATCCCACGACGTTGCATTAATACCAGCTGCAAGCTCCAAAATCTTAAGCTGAGCCTCATGAGCAAGACCCACAAAAGGACCAGAACCCAGATAGGTAATGCGGTTGAAATCGCTCTTAAGCCACTCAGCAATCTCTTCCTCGCGCTCAATTACCTGCCTACCCAGCTCAGCAGCATCAGAAATCCAAGCCTTCTTCTGTGAGTCATCAGCACTATCAAATACAAGAGTTGCAAGAAGTGTCATACAGCTATAAGAGCCGGTCATAGCAAAGCCCTGGTCATTTGCACCAGGAATAAGAAGTAGCAATGTATCGTCTTTACCTGCGGATTCAACGGCAAGTTTTCCTTCAGGAGCGCAGGTAATATTGATAAGCAAAAGATTTTTAACAATCTTGCGAGCAATAGTTACTGCAGCAAGACTCTCTGGACTATTACCAGAGCGCGCAAAAGAAACCAAGACCGTTGGATCATCTGGATCAAGACTGCCATAAGGATCAGAAACAATATCAGTAGTTGCAACAGACGCAAACTCAAAAGAGCTCTTCTCGCCATGAGAACGAAGATACGGAGTAATGGTATCGCCTACATATGCCGAGGTACCTGCGCCCGTAAAGACCACGCGGGTACGACGACCCTCGCCAAGATTGCGAGCACGCTCGACAAACTCTTTAATTGCAGAAAGGTTCTCCTGATAAATGCCAAAGGTAGATTCCCAAAGCTCAGGCTGCTGCTTAATCTCGGCAGTTGTAATATGCGCGCCGAGTGCCTTTAGCTCTTCTTGGCTCTTTTTAAACATTGATATCCCTTCTTACAGCTATTTAACTGCGTGTATGTACAATCTTGTATCTAAATTGATCAGCGCGAGCCACACTTAAAGTAAACTCAACAATATTGTTTCTGTCATTGTAGGTTGTACGTGTAAGGCTCAAAACAGGTGAGCCCTCAGAAATTTGCAATAAAGCGGCGTCATCTGAGCGAGCAATTGAAGCCTTGAACTCCTCTTCTGCTACGCCAATCTTTATGTTGTAGTCTTCTTCAAAAATTTGGTAGAGAGATTTTTGCTCAACATCATGAGCAGTAAGCGAGAAAAACTGTGAAACTGGAAGATACGTTACTTCCAGCATCATAGGCACGTCATCGGCACTTCTTAAACGCTTGATGCGGAAGAGTTTCTCGCCAAGAATAACGTGCATATGCTGGGCTAAGAACTTATTAGCCTCAATAGTGTCAAACTCCAGAATAGTTGTCTTAGGAACTCGACCTAACTGACGCTGCTGGTCAGTAAAGCTATAGCCTCCCATAAGGTCTGTTGCACGTTCAGAGACGTCTGCAACAAAGGTACCGCGGCCACGCTGGCGATAAATGAGCCCCATGTGTTCAAGCTCTTGCAGGGCAAGTCTTACCGTGGTGCGAGAAAGTCCGTAGGAATCGGAGAGTTCACGCTCAGAAGGAAGTGGATCATCTGGATCCATCTCGTTCTCAATACGATAGCGCAGCATATTTGCTAGCTGCTCGTAGAGTGGCTGTCTTCCCATAAACGTTGTCATCAAAACTCTCCTATAAAAGACGGGTGCCCACTAAGTGGACACCCGTCACACTTACTTAACCCCAAATATATGGGAGAACGCCAAAGCCAGAACCAAGAAGTGCAATTACCAGAAGCAGGCAGATGCACATAATTGGAGTCCAGTTACGCTTTGCCATGAGGTAGTACAGGCAAAGGGTAAGAGCCAGTGGAATAAGCTTTGGGCAAACGCCGTCGAGGATCTTCTGAATGTCAATAGAGACAGGAGAAGTAACTTCCTCGCCAACAGTTACCAGATTAACGCCGTTACCGACTGGAGCAATAGCAGTGGTGCCATCCTTGCCATCAGCAGTCTTGCCGCCGATGAACATAACGGACTCAGGGTCCTTCTTGTAGTCAGCATAGGAACCCTTAGCAAAGAGAGCCTTGTCATACTGACCAGAAGCAAGCTGCTCATCAGAAAGAGTTACCTGAGAAAGAACAACGCTGTGTGTCTCACCGTTAGGGATGTTTGCGCCAGCGCCAAGCTTGGTTCCGCCGTAGCAGACAACCAGGCAGCCAACAACAAAGACGCCCAGGATAGATGCAGCACGAGTGAACTCTTTTGCGTTCTCGGTGAGCAGAGTAATTGCGTCAGTACCCATCTTGTAGGAAAGGTTCATCAACCAATAACGTACCGCAAACTGTGCGATGTTAAAGATGATGAGGAACAAGAACGGTGCAAAGACGTTGCCGGAAATTGCCATGTTAGAGGTAATACCAGCAGTAATTGGAACAAGGGTGAACCAGAACAGTGCGTCACCAATGCCACCCAGAGGGCCCATTGCAGAAACGCGGACTGCACGAATGGTTGGGATATCCAGCTTGTTCTGCTCAAGGGAGAGAACAATACCCATAACAAAAGTGACCAGGAATGGGTGGGTATTGTAGAACTCAAGGTTATGACTCATGGAAGCAGCAAGGTCATCCTTGTTGTCGCCGTGAATCTTCTCAAGACCTGGGAGGATACCGTAAAGCCAACCAGCTGCCTGCATTCTCTCGTAGTTGAAGGAAGCCTGCAGGAACAGGGAACGCCACACCATCTTGTTGAGCGTCTTCTGATCAAGTGGCTCAGCAGGAGTGGTGTTCTGATAGGTATCAGGAATATTAAATGCCATCTTCGAAGTCACCTCCAGCAACAACAGCAGGAGCAGCATTCTTTACCTTGGTCTGGAGCTGGTAATCCCAGAATGCGATACCAAAACCGATGAGAGCAAGAAGCAGAAGTGCTGGACCAGAGAGCTCAGGAATGCTGATAAATACGATTGCAGCTGCAAAGCCCATGAGGAAGAAGCCCCAAAGCTCGCGAGAAACCATAACCTTCAGCAGGATTGCAAAGCCGACGAAGCGCATCATGCCACCGGCGACGGACAGTGCATTCATGAGCCACTTTGGAATTGCAGTGGTGATCTGAGTGCCAAATGCAGCACCACCCAGGAAGAACAGGGTAACAATAACACCAAAGAAAAGACCAAGGGCAGCCATTGCGCCGTAGTTAATACGAGCAATTCCCTTAGGATCGGCCTTCTCGGCGTATGCATCAGCAGTTGCCATTACGGGGGACATAATGGTAAAGATGATGGTTACTGCATACTGGCCAAGCAGGGAGAATGGAATTGCTGCAGCTACAGCAGCCATTGGCTCAAGCTTAGTAGTGATTGCAAAGACTGCAGACATAATGCCGCCGATAACAGCATTAGGTGGCTGTGCACCACCAACAGGCATGTTACCGATGGTCATAAGCTGATAGGTACCACCAACAATGAGACCAGTCTGAACGTCACCAAGAATCAAACCAACCAAAAAACCAGTTACGATTGGCTGGTAAAGAGACTCGAGGAAACTAAACTGATCGATGCCAGCGATAAACGCAACGATGAAAATTAATAACACCTGAATAGGGCTAACATCCATCTTAACTCCTCCTTTCAAACACACCATAACTACCGATGACGATGATCGGCAGACTATCCGAATACCTTTGCCAACCTGCTAGAAACGTTGCACCATTGCAACTTTTTTGTCATCTCTACCAGGAAGTTGCGCGCAAAAACTTACTCGAATAGCTTTGAGATATCCTCGACCGGGGTCGTAGGAACACGCCTAATCTCTAGAGTCACCCCCAATTCCTGAAGCTCACGGAAGGCAGCGACGTCCTTATCGTCTACCGCCACACTTGTGGCGACCTGTCGCTTTCCCTCAGCCATGTGCATATTGCCGATGTTCACCTTTTTGATAGGAACACCGCCCTTGACCAGAGTGAGGACATCCTCTGGATTCTCGGCAACTAAGAAAATGTGCTGGCTTGCAGAAGCCTTATGAATTACCTCAATAGTCTTCTGAAGCGTAAAGTACCTGGTTGCAACGCCGCTAGGAGCTGCCATATCCATAAGACCCTGACGCATTTTATTTCCTGCTACCTCGTCATTAGCAACAAGGATGAGGTTTGTACCAAGGGTGCCGTTCCACTGAGTAGCAACCTGGCCATGAATCAAACGATTATCGATTCGAGCAAGCTTGATATCTGGTTCTCCCATAACAAGTTCTCCTCTCTTTGCACGCACATTTGTACGTGCTATCTGCGATTCTCATCGCACTACTCGCAACTTGCGCTGCGTGTTTTACTGCAAATTTATTTATTGTTGGAAACGCTGATTACCGCCCAACGATCCAACGTGATGACCACATTTGGAGCAAACTCAACATCTACTGTTTCTTTTTTGACGTTTTTAACTACGCCATACATTCCGCTATTAGTCTTAACTTTCTGACCTGCATGAAGATTCTTCAGAAACTCTGAAGTTGTTCCCGCCTTTTTAGAAGAGGCTCTCCAAACAAAGAAAGAATAAACAAGGCCCAAAATTACCAAGAACGCGAGAAGAACAATGGATGAAGCAAGAATGTTCTCTGCTAGATTTGCCATGTGCATCTCCTTAACTCAACAACAAAACGCTACTTAAATACCATCGTCTCCGAAGATGTCATCTTCTGGCTCAACCTCAAGCTCAAGACGCTTATGAACAACTCCCTGGCTACCAGCTAAAACAGCAGTATCAACCAGCTCTTCAAGAGAGGTATCTGCCATGCGGCTACCAAGTGTTTCAAGAAGCATAGGAAGGTTTGTGCCGGTAACAACTTCTACGTTTGAATAACTCTGAGCAATAATCATTGCCTGATTAAAAGGTGTTCCGCCAAGCAGATCGCAGAAAACCAGCACACCGTCAGTAGTGTCAAGAAGATCGGAAATTGTTGCAGCAAGAGTTTCTGGGTATGTTGCAGCACCGGCTTCAATAAAAGGAACGGGAACAAAAGCTTCTTGCTCACCAGCAATCATCTTTAAAGCATCAGCAAGACCGTTTGCAAAAGTTCCATGACCAGTTAAAACGCAACCTACCATGTCAAACTCCTTTCGAAGAGTTGGAAACTATCTGGGGAGCTACGCGGAAAACTAGGGGTGTTGAAGTTTCTCTCTAAGTGGTAGATACCAGATAACAACCTAACATAAGTATAGTCTAGTGAGCATCTTGAGATGTGTACGTTAACAATCGACGGCTTAACGGTACTATTTTTACCGTAAACGGTACACACGTTGTTATTTTCGCAGGTAGATATATGGATAAATTGTGACGATGCACTAAAAAATTTAGAGCTATCCTTGAAAAATGAGAAGTTCTTATAACGCACCTTTATACGTAATAAATGTAGTAAACAACCCTAAAATCCTGCTCAAATATGATGAGAAAATAAAATTGGTATTAAGAAATTATGTACTGGTATCTTTTTTTAGAACATCTAAAGAATAGTTTCTTGATGGCGCTTTGGTTAAATTGATTCAACTCAATTTCATTTGCAGTGGCGCTGTTCCATAGTGTTTCTCGCCCCTGCTTTCCTCTGAGCACTTTGTGTGCACTGTCTTTTAGACGAGGTGATATGCGTGATTGTTACCGTAACACTCAATGCATCCATTGATAAAGCGTACTACCTGGACTCTCCTGTTGTAGATGGAACGGTACACAGAGTCTCGGTAGTAGATAACAGCGCGGGCGGCAAGGGTCTTAACGCCTCACGAGCCATTACCACCCTTAACTACCCCGTTTGTGCCACAGGATTTGTAGGAGGCAATAACGGTAGATACCTTGTTGAACTGGCTCATAAAGATGGTATTACTAGTGATTTTATTTATACTGAGCAAGAAACTCGCTCATGCATTAATATCCTGGAGCCAAACGGGCAATCAACTGAATTCTTAGAGCCTGGACAGCCTGTACTTCCTGAAGAATTCCTTGCTTTCAAGGCAAAACTTGTCCAGCTTACCAACGAAGCCGAAGTTGTTACCTTTAATGGCAGTGTTCCCAAGGGCATTTCTGCCGAAAATTACAAAGAACTTATTGAAGAGACCATGGCTGCGGGCGTGTCTTGCATTGTAGACGCATCCGGTGCACTGCTCACCTCCTGTATTGATGCCCTTCCTACCATGATCAAACCAAACACCGATGAAATCGGTCAACTTCTAGGAAGAGAAGTAACTACAGAAGACGAGGTCATAAAGGCAGCTCAGGAGCTGCACAAACGCGGCATTAAAATTGTAGTTGTCTCGCTTGGTGCAAAAGGTGCGCTCATGGTTTCTGATGAAGGAACCTTTAGAGCAAATCCTCCAAAAATTGAAGCTATCAATCCTGTTGGTGCAGGAGATACCCTTGTTGGCTCATTTGCTGTTGCACTTGCTCAGCAAAAACCAACTTCAGAGTGTCTTACCTTTGCGCTTTCATGTGCTACCGCAAGTTGTTTATCTGCAGGTACCGGTCGCTTTGATCAAGATGTTGCAACTAAGATTCAGAAGCAGGTCACAATCAAAAAGATTGCTGAATAATATGCAGCAAGACGGGTTTCTCGCCAAAGGTTACAAAGACAAAACTATTTCTAGAAAACTTACGTAACAGAGTAAGAGAAACGTTACAATTTTTTCAGTCAATCAAAGAGCCCTTTGGGGCGAAAGGAGCAATAGATGTTCGTTACTACTAAGCAGATGCTTCTTGACGCACAGGCTGGCCATTATGCTGTTGGCGCCTTTAACGTTGAGAACCTTGAGTTTGTAATGGCTGTTGTTAAGGCAGCCGAAGAGCGCCGCTCCCCTGTTATTCTTCAGACCACTCCTGGAACCATCAAGTACGCAAGCCTTGATTACTTTGCTGCCATGGTTCGTTGTGCTGCTGAAGAGGCAACTGTTCCTGTTGCTCTTCACCTAGATCACGGTGATGGCTTTGACCGCTGCATCCAGGCAGCTCGTGCCGGTTACACCTCCGTCATGATTGACGGCTCTCACGTTCCATTTGAGGACAACATTGCACTTACCGCATCCGTAACCAAGTTTGCTGGTCCTATCAACCTTCCTGTTGAGGCTGAGCTTGGCAAAGTTGGCGGCAAAGAGGACGACGGCCCAGCTGTTGAGGGCGAGAACCCCTACACTGATCCAGACCAGGCTGAGGAGTTTGTTGCTCGCACTAACTGCACTTCTCTTGCAGTTGGCGTTGGTACCGTTCACGGCGTCTACCACGGCACACCTCACATTGAGCAGGGTGTCCTCAAGGCAATCCGTCAGCGCCTTGATATTCCTCTGGTTCTTCACGGCACCTCGGGCGTTCCAGATGACCAGGTAGCAGAGGCAATTCAGAACGGTATTTGCAAGGTTAACTACGCAACCGAGCTCCGCCAGGTCTTTACCGCAGCCTTCATGAAATACATGTCAGAAAACCCTGGCAACTTTGATCCAAAGAAGCCTTCCGTTCCTGGTATGGAAGCAATCACTCAGATTGTTGCAAGCCACATGGATAACCTGGGTTCTTCCCACAAGGCTTAAGCCATCGCAGGCTCTACATACGTTGCAGATAAAAATTAGGCGAGAAGATCGATTGGTCTTCTCGCCTTTGTGTTAAAAGCAAAGCGTTGTTAAAAACGCAAGCCTTAGCAAATCTTGCAAATCCAGTCTGCCTCTGGAGCCTCAATCTCGCCAGACTGAATGCTGGTCAGCGTGTTGCGGAGCTTAGACATAACTGGTCCAACAGCCTCCATACCAGCGCCAAAGACAATCTCTTTCTGGCCGTCAACAACTTTGCCAACAGGAGAAATAACAGCAGCAGTACCGCACATACCGCACTCAACAAACTGGTCAAGCTCGTCAAAGCGGACAGGACGCTCAATAACCTTCATACCAAGCAGGTCTTTAGCAACGGTTGCCAGAGAGCGACGGGTAATAGAAGGCAAGATGGAATCGGTGTAAGACTGTGGAATAACCAGGGTTCCCTCTTTATCAACAAAGAGGAAGTTTGCGCCACTGGACTCCTCAACATAGGTACGAGAGCCAGAGTCAAGATACATGCTGTCTGCAAAGCCCTGCTCATGTGCCCAGGTGGTTGGGTACAGAGACATGGCGTAGTTCAGACCAGCCTTGATGTTGCCGGTTCCGTGCGGAGCAGCACGGTCATAAGGAGAAACGGTCAGTGCAACAGGAGCAACACCGTTAGAGTAATAAGCTCCAACTGGAGTGACCATAATACGGAACTCATAGGTAGGAGATGGCTTAACACCAACAGTATTTCCGGTACCAATCATAAATGGACGAACATACAGCGTAGCGCCCGTACCAAATGGTGGAACCCATGCTGCGTTTGCAGAAACAACCTCTTTAACAGCAGCGACAAATCTATCCTCAGGAAATGGTGGCATGACAAGGCGAGATGCAGAGTCAACCATACGCTGAGCATTGAGGTTAGGACGGAAGCAGACAATATCGCCAGAAACTGTGGTGTAGGCTTTTAAACCCTCAAAAACTTCCTGGCAATAATGGAAGATGTTTGCGCACTCAGACAGTGTAATGCTGTGATCGGTGGTAAGTCCGCCCTCATCCCAAGCACCGTCTTTGTAGTGGGCAACGTAGCTGTAGTCACACTGCGTATATGCGAAGCCAAGTGCTGTCCAATCGATGTCTTTCTTCTCCACTGAGTTTGCCATGGCTTTCCTTTCTCCGTGGGTTTTAAAGAATGAACTTCATCATAAACATGCGGATATGAATACCTAGTCCTATTAAATAGTTTGTAACCGAATAGATATTTTGCGGTATAACGTACATGAGCTGAAGGGAGCAAAAATGAATATCAAACTTAAGAGAACTTACGACACACCAGAAGCTGACGATGGGTATCGCGTACTGGTAGATAGACTGTGGCCTCGTGGTATCAAAAAAGAGAACCTACACGCTGATGAATGGGCTAAAACCATTGCTCCTACTACTGAGTGCAGAAAAGCATTCAACCACGATCCAGAGCGCTTTGATAGCTTTGTGTCTACCTATACAGCTGAACTTGACAGCAATCCTGACGCAGATGCCTTTGTCGAACAGCTTAAAAAGCTTGATCAATCTACCGTGACACTGCTTTTCTCGGACAAAGACACTACGTACAACAACGCAGTAGTGCTCAAAAAGTGGCTTGAGACTAAGCTTAAGTAATACGCTTACCCAACCACGCTTACATATCTTGCGAGAAGAACTCCTGGTAGAACTCCAATTCTTCAGGAGTATCTATGCTTGATGAGAATAAAATATCAGGCTCTACGGCGCTGGTGTTCTTGTCAGCAGCGGAATCTGCAGAAGCAAGCAAGTTTGCCTGTCCAAGCAAACGCTTAAGCTGATGAGCGGCGCCTGCCCCACCGTCAAAAAATTCTACGTCTCCTAAAACAGAGCTAATTTGCTTCTTGATAAAGGGGTAATGGGTACACCCAAGAACCACGGCATCTACCTGGCCAGCATAATCTCCCAAAAGCTCGGTCAGGCGTTTATGCATCTGTTCTGAATCAGCCTGACCAGATTCAATAAGCTCCACCAGACCTTCTCCTGGAATAGAGATAACCTTTGCAGAAGGATGCAGGCGCGACTCAAGGTTGTGGTACTTCTGCAAAGAGAGCGTTGCTTTTGTAGCCAGAACAACCACTGTTCCATGGGGATATGCAGTTACGGCAGGCTTAAGAGCTGGCTCAACACCCACAATAGGTACATGAGGATAGGTTGCCCTCAGCTCATCTGCAGCAGCAGCTGTAGCAGTATTGCAAGCTATAACCAGCGCTTTAGCACCTTCATCGATAAACTTTTTAGCAATAGCACAAGAGCGCTGGGCAATCTGCGTTTTTGGTTTAGTGCCATAAGGAGCAAATGCAGAATCGCCAAAATAATGAAATTCCTCGTGAGGCATTTGGGCAACAAGGTGTTTAAGCACACTCATGCCACCAACGCCCGAGTCAAATACACCAATAAAATTATGAGGAGCTAAGCGAGCTTCCATTACAAACCTTTCAAACTGAATGTAAAGTATTTTATACCTTTATCATTCAAAGGTTGATTTGCGTCACTCTTGGGTAGAATGCCAAAGATATGTTTTTAACGATTGGAGTTTCATGAGCAACGAAGGTAAAAAGGTAAAGGTCCACTACGTAGGCACTCTTGATGACGGAACTAAGTTTGACTCCTCCCGTGATCGCAACGAGCCACTGGCATTTACCTGCATGGCTGGTCAGATGATCCCTGGTTTTGATGAGGCTGTCAAAGATATGACCGTTGGCCAGATTGTTGACGTCCACATTCCAGCAGCAGAGGCATATGGTGAGCGCCATGAAGAGGCAGTGCAGCCTGTTCCCGTAGCTCAGCTTCCAGGCTCTGAGAATCTTGTTGCAGGTCAGCAGGTTACTCTGGGCACCCCTGAGGGATACCCTGTTATGGCAACCGTTGTCTCTAACGACGGCACCACTATCGTCTTTGACACCAACCATCCAATGGCTGGTAAAGACCTTAACTTCAACATTGAGCTTCTCGAGGTTGAAGAGTAATCCACTCCCCCTTTATAGGGCGAGAAGGGCGTAGGTGCTTCTGGCATCTGCGTCCTTCTTTTTTGCGCCAAATAAACATCAAAAAAGAGCTTGGTTGCATGCAACCAAGCTCTTTTACATAACAAGTTATGAGGGGCCAATACCTTAGCTTAGGACAACGCCGCCAAGCCAGCCCCACCTTGGAGTACTCAAAGCACCAAGCTGAGAAATCCAAGAACTCAAGCTCTGGCTTCTTACAATACCAGAGAGGCAGTGCCTGACCATGCCGCCACCAATGTAGATGCCAACGTGGCCGTAAATCAGAGCTGCAGCAGAACCACCAAGGGTTGGAACAGCAATAATCATGCCAGGCTCAATAGCGCTCTGATCAGTAGAGTAGCACCAGGAATAGTACATATCACAAGCGTTGCCATAGAAGGTGCCAACGCCTGCGTTTGAGAAGACATTGGAAACCCAAGCAGCACAGAAGCCAGCACCGGTAGATCCGGTATAGCCTGCAGCATTAACAACTGCAGCGGCAGAACCGGAACCAGCAGAAGAGGTTCCTCCGCCGCCGCCACCGCCATAGTAGCTACTACCACCACCGCTGTCGCTTGATGCAGCAGCACGTTGAGCAGCAACACGCTCTGCCTCCTGCTGAGCAGCAAGAAGTTCAGAATCACGCTGGGCAATAAGCTCTTTGACATTGTCATCAAGATTTGCAACAACGTTTGCTGCGTCTGCCTGACGAGCAGAAATGTCATTAAGCTGAGACTCCTGAGAAGCACGGAGATTCTCAAGCTCAGCCTTCTTATTCTCTAGCTCGGTCTTCTCGGACTGAAGAGCAGCCTTATCAGACTCAAGAGCGGCCTTCAGGTTCTTAACTTCCTCAATCATCTTCTGATCGGACTCAGAAATCTTGTCGAGGTAGTAAATGTTAGAAGTGAGCTCCTCAAAGCTTGCAGAAGAAAGAATCATCTCCAAAGCACCAGCTGGGCCAGCCTTGTAGTTGCTGGACATACGAGCGCCAAGTGCTTTTCTCTTCTCGGCAATCTGAGCTTCCTTTTCAGAAATCTCTTTCTGCTTAGCATCAATCTGATTCTGCTTATCTGCAATCTGATCAGAAATAGCGCCAATCTGAGAGTTAGTGTCATTGAGGCTTGCCTGCATGTTGGAGACTTCATTAGAAATCTCATCGAGCAGCTTCTGAGCAGCATCGTAATCGCTACGAGCAGCATCAATCTGAGCCTGGGTAACACCAAAAGCAGGGCGGGTGTTGATCAGGGAAGCAGTAACGGCAGCGGCAGCAATACCCATGCCGGCAAAAATCTTAAGAGCATCACGACGGTTGAAAAGAGCAGCGCTCTGCTCCTCAATGGTGGTGCTTTGCTGTTTCTTTAAACTCATAAGGGTCTCCTAGAACGTTTAGTAGTACGGTGTGACCTTTGAGAGACTATTCTACCCGAGATACACGATGATATTCAAAAAGATACGTAATTTACAAACTCCCCAAAACAAATTTCGGAGAATTTTGGCTCTAAATTGTGAGGTCAGAGATAGGATTTAGCGATTTTCAATATGTGCAACATTTTTTATTGAAATGGTAATCCTGCCGTCAGATTCATGAGAAAATTCTAGGTAACCTGGACGTTCTGTTAGGTTGGAAGGGAATGAAATCTCAATTCCTGTATCGGTGCGAATCTTATGATTCTTTGCAATTCTGTTAGCAACACCGCGTTTAACAGGAACTTCTTCAGGGAGCTCTCTACTTGCCACCTGAGCCTCATACTTTTCCTGAATCTCAGGACGCTCCTCAAAGATGCGCTTACCAACCTTGATAGGATCAACTACCTCTTCTACCTCTGCTGCTTCTGCAACAGCAGCCTTAGCACGAGACACCTCAACAGCAGGCTCGAGACCATATTCTTCAGCCAAGTCTTGAACAATAACAGTTACCTCGCCAATAACTTCATGACTGGAAGCCTCTGACGTGCACTCAAGGAAGAGTTCTGGGATGATGAACTTTCCCTCTCCTGCTACAGAGCGGTCATGATCATGGAAATCAATGGCACCAGTATCCAGGTCGATGACTGCATATGAATCAACCTTTTGCGTTGGAGATGGCAGCGTTGCATCTTGGCGCAAAATCTCATTTGCAGAACCGTTTACGTCATGAATAAAGGCCTGCTTACGTGGGAGAAGCACAATGGCAAAAAGACGTCTTCCCTCACCCTCAAATGCCTCAGCCTGAGCGTCCTCATCATCTGCAGCAGCACTGGCAAGTGCCTGACCTGCGTCGGTATCAATGTAGTCTGCTACAAGAAGATCACACTGCTCAACATCATCTGCGCGACGAAGCTCTTCCCAGAACCACTGAGCAATCTGGTGAGAAAACTCTACAAACTCAACGTCTCCGTGAGCATACTCCTGAAGACCACCCGCAAAATTGCTGGTAGGAGCAAACTCTCCGTGCCTGGACTCTGGGTTTGCCGTAATCTTGCGCAGTCTACGCTGAACGTATGACTTTGTCTGACGGTCCTCTAAATCCAAAGTAGATTGAGAGAAGTATTTAGTTCCCGTCTCAAAATCAAAGACGTGAAGAATTGCCTTAGTAACTCTAAGCATGTAAAACCTCGTTTATTGCAGATGCTTTGCTGGCGAGAAACCCTAGTGCTTGACGCACATCAGAGGATCACCAATCTTAACCAGTGGACGACCACCAATCAGTGTTCCGGACTCACCAATAAGATCAATGCGCTCATACTGATCTGCATTAACAACGGTAACAACTACCACGTTCTCATATCCTGCTTCTTCAATAGCAGCGGCATCAAATGAAATCAGTGGAGTACCGGCCTTGACCTCATCGTTAGCGTGAACGTAACGGGTAAAACCCTTACCGTTCATCTCGATGGTGCCAACACCAATGTGAATCAAAATCTCAATACCAGTATCAGTGGTAAGGCCAATTGAGTGATTGGTTACGTTAGTTGCAGTAACGCGAGCATTGCAAGGAGCATAGACGCAATCAAGACCAACAGGCAAAATACCATAGCCCTGGCCAAAGAGACCGCTTGAGATTACCTCATCGTGAACCTCTTGTACGCTTACCAGGACACCAGAAACTGGTGCATAGATAGTGTCTTCCCTGGTAGCAAATGTAGCCTTTTGAGGCTGCTCTGTTCCATTAGAAGGAACAAACACATTTTTAACCTTTGACCAAAGACCCATGATGCCTCCTTGAGTATGTGCTCTGCACAGATACCATCTGACATAACGTTTCCATTTTACCTAAGCGAGAAGGACGAATGCTCCACAGAGGAACATCCGTCCTTCTTTCACGAATTTACAACACGGCGACGCAACTTACTGCATTCTCTTGGCACCTCTAAAGATGATCGAACGTGCAGCAAAAAAGGTAACCAGGAAGTATCCGCCATACAAAGCAGCAACTACTGCAACTACTCCACCAATGCTGCTAGCTACATCAAAGTTGCCAATCGACTTAATGACAGAAACCATAATGGACATCGCACAAGTAGCGTGCGCAGCTGCCATAAGCAGTGGGAACAGGAAGTACACACCAATCTGAACAAAGAGCGCGCGACTTGCAAGGCCCTTCTCGGCACCAAGCTCTGCAAGAACTTGATACGCACGAGCATTGTCAGATGCCTCGGAGAGCTGTTGAAGTGCCAGAATAGCAGCGCACGCAATGAAGAGTACCAAACCAATATACAGTGCCAAATACGTCACAATACCAGAGAGTCCAACAGTAGATTGAATGTACTGAGAAGCAGTGACCACAAACATTAAAGAATATGGGTCGGAATCGTTGCCAGTTAGGCCACCATCGTCAAAGTACTGCTTCATCTGATTTCGGAACTGAGCTTCAGTAGCATCACCTGGAGTTTGGTAGTTACCTAAGATATAAGAGTTGGTCAAAACGGTGCTTGAAGGGAAACTTTGATCAGCAACAACCACAATTCCAGCTGCTGGCATAAGTGCAGGACCGCCTTGTGTCTGCGCAATGTCGAGCGTTCCGCCAACAGCATGAAGCTTGTGGCCCTCAATGGTGAGCTCGGGATTGTTTGCAAGAGAATCCTGCCAGTATTTTGTGAGATTAGTATCTAGCGTCCAAACCATATAGCCGTCAGTACCAAAGTCAACAGGCTCAAGCCCAGATGCAACGCGCAGTTTGTTGTACTGAGAAGCTCGCATCAAAGTTACGTTTTTCTGAGCAGGATCTTCCTGGCCACTATAGCCGGTAAAGTAATCACTAAAGCGCTTGCCTGTTACAGCATCAATAGAGCCATACGTAAAACTAGGCGTTGTTGGATCACTTTGAGCGTAGTACGTATCTACCTGGAAGGCGTTTTTGATAGTTTTGTCCCACTCTGGATCTAGCTTCTGCACTACAGCAAGGTAGTCGTACGAATCTGCTGGACCAGGGGTATAACTGCGCTCTGAGCCTGGAATAATTGATACAGAAACATCGTACGTTTTGAGCTTAGAGAAGCTGGCATTCATAGAGTCAACAAGCGAGAAACCCGTACCAAGTCCACAGACTGCCACAAAGAGCATAGCGCAGACTAAAGAGATGGAAACCCAAGCAGTATTAACGCGGGCATTAAACTGACGCAGGATAAATGAGTGAAGACCCTTGTAGTAGAAGCCCTTCTGCATCTGCATAAATCTGAGCAAAAAACCAGAGATTGAGAAGAAAAAGAGTGCTGTGCCCACAGATACCAAAGCAGTAGCCATGGCAAACTCGTCATCTATCTGTTTTAAACCATTGTGCTGAAGCAGAGTATAGGAATAAGCAATGATTCCAAGAGAGGCCAGGAAGAGCAGCACTGAGACAGTAAGATTCCTTACCTTAACGGTCTGAGTTACTTTGTCTGCGTTAAGAAGGTCAATAAGCTTGTAGCGGGACACCGTGGTGACGTTAAAAATCAGCGCAACCACAAACATAACTACAAAGTAAATAACCGTTTGAATCAGTGCAGTTTGCGAAAACACAAATTTAAATGAATCAAGAGTCGTGTTGAACATGTGGGCCGTTGCAAACATCATAAATTGAGAGATAAAAATACCTGCAACAAGTCCAACTACCAGGGCGAGAAAACCAACAAGCAGTGTCTCAATACTCATAATCTTAGAGACATTTCTCTTGGTCATACCCAGTATCTGGTACATACCAAATTCTTTTTTTCTACGGCGAATCAGAAATTGATTAGCGTAGACAACAAGAAATCCCATAATAACGGCGAGAAAAACGCTTACTCCAGAGATGGTATTACTTAAGAGCTGAACAATGCGTCTCTGGTCTTCAGAAAGATCCAACACCATGGACTGCTGAGTGATTGAATTGAAGGAATAAAACAGTGCAACGCCTACTGCCAATGTCAGAAAGTAAATGCTGAAATCGCGCAGTGATTTCTTGACGTTACCAAGCGCGATTTTACTGTACATCAGCACCCTCTCCTCCCAGGAATGAAACAACGTCCATAATCTGATCAAAGAACTGCTTACGGGGCTTCTCGCCACGAACTATCTCATTAAAGATGCGACCATCTTTAATGAAAATAACGCGATGAGCGTAAGAAGCTGCGTATGAATCATGAGTGACCATGGCAATAGTTGCGCCATTACGATTGAGGTTCTCAAGGCTCTCCAGAAGTGTACGAGCGTTCTTTGAATCCAGAGCGCCAGTAGGCTCATCCGCCAGAACCAACGAAGGGTTGGTAACAATTGCTCGAGCAGCAGCAACGCGCTGACGTTGGCCGCCGGACATCTCGTAAGGGAACTTATCAAGTACCTCGGTAATCTGAAGCAGCTTGGCAACGTTTTCTACGCGCTCCAAAACTTCCTGAGCGCGGACGTGACCAATGGTTAGTGAGAGTGCGATATTCTCGCGAGCGGTAAGGCTATCAAGCAAGTTTGCGTCCTGGAAAATAAAGCCCAGGCGGTCACGCCTAAAGGCAGAAAGCTCTGCGCCGCGCAAGCTGGAAAGCTCCTGGTCATCAATAAAGATGTGGCCCGCAGATGCCTGGTCAATGGTAGAAATGCAGTTCAAAAGCGTGGTTTTACCAGAGCCAGAAGGTCCCATGATGGCAATGAACTCACCACGAGCAACAGAAAGATTAATGCCGTCCAGCGCCTTAGTGATATTTCCACGAGTTCCATAATACTTCTCGAGGTTTTGGCAAACCAAAACGGTGTGTGGGGTAAGTGCTGAAGATTGTCCAGCCACAACAGTTGGCTGAGTTGGAGCTGTTTGAGTAGCTGCCATGTTGCGTCCTTTCATTGGGAGCGAGTAAATCTTGAGATATATACTCCCTCACTACCGTTTACCTTGCCATCGATTGACCTTACGGAAACCTTACGCTTTTCTCACTTTGATGTGTCAAAATATCACTATCAAGCATACGGGAGGGGCATGCTATGCAGTTGGTAATTAAAAGATTTGGGCAGCTTACCGCTAAAGAGTTATATCAAATTCTTTCTCTAAGAGCAGAAACGTTTATTGTTGATCAGCAGATTATGTACAACGATCTTGATAACGTTGATCAAGTTTCTACCCATATCTTTTATCAGGATACTGACTCGGTTGCTGCATATTTGCGCATCATTGATGCAGGACAGTCCTACAACTCCCCTCTTATTGGTCGTGTATGCGTCAGTAACAAAGGTGCTGGCATTGGCTCAAAGCTACTGCACGATACCCTTGATTACCTGGCGCAAGAAAGCGATGCCTCCAAGGTGTTAGTTGAGTCACAACTTAAAGCTCAGCCTTTCTATGAGCGTGCTGGGTTTACGCAGGCATCTTCTAAGGTGCTTGATCACTTTGGCGTCCTCCACCATTTGCTCTCCCTTGACCTTGATGCATATCGTCAGGCGAGAAATGCGGTCAGCATTGATGATGCTACTGTGTCTATTCGACCTCTTGAAGCAACCGATTTGCGCTCGCTGCAGAAGCTTAGCGTAGAGACATTTGTAGATACCTTTATTGACTCAAATACAGCAGATGACTTAGCAAGTTGCATGGACTCGCTCTACAACACAGAAAAGCTTGCCCGTGAGTTTGCTGCTAAACACTCATATTTCTATTTTGTTGAGGTAGAAGACCAGGTAGCTGGCTACCTGAAGCTCAATACACGTTATGAGCAAACCGAGGGGCAGCGCGATGACTCACTTGAAATTGAGCGCCTCTATATTCTTCCGCACTACAAAGGCCTGCACCTTGGATCAAAGCTCATGAAATTTGCCCTTGATTTAGCAAAAGAGAAGGGAAAGAAGCGCGTGTGGCTGGGTGTTTGGGAACACAATGAGCCTGCTAAGGCATTTTATTCACATTGGGGATTCACGCGCTTTAGTCAGCATACCTTCCCAGTAGGAAGCGATCCTCAAACGGATGAATTGTGGGAGCTCACTCTGTAAGCTATGCTTTTATCGCAAGTCAGTGAAGGACTGATTAAACGTAATAGAAAAAGTTGAACCTTTACCAATGGTACTGCTCACAGCCAGCTTAAGGCCCATCTTATTACAGAGTTCATAGCAGAGATAGAGACCCATACCGGTAGATTTTGCGTACTTGCGACCATTTTGACCGGTAAAACCCTTATCAAAAATTCGAGAAAGATCCTCTTCAGGAATACCAATGCCATTATCCTTAATGAAGAGAGTGGTTGAAGTAGTTCCCTCACGTGGCTCTGAGACAGAGGCAGAAATCCAAACGTTCTTCTCGCCAGGTGCAAGCTCTGGATTTGAATACTTTGCAGCGTTAATGAGGAGCTGTCGCAAAATAAATTCAAGCCATTTTGGGTCAGCCTTGACCACGTGGGCCAAGTCATCAAAATGCGGAGAAACACCAGCGTCAATGAAGACGCGTGCGTTGTTTTTAAGAGCATCTTTTACGATGGACTGCAAATTGACGTCTCGAATAGAAAAATCTCGATCTACAGATGCGCTGCGTGCATAAAAGAGCGCTTGCTCTACCAGAGTTTCAATCTTGGTAAGTTGCGTTTGCACGTCATCCATAGGTAGCGATGGATTATTCTGAGCAACCAAATGAGCTGCAGCGATGGGAGTCTTAATCTCATGCACCCACATCTCAATGTACTCGCGATATTCCTTTGATCGCATATGCTCATCGGCAAGCTGATCCATCATAGACTTGGACATGCTTGAAAGTGCGTCTTTAAAAAGATGTTCTTCCAGCGTTGAAGGCGTATCCAGCATGGTAGGAACCAGATAGCTCTCTTTATCAGTTGCTGCTAAATTCTCAGCAAGCTGCTGGTAAAACCAACGACGATGAAAATAATCGGCTAATAGTGCAGCTGTTCCCACTACCCATAAAACCAGAATACAGTAGGCAATAGCAAACACGTTAAGTCCAACACCTTTAAGCATAAAGCCAATCAACGTGCTGCTAGCTATAAGCGCAAGAAAGAAAATAGTTCGATTTTTGAGATACTTGAGAAACGACATAGCAGCCTACTCAATAACGTAGCCAAGCCCGCGGCGTGTCATGACAAAGTCCTCAACGCCAATGCTTGCAAGAGTATTTCTGAGGTGGCTAATGTTTACCGTCAACGTATTGTCATCAACAAACTCGTCCGACTGCCACAGTTCTTCTTGAATACGCTGGCGAGAAACAACCGTTCCCGCGTTTTGCATCAAAAGTGAAAGTATTCTGAGCTCGTTTTTGGTCAGCTCGACGCTCTTCTGATTTGCAGAAACTTTGCAGGAAGAAGAATCAAGCGTCACACCTGCATGTGAAAGCTTTGTTCCTGTTGTGACATCGCTATTTGCACGCCTCAAAACCGAAGTAATGTGCATAAGCAAAATCTGGGTATTGTACGGCTTGGCGATAAAATCGTCTGCTCCTAACGAGAGCACCATAAGCTCATCAAGATCCGTGTTTCTGCTGGTAACTACAATGATGGGAACGTTTGAGAGCTGTCGTACTTCTCGACAAATCTGTTGTCCGTCAATACCTGGGAGGTTAAGGTCCAACAGAACCAGGTCTGGATGAGCAGCAACAATTTGTTGAGGTGCAGACTCAAAAGACGTGAGAGCCTGGGCCTCAAAGCCGTTTCTTTGTAGCAGGAGCACCAACTCTTGCTGAATCTGATGGTCATCCTCTACTACCAGGATTTTTGTCATATGTGCTCACCTCCTACTGTGCTATGCAAGTCCTACAAAGCGCTGGGCGTTTTCCCACAGTATGGTATACGTCTTCTCTTTGGGGATATCAAGTCGCTGCCAACGAAGCTCCGCCAAGCGCTCAACCGTGTGCACCACCATCGCTGGCGTGCACTCCCCTCCGCGCAAAGGCTCTGGGGCCATATAGGGGAAATCGGTCTCTGAAATCAGTTGCGCCTCTGGACAGGAAATCATTGCAGCTCGAATATCATCAGAGCGCTTAAACGTTGCCGCACCACCAAAGGCAACAAAGCAACCAAGGTCTGCAAAAGGCTTCATGACCTCAGGACCGTCGGTGTAGCAATGCAGGTCACAGCCTGCCTTAGGCACACCCATACGATTTAGTATTTCAAACGCCAAATCATGAGCGTGCGTGTCATCAGCACCATCACGCAAGTGCAACTCAACGCGTTGATTGTGTTCATGTGCAATTAAGAGTTGACGCTCAAATGCTTGACGCTGGACCTCTTCTGGAACCTCGCAGTACGGTCCAAAATCAAGGCCAATCTCTCCCACGCCGACGCAAAGAGGGTGCTCAAGCAACTCAAACAAGCGCTGTTCAGCTTCTTGGTTGTAATCTGGTGCACTATAAGGATGCGCGCCAACCACAAAATACGTGTGCTCAAACAAATACTCTGCAGGTAAATCGCAGGGTACGCAGAGATCTGCCTCAGCCAGCTTTGTATAAGCCTGGCGAGCCTGGTTCAAAGTATCCTCAAACCATGCAATAAAAGTGCTGGTATCTGCCCACTTACGAGGGAACTCCGTTGCAATGTCTACGGGTACAATAAGCATGCGCACACCTGCCGCAGCAGCGCGAGCAAGAGACTCTGCAGCGCTGTGCTCGTGGAGGCTGCCCAAATGACCATGAGTATCGGCAACAGGAGCCAAAACACGCGGCGCTGGGCGAGGCGTACCGTAAATATCATGGAATAGCTGACCGTCAGAAAACGAAAGTGCTTCCACTTCTTCTGCTGGTAGATGATGCTTTTTCTTACTCACTCAAAGGCTCCAAAGCAGCCGCAAGACAAATAAAGTCTTGGCTGGTCAAAACTTCTGCACGCGCCGTAGGCGCAATTCCTGTGGCGAGAAACGCCTGGTCTAGCTTATCTTTATCAAAACCAGAGGCGCTCATTGAATTACGAATGGTCTTTCTACGCTGTGCAAAGGCGGCGTCAATGACGCTCATGGTATGCAAGAGCTCTTCTTCAGAAAGAAGCTTGGAGGTCAGCGGGTTTCTCGCCTGGGTGCGATCAAGACGGACCACAGCAGAGTTGACGCGTGGTGGAGGCATAAAGTTGCCAGGGCCCACTTCAAATCTGCCAGTAACCTGCGCAAATAAAGACAGCTTTGCGGTGTAAGCACCATATGCCTTGGTAGAAGGCTTGGCAGCAATTCTGTCGGCTACCTCAGCCTGCACCATGACTACCGCCCGCTCAAGCGAAGGAAGCTCCTGGAAGAACTTGAGGATCAGCGTAGCTGCCACCTGATACGGCAGATTGGATACAAACTTAGTTGGCATCGGAGCAACCGGGACCGCGCTCTGGGTAACGGCAGGAAGTGCACTGTAGGCCTCAGCAAGCTTCTGCGGCGTAATTGCCAGAGCGTCTCCCATAACCAGCGCAAACGAGTCTGGATGAGGCTCTTTGCAGGTTACCGCTAAGACTTGCTCCAGCTCGGAGTCTGCTTCAAGCGAGCAAACCGCACGGGCGCGGTCGAGCAAGGCAACTGTAAGGGTACCCAGACCGGGTCCAACCTCAACAACCACGTCAGTAGGCTGAACCTCTGCAAGATGGACGATCTTCTCGATAATATGGTCTTGTACCAGGAAATTTTGGCCCAGCCTGTATTTGGTGGCAAGGCCAAAGCGTTCCAGCGTTTCTTTAGTGGCGTGCTGATTAGCAAGCCACGATGTCTGATGCGATGCGTGCTCCGACACGATTACTTGCTTGCAAGACGTGGGAACAGAGCGTCTCCCTTAGAGACAGCCAGGCCACCCTGAAGCTTGCCCCATACGCACTCGCTGCAGGTATCGGTAGAGGTAATCTCAGCCTCATCAAGGCTCATACGGTGCAGAACCTCTGCGGATGTGGTAGGCATGAATGGCATAAAGAGATGTGCGCAAATGCGGATAGACTCAAGCAGCGTATAGATAATCTCTGCAAGCTCTGATGCGCGCTCTGGGTCTTTTGCCACCGTCCAAGGAGCAGCGTCCTCAATGTAGTGGTTAGCCGCGTGGACAAGCTCCATGATGATGTTCTTAGCGCCCACGTAGTCCATCTTCTCCATGCAAGCAGCGTAGCGGTCATAGATGCCCTCAGCCAGCTTGCGCAGAGGATGGTCTGCAGCAACAGAAGAACCATCAAAAGTTGGAGTGACGCCCTCAAAGTACTTATCGCTCATATTAAGGGCGCGAGAAACCAAGTTACCCCAGCTATTTGCCAGATCAGCGTTATAGACCTGCTCCATGCGCTCGAAGGAAATGCCAGAGTCCTCACCAGGAGTGACGTCGGTCATAAAGTAGTAGCGGTAGCCCTCAACACCCAGCAGGTCCAAAACGTCCTTAGGTGCAATGGCGTTTCCGCGAGATTTACTCATCTTCTCAACAACGCCGGTCTCAGAGTTGCGGACGTTAAGGAAGCCGTGAGCAAAGATGTGCTCAGGAACTGCCTCACCAAGAGCCATAAGCATTGCAGGCCAAATGACGCAGTGGAAGCGAATGATGTCCTTACCAACAACGTGCATCTGAGCTGGCCAGAAACGCTTTCTCATGGCAGCAGCCTCTGGGCTGTCATCACCGTAACCAACAGCGGTGTAGTAGTTAAGAAGAGCATCAAACCAGACGTAGGTTACGTGAGACTCATCAAAAGGAACTGGAACACCCCAGTCAAAGCTGGTACGGGATACAGAAATATCCTGAAGGCCAGACTCAACAAAGCTTCGTACCTCGTTGGCGCGGAAGTCTGGCTCAATGAAATCTGGGTGCTCAGCATACAGCTCAAGCAGCTTGTCCTGGAATGCGGAAAGCTTGAAGAACCAAGACTCCTCAGAGACACGCTCAAGTTCACGATGGCAATCTGGGCAGAGGTGTGCACCCTTGCAACCGGCCTCTTCATCTGCCTTCTCTACCTGGGTCTCGGTGAAGAAGGTCTCCTCGTGAATGCAGTACCAGCCATCATAGGATCCCTTGTAGATGAAGCCTGCCTCACGCATGCGCTCCCACAGATACTGGACTGCTTTTACGTGGCGCTCATCGGTAGTACGGATGAAATCGTCATATGAGATATTCAGCTCTTCATAGAGTCCCTTGAAGAAAGGAACCTGCGAGTCACACCATGCCTGTGGAGACAAACCGTGATCAGCTGCAGCAAGAGCGACCTTCTCGCCATGCTCGTCCATACCGGTAAGGAAGAAGACGTCGTAGCCGGCAGCGCGTCTAAAGCGAGCCTGGATATCGCAAAGCAGGGTGCAGTACGCAGTTCCTAGGTGTGGCTTTGCGTTGACGTAGTAAATTGGGGTGGTAATAAAGTATGACGGCTTGGCCTCGGGCATAATGACTCCCTTTGTATAAGTTGCAATAACTTATCCAGTATAGAGCAAATGCTGGGCGTTCTTTGTGTTGGTATGGTGATTATGCCTCGTGAGCAAGAATTGCCTGGTATGCCTCATCGCGCGCAATATCAAACTTCTGAGCAAGCTCTTTGGCCAGTGCTGATTTTCTGATACCCGAAGCAAGACCTACCTCTATTGCGTCTTCAAGCGAGAGCTGAGACTCGCCCGCTGCCTGCGACGATGCAGAGGCAAGCTCTTCTTCTGTAGGAGCTGCGATAACCAAAACACATTCGCCTTTAAGGTTCTCTTTTGCAGCAAGTGTCTCAACAAGGCAAGGAGCCACGTCGCGCACTACTTCTTCGTGCAGCTTAGTGAGCTCTCTGACAAGAGCTACTTGCCTGGTAGAAAACACCTCGGCTATGGCCTCAACCGTTGCAAGCACCCTAAACGGAGACTCATACAGCACAATGGTGCCAGGAATTGCCGCGAGCTGTTGCAAGCGCTGAACAATCTGTCCGTGCTTTCTGGGCAAAAAGCCTTCAAAAAAGAAATGGTCACTTGCCAGGCCTGATGCAACAAGCGCACAGGTCACCGCAGAAGGGCCCGGAATAACCTCTGTTGCAAGTCCTTCTGAAAGCGCCGCATCAACCAAATGCTGACCCGGGTCAGAGATGCCCGGCATACCCGCATCTGACACAAACGCAACACGCTGACCAGCACGAAGCCTCTCAAGCGTTGGCTCAATTTGCGACTCAATAATATTTTGATCACAGCGCTGAAGCGGCACATGAATGTCAAATGCCGAGAGGAGCTTTGAGGTCACGCGCGTGTCCTCACATAAAATGACATCCGCTGCTGCAAGCGTTTCTTTAACGCGTGGTGACGCGTCCGAAAGGTTACCAATAGGCGTGCCCACAATAGACAGTTTACCTGCTAAAAGAGTAGATTCTGTCATTACTCGAGCATTCCCCTCTCAAACGTTGCAAGTGCAACGCGTGCGTCCCATGCAGCCAAAAATGCGGAGGTCTTCCAGGTCTGGAAGAACCATGCAGGACACGTATTGTACACTTTGAGCTGGCCTGAAGTGTAAATGCGCTCAAGCGCAATTCTTCCCTCTGCCGTCATAGCGCCGTCAATGCTTGGAAGTGATGCTGACCATTTACCCACCATGACTGGCAGACCGCCTGAAGCAGAAGTCTTCAAATACGCTTCGTTTTTATCAATAAGCTGCTGTACACCGCGAGGACCCGAGCAATCAATTCCCTCGCAGGGTTTATCAAGGTGAGCGTCAAGCCAAACGTTTTGATAGGCCTGCTGGCTCATAAAACGCCTAAATCCCTGAGGCCAGCCACCATCTGGGAGAATGACCACAGGCTCTTCTCCTGCCACAGATCTAATGGTCTCATAAGCACGGCGATAATAGTTTCTAAGCGAGTGACCAGGAATACCATCTGTGAGCTTAAAGCCCTTGCGCACACGAGGCTTAACCTCATCGGCTACCTCAATGCCATAAAAGCCGCTGCGGTGAGCGTAGTGAAGGGCAAGCTTATGCAGAATAGAAAGCGACTTCTCCCCAGAAATTCTAGTACGCGGAGCACCTCCTGGCTGGTCATTCAAGCCATCAGGCAAACCTGGATTTACTGCCAGTACAAAAATAACGTGCAGGCAAAGTTCTTCTGCCCATTCAAGAGCTCTATCAAGCTCGGTAATGCAGCTAACATATGGAGTACCAGCAGCTTCTTCATCAAAAACGTACCAAGGCACAGAAATTCTTACCGCATTAAAACCACGAGCGGCAATGCTGACAAAGTCAGAACTCTGGATAAATGAAGAACGATGCGCTTTAACAAGATTGTGGTAGTCCTCAACGCCCAGCGCTTTAATGAGCTGAGCCTCATCAACGCAGCCTGTGCGCGCAAACGGCTCAGGAGTTACCCACGGTTCAAGCGTAAGCCAACCGGTTAAATTGACACCCCGCAACGCTCCGTGAGCCATGAAATTCCACCTCGCCAAAAGATAAAACCTCTACATACGTAGAGTATACCCATCGAGGTTACGTTGCTCGCACAAGCTTTAAAAAACAACAGGTTACTTCATATTTTTTGAATATATGGCGCAATTGTTGGGGGTCTCATCAACCTCAACAGAAGAGACGGGCAAACCTTCTGTCTCAAGTTGCTCAAAGAGATACTTAGCCAAGTTTTCTGCTGTTGTTCTAAACGGCAAAATAGTGAGCGAGAAACCCTCTTCTTTAAGACAGGCCAACGTCTTTTCAGAAAGAGAACCTTCTTCAATCAAAAACGTATGGTCAAGAGAATCACACAGAGCACGAACTTTGCGTTTAAAGACACCAAAGTCCATAACCATATCTTTTTCTGTGCCAGACTCACCAAGCTCTGCAGCAGAAATACAAGCGGTTACGTGCCAACGATGGCCATGGAGGTTCTCGCACTTACCGTAGTAGTTTGTGAGAAAATGCGCTGAGTCAAAGGCGTATTCGGTCTTAAGCGTATACATTACTCGTTGTCCTTCGAGCCGCGACCGCGATCATCGCGTCCAGCTCTTCTATGTCTACGACGTGCAGCGTTTTGTGGCTGAGTGTCTCTAGATGCAGCGGTAGGCGCACCGTTAGAACCAGAAGTATTCTGTGGAGCGCTCTGGGTCTTCATGCCCGCCCTATCACCTGGACGACGAGTCCTTTTTGCACGAACTGGTGCCTGTGCCTCATCAGCTTTCTGTTGTGCCTGAGGAGCATCTGTCCTTCTAAAACGCTTACCCTGAGACTGCTTCTGTGCAGGAGCTGTACCCTGCTCATTCTTCTGAGGAGCCTGAGTATGTGCAGTGCCCTCTTCTGTTGCGTGATGACGGCGGCGGGTACGACGAAGCGTATCTGTTGAAGCATCAAAAGTACTGGAACCAGGGTTGACCTGAGCATTCTTTGAAGTTCTTACACGACGGGTGCGAGAAGAACTTTGAGCGCCCTGCTCTTCTCGGGCATTTCTTGCACCAGAATTCTTAGCGTTTTCTTGCCTATTTGCAGAGCTCTGCTCAGAGCGCTCACGCTTGCGCCTTGGAGCCTCAGTAACAAAGAGGTCTGGATTAATCTCTGGCTCTTCATCAACAATGAGGCCGTTTGCTCTATCAAGCTCTGCCAGAGCCATCTGAACCTCAACGGATTCAAGACGCTCAAGAGCAGCGCGAGAAACGCTGTCTGGCCTGCAAGAACAACCCAGGTCTTCCGACTTCTGCTGTGCTGCAGGAGAGGCATCCATATCAGCAAGAGGAATGCGAACTACCTTGCCACTCTCAAGGCGAAGAGCAATCTCTTCTTTTGGTGTGTTGTACTCAACAATTTTTGCCATGCCCAAAGGAGTCTCAATAACAGCGTTGCGCTTTGGAGCACGGTTTTTAAAGTCACGATACGCTTCAAACTCATAGCGCAAGCAGCACATTAAGCGACCACAAGCACCGGAAATCTTGGTGGAGTTCAGAGGCAAATCCTGCTCTTTTGCCATGCGAATAGAAACTGGCTCAAAAGAAAGGCCAAACCTTCTACAGCAGAGTTCTTGTCCGCAGTGACCATAACCGCCAATAACCGCTACTTCTTCTCTGACGCCAATCTGACGCATATCAATGCGCTCGTGAAGCTCATGAGAAAGCTCACGCACAAGCTGCCTAAAGTCCACGCGATCATCAGCCGAGAAGTAACACACGACCTTCTCGCCATCAAAAAGGTATTCGACGCCAATAGGCTTCATCTCAAGTTCTTCTTGAACAGCAAACTTCCTGAATACAGGAAGCGCAGCCTCGCCCTTAGCGGCAAGCTCTTCTGCGCGAGCAAGGTCCTCTTCTGTTGCTACACGAACTACGTCTTTGAGCTCGGCTTTGTTTGTCTTGTACTCAAACTCTTCCTGCGAAATCTCACGAGAATCAGCAACAGCAAGACCAATCTCTAGACCGCGCTCGGTCTGACAAATGACGTGGTCGCCTTCAAGAACGCCGGACTCCTTTGGATCAAACCAAAGGTCGCGCGCGGCGTATTCAAATTTCACCGGGACAACGGTGGGCATGTAAGTGCCTCCTTGATATGCAGCAGCATAACCTCAAGGGTTAGCTGGGGAGAAACAGAGCGGTCCAGGTTGTATTGAGCCTCTTGCACAGCAGCTAAAGCCCCAAGAACACCCTGGGTATGAGTTTGAGATGCAACGCGGTCGATAATGCCTGCTGCATCCGTATTTACTATTTCTTCATCAACTGCCTCGCAACACAAAAGCACGTCGCGAAGAAGCGATTCCAGAATTGCCAACATTTCTATGATACCCGAACGCTCGCGCGCTGTGAGTTCTCGCTTATTGGCAGCTTCAACCTGCTTTAACGCAGCGCTGGTAAGAAAGTCCTCGTTTTGGGCAAGCGCCTCTTCTTGGGCACGTCTTACGTCACCTAAAGGAATTTTTGCAGCTTCTATCAGCTCTTTTGCGGAAGTAAGCACATCCCATGAGTCATTTCTGAGCAGATTGCCAAAAACATCAATGAGCTGTCTGCGAATGTTTTTCCGCGTAGAAGACTGCAAAAACTCCACAGCTCTACCAGGGGTTCCTGTTGCTGCAAGCGCAATACGAGCTTCCTGCTCTGTGGCGGAAATCTCTCGCATAATAGCGGCTTTAGCAGCAGCGTCAGTGAGTGTTCTAAACGCAATTACCTGACAGCGAGAAACAATGGTGGGAAGCACCGCAGAAGAAGAACGTGCAGACAAAATAAAGATGGTGTCTGCAGGTGGCTCTTCAATAGTTTTGAGCAGTGCATTTGCAGAATTTTCTCTGAGCAAATCAGCGCGGTCAATCACGTAAATCTTATGAGTTGAGCGCATAGGCGCCAGACTAACATCAGCGATGAGCTGACGGATCTGCTCAATGAGGTAGCCATTTGCGGAGGCTGGGGTAAGTACGTGCACGTCAGGGTGAGTACCGCGAGAAATACGAATGCAGTCGTCACAGGCAGCGTCACCGTCCTGAGCACAGAGAACACACTGCGCCAGAGCTTTGGCTGCAAGACCTTTTCCAGAGCCAGGAGCTCCTACAAACAGATAGGCGTGGCCAAGCTTGTGCTCATGAAGTGCGCGTGCAAGCAGATTTTGAACTTGAGGTTGATCCTGAAGACGGGTAAGTGCCTGAGGAAGTGGATAGGTGCTATGAGTAGTATGTGTGCTCTCTTGAGTCATAAACGCGTCACTCACCAAGCTCACAAATACCAGGAATAAGATCTGCTAACAGCTGACGAGTACGTGCGCGAACCTCATCAATTGTGCCATCTGCATCTACAGCTTTTACACGCTCTGGCTCATTTTGCAGAAGTTGCTTATAACCAGCAAAAACTCGCTCCTGGAAGGCAACACCTTCTGCTTCTAGTCTATCGGCGTCATTTTGCGTAGCACGCGCATGAGCAACCGTTGGCTCAAGCATAAAGACAAGGGTTCTATCAGGAGAAACCCCACAGCTTCCCAAGCGATTTGCACGGTGCACGAGGTCTGTGTCAAGACCGCGACCAGCTGCTTGATAGGCAAAGGTGGAGTCATAGAAGCGATCACACAAGACAACTTTGCCCGCAGCTAGAGCTGGTCGGATAACCTCTCCCACCAGCTGGGCACGACTTGCTTCATAGAGCAACAGCTCACACTCATCGCACATCATGCCGTTTTCTGGATTAAGTACCACGCCTCTAATCTGCTCAGAAATAGCAGTTCCACCGGGCTCACGAACAAAGACCACATCAAAGCCAAGAGCTTCAAGATCTTCTCGCAGAAGAGAAGCTTGTGTTGACTTACCACAGCCATCAACACCTTCAAGCGTGATAAACAAGCCTTGAGATGTACGTGCGTCTTTGTTCATGCTTCCCTCCCTCTTAACTATCTCACGATACAGACAGATTGTGTTTCTCGCCATGAATATTCTAAAGGTTTTGCGCATTTCCACATGAAAAGTGCTCAAAAATGGGTAAAAATACGTATGGAGCGGGCGTTGGAGAGGGACGCTCGTTCTTCCGAAAACAGTGCACCTCTCGATGCACCGTCATACGTTTACTTTTTTGCTGCCTTGGTGGATTTGGTGCTCTTAGTACTCTTTCGAGCGCCTCTACGCGAGGCAGTTTTCTTTTCTTTACCAGGGCAATCGTAGTTT
Source organism: Lancefieldella parvula (assembly GCF_963547875.1). Classification (GTDB taxonomy): domain Bacteria; phylum Actinomycetota; class Coriobacteriia; order Coriobacteriales; family Atopobiaceae; genus Lancefieldella; species Lancefieldella parvula_D. Next base: position 70,491 of record NZ_CAUUSI010000005.1, read on the forward strand.
GGACAGAGCTTCCAAGGACCACGCTGGGTAGTAACAACCACCATAGGTGCCCCGCAGTCTGGGCAGACCTCATCGGTCTTCTCGAGCTTTCCACGAGCTGGTAGAGGATAGCTTGTCTCGCACTCCTCGTAGTTGGTGCAGCGAATAAAACGCTTACCCGTGCGCTCGGACTTGTGCGCTACCAGATCCCCGTGCTTGCCATTTGCCTTACAGGTTGGACACTCGCCCACAATAAGGTCTGGCTCTGCGTTTGTAGGGCAAGCTGGATTGATGCAGGTCTCATACGCACGCTGCCTAAACGGTTGCACCTTTACGCGAGGAGCACCACACTCTGGGCAGACGCCAGCCTCTCCCTCAAGCGGCTCTACGCGTCCCTGAGGCAGCGGATACGTGACATCACAATCTGGCCAACCCATGCAGCCTACAAAGCTTCCACGAGTCTTCAGAGAGCTCTTAGCAACCAAATCTTTGCCGCACTTAGGGCAGGTTCCCACCTTTGCGTCAGCAGTAACTGCATCAGCAATGGCCTCAGACAAGTCTTCTTTATGATCAATGAGCGTATCAATCATGCCCGCAAGCAGCGCTCTTGAGTGAGTTACAACGCCATCACGTGTATCTTTACCTTCAGCAACGCTTGTCATATCGGACTCAAGCTCTGCCGTCATATCAGGCGAGGTAATGTGTGGCGCAAACTGGGAAAGCGCATCAACAATTGCCATACCAAGCTGACTTGGCTCAACAGGATCATTTTTGAGGTATTTACGCTGGTAGAGCGTATCAATAATGGAGGCACGCGTGGACTTTGTACCAAGGCCTCGCTTCTCCATCTCTTGAATAAGCTTGCCCTGGCTGTAGCGAGCAGGTGGCTCTGTCTGCTTAGCATCAAGCGACAAAGACTGAATAGAGACAATCTCTCCCTCGCCGACATCAGGAATCTGATCGTCTTTCTTAAGGCCAAAGGGATAAATCTCTCTAAAGCCTGGCTCAGCCAAGACCGTTCCGTTTGCAACAAAGGGCTGACCTGCAACATCAAGCGTAATCTTGGTGCCACTCATAGTAGCTGGACCCATAAGGGTTGCAAGGAACCTTCGAGCAATCAGGTTATAGAGCTTCCAAGCTGCAGGCTGCAAAGCATCTGGATTTGCTGCCGCTGTTGGATAAATTGGTGGGTGGTCGGTAGACTCCTGCTTGCCGCGAGTAGCGTGAAGCTTTGGCTGACCCAAGAGTTTTTTACAAGTAGGAGCATACTGAGGAACCGCAGATAATGTACGGACACAGTCCTTCAAGTCAAGCGAACTTGGATAGACGGTGTTATCAACACGCGGGTATGAAATCAAGCCGTCCATGTACAGAGACTCTGCCAAACGCATAGTTCTAGCTGGCGAGATACCCTCTGCAGCTGCAGCTGCCTGCAGCGACGTGGTGTTAAACGGAGCTGGTGGCTGCTGCTTTCTGCTACGAGACTCAATCTCGACAACCGTTGCCTGCGTCTGATCTTTAACAACTGCGTAAGCTGCATCTGCTTCAGCTTGATCCCAGAACCTTGCGGTCTGATGAACCATCTTAAAGGTTGCATCCGCATCATCTTCTGGAGCAGCAACACCAGAAATAACCCAATAATCTTCTGGCTTAAATGCCAAGCGCTCACGCTCGCGCTCAACAACAAGTGCCAGCGTAGGAGTCTGAACACGACCAGCAGAGCGCGTATTGCCCAGACCTCCAAAGCGTGCAGTGGTCAGGTAACGGGTCAGTACAGCACCCCAAATGAGGTCGATATACTGCCTGGACTCACCTGCTGCAGCCAAGTTGTAATCAAGATCCACCAGGTTATTGAAGGCAGTCTCAATCTCTGTCTTAGTAAAGGCGGAGTAGCGTGCACGAAATACTGCCAGATTAGGATTAACCGAGAGAACCTGTGCCAGCGCATCAGAGCCAATAAGCTCTCCCTCGCGGTCAAAGTCTGTGCCGATGATTACAGACTCTGCCTTCTTAGCAAGATTCTTGAGGGCGCGAATAATCTCTTTTTCTGCAGGTTGTTTATCTACAGGAGCCCAAATCAAATAAGGCAAGCTAGGGATTTTCCAGCCCTTTAGGTCAACGCCGTCTACCATAAAAGGCTTACGCTTAACCTTGTAAGGAGGACGCTCAAGACCATCTGGAACGTCTGCAGGAAGGTGCTCCCCTTCTGCAGTTTCTCCGTACCAGCCCTCTTCCTTATCAAACTTGAGAGCCAAAGGAAAATCGGGCTGCAAAATATGGCCACGAAGACCAATGGCAACATGATCTTCTCCGCCACGTCTAAAACGATAAACAGGAGTGTTGTATACCTTGTCTGCCTCAGGCTTACCCGATTCAGACAGAAGGCGAGCAATCTGCTGCGCTGCGTCGTTTTTCTCGGTAACAACTAGAATCAAAGAACAACACTCTCCAAATTAAAAAGCGGAATTACTAGATTTTGTCCAGCTCATGCTGCTCATAGTCCTCGCGACTCCACTTAAGAGCAGCTTTGCCATCGCGGGCAATAATGACGTAGCGAGCAACAGCCAGAGCAACTTCGTACAGAAGGATAAGAGCTGCAAACATCAAAATCATAGTGACAGGTGATGCGTCAGGAGTGACAACTGCAGAGAGGATCATCAATCCAACGTAAACATAGCGCCACTGCTCACGCATATCCTTGTAAGGAACAAGGTGAAGAATAGCCAGGTAGAAGATAACCAGAGGAAGCTGGAACGCAACACCAAAACCAATCTCAAACATCATAATAATGTTGAGGTAATCGCTTGCCTCATTAATGGTTCCTGCAAATTCCTGCGACTGGCCAATCATCCAACCAATTGCGGTGTTCAAAATGATGAAGTAGCAGAACAGCATACCCAAGAAGAACAGGGTAATCATGGCTGCCACGGTAGGAACAACCCACTTGCGCTCTTTAGCGTTAAGCGCAGGCAAGAAGAAAGCCATAATCTCCCAGATGATAATAGGTGTACAAATAATCACCGAGAAGAAGAAAGCCACCTTAAACCTGATACTAAAGCCGCCAAGGACCGAGATAACCGTAAGCTTACCGTCAGTTAAAAACTCCCTGATAGGGTCAATCAAGATCTCAATCAATGCAGGTGTAGCAAAATAAATAATGATTGCGGTAACAAAAAGCGATACCACCACAATAGTCACACGACGACGGAGTTCTCCCAGGTGATCAAAAAGTGGCATACGAGCTGGAGTAATAGGCATTACACGCGAAAGCTGGACTTATGCGTCCTGGCTTTCTCCCTCCTCTCCAGCAACTTCTTCTTTCTTGTCTTCTGCTATGGAGCGAGAAGAACGTGCAGATCCAAGGTTATAGAGGTCTTTTGCAGATGGAACGGCAGCAGGAGTCTCTTCTGCGGCCTGAGGTGCCACGTGCTCGGTTACCTCTGTGGAATCATCTGAGAAAGCAACAGAAGAGGTAGCTTGTGGTGCAGTTGCAGGAGCCTCGTCAGCAGAAGCAGCCTCTGCCTGCTCAGCCTCCTGGGTCTGCTCGGCCTGCTTGCTCTGCTCAGCTGCCTCAGCAGCAACCTTCTCAGCTGCCTCACGCTCTTCCTTGAGACGAGCACGACGCTCAGCAAAGGTCTCCTGGCGATCTGTATCCTCGCGGTCAGCATCAGATGCAGCATTTTTAAGCTGCTCGGAGCGCTTGGGTTTCTCGTGAAGTGCATCCGCCGCAGGATCAAGTAAGTCTGCACGGACAACTTTATTAAAGCCTTCTTGAGCGTTCTGGAACTGTCTGAGAGCACGGCCAAGCGTGCGACCCATACCAGGTAATTTATCAGGACCAAATACTAAGAATGCAAAGAGCAGAATTAGTACGAGCTCTGTTTCTCCAATGCCAAACACAAGCAATACCTTTCTGGAACAAACATAAACAAGCTCTTTGAACGGTTACATCAAAGAGCTTGCAAGTTACTAAACCTACTTGCGAACGTTAAGGTCTTTATCAACCCCAAGAAGCGTAAAGACACGCTCCACGTTTTTCTGAGGGTTTGCAACAACAAGCACAGAACCGCTCTCTTGTGCTCGATGTGCAGCGCCCACTAAAACGCCAATGCCCGTCGAATCAATATAAGCTACCTCAGCAAAATCAGCTTCAACTTCTTTTGCTCCATCGGCGAGCGCAGTATCCAAAGCATCACGAAGCTCGGAGGCGTTTGATACGTCTACCTCGCCCTCAATGCGAATAATGGTCTTTGTATCTGTAATTTCAGAGCTTATCTCTAGTGCCATAACTCCTCCTTACTTGGTGTTATTTGAAGAGGTAGAGGTGTTTCCGTTTAATGCATCAAGAACTTTCTGTGCATTATCCCTCACACCGGCGCTATTATCGGAATCCTTTTCAATTGCCTTCTGCAGTGCCTCTTTTGCAAGATCTACTTGATCAGTAACACGATACATCATTCCCAAATTAAGCCAACCGTTAGCATAGTCTGGAGAGCGATCCGTTACTGCCTTAAGTGCCTCAACAGCACCTGTTTGATCTCCTGCGTAGAACTGTGCAATTGCCCTATCAACACGGACTTCATCAGAATCATTTGAAGCAAGATACGTATCGTACTCGGCAATTGCCTTGTTAATCAGCTGTAAAGACTGCTTCTGAACAGAGTCATCTTGAGAGGAGCTCTTAAGTGCCATTCCCCAGCCTAGATACGTACGAGCCAGATCAAGATGTGCTGGTAGATTATCTGGATTGGACTGAATAGCAGACTCTTTTTCTTCTGCCTGTTTCTGATAGACCTGGTTAATAGCCTCAGGAGAATTCTGATGGTTCTGATTCTGCTTTTGAGAGTTAGAGAAAATGCTGGCCAGGGAAGGCAACATCATAGAAATAGCAATAAAGAGCGAGAATACTCCAATAGCAATCTTCATGCCTGTAGAAGGACCTGGTTTTTTAGGAGCCTCATCGGGCTTGCGGTCCTTTGCCTTCTTTTTTGCGGTCTGGTTTGCCATAGCAACCAGCTCTTTTTCTGCCTTCTGTTCTGGTGTAAGTTCTGGCTTTGAAGTATTAGTTGGCATTCAACATCCAATCGCTTTTTCTAAACATAGTTAATCAAGATACGGCAGAATGGGCTTACTTTCAAAGTAAATACCAAAGTTACACAAGCTATCCCCAGATGCTCTGACCACGATCAACTTTTGCAAGTCGAGCACTTACCTGTTTAACAGCAACAATAAAGACATCAAGCGCTGCATCAAGCTCTTCCAACGTTGGATAACTTGGAGCAATTCTGATATTAGTATCAAAGGGATCCTTGCCACTTGGCCACGTAGCACCTGCAGGTGTCATGGTAACGCCCAGTTCATTGGCGCGAGAAACAATTGCGCGCGCAGACCCAACAGGACCGTCAAACGAGACAAAGTAGCCGCCCTTAGGACGAGACCAGGTTGCAACAGCTAAATCGCCCAGTCCTTCCTGCAGTTTGCGTTCCACCAGATCAAAACGTGGTCGGAGCAGCTCAGCATGCTTTTGCATATGAGCTTCAATGCCGTACGCATCTTTGAGGAAACGTACATGCGCCAGCTGCGAGATTTTCTCGGGAGAAACACGAGCAACCTTGAAAGCGCTCTGGATTTCTTTAATGTCCGCAGGGCTTGCGGCAACCCATGCCATGCCTGAGCTTGGGAAGGTTACCTTTGCCGTTGAGGCAAAAGCAATAACCAGGTTCTTTTGAGCATCGTCTGCAGCAACCTCTGCAAGTGCATCAAAGATATTGAGGAGCTGAGGAGCCTCAGATTCTGGTACAAAGGCGTGAATTGCGTAGGCGTTATCCCAGAAGATTCTAAAGTCAGGAGCAGCGGGTTTGAGGTTTGCAAACGCACGGACAACCTCATCTGAATAGGTGATACCGGTAGGGTTTGCAAAACGTGGTACGCACCAAATTCCTTTAACAGAGCTGTCGTTCTCAACAAGCTCCTTGACCACGTCCATATTTGGACCATCTTCAGTCATAGGTACGGCAACGTTTTCAAGCCCGTAATGCTGTGTAATAGCAAAATGGCGGTCATAGCCTGGAGCAGGGCACAGGAACTTGAGCGTGGTACCCTGAGCCTTTGCAGCCGCCATCTGCTCTGCCCAAGAAGGCTGACCAGCAAGACCGTGGGTTACGGCATAAGAAATAATGTCGTGCATAAGGTTAAGGCTAGAAGAGCCATTTGCAATGACCTGATCGGCAGGTAAACCTGTGAGCTCTGCAGCGAAGGCTCGCGCAGAAGGAAGACCCCAAGGGTCTCCATAGTTGTCTGCAAAAGAGCCGCTGTCAGTCAGGTCAGAAGTAGAGTTCAGCTCGTCAAGCATAGGCTTAGACAACGCCGTCTGTGCAGGGCTTGGCTTTCCGCGAGCCATATCAAGCTGGAGGTTTTTCTCGCCAAGTGCACGAGCTTCTTGTCCAATAAGCTCAAGAGCTTGGTTAAGCTCAGCATCGCTCATCTTCTGATAAGCGTTTTGCTCAGAGGTTGACTTTGGCTGGAACAGCTCGCGAGAAACTAGCTCAAACATGACACTCCCCTTTTCGGTCTCTGCGTGATACAAAGTATAGGTGATTTGAAAATCGACGCGACAAGGAGAATCATGGCAAATTCTACACAGCCTGGCATGCGCTCGGAGGCATATGGCGAGCTCCAGCACCTTGTTGATAATCTTTATAAACGCAAACCCTCGGGCACAGTCACTAAGGTTGACGTGCTGATTCAAGCTGAAGTAGATGATCTTGAAGAGGATTTACAAGAGGTTATTGAGTTGATTCCATCGGGCACATATGTCCGCGCTCGCCTCTGCGATCAGATTAACTCAATTGTTACAGCACACGGTTGGGGTTTTACCTACGGTACCGTTGAGTAACCATAGCTTATTGATTTTATATAAGTGATAAAATTGCATATATGCGGGGTCTTTTTCTCACAAGTTGGAGGCTCGTCATGTTTGACTCTTGGAAAGATTTTTTCATTAGCATCTTTAATAGAGGTATATTTTTTGATGCTTCTACTCCAAGAGCTTATCTTATTAATAAGATAGTCAATATTTGTTTACTTCTTATATGGCTATTCACCATTGCCTTAATGTGTCTCTCTCCTGCAGGGCAAGATGCCTCAATAGGCGGAGTGAACATTCTACACGCCAGTTTTTTAATAACTTCTGCGTATTATTTTGTGGGGCTCTGCATTTTAATAGTCAGGGATAGAAAGAGTCGTACGTCTCATTAGGTTCATTCTTGTACGGCGTCTTCCCTTAAGCTACTCTGCCTTTGGCGCTTGTAAAACTCTGCGAGGTGTACAAAAAGTAGGCCCAAGATAGCTGAAGCAAATGATGCAGCAAGAACGGCTACTTTAGCTGCAAGAATCTCTCCTGCATCTGGGAATGCAAGGTTAGAAATAAGAATTGACATGGTAAAGCCTAAGCCACCCATCAGACCAACGGCTGCAATCTGAACCCAGTCAACCTTTGCAGGAAGTTTGCAGATTTTAACCTTTACCAACAGGAATGTCACAAGAATAATTCCCAATGGCTTTCCAAGAACGGCGCCAAAGAATACGCCGTGAGCAATGTTACTGCTAAGAAGCGCACCAAAATCAGCACCTACCAGCGTAATCTGTGCATTAACAAACGCAAAGATAGGAAGAACAACAAAGTTTACAAAGACGGAAATATAGTGCTCAACACGCTGAAGCGGTGGAGTTACGTGGTGCATGACCTGCTCAATAGAGTTAGCACCATGTGTAAAGTCATGCTGACCCAAAACGTGATGCTCATCGTCGTAGTGATCGTCAAGCTCACGAGCGCGTCTTGAAAGCCAGCTTCCCAGCTTGCTCAAGCGAACATCAGAGTGAGATGGCAAGAAGAAGGCAAGAAGAACGCCTGCAAGGGTTGCATGAATTCCCGAGTGGTACATGCAGACCCAGAGAACCAAACCAACAAGCAAATAAGGACCAGAAGAATAAATCTTCAGGCGATTCATTCCCCACAAAATAACAAGAATACCAAGAGAAGCTGCTAACCAGGCAATATTTGGCGTGTGACCATAGAAAAGCGCAATGACCACAATAGCCAGGATATCGTCGGCAATAGCAAGTGTCTGGAAGAACACCTTAGTCTGCGGACTAATTCTGTTTCCTAAGAGCGACATAACGCCAAGCGCAAAGGCAATATCGGTTGCAATTGGTGTTGCCCATCCATGAGGGGCAGTGCTTGCGTTAAGCGCCAGATAAATAAGAGCAGGAACTGCAACGCCACCAACAGCCGCAAGCATAGGAAGCATTGCCTGTCTTGGCTTTCTAAGCTGGCCAACAGTTACTTCATACTTGAGCTCAATACCTACCAGCAAGAAGAAGATTGCCATAAGGAAATCATTCACAAAGGTTTCTAGAGCCATATGTGCATGAATCATTCCAAGCGAGAAACTCATTTGCACTTCAAGAATTTCTCGAACCACCTCATGAGCAGGTGAGTTGGCAACTACAAGCGCAATAAGAGCTGCAAGTACCATGACTGCTGCCGCAATAGTGCTGTTAGAGGTGATTTTCTTTAGAGAAGAGCGCTGACTAATTCTTCTTACAACTGCGGGCTCTCTATAAATACTAGACATTATCTGCCGTTCTCTCTTTATCTAAATGGTATTGACCGTTAGCTATGAAAGTTTTTCTCGATGTATATGCCTAGTGTACCGTCTACCTACCGTTGAGGGCAACTTGTCATATCTCAAGAAAACGGGGTATATCTCTATGTAAAATGTGGGTAATAGAAAGTCAACGTTTAGCTACTTGTAGCACGTATATATTTGGAGCGGATAATGGACACTAAACGAATTGCCATCATCACAGACTCAGGAACTAATGTCCCACCTGATTTTGTTGCTGAACACAATATTCGTATCACCCCACTTCGCATTAACTATTCTGACGGCTCTTCCTACGAGTCTGGTATTACCATCACGCCAGCTGATCTTGTTGCTCGCTTTGAAGAAGAAGTTCCTAAGACATCACTTCCTTCTCCTGAGGGCATTAAAGCTGCCTTTGATGATGCAAAAGCAGCGGGGTACGAGGGTGCTGTTTACGTTGCTATCTCCTCTGGACTTTCTGCTACCTGCGATACTGCTCGCATGATTGCGGAGTCCATTACAGACTTCCCTATTTATGTTGTTGATACCAAAAACATTGGCATTGCTTCTGGCCTTATTGTTATTGAGGCTCAACGCCTTATTGAGCAGGGCCTTTCTCTTGAGGAGATTGGCGCCAAACTTGATCAGGCTTCTCTGAACACACGCGTATACTTCTCCGTTCCAAGCCTTGAGTATCTACGTAAGGGTGGCCGCATTTCTGAGGCAATTTATCGCATTGGTTCCATGTTAAACATCAAACCTGTTCTTACCTGCGATGAGAACGGCAAATACACCATTGCCAAGAAGACTCGCGGTTGGCAGAAGTCTCTTGCAGGACAGATTGCTCTAGGAGCAGCCTTTGCTCAGCAATTTGACCGCGTCCATGTGGGAATTTGCTGCTCTGCGCCAAATATCATTTACTCCGAAATGGAAGCCATGATTAAAGAAGCAATCCCTAATGTCACCGACTTTAGGTATGTCGAGGCTGGCTCGGACCTTCTTGTCCATACGGGACCAGGCCTTGTTGGCTATGCCGTATTTGGCTACTAAAAGTTAATCGCTTCATGCAACTAAGAACAGCCGTCTACTCAGGCGGCTGTTTTCTTGTAGAGAGTATGTACGGCGAGAAGATCTTCTCGCCCAAGCATGTGCGTTACAGCAATGGCTGATCCGCGAAGAAACCTTGGTCGTCAAGGAGATTGGAGCCGTCAGCTGCTTCAGTTGCCAGCTGATCACAGCGCTCGTTAAGTGGATGACCTGCGTGGCCCTTGACCCACTTGAAACTTACCTCATGGTCTTCCATAGCAGCAAGGAGGCGCTTCCAAAGGTCTACGTTTTTGACAGGCTCTTTAGAAGCCGTCTTCCACCCTTTTCTAATCCATCCCGAGACCCATTTTTGATTAAACGCGTCAACCACGTACTTGGAATCGGAATAAAGCTCTACTTGGCAGGGGCGCTTAAGCGCTTCAAGTGCAACAATGACGCCAAGGAGCTCCATACGGTTATTCGTAGTGGTTTTATAACCCTGACTGAACTCTTTTGTATGCTGCTGGCCGGAGGGATCGGTGTACAGAAGCACTGCCCCATAGCCACCAGGACCAGGGTTTCCTCGAGACGCACCGTCTGTATAGACTGTGACGTGCATGTATGAGGTTGGAGCCTCCATACTAAATCTCCTCTAAAACGTGCGTTGAACGTGCCTACTTTGCCTCAGCCCAATTGGAACCATAGCTGACATCGGCAATGAGTGGAACACGCAGAGTAACAACGTCTTCCATGGTCTCTTTTACTAGTTTAGAGACTGTCTCAATCTCTGACTCAGGAACTTCTAAGTCAAGTTCGTCGTGAATCTGAAGAATCAGCTTTGATGCAAGACCCTCATCACGCAGGCGTTTCTCGACATTAATCATTGCAATTTTGATAATGTCTGCGGCACTTCCCTGCATAGGGTGATTCATTGCAGTGCGCTCACCGAAGGCAATGAGCTGGCGATTTGACTGGTTGAACTCTCTAATGTGGCGCTTGCGGCCGTACATGGTAATCGCATAACCAGTCTCGTGAGCAGTGCGGACGGAATCGTCAAGGTATGCTCGAACACCAGGATATGCATCAAAGTAGCGGTCAATCATCTCTTGTGCTTCCTTGCGGGAAATCTTAAGAGACGTTGCCAAACCAAAGGCCTGCTGACCATAGACAATGCCAAAGTTAACTGCCTTAGCACGGCTACGAAGCGCTGGAGTGACCTCTTCAACAGGTACGCCAAAGACACGGGCGGCAGTTGCGGCGTGGAAGTCAGCACCAGAGTTAAATGCTGCTACCAGGTGCTCGTCAGCCGAGAGATGCGCAAGCAGGCGAAGCTCAATCTGAGAGTAGTCGCAGGCGAGAAACACACTGCCCTCGGGAACGGTAAAGGCAGTGCGAACACGATGTCCAAGCTCAGAACGGGTAGGAATGTTCTGCAGGTTTGGATCAGAGCTGGAAAGTCTACCTGTTGCAGCAACAGTCTGGTTGAACGTGGTGTGGATACGCTTATCGCCACGAATAAGTGCAGGAAGCGCATCGAGATAGGTTGATTTGATCTTGGCGCGCTCACGATATTCAAGGACGTCAGCAACAATCTGGTACTCCTGCGCCAGCTCTCCTAGAACTTTTGCGTTGGTGGAGTAGAAACCAGTGCGCGTCTTTTTGAGGCCATAGGTTGGAAGTTTAAGCACGTCAAACAAGATATGAGAAAGCTGGCTTGGAGAATCCAAGTTGAAATCTTCACCTGCAGTCTGGTGAATACTTGCCACGCGCTGCGCAATATCTTCCGCTAGCTGGGCAGACTGCTGAGCAAGTTTTTGAGGATCAACGTAGAGACCACGACGCTCCATTGCGGCAAGGACCGGTAGAAGCTGCATTTCAAGCGCAGCAAACAGCTCATATGAGCCATCGTCTTCAAGCTTTTTAGTCAGTACAGGAACAAGGTTTCTTGCAGCTACTGCTCTTAATGCTGCTGCAGGGATCTCATCTGTAGGCTCAGGAAGCTCAGAGCCAAAGTACAGTTCAACCAAGCCATTAATATCAAAACTTGAACGATCAGACTCAAGTAGATAGGCAGCAACGCCTGTGTCAAAGAGGCGATCAGAATCAATGGTTTCAATATCCATCTTCTGTGGCTCAGACGAATCAACAGGGCTTACCTCGTGCAGCAGCGCCTTGACATCGTCTGCAGCAACACGGGCTTCTCGCAAAATACGCAAGAGTGCAGCAGTTGCATTTTCTCCCTCAAACTTAAGAAGTGCCTTTTCTGTAGACACCCAAAGTGTGCGAGAAAGGCTAAAGAGTGCTCCAGCGTCCGCCGCAGAATCCTGGGCAACGCCAATCCACTCTTGGTTCTCAAGAGCAGCGGTCAGAGCAGCAGATGCGTCTCCTGCCTGCAAATACTCTGACGGAATAGGAAGCGCAGGTGTCGCAGAGGCGGTTTGTGCAACTGAACCAGCGGCAGAGCCACCAGCCATGCGAGCAAGCCTTGAGGTCATGCCCGTAAAGCCCAAAGCCGAGAAAGCCTTGACCACGTCATTTGGATCAAATGTTGGGAACTGAGCGTCGTCCAGGTTGATATCAAGCGGCGCATCAGTGCGAATAGTAGCAACCTTGCGGGAAAGCAGCGCGTCATCAATGTGGGCGCGAAGGTTTTCTCCCACCTTGCCCTTGACCTCGTCAGCGTGAGCAATGACCTGGTCAAGCGAGCCATACTCCACAATCAGCGCAGCGGCTTTCTTGGGGCCAATTCCGGGAACGCCCGGAATGTTGTCGGAAGAATCTCCCTTAAGACCATAGAAATCTGGAACAAGCTCAGGCGTAATACCTGCATAGAGATCTGCCACAGTCTCTGGTGTCATAATTGAGACGTCAGAGACGCCCTTGCGCGTAGAGACAATCTTGACGTTTTCTGTGGAGAGCTGATACATATCGCGGTCGCCCGTGAAGAGCAGCATCTGATAGCCCTCTGCCTCACCGCGGCGAGCAAGGGTGCCCAAGATATCGTCGCCCTCCCAGCCTTCAAGCTGGCAGACAGGAACATCAAGCGTCTTGAGCAGCTCCTTGACTATGGGAAACTGTGCATGCAAAGCGGGGTCCATCGGAGGACGCTGAGCCTTGTACTGAGGCAACATATCAATGCGAACCTGTGGTTTACCCTTATCAAAGGCGCAAATGACACCATCTGGCGAGAAGGACTCAACAAGCTTGATAAACATGTTGAAGAAGCCAAACAACGCGCCAGTTGGCGTACCATCTGGAGCTGCCATTGGCTGACGGATTGCATGGAATGCTCGGTGCATGAGCGAGTTTCCGTCAATAACGGCAATGGTCCTACGTGGTTTAACTGCACCTTCTTTGATTGATGCAACCTCGTTTTGATCTGTAGTATCAACTGGCATAGTAGTATCAGACATACCTGCTCCTCTTAGTTTTGTGTGCTTCTATTGTACTAAGAGTTCCTCTGCTTATGCGCGCCAGAGCCCATGGAAACAAAGCCCACATCTCATTTGGGCAGCGGCCAAAATTTTTTGTAATCGTTATGTTTCTGTTTGCATCCTCGCCACCCTCTCAGTGGCAAACGTGCGAAAATAACAACCAACATAACGTGCCTAGCACGCGAGAAAACAGACTAACTGCCAGCATTTACCCACAAGGAGGGGCTGTGGCTCACGACAAAGTTTCTCAAGAATTTGGCTCACTTCTCTTTACCGACGCAGACATGCAAGAACGCCTGCCAAGGCCAACGTACAAGAAACTTCGTAGTGTCATCCAGGACGGCAAGCCGCTTGACCTCGACATTGCAAACGAGGTCGCGCATGCCATGAAAGAGTGGGCGCTAGAAAAAGGTGCCACTCACTTCACCCACTGGTTCCAGCCTCTCACAGGCATTACCTCCGAGAAGCACGACAGCTTTATGACTCCTCAGGGAAACGGCACTATTTTGATGTCCTTCTCGGGAAAAGAGCTGGTACAGGGCGAACCTGACGCATCAAGCTTCCCTTCTGGCGGTCTGCGTGCCACGTTTGAGGCGCGCGGTTACACGGTTTGGGATCCTGCAAGCCCAACTTTCATCAAAGATGAAGTCCTCTGCATTCCAACAGCATTTATTTCATACACCGGAGAAGCTCTAGACAAGCGTACTCCGCTACTTCGCTCTCAGGTTGCCCTTGAAAAGCAGGCTAAACGTGTGCTCGCTCTCTTTGGACAAGAGCCTTCTCGCGTTGTCACAAACATTGGTCCAGAGCAGGAATACTTCCTTATCAAAGAGGAAGATTTTGAGCAGCGCCCTGACCTTATTCTGTGTGGTCGTACCCTCTTTGGTTGCGAACCAAGCAAAGGTCAGGAGCTTGACGAGCACTACTTTGGTGCCATTCGTCCAACCGTCAATGACTTTATGAAAGAGCTTGATGATGAGCTCTGGAAGCTGGGTATTCCTGCAAAGACTAAGCATAACGAGGTAGCACCTTGCCAGCACGAGCTTGCACCCGTCTTTGAGCAGGGAACTCTCGCTATTGATAACAACCTTCTGACCATGGAGAAGCTCAAGCTTCTTGCAACTCACCATGGCCTTGCCTGCCTTGAGCACGAGAAACCCTTTGAGTATGTCAACGGTTCTGGTAAGCACGATAACTGGTCGCTCTCTGCAGACAATGAGAACTTGCTTGAGCCTGGCGATAAGCCTGGTGAGAATCTTCGTTTCCTGGTCTTCCTTGCCTGCCTTGTAGCGGCCGTTGACTCCCACGCAGACCTTCTCCGCATGTCTGTTGCATCCGCTGGAAACGATCACCGTCTTGGTGCAAATGAAGCACCACCTGCAATTGTTTCCGTCTTCTTAGGTGCTGCACTTTCCGTAATCGTTGATGACCTCATCACAGGTTCCGACGTCCACGGCGCAAAGCGCACTCGTATGGATCTGGGCGTACCAACACTTCCTGCAGTTCTTAGGGACAACACAGACAGAAACCGTACCAGCCCCTTTGCGTTTACTGGTAACAAATTTGAGTTCCGCATGTGTGGCAGCCAGCAGAATCTTTCTGACCCTAATGTTATTTTGAACACCATTGTTGCCGAGCAGTGTGACCGCTTTGCAAATGACCTTGAAAACGTTTCTGGGGAGAACTTCACTAAGGAAGCCTTGAGGTGGGTCATTAACACCTTTAAGGCTCACGAGCGGATCCTCTTTGAGGGCAATGGCTACTCAGGCGATTGGGAGAAACTTGCCGAGGAGCGCGGTCTTCCAAACCTCCGCACCACCCCTGAGGCACTCCCTGCAATGGTTGCTCCAGAGAACATTGAGCTCTTTGAGCGCTACGGCGTTCTTTCTCAGGCAGAAGCACAGGCTCGCTACATTGCAAAGGCTGAGCAGTACACCAAGGTCCTTAACATCGAAGCTCGTACCATGCTGTATATGACACGCCACATGTACCTGCCTGCCCTCTTTACCTACTCAAGTGATGTTGCCTCTTCAGTTGCTGCTAAACAGGCCATTGGCATTAAGAGTGCAGCAGAGACAGAGATCGTCGAGAAACTCACCGCCGGTATTGACGAAATTTACGCAGCTACCAACAGTCTTGATGAGATCAACACCACAGCTCACCAGATGAAAGATCAACCTCAGGAACAGTGCGAATACTACTGCAATGAGGTTCTTCCTGCTATGGCCCGCCTGCGTAGCGCCGTTGACTCCATGGAGCTCATCTGCGGACATGACTGGTGGCCAGTTCCTAGCTACAACAAGATGCTCTTCTACGTCTAGTGCTTCATCAGAACTTCTTGGCGAGAAAACAGGTCTTCTCGCCACTCCATCTTTAAAGCAAAACGGCTCAGTTTACCTGGGCCGTTTTTTGATGTTCAAATGCTTAACGTATGGAAAGAGCTATGCGTTGACCAACTTACTGTAGGTAGCGTGGACGTCTTCAAGCTTGATGAGATTTCCTTCTGCATCGGTTGGAGCAGGAGCTATCTGCATTGATTCACTTACTGCTGTCAAATTCAGACGATCTGCATACCAAGGCGTTGGTGTTCCCTCAATAACTGGCGAGAAAAACGAGTCCATTTCTCCCATGTGTTCAGCAGAATCTCGTTTGGTAATAAATTCCTGCCATAAATACGCTGAATACGTATGTTTTGACCCCTGACATACAAATGACCTTATCGTAGAGAAATAAGAAGTGCCTGGTAGAATAACTGAAAGATTATCAAAATCGTCTTTAGTAATTGCCCTATAAGCAGCGCTCAGCGGACAAACACAAGCCCTATACCTGCCAAATCCTGTGTCTCTAATAGCTTGATGGGTACTCTCAGAAAATGCGTCAACATTTTCAAACAAACTTTGGATAATTTGAGTGCCTTTATCTAGACCATACTGTCCTAAAAAGAGCGATTCAAACTTCTTGCCCGTATACGTAAGTGCGGGGTCAGGAATAACATACCTTCCACGCAGGCCATCTGTAAGAAGATCGGTCCATTCGTGAGGACGCAAAATCTTTTTCTCATTAAGGCGTTCTTGATTTACCAGTAAAACCAATGGATCTGCAGCGTAGGCATACCAGTGTCCGTTGGCGTCAAAAAACTCAGGGCGCACGTACTGGTCTGTTGAAGAAACTTCAAACGGTTGACAATATGCGGAAGTCTCAAAATTTTGCATAAGAGCTTCGCTTGCCAAGAAAATGACATCGGGTTTCTCAAAACCCCAATCAGTACCAGATTTGGTATCAGAAGTTTCAGACTCCGAACTCTTACCAGAAGTATATGTTTGCTGAATAAACTCCTGAATTTCTTCCTCCGTTGCCTCACCCACCGTAACAGGCATAGAAAACATTCTTGAATATATTTCTACCAGGGGCTTTACCGCATCTTTGGAAGTACATAAAAGATTGAGAGAGCCCTCTCGTTGCGCAAGTTGAATAAGCGCTCGAGCGTAGCCTGGAACTTTTGAATTAAGCTGTGGAGGAAGAAGCTCCTGCTGAACATAAGAAATTCCTGGACTCAAAACGTTTGCTACCGTAGCTATTACAGGTGCAGCAACCGCCGAGACAGCCAGAATAATAAATGAGGTTCTTGTAACAGAAGTGGCAGTTGGTGGAGTGATCTTCTCATCAGGGTCTTTTGGTCCAAAAGTTTTATGCATCTTCTGGCGAAGACAATCTGGGATAAACTTCACGCTACCTCCTTACCTGCTACATAATCCGTCTGGTCAAACAGATTTTATCCAAAAAAGGCTTTTAGTCCAATCAGGATAAGTACTATACCGCCCACCATCTCGGCACGGTCCCCCAGAAGAGAACCAAGTTTTTTACCAATGAACAATGCAATAGTGCAGAGGATAGCGGTAATAACGCCAAAGAGTGTCGAGGCAACCAAAATGTCTACGCTATGTGCCCTAAAACTTACACCAACAGCAAATGCATCAATTGCCGTAGCAACAGCTTGAAATACTAGCTTGCCATAAGAGAGTGTTGTAGCGCCTTGCTGAGCTTCTTGTTGAGCTTCTTCCTCATCTTCTTCAGAAGCATCTTCTTTGAGCGCCTTATAGCCGCTGTACAGCATGTTTGAACCAATGAAGCCAAGAATAACCAACGAGACAATACCTGCGTACTTCTCAATCAACTCTGCTGCAATGCCACCAACAAAATAACCGGCAAGAGGCATGACAAACTGAAAGAGACCAAAGAAAAGTGGCATGCGCATAAGGCGAGAAAACCTATGGTCATCAAAGGCAAAGGTGTTAGAGATAGTGACAGAGAACGCATCTGTTGCAAGCGCCACACCCAGCATTAAAATTTCAAGTAGACCCATGTGTCAGTTCCCAGGTATCATTAAATCTTGTAACACGAAGGAGAAATTTTAACGCCTGTAAGCTGTTTTAGGCTACTCTTATATTGAAAAACTACGAGGAGTCTTATGCCTGCTTTAATAACCCACTATCTGTTTGGCGCAGAGGTGGTTCATGATTTACCGCAAGAACTTGTTGCAACTGATGCAGAGGTCAATGCATTCCTGCTTGGAAACCAGGGTCCTGATCCCTTCCTAGCACGTCATCTTGCCTGGCCAAACCACTCACTTGCCTGCAATAGACTACATCGTCGTATGCATGCAGGTCATATTGTTGACGCGTTTCTTTCTATTCGCGATGGTGTTTCTCGCCTACCGCAGAGCGACATGCCCGCTGGTCGTGCGTTTGCGCTTGGCCTCTTAGCGCACTACGCGCTGGATAGAATTGT
Source organism: Lancefieldella parvula (assembly GCF_963547875.1). Taxonomy (GTDB): domain Bacteria; phylum Actinomycetota; class Coriobacteriia; order Coriobacteriales; family Atopobiaceae; genus Lancefieldella; species Lancefieldella parvula_D. The sequence continues at coordinate 88,366 of NZ_CAUUSI010000005.1, forward strand.
CCATCCGTTTGTGTATTCTCAGCAAGATGCACTGATTGAGGCGGAGCCATCTCTCAAAAATGCCTACAGAGAACTCCATCCTATTATCGAGACAGATTTAGACTCATACCTTCTCTGGCACATGCGCCATACTACCGTTGAGACGTTCCCGCCAGCTGAGGTGCTTGAAGCAGTTGAATCAACCAAGCACGTTGGTGGCGCGCTCTTCTCGCAAGTAGCGCTTCAGGTATTTGACCTTAATGTTGGCGTTGGTGAGTACGAGAAGGCACTTCAGGATTACGCTCGCATCTACCACACTGTAGAGCGTACTGATCCTAAGTACACCACCAAGCTTCCTGACGTTTTGTATAAGACCGAGAAGTTCATGCGTCCTTCAAACAATTCGTACGTTGCGGCGATGGCCCATCGTATTGTTCAGACCGAGGACTTCCCTACGGCAAACCTCAAGCGTCTACCTTGGAAAGAGCCTTACACAGGAGAGATCAAGACTGAAAGCATTCTTGATCTTATGGATGAAGCTCGTGAGTTCTACAAAGAGCTTGTTCAGGCAACTATTTTGGGTCAGAGAATTACCCTGGAAGAGCTGGTCGATGGCATCAATTACATGGGTAAACCCGTTGTAGAAATGGTTGATGACGAGGACTAGCTTGCAGCAATACACAAATGCGCTGAGCACCTAAACACGTAAGAGAAAAGGCAACTACCTTGGTAGCTGCCTTTTTTACTAACGCTTATCTACAATCTGACACATGCTGTAAAAACGCATGCTGTAAAAACACATACCGTAAAAGTTGATTTTACAGAAGTGCTTCTTCCCATGCAGGTTCTTTAAACCCAAGCAAGATAGTATTTCCTGCAACCACCAAGGGGCGCTTTACCAGCATGCCTGTAGTGGCGAGCAAAATATAGGCATCACTATCGCTCATACCTGCATCAAGCTGCTCCTTGATGTTATTATCGCGATACACCATGCCTGAAGTATTGAAGAATTTCCTGATGGAGAGACCGCTCAGTTTGTGCCACTCAGCAAGCTCTTCTGCAGTTGGATTCTCCTCTTTAATATCGCGCAGTATATAAGAAACACTGTGTTCATCAAGCCATTTAAGAGCTCTCTTACAGGTAGTGCAGCGAGAATAACAAAGAACCAGGATGCTTTTATCTGCCATAGCTGTTCCTTTTAAATCAATTATCGATTACATAAACGCAAACTATTTTGAGTAGTAAGCAATCCTAAAATCAATATTCCAAGAGATATGCCATAGAGCATACCAACAAATAAATCATTAACGTTTGATGCCACACTCAGGATAATTGCCAAAATCAAAAACATCATTCCAAGAGAAATGTACTTGCTTTTTAGTAGGTTCATTTGGTCGTCTCCTTTTTCCTATAGTATCCAGATAGTTTAACTCTTCACCTTGTTACTAACCATGCACATTTATGCAGGTACCTGACCTGTTTCAAGAATTTGCTGAAGCGCAGCCTCATCAAGTACAGGAACACCCAAGCTCTCAGCCTTAGTAAGCTTAGACCCCGCGGCTTCTCCTGCTACTACAAAGCTAGTCTTTTTAGATACAGAGCCAGAAACCTTTGCTCCCATAGCTTTGAGCTGAGCACCAGCCTCATCACGTGTGAAGTGTTCAAGAGTTCCCGTTAAAACAAAGGTAAGTCCAGCAAGCGTCTGAGGAAGCTCATTTTCTGACTTCTCTTCCTCAAGCACCACGCCTGCTTGACGAAGACGCTCAACAACGGCAACATTTTCTGGTATCGAGAAGAACTCGTGTACAGACTCTGCAATCTTAGGACCAATACCTGGGATTTCAGCGATCTTCTCGACAGGGGCTGTAGCAAGCGCCTGGATAGAGCCAAACTCCTGGGCAAGGAGCTCTGCAACGTTAGCGCCAACATGCCTCATGCCAATACCAAAGAGCACGCGGCCAAGACCTCTTGTCTTTGATTCCTCAACCTTTGCCATAACTTTCTTAGCAATAGTATGACCCACGGGAATGCTATCACCAGAAAGGTGATCTGCAGTATCAGTATCGTACACACGGCCCGTAGGCATGCTGGACAGCGTTTCTTCAGTAAGCTTATCGTAGAAGTCGGCTACATCAGAGAGAACGCCCTCTTCAACCATGCGATTAATCAACTCGTCACCAAGGCCGTCAATGTCCATGGCCTTACGGCTACCCCAGTGAATCAGACGCTCAACTGCCTGAGCAGGACAATCAATAGAGACGCAGCGGAAGGCCACCTCTCCCTCCTCCTGAATAACAGGGCTACCACAGCTTGGGCAGGTAGCTGGCATCTGGAACTCAACAGCATCTGCAGGTCGAAGACTTAAAACTGGTCCTACAACCTCTGGAATGACATCTCCTGCCTTGTGGACAATGATGGTATCGCCCTCGCGCACGTTTTTACGACGAATCTCGTCAAGGTTGTGGAGAGTTGCACGCGCAATGGTAGAACCTGCAACAGTAACGGGATCAAACTCAGCAACAGGTGTGAGTACTCCCGTACGACCAACCTGAATACGAATTTCTCGCAAAACGGTCTGCTTTTCCTCTGGTGGGAACTTAAATGCAATAGCCCAACGAGGAGCGCGAGAAGTAAATCCTAGAGCCTCTTGGCTCGCAAATGAGTCAACCTTTACTACCACGCCATCAATGTCGTAGTTAAGATCTCCTCGCTGCTCAAGAGCTTGCGCACAGAAATCGTGGACTTCCTGAGCGCTCAGGCAACGACGGGCATGTGGATTAACATTAAAGCCGCAGCTACGAAGCCAGTTTAAAAACTCCCACTGACTGTGAACATCAAGAGGGCCTTCGTCGGCTACTGCGTAGATAAAGGTCTCAAGATCTCGGTGTGCTGTAATCTTTGGATCTTTTTGACGTAAAGAACCAGCGGCTGCATTTCTTGGATTAGCAAAAGGCTGTTTTCCAGCAGCATCCGCATCCTCATTCAACCGAATGAAGGAGTGCTTGGGCATATAAACTTCGCCGCGTACCTCAATGCTCTGGTTGAGACCTCTATTCTCTACCTGCTCAAGTCCTGCAAGTGCAAGTTCTCTTGGTACGTCAGAGATAGTCAAAACGTTTGCCGTAACGTTTTCTCCCGTACTACCATCACCTCGTGTAGCAGCACGTACAAACTGACCGTCACGATACGTGAGCGCAACACCTAAGCCGTCAATCTTAAGCTCACAGGTATATGCCACAGGGTTTGTAGGTGACGCACCAAGAGCCTCATCAGTTCTGGAAAGCCATGCATCCAGCTCCTCTAAGTTCATGGCGTCGTCCATGGAATACATGCGCGCGGCATGCTGGACAGGCTCAAACTGCTCAGAAACGTAACCACCTACGCGCTGGGTATAGCTATCCTCAGTAATAAGCTCTGGATATGCTGCCTCAAGCTGCTGAAGCTCAATAAGAAGGCGGTCAAACTCAGCGTCAGTAAGCTCTGGATTATCAAGGGCATAGTAGGCGTATGCCGCATGGTTCAAGATTCTATTGAGCTCTGCCGCACGAGCGACATCTTTTGGCGAAAGTGCTGCCATTACAACTCCAAACATAAAAACGTAGGTGCAAGAAATCTTGCACCTACCAGGTATTTATTTGCGTCCTCTTAAGGTTCTACCAAGGGCCTTAAGGGCTTCTCGCCTTGCGCTGCCATATGGTGCAATAGGGTCAATAATCTTGCGCAGAGGACTTGCATCAGAAAGCGCGCGCTCGTGGAACTCTGTGACGTCGGCGTCATTTCTAGCGCCTGGCACCATGTCCTGAATAATAACCTCGTAGAACGGAGTGTTGCGCGCGTACTTCCAGAAATAGGACGCCATGTCGCAGCTAGCGTTCTGCCAAGGCTTAATAGCACCAGCAAAGTGAACAATCTTTGGAGCACGACGTGCTGCCTGATAGTCATCAAAAACGCTATTTGGTGCCATTGGATAGAGTTTCTCGGCACGTCCAAAAATGTTATGCGTCACGTTCCAGTCAGCAGGAAGATAGACAACGCGACCCTGGCACTCGCTGTTCAGAATATCTTGATCGTTGTAGATAAAGATTGGATTGGATGCAATGCGCAACCATTCTGGAACAGTGTGATAGCGGCGCAGTTCAGCGGTATTAAAGACCATAACTCCCGCCTGGAAGTACGCATAAGGATTCTTGAGGTTAAGCACATCAAGGCTGTACTTCATGCGATCTCCACCGCGAACGTTAAGGTTTGCCAGATAATCAATATCAAGCGTTGCGGCAATAAGATTGTTGCCCATTCTTACATCAAAAAGTTCAGCAACATTACCGTTAACCACAAGGTCAGAGTCAAGATAGACAACCTTATCGTAAGCAGAAAGAATGTCTTGAGCCAAGAAACGGAAGTATGTCTCCACACTAATATGCGCGTTATTAGTGTCTAGCTTGTAGTCTTTGACCATGCGCCACACGTTATAGAACGTAATACGAGCATTCTTATAACGCGAGAAGTACTTCTTAACCATCTCCTGCTTTGAGCCGCCAATATTGGTATTAAGGACAACCACGTCGTAGAAGCGGTTAGGGTCGGCGTTTTCAAGCATTGAGCCCATAGCGCAGGTAAGAATTGGAACATAGTTGTTGTCTGCCGCAAAGACAACAGGAACAACGTTCTGGCTTGCAATCTCAGGCTTCTCTTCAAAGAGAGGAATAAACTTCTGACGAGGCTCTGGATTAGTAAAGTGAATGCACTGAAGCTCTTTTACCTTCCAGTTTTTGCCCTCTGTACGCAGCATATGCATACGCCAGATATTAAAGAGGCGCTCAGTTAGATGACCTGGGGTTCTTAGGGCTTCTTTGCTATAGGTAGACATATCAGTACGGGCAGTCCACTCGTCAACAAGTGGGAACACCCATGCTGCATAGCGATCAAAGAGCTCTTTACGCATGATATACATGTTGCAGAAGCACTGCTGATGACCGTTGAGAAAAGCGGTTACGTCCTCTGCATACTCTGGATGACGCTCAATGATAAGCGCAGCCATAGTATCCATATCCTTTGGATGGAGTAGCGGAGCGGAATGGTACTGCTCAAGAGGTGTGTTAGCGCTTCCAGGGAATTTGCGAATATCCTTTACCCCCGTGGTAATAAGGTCATAGCCTTCAATGCACTGAGCAATGGTCTGATCATCAAGACCATATTTCTTAATGGCATCTTCATCAATGAAGTCATCCATAACCTCACCAAACGGATTTTCTGGATAAACCGTGTCGGTAAAGTTGAAGTAGCGACGATAATGGCCAAAGCCAACATAGCGAGCATTGGCGATGTTCTTCCATGCCCAATACTGTGTAGTCATCTCACAGTACATTGGGTTTTTCTCGGTAATGCTATCGCCCTCATCGTCATGGAGCATATACGTAAAGCGATTACTCTTCTGACCTGGTCCTACCTGAATAGGCTGAAGGTAGTTGCTTGCGGGAACATCAACATCTTTATGAGAAGTGATAAGAATGCGAATAGGCTGCTGCTCAAACATCTTTACCATGTGCTTTCTTTCTAGATATTCCATGTGCTCATCGGCAATCTGTTTCATGCGAACTGCCCTATCAAACGACAGCCCCTCATCCTGATGCATGAGAGCAGCATATTTCTTTGCATACGTCCTGTAGCGATATGCATCACTGTCTTCTGGAAGCTCGGTTCCAGTAGCAATGGCCTCGTAAGCAATATCCCTTACAAAGCGATAGAGCTCTCGAGCTGCTACTGATGGTCCAAAGAGAATGGCAAACGGCTCAAGAGCAGCCTCTTGATCTTCAGGAGCAAGACGGAATCTCCACTCAGCACTCAAAAGCTCCAATAATCTATGCTTCATACCCCTAAACGAATTGAGATGAGCAATAGTATCTGTCTTGCCAATATAAAGTTCTACTTGATCAATGTTGTCTAAGAACTGATAGCAGAACTCTCCGAACTTATCTAAAGAAATACGAGAAGCACCAGTTACTCCGATACCATAGTGGTACAAAAAGCCTCTGCAAGACTCAAAACCATCGGCAGTCTGAGCCTTATCTGCCAGGATAAATACCTCATAGGCATCTTCTGCTCTTACCAGGCGCTCCGAAGTCATCTCTGCAAAGGCAGAGCGGAAAAGTTCTCCGCGATACAAGCGTTGCGTAGCTCGCCAATCAAGCTTCTGCCCATAGCTCTCATCATAAATAATGCGAAGGATATCGTCACCCTGAGTAAAGTCTGATTGTTGGTTAATGTAGCTTTCAAAAGACTTTGCATCAGTTGGGTCAACGCCATTTTCTGGAATAACAGTAATGCCAAGGTGAAGAATATCAACAGGGTTCTGATCAATATGAGCAACTACCTGCTCAAGAAAATCAGCAGTAACCTCATCATCACCGTCTAGGCAAAAGACCCACTCGCCTTTTGTATGAGCTGCAGCAGTTTTACGTGCCAGATGGAGGCCTTGATTGGTTGGATGAGTAATAACCTTGAACCTTGAGTCATCACCTACTGCCGTAACAATTTTCTCTGGAGTGGAATCTGTTGAGGCGTCATCTACAATAATTGCTTCAAAATCACCAAACGTCTGATTCTTTACACTTTGAATACAACGCCCAATGTATGATTCGATGTTGTATGCAGGAATTACAAAAGAAACCTTAGGCATACCAACTCCTTATAAATAAGCAATCTCAACTATCTTCTATCTTATCTAAAATATGCCTCTCTTGGGCGGGCAAAAGATGTCTACTCGACGCTCTTCAGGCTCTCAACCATATCAATATTTTTGAGCTTAGGTCGCATGGCAACATATACCAACAGCGAGAAGACAAGCGTAAGTCCAAAGGCAAACCAATAACTTGGTGCATGGATAGCTCGACCAAACATAACAAGGTCAATCTCGGCAGTTTGAACTACAAATCCCTCAAGGTATGTTCCTAGAACAAGTCCAAAAAACGCTCCAAAGATGGCCAACAAAGCAATTTCTCTAAAGACATAGGCATCAACTTCATGACGCGTAAATCCAAGTACTTTGAGGCTTGCAATTTCTCTAATGCGCTCTTCAATATTGATATTGGTGAGGTTATACAGGACGATAAATGCCAGCAGAGCTGCAGCCACAATAAGAATAGCTACAACACGGTTAACTACGGCAAGCGATTCTCTATATGTGCGGATAGCTTCATTGACGTCATCAACAGTTGCAACTCCTGTCTGGTTAATAAGCTTTTCTCCAAATGCATCTCTCGTTGCTTGATCTTCGGGAAGCGTTGCATACCAGCCGTCCGCTGCTTGATCTTGAATACCTAGAGAATGCCATGCTGAAGGTCCCAGATACAGATACGACCCAACGTAATTCTCGGCAACTCCTGTAACAGTAAGCGTACTTGGCTCGCCAGAAGCGTTTCCGATTCTGTCTTGAGCATAGACCTGAATAGTATCTCCCACGCCTACCCCAAGCCGTTTTGCAAGCTTTTCTGTAATTACAACCGAATCTTCTCCAAGCTCTATTGTTTGACCAGAAAGACGATTGCGCAGGGTAGCTAAACCCGTGAGGTCTTGAAGAGAATCACTGGTCATAATAGTTGTTCTTGTCAGTGAGCCTGCCTTTTGTGTAGAAGACTCAAGAAGAACGTTTTCTCTGGTTATGCGGCGGATATTTGTAGCGCCCACCTGATTAAGCTCTGCATTAATCTGATTTGCTTCTTCCTCAGAAACATCAGAAGTCATTCCCACTATGTAGTCATAATGCGAAATAGCTGGCCATTGGTTATCAATGATGTCGCTAATGGAATCTCTAAGACCAAAAGCCACCAATAAAAGCGCAGTACATCCAGCAATTCCTACCAGCGTCATAATCAAGCGTCGCTTATAGCGGACAAGGTTTCTGATTGTAACTTTCCACGAGAAAGACAATCTGGACCATAGAGGCTCAACGCGCTCAAGCAAAATCTTTGAGCCCGCTTTTGGAGCTTTTGGAAGCATGAGGCTAGATGGTTCTTCTTTCAATGAGGATAAAACAGCAGCCATAGTTGAAAGAAGCGTGATGCCTATACCGGAAAGTCCAGAGAGGAGCGCACTATCAAGCTGAATAGGATAAGGAGCTCCCCCATTTGGGATGGTATAAATTGACCCGTATGCAGAGATAATAACGCCTGGCAACACTTGACTTAAACATGCTATGCCAATAACGGCACCCAAAAGTGAGGCGAGCAAGGCATATAACAGGTACTTTGCCGCAATCTGAGCAGTTGAATAACCAAGCGCCTTATGAACACCAATAAGCGTACGCTCTTCAGAAACCATACGCGTCATACTGGTAAGTGAAACCAGAGCTGCAACCAAGAAAAACATCAGCGGGAATACATTAGCAATATCATTGATACGCTCAGAGTCTGCTTGATAAGCTGCAACACCAATTTCTTTTGTGCGATCAAGTACATACACATCAGGCTCTTTAAGCTCATCAATCTTCTTCTGAGCTTCATCAAGCTCTTTCTGACCGTCAGCAAGTTGTTTCTCAACCTCAGTGCGCTGCTCCTCAAGACTCTGTCTTCCCTCATTAGTCTGAGCTTCTGAACTTTGGAGGGCTGTTTGCCCTGCGCTCAGGCGACTAAGTGACGCAGCAAGTTTTTCTTGAGCCGCAGCTAACTGATCTGCAGTAGCACTTCTCGCCTCACTCAAATCCCGACGCGCCTGAGCCACTTGTGACTCTGCCTCATGTAGTTGAGCTGTGCGCTGATCAAGCTCTTCCCTCGCAGCCGCAAGAGTCTGCTGCTGGGTAGCCAATTCTGTCTCTGCAGCCGTAATCTGTGCTTGTGCGGCGAGAAGGACGTCTACTTGCGTAGTTGGCAGACCTAAAGCACTGAGCTGTTGCCGCGCTTCTTCAAGACTCGAAGCGGTGATGCCTTGCGCAGCAAGCCCCGCAAGATACGCATCTCTACCCGATTCAAACGCGCTCTTTTGCTGCGTAAACGTTGCTTGTCCTGCATTGAAAGCAGCAAGGCCAGCTTGATACTGAGCCTCTCCTGCACTGAGCTCAGCTGTACCCTGAGCTATTTGAGCCTCTGAGGCAGTAATCTGAGCTTCCGCTTGTGCAAATTGCCGCTCAGCACTGTAGCGAGAAGCTGTAAGCTGCTGACGTCCCGCATCATATTGACGCTGACCATCATCCAGCTTTTGCTGCTGAGCGGAAATTTGTGCCTCCGCATCATCAAGCTTCTTCTGAGCATCCCCTAGTTTATCCGCGGCCTCTTGTCTTGATTGCTCCAGCTTTTGACGAGCCTCATCAACCTGAGTTTGAGCGTCATCTTTGAGCTCTTGCAAACGAAGAGCAGCAAGCGACGGATTCATCTGTGTAATGCGTTCTGCAACGCTATCAACAGCGCTCTGATACGCCGATGAGCCGCTCTTATACCTGGTAGCACCCTGAACTGTCACATACACTTCGGTATAAGGGTCATCATTTGCAAAAGCATCTTCCGTAACATACACAAATTGCTGAACAATGCCGTTGCCTAACGATGTGGTACCAAAATTGCTTACATACGGATACGTTGGCGCATTTACAAAACCAACAACCGTGTACGAACCACCCTTTAAATGAACTCCGTTTGAAGTATCTGGCAGCTCAATCTGTTGACCAAGGCTAATATCTGCACGTTTCTTGGGATCCGTGCTCATCACGCACTCGTAAGGCCCTTGAGGAAGCCTTCCCTCCACAACTATTGGTTGATTAAGCTCACCAGGTCTAAAAGAACTCACACGAGCAGTAGATTGCGAAGATGTCAGTGTAGCCATAACGTCTACCGTGCGAGAAGGCATAACCGCCTCAACACCCTCAACTAATGCAAGGGCATGAACGTCCTTCTCGCTTAACCCAAGCGTAGAGATTACACGCAGGTCGTAGAGATGTTGGTTTGCATAAAACGTATGAGCAGCTTCTTGCATATCGGGGCTGGCCATTTTGAGGCCAGCAAAGAAGCCGCAGCCTAAAGCAACAATTCCTGCAATTGCAAGAAATCTGGCGAGAGACCCTTTGATGGTCCGAGTAATCTCGGTAAAAAGAGCGTGTGGCATAACTACCACTCGACAGTAAGCGCGTCAGCTGGGTGCTTATTAATTTCTACCGATTGAGCCTGGCCTTCTTTAACGTGGATAACCCTATGAGCAATTTGAGTAAACGCAAAGTTATGCGTGACAATAGCCACGGTCTTATGCTGCTCTTTGCACATATCTTGCAAGAGCTTAAGAATTTGCTTTCCTGTTTTATAATCCAGCGCACCTGTTGGCTCATCGCAAAGCAAAAGGCGTGGATTTTTTGCCAAAGCGCGCGCAATAGAGACGCGCTGCTGCTCTCCGCCAGAAAGTTGAGCTGGAAAGTTATCCATACGATGCTCAAGACCAACAGCACGTAGCGCATCTTCTGGCTGCATAGGGTCAAGACAAATCTGCGACGCAAGCTCAACGTTCTCTTTTGCAGTGAGGTTAGGAACTAGATTGTAAAACTGGAAAACAAAGCCAATATCATGACGGCGGTAGAGCGTTCTTTCTTTTTCTGAAAGCCCACCAATTTCTTTTCCATCTAAATAAATAGACCCAGAGGTACAGGTATCCATACCTCCGAGCATATTTAAGACAGTTGTTTTACCGGCGCCTGATGGGCCTACAATTACGCAAAGCTCTCCTTCTTCTATGGAGAAGTTCATGTCATGGACAGCGTTTACCTTGACGGAGCCCATGGTATACGTCTTTGTTACCTCTTTAAATTCAACAAAAGACATACGTTTCTCCTATGAGAAAGATTCTCCTGAACAAGAGGAGGTGTGCGTGAGGAGCTACTCCTGTGGAGCCTCTGGAGCTGCAGGAGCCTCAGGTGCGACAGCTGCGACAGTTGCTTCTGGAGCAGGTGCTGCTGTAGCCTCTGCAGTTACAGGGACAACAGGAGCAACATCTGCTCCCTCAGTAGCAAGAGGCATTGGAGCAACAACAACCTCTTCCTCCTCAAGATCAGCCTGACGCTGGTCAAACTCTTTCTTAGCACGAACCCAAATGAGAAGCGCAAGAAGAGCGGCAAAGAGCAGGAAGGTAACAATCATGATGTTAAGAATAAGGGTGGTGAAGTTCACTGCCTGGCTGATAGAAATCATCACAGAGAGCTCTGTAAGTGCGGTAGTTAAACCAACTACAGAGAGAATGGAGAGACCCCACCTAAGACGAGGGCGGAAGCCCCTCAAAAGACCTGAAACCGCAGCAAAAAGGTAGCACAGGAAAATAATGTAGGTAATACGCGCAAGCATCAGAGAGATAGGGCTTGTCTGACGAGTTGCAAAGTTAAATACCGTGTGGAAATAGCTGAGATACTGAACAGGTGCAACAAAATCAATGACAATAAAAATGAGAGCCACAATTGCTGGGATGGCAATTTTTGCTTTGGGGTTCATGAAACCTCCTCGCTTTCTTTATACGACCTGTCTATTTTATCGTATAAACCTATGACCAGTGCGGTAAGTCATGAAAGTCTTTTATATGGTCTTGAGCTTCTTGTTCTCTTTCTGCCAATGCCTCTCTTAAACCCTTCAATGCATCAAAAGGCATGAATATTTTTGCCCTGTTTGCCCGAGACATGCGAGGATGACCGTAGTGCATCTGCGATGCAAACGCATCCTCTTTTGCACCATTTTCCGCTGGCGAGAAACCCTGTCTAGGCTTCATTGGTTTCTTCTCCACTACGGTGTCCTCCAATCTGCGCATTTCTCTGTCGAGCAGTTGCTTCGGGAAGTAGGTCCATAGCTTTGAGCAAAGAGTTCTTTCCAAACTTCTTCTTTATGGCGTTGATAGTATCTTGGCGCTGGCGCTCTTTCTCTAAAACGGTATTGTCCTGGAAAAGTGATATCTGAATACCAGATCCCGTTTCTTCTTGAGTGTTTCCAAAGGTAAGGCCAACGCGATGCACGCTTTCTGAAGGTATTACTCGCTCGTCAAAGAAAGACAAAACCTCTGCCATAAGCTCATCTCTAGAGTTAGTGGGGTAAGAGAGTTTCTTAGTGCCGCTGCTGGAAGGAATATGTCTTCTCCAGCTTCTATAATCTCCTGTTTGCCTCAGCTCTTCCATCTGGCTCTCTGTTGCCGAGTAGCCAATATAGATGCCAATAGAAGAGCAGACCAGCTTTTGCGTTACAAGCTCAAGCGTCAACGCCTCAACCATCTCTTTAAAGATAAGACGCGCGCCCTCTGTATCTCTGTTGTGATCAAAGACCTGCGCCGTTGAGACAGAATGACTTTGAGACTTATAGGACTTAATATCTGCAATGGTAGTTGGTTCAATGCCCCACGCATGATCAATAAGAATTTCTGCATCAACGCCAAATTCTTTATACAGAGGTTCTGTAGGAGCCATGGCAAGCTGCCCCATGGTGTGAATATTCATTGCCGCAAGACGCTTTTGAATACCTGCACCAATATGCCAAAAATCAGTCAAAGGTTTATGGTTCCAAAGCTTAAGTTTGTACGACTCTTCATCAAGCTCACCAAAGAAATTTGGGCTGTGCTTTGCCGTAATATCAAGCGCAATTTTTGCCAGATACAAATTTGTACCCAAACCACAAGTAGCAGGGATACCAGTGGTTTTTGCTACGTCTGCACGGATCTTCTCGCCTAGCTCTCTTGCTGTGCATCCGTAAAGCGATAGGTACGGTGTTACATCAATAAATGCCTCGTCAATGGAGTAAACGTGGATGTCTTCTGGTGCAATGTATTTGAGATATACCGAATAAACGTCTGCGGATCGCTCCACATACAGAGCCATGCGAGGAGGAGCTACCTCATAGGTAAGGTTTTTGGGAATCTCAAAAACACGGCAACGTCCAGGAACACCCAGCGCACGAAGAGCGGGTGAAACAGCCAAACAGATTGTCTTTTCTGTCCTGGTAAGATCAGCCACAACAAGCTTAGCCTTCATGGGATCAAGGCCTCGCTCAACGCACTCAACTGATGCGTAAAAACTCTTTAAATCAATAACCAGGTACTGTTTTTGAGAAGGTGTCATGGCTTAGATAAGTACAATACCTTGAGAAACTTTTTCTGCCACGTCATTACCTACAAGATAACGGACAACCTCTAGGCCAAACTTAAGAGCGGTTCCTGCACCTTGGCTGGTAATGAAAGAGCCATCAACACAAACCGTATCTTGCGAAAGATTGGCGCCATTCTCTGAGAGAAAATGCTGGAAACCTGGGTTGGAAGTGGCCTTCTTACCCGTAAGTAATCCACGCTTTGCATAAATTGAAGGAGCAGCACAAATTGCAGCAAGCACACGACCGTCTGCGGCAAACGCATCAACTGCCTGCATAAGTGGCTCACAAGCCTCAAGATTAGTGGTTCCGGGAAGACCACCAGGAAGCACCAACATGCTGTAATCATCAAACGAGACCTGACTGAGCAGCTTGTCTGTTAAAAAAGTAACCTGATGAGAAGAAGTCACGCTCAAAGACTCAGAGATAGACACTTTGTCACAGGGAATACCTGCACGATACAGGACGTCAACAACGCTCAGTCCCTCGATCTCTTCACAACCATCAGCAAAAAAGACAGCAACGCGCTTGTTAGTACATGGTGTAAACATCTGGCTCCCTTCTCGACTAAAACTAGTACAAGTGTACGCCTTTTTACTCAAAAAAGGACACTCAAGTTTGTGCTTGAGTGTCCAAAATTTTACCCAGTTAAATTGTTATAGAAAGTATCCGTCAAGCCCCCTATGACCTGGCGAGAAACCCTACTCCTCGCTAATGCCCTCGTTAATAGCCTGAGCAATAACTTCCTGATCATTAGAGCCACGAAGCAGAGACTTAAACTCATCTCTCATCAGAAGAACAGCGGTCTTAGAAAGAAGCTTGATGTGAGTGGTGCCAGCCTCTCCATCTGGAACAAGCAGTGCAATAGCAACATCAACGGGCTTCTCGTCAAAAGAAGGC
>NZ_CAUUSI010000006.1:0-101416 GCF_963547875.1 Lancefieldella parvula
ACTTTGGATGCGCTGTCGCAATGCGATAGTGCAAATTCCATATCCGCAGAATCTGCTAACACAGAACACACTTCAGATTCAATCAAGAAAATTGCTGTTTTTGATTTTGACGGAACCGTCATTTCTGGACAGTCAGGACTCTTGTTCTCTGCGTATTTGCTCCGCCGTCACTTGTCTTCAATTTCACGTACGTTGAAGCTTTTGTGGTGGGGAACCCGCTACAAGCTGCATCTTCCTCAAAGGCAGGAAGAGGCTCGTGAGCTGGTTGTTGGCGCGCTTACGCAGTATAGCGTTGAGTTTGCAAATGCCGTCATGCACGATTTTCACCGCGAGGTAATTGAGGGGATGTATCGCCCTCAGGCGCTGGAAGAGGTACGTCGTCGGCAGGCAGAGGGTTGCTGCGTGCTGTTGGTTTCAGCAACGTTTGAACCTATCGCGGAATTGGCCGCCCAGAAGCTGGGAGTGGACGTGTTTCTCGCCACAAAGATGCAGGTGGGAGCAGACGGACACTACACTAGCAAGGTTGACGGCCCCGTGATCGAGGGTGCTCAGAAACTGGTCTCGGCAACCGAGTGGTGCAACCAACGCTTTGGCGAGGGCAACTGGGAGATTGCGTACGCGTACGGCGATCACTACTCGGACGCAACGCTTTTAGCGGCAGCCCAAACGCCGTGTGCCGTTTGCCCTGGTCCAACGCTTTCCAGGCTTGCAAACAAGCGCGGCTGGAAAATTTTGAACTGGTAGCAACGACTGAACTAAAAGCAGCACCTGAACCGATAGCAAGAATCAACCTGTAACAATGATTGGCCTGGTCACAAGCCAGATACGTAAGTAAAGCAGTCCCTCGCGTGGACAACAAGAGGGGGTACTTGGAGAACCGATGGAAATTTCACGCAAAACTGACTATGCAATTCGCATGCTTTCTTCGCTGGTGAGAAGCCCAAAGAAGCTTCTTTCTGTTCGCGACGCCGCAGAAGAAAACGATATTCCATACTCCTTTGCTCGCTCAATCCAGCATGACCTGGTCATGGCAGGCGTAATTGTCAGCACGCGTGGCGCTCACGGCGGCATGATGCTGGCCATTGATCCAACTGAGGTGAGCGTTCTTGACATTGTCGAGGCAGTTCAGGGACCTGTTTTTATTTCTAGTTGTGAGTGGGCTGGTCCTAATAACGAGCCATGCCCTCGCCGTAATTCCTGCTATTTTGGACCCCTTTGGTGCAGCGCCGAGAAAACCTTGCGTAATTTCTTTGCGTCCGTGACTCTGCATCAAGTTGTTGTAGAGGGTCTTATGCCAGAGATGGTGGGCGAGTTCCAGCTGGTAAAGAATGAGAATGCCCAGCGTAACGAGCAAATTATCCAGAACGCCACTGCAGCTATTGAGGCTGAGATCACTGCAGGTACCTTCGATAACTTGCTTGATGGTGAGGTTATTTCTGCTGAGAAAAAGCCTTACGAGTTCAACATTGGTCGATAAGAAAATCTCACATACAAAAATGAGTGGCGAAGTGGAACCCGCATCAGAACTCACGCCGGAACTGCGCGCATTTGTCGAGTTTGTGGCCAAGAAAGGACGCGAGTTGTACCGTGATTTGCCTTGGCGTCGCACGTATGACCCGTATGCTATCTGGATTTCTGAGGTTATGCTTCAGCAAACGCAGGTCAGTCGTGTAGATGGCCGCTGGCAGAGATGGCTGGAGCGCTTCCCAACGGTCGATGCGCTAGCCGCCGCAGCGCCTTCGGATGTGCTTGAAGAATGGCAAGGCCTGGGCTACAACCGTCGCGCTTTGTCCGTACATCGAGCTGCTCAGGCAATTTCTGAGGCTGGCGGCATCTTTCCACAAGATTCAAAGGAGCTGGTAAAGCTTCCAGGCATTGGTCCGGCCACTGCTGCGGGTATTCGTGCGTTTGCGTTTAATCTGCACGGTGTTTACCTGGAGACTAACGTGCGTACGGTCTTCCTGCACGAGCTGTATCCGCAGGCAGAGGGCGTACCAGACTCCGAGCTTGTCCCGCTGGTAGAGCTAACGTGCCCTGCGAGTGCTACGGACGCTGCGAACGCCGACGGCGCTGCGAACGTCGCGGACGCCGACGGCACCGCGAACGATGCCACAGCGGAGCTCACGCCACGTAGCTGGTACTACGCCCTTCTCGACTATGGTGCGTACCTGAAGAAAACCATTCCCAACCCTTCGCGAAGGTCAAAAAGTCACGTCAAACAGTCACGCTTTGAGGGATCTCATCGGCAGAAGCGAGCCGAGCTCT
This sequence comes from Lancefieldella parvula, assembly GCF_963547875.1. Taxonomy (GTDB): domain Bacteria; phylum Actinomycetota; class Coriobacteriia; order Coriobacteriales; family Atopobiaceae; genus Lancefieldella; species Lancefieldella parvula_D. Next base: position 2,266 of record NZ_CAUUSI010000006.1, read on the forward strand.
TGCGTGTTCTTCTCGCCCATAAAGACGAGGGAGGAGCGGAGTTTGATACGCTTCACCAGGAGCTTTGCCAGATTGAGGTCAATGCGGGGCGAGAAACCCTTGATGAGCAGGTTACCCTTGGCTTACTTGAAGAACTTGCGAAGGAAGGCTTTTGTCAGAAAAATGATGAATACTGGATGCCTTAAATGGTTATAATTCATAGTGCTGACGAAGGGGTCAGTATATGAGCATAAGTGCTAATGATTATCATTTGCATTTGTTCACCACAGGTAACACGGCGCTACCCAGGCGCTTAACATCGCGCTCACAAGCGCTTTGACATGCGTTGACGTGCCACTCGTTAGCGCGGGAGAGGAGAAAAAATGGCAGTAGATTTTGAGAATTCTCAGACAAAGAAGAACCTCGAGGCAGCTTTTGCTGGTGAGTCCCAGGCTACCAACAAGTACAGCTACTATGCTTCCCAGGCTGCAAAAGATGGTTATCAGCAGATTTCCAACATTTTCACCGAGACTTCTGGCAACGAGCGCGTTCACGCTAAGCTTTGGTTCAAGTATCTCCATGGCGGCAAGATTCCAGAGACTGCAGAGAACCTCAAGGACGCAGCAGCTGGCGAGAACTACGAGTGGACCACTATGTACGCTGACTTCGCTAAGGTAGCTGAGGAGGAGGGCTTCGCAGAGATCGCTGCTAAGTTCCGTCTTGTCGGCAACATCGAGAAGGCTCACGAGGAGCGCTATCAGAAGCTTCTTGAGCGCGTTGAGTCCGGTGAGGTCTTTGAGCGCGAGGGTGTCAAGGTTTGGAAGTGCCTCAAGTGTGGTCACCTGCACGTCGGCGCATCTGCACCAAAGGTCTGCCCAGTCTGCGGTCACCCACAGGCATACTTTGAGGAGCAGTCCCTTAACTACTAAGTTGTAGATGCTCTGAGTTGCGAAGTCGCAGCATAAAGTTTTAGTGCGTTACATGTACCCGCCAGCAGGTCATCGGCTTGTTGGCGGGTTTTTTGTGCGTGGATGTTGCTGTAGGGCGGGCTTCTCGCTATATGCTCGTTGCGCGCCTGGTGGAATTTTTGTATGTCGCCAGCTAATCTGCCCGGTGCGCGCCTGATTTCATCAAAGAATCTGTAACTTTTGCCTGAGAACGTTAAAGAATCGGTGGATTTGCCTGATTTCATCAAAGAATCTGTGTCTCAAACACAGATTCTTTGCACTTTTCAGGCGGGGTTTAAAGCGTGTCCGAGTTCGCCCTTTCATGGAGCCTGATTTTCTCACCATGTCTGAGTGATTTGCCGGAAAAGTACGCCAAATCTGAGCTATTTGCCGGTTTTTCTCACCATGTCTGAGTAAATTTACTCAGACATGATGCAGTTTTCAGGCTCAAAATTTAGGGCCACGTAGTCTATCTTTCACGCGCCTGATTTCTGCAAAGAATCTGTAAATATTGCCTAAAAATGTAAAAGATACTGTGGATTTGCCTGATTTTGTCAAAGAATCTGTATTCAAAATACAGATTCTTTGCACTTTTTAGGCGCGCGTGCTGTTATGGCGCGCATGCTGTTATGGCGCACCTGGCGAGAAACCCGTGCGCTCGTAGCATGCGCTCCTGGCGAGAAACCCGCGCACTCGAGGCGTCTCGTGGCGCCCGTGCGCTCGCAGCTCAGCGCCGGGCCAGCGTGCCGGGCTCCGTGCTTACCCCTTGAACCAGCGGTTGGGCTGTTCGTAGGAGGGGCAAATGTCGCTCATGGGACAGCCAACACACTTGGGGTTGCGAGCAGTGCAGGTTTCTCGCCCAAAGTGAATCCACTCCTCGTTGACGTCTTTCCAGAGCTCATGGGGGAGAAGCTCAAGCAGATCTTTCTCGGCAGCTAGTGGCGTGGAAGCTGAGCTTAGGCGCATGCGCTTGGAGATTCTGTACACGTGTGTGTCCACCGCGATGCCGTCGACCACGTCAAACATCTTGTTGAGCACGATGTTTGCGGTCTTTCGACCAACGCCCGGGAGCGTGACCAGGTCTTCCATGGTGCATGGAACTTCTCCGCCATACTCCGTCAGCAGAATCTGTGCGGTTTCCACGCAATGCTTAGCCTTTGCGCGCCAGAAACCGATGGTCTGGATGACCTCTCCGACCTCGACGGCATTGGCCGCCGCCATGGAAGGCGCGTCTGGCCAGCGGCGAAACAGCTCGGGCGTAACTTTATTTACCGCGGCGTCAGTGGTCTGCGCCGAAAGCATAACGCTGATGAGCAGGGTAAATGCATCGTGGTAATCCAGCGCGCTCTGGACGCTTGGATAGAGCTCGTGCATGCGTCGGCACAGCTCAATACCGCGTTCTACCTTGACTTTCTTTGATTCTCTGGGCATAACCTCTCCTCAATTCATTCTATGTGTACCCAGTATGTAGTTACGTTATCACGTGAGGCGAGAATAGCAAAATAGCTGCATAACAGCTACAATAACAGCCCAATTGAAAAGTTATCAAACCTGTTCGTGGGACGTCGCGGGCACGCGCGGCGGACGCCGCTGGTTGATGTCTGTACGGTCAGCCGTAACGGCATACGCGCCTGCGCGCCAGACGCAGCAGCGTCCAGTAAGGTTTGGTGTAACCCGCATGCGTTTGCATGTGGGTTTAGCGGCATGGCGGGAGACTGTGTGTTTATCAATAGAGTTGCTGCTCAACTACTGAGCGCGCCCGAGCTAGAGAAGCTGAAGCGAGAGCTTTCGCGTGGATCAGACGCCACGCTGTCCCTTTCGCAAAGCGCTCGTCCGCTGATGCTAGCTGCACTTTGGGCGCAAAATCCCCGCCCATGCCTGCTAGTCGTTGCGGGTGAGGACGCCGCGGACCGCACGGCACGCTCACTTGCAGCGTGGCTGGGAAACGACGCCGTGCTGCGCTATCCCAACCGCAAGGATCGTCCCTGGTCGGATACCACGCCAGACGACGCCCTTATTGGAGCTAGGTGCCGTGCCATCGCCAAGCTTTCCGCTGGCGAGAAGGTCATTGTAGTTGCAAGCGCTCATGCGCTGATGCGCAAAGTTCCCCCTGTTGGTTCGGGTTATTTTCTTCCTGCAACGTTTACCGTTGGCGACGACGTCCCCTTTGAGGACGTGGCCTCGCTGCTCGTGGGCATGGGATACGCCGATACAGGCGAGGTAGATGCTCCTGGCACCTTCCACATTCACGGCGATACGGTTGATATCTTCCCAACCCAAGCTACAAGTCCTGTGCGCATTGAGTTTTTCGGAGACGAGATTGACCGCATCAGGCGCATGGTGGCAGCAACCGGACAGACTATCGGTGCCATTGATGAGGTTACCGTTGCCCCAGCTAGAGAGCTTGCGTTTACCAAAGAGACCGTTCGCCGCGCAGAAGAGGCGCTCTACACGCGCGCGCAAGAAAACTCTGCACTCGCTGCTGACCTGGAGCTCATTCAGCGCGGAGCTCAGGCTCCTGCACTTGAGCGCTATCTTCCCGTGTTGTACGGAGGCTCTGCCAGCCCGCTTGAGCACATCTCTTCGAAGACACTGGTAGTCCTTGCGGAGCCACGCTCGCTATTTGACGACTGCCAGCGCGCCTTTGACGAAATTACTGCATCCGCAACAGCATCAAAAGTGAAACTAGATGGTCTGTATACAGATCCCAAGGCCATGGACTTTGGCTCGCAGCAGCGCTTGTCCTTCTCGTCGCTTCTGCGTACGGGAGCTGCGGTAACGTCGGAGCTCTCTGTGGTGCAGCCATCTATTGCGGGTTCAGACACAAAGCTTTTGGGTCGCGTGAGGCAGCTGGTGCAAGACCGCGATGCCGTGGTATTTGCGGTTCCAGACCGTGCCGCTCGAGAGCACCTCAAGTTGCTTTTCTCGGATGAGTCCATTCCGTTTGAAGAGTCGCTGGGTACGGCGCTTGAAAACGAGCCTGATCAAAACGGTGCTTACGCGCCACTCAAGCGTGGCCGCGTCACGTTTACCGACGCACCTGTTCCCGCCGGAATCATTATCCCTACAGCTAATCTAGCAGTGCTTTCTGTCTCGGACTTGACGGCCAGGAGCGCGCGCAACAAGAAGCACTCCAAACGTATTGACCCCACAACGGTGACGTTCCCGTTTAAGCCGGGCGACTACGTTGTCCATGCAACGCACGGTATTGCGCACTTTACCGCTATTGTGCGTCAAGAAGTTGCAGGTAGAGAGCGTGATTACTTCCTGCTTGAGTATGCCAATGACGATAAACTCTATGTGCCCCTGGAGCAGGTTGACCGCATTACGCGCTATGTAGGACCTGACGGCAATAATCCACGCCTGACCAGGCTTAATACGGCAGATTGGTCGCGCGCCACTAACAAGGCAAGAAAGTCTGCCAAGAAATTGGCATTTGACCTAGTAGACCTCTATACGCGTCGCGCTTCAGTGCCGGGTTATGCGTTCTCGCTGGACACTCCCGCTCAGGAGGAGATGGAATCCAGCTTCCCGTATCAGCTGACACCAGACCAAGAAAGTGCTGTTGCAGACATTAAGCTGGACATGGAAGCGCGCAAGCCAATGGACCGTCTGCTTTGCGGCGACGTGGGCTTTGGCAAGACAGAGGTGGCGCTGAGAGCTGCATTTAAGGCGTGCCAAGATGCTCGTCAGGTTATGATTTTGTGCCCAACTACCATCTTGGCTCAGCAGCACTATGAGACGTTTTTCTCGCGATTTGCTCCGTTTGATTTGAAGGTAAGCGTGCTTTCGCGTTTTGTTACGCCTGCTCAGCAGAAAAAAGCGCTTGAGGGATTTGCAGACGGAACCGTAGATGTGCTGGTAGGAACCCATAGGTTGCTCTCAGCTGACGTCAATCCGCACGACTTAGGCTTGGTTATCATCGACGAAGAGCAGCGCTTTGGCGTTCAGCACAAAGAGCAGCTCAAAAACATGCGCGAGCAGGTAGACGTGCTGACGCTCTCGGCAACGCCCATTCCGCGCACCATGCAGATGGCCATGAGCGGCGTGCGCGACATGAGCCTGATTTTGACGCCGCCACCTGGCAGAAAGCCTGTTCAGGTAATGGTGGGCGAGTACAACCCGGATCTTGTTTCCGCAGCTATTAGAAGTGAGCTGGAGCGAGAAGGACAGGTGTACTACGTGTCCAACCGCGTGACCACTATTGATGAGGCGGTGGCTCGCGTGGAGGAAGCCGCGCCGGAGGCTCGCGTGGGCGTGGCTCACGGTCAGATGAGTGCTCGCGAGGTAGAAAACGTCATGCTCGCCTTCCAGGAGCACGAGATTGACGTTTTAGTGGCCACCACCATCATTGAGTCCGGCATTGACAACTCGCATACTAACACGCTGATTATCGAGGACTCACAGCGCTTGGGACTGGCTCAGTTGTATCAGCTCAAGGGTCGTGTTGGTCGCGGTAGGCAGCAGGCGTACGCGTACTTTATGTTCCCGGCGGAGTTGCCGCTCACAGAAGAGGCTACCGAGCGCTTGACGGCAATCAATGAGTTCCAAGATCTGGGCAGCGGCATGCGCATTGCCATGCGTGACCTGGAGATTAGAGGTGCTGGCTCCCTTATGGGCGCTGAGCAGCACGGAAACCTCTCCAGCGTTGGCTTTGACCTCTTTACGCAGATGCTGGGCGAGGCAGTTGCTGAGGCTCGCGGTGAGTCGGCAGAGCTGGAACAAGCTGAAGTTACCATCAATCTACCTGCAGATTTCTATCTTGATGAGGACTATCTGCCAGAGGTTGACCGACGCGTTCTGGTGTATCGTCGCCTTGCCGCAGCTACAGAGCTTTCCGATGTTGATGCGCTTCAACAAGATACCGAGAATAGCTTTGGTGCTCTGCCTCTTGCAGGTAAGAACTTGTTTGATCGTGCCCGCGTACGCATCCGCGCGCAGCGTTTGGGTGCAACGTCAGTGAGTCTGACAAATGGTCGTCTGGTATATCTGGGTGTAGAAATTCCTCGCGAACAAGCCCTCAAGTTGAAGGGTCGCGGTGCTATTGTGTATCCAAAGACGCATAAACTGGCGTATCCGTTCCACCGCAATGAAGAGCAGCTGATGCCCGCCGCCTTAGGAGTTCTTGAAGAGCTTGGTGGCGACGACGAGATTGAGGAGTAAATATGAGCCAAACAGCAGGTCAGACGTCGCAGAACGCCGCGAGCGCCGCACAGAACGTCGCGTGCACCGCGCAGGATGCTGCGAGCGCCGTGGACACGATCTTTGCCGCACCACACCTCAGGTGGGGTGTTATTGGCTGCGGAGTCATTGCAAATCAGATGGCAGAGGCGTTGGCTTCGGTTGGTAGAACCATTGACGGCGTGGCCAATAGGACACAGGAGAAGGCCGTCGCGTTTGCACAAAAACACCACGTCAAGCGCGTGTATGACAGCATCGACGATCTTCTCGCCAGCGACGAGATTGACGCGGTGTACCTGACCACGCCTCACAACACGCACATCATTTACCTGCGCAAAGCACTTCAGGCGGGCAAGCACGTTCTGTGCGAGAAGTCCATTACGCTCAACTCGGCTGAGCTGCTTGAGGCCGAAGAACTTGCTCGTCAAAACGGCGTTCAGCTCATGGACGCCTGCACCATTTTGCACATGCCTCTCTACAAAGAGCTGGTTAGCCGCGTGGAGGCTGGCGAGTTTGGTCCAGTCAACCTGATTCAGGAGAATTTTGGCAGTTACAAAGAGTTTGACATGGAGAATCGCTTCTTCAATCCCAAACTTGCGGGCGGCGCTCTGCTGGACATTGGCGTCTATTCGCTGACGCTGGCGCGTCTTTTTTTGAAGAGTCAGCCTCATGACGTGCTCTCCATGATGAATCCGGCCCCTACCGGCGTTGATCAGACGGACGGCATTTTGCTCAGAAACGCCGAGGGTCAGATGGTTGTCCTGGCGTTGACGCTTCACTCCAAGCAGCCAAAACGCGCTATGATTTCCGCTGATAAAGCCTTCATTGAGATTAAGGAGTACCCACGTGCCGACGTTGCTACAATTACGTGGACTGACGACGGCAAGCAGGAGAAAGTCCAGGTAGGACGCACGGCTGACGCGCTGGCATACGTGCTGGCAGATCTGGAGTCCGCTGTTTCAGGAGACGCTTCTGCTCAGGCGCAGCTTGAGGTCTCAAAGGACGTTATGGAGCTCATGACCGGCCTGCGCAATGACTGGAATTTCCTGTACCCTGAGGAGCAGTAAGTTCTATGACATCTGACGAGAAGATCGCCCAGCTAGCTGCCGCAGTTGATGAAGAAACAAAAGCTCGTCCCGGAGCACCGCAGGCACACCCGGAGTTTGACCGCCTGATCAGAACCATCTGGCGACTTCGTCAGGAGGACGGCTGTCCTTGGGATAAGGAACAGACGCATCAGTCTATCTCAAAGAATATGATTGAGGAGGCCTACGAGGCGGTCGAGGCTATTGCTGAGGGCTCTCCCGAGCACCTTGAGGAGGAACTTGGCGACGTGCTTGAACAGGTAGTTCTTCACTCGCAGATTGAGGCGGACAGCGGTACCAGTGCAGGCAGTGGGGTGCGCGATCGCGCAGCGGGCTTCGACATCGACGACGTATGTCGAGCGCTCAACCAGAAGCTGGTACGGAGACATCCGCACGTATTTGGGCCAGAAGCTGGCTCAACGTCGTCGGCCGCGGCCGTCTTGGATGTGTGGGAGAGCGTCAAGGCTGAGGAGCGCGCCAGTGCAGAAGATACCGTGCACACCGAGGGTCTTCTCGACTCGGTTCCACAGTCTCTACCTGCGCTCATGCAAGCGCAGAAGATTTCAAAGCGCGCCGCAAAGATGGGTTTTGAGTGGGCGTCTGTCGATGACGTGTGGGACAAGGTTGCCGAGGAGCGCGCGGAGTTTGACGCTGAAGCCCCAGGTACGCAGCAGAAAACGGACGAGTTCGGCGACATATTGTTTGCGCTGATAAACGTTGCTCGCTGGGAAGGCGTTGATGCGGAAGAAGCGCTGATGAGCGCCTGCAGGAAGTTCCGCTCTCGCTGGTCGTACATGGAGAAAGCCGCTGCTGAGAGAGGCTTCTCGCTTGACGAGAAACCCGAGCTACAAGAAGATTTGTGGCAAGAGGCAAAACGTCATCTTGATGCGTAAACGAGTTGCGTAAATCTCAACGAGGACGTGCTACTTACCGCAAAGCTTACGACTTGCCGTGGAGTGACGACTTCTATTCGGTGAAACGATGAAATTCCAAACTGAGGCAAGGCTATCGGCGCTGCCTCTGCCATAATAAAGATGTTGCAATTTGTTGCGACGCATCACCAAACAAACCAGAAATGAGATCCGTGATGAGTCAAGACACCACTAAAAAGAGTGGTACAAAAAGAAAAACAACGCCCACCAAGCGTTCCGTTGAGCCTCTTAAAGAGACTACCGCGGAGCACGCCGCTGGTGCTCTCAAAATATTTTCAACTAAAAAGGCCGAGAAACCCCAGGTAACTGAGAAATCTCAACCTGATCAGAAGTCGGCCGTGGCAAAGAAATCTGTGGCGGCTCCAAAAGACACAGCGTCGTCAGAGGGCACGACGCCATCAAAACAAGCATCTTCCCAGGAGAGTTCCAAGGACACCAAGTCTAAAAGAACTGCTCCTGTTCAGAGGATTGATAGGACTCAGAGGTCCGAAAGAGGTCAGAAGTCCGAGCGCGGACAGAAGACTGAAAGAACCAATAAACCGCAGTTCAGCGTAGCTTCTCTGGTAGAGCTTAAAGACAACGCACTTGACTTCGCGCGTAATCATACCAAGCTTGTCGTTTTTCTCGGCGTTGTAATCTTTTTGCTTGTGGGCCTGTATCCGCCAATTCGTGGCTACTACCACGCTGTTCGCGAGCATGATGAGTTGCTGCTAAATCAGCAGAAGCTCGAGGAAGATCAAAAACGACTTGAGTCCGAGGTTCAGGGTCTGCAGACAAAAGAGGGCATCATAGATGAGGCCCATAAGCAGGGCTTGGTTTCTGGCGGCGAGGAATCTGCGCGGGTAGAGGGCCTTGATAAAAAGAAGGACGAGAATACCGTTCAGCACCCTGATTATCCTTGGTACATCAAGGTGGGAGACTTTGTTTTTGGATTTACACCAGGCGATTCCGGCAATACTGAGGCTCCTAAGAGCGCAAACTCTGACGATTCTACCTCTGTGCCAGCTCCTGAAGAGTCTCACGAGCAGAAGAACTCCGGAGAAGGCGGATCTTCTGAGGGGTCCGGCGCCGACAATTCAAAGTCTGATAGTGGAAACTCACACTAATGCTTCTAGCTGCGATTGATATTGGAACCGTAACTGCTCGACTTGCGCTTGCGCAGGTAGAGGACGATTGCGTCATTCGCATGGCCAAATACACCGAGATTGTTAATTTGGGCGAGGGTGTTGATACGGCAAAGCGCCTGCTACCTGAGGCAATTCACCGTTGCGTTGGTTGCGTTTCTTCTTATGTTGATCACGCGAGAAAAGAGGGCGCTGAGGCGGTTGTTTGTACGCTCACAAGTGCTGCTCGCGATGCAGAAAATGCTCCTGACCTGGGAATGGGTCTAGCATCACTGGGACTTGAGCCCATGATTATTCCAGGTGAAATTGAAGGCGCGCTCACATTTCTGGGTGTCTCTCATGATTTTGAGAATCATCGCATTCTTGTTGCCGACAGCGGCGGTGGCTCAACTGAGCTGGTCGTTGGCACGCTGGCAGGCCAGCCTGTGGTTCAGGGCGCAGGTCAGAGTGCAGGTCAGTCTGAGGCTCAGTCGGTCGATCAGTACGCAGGGCAGCAGCTTGGAGGGCAGCAGCTTGACATTAACTTCGTCGAGTCCGTTGAGCTTGGCTGCAGACGCTTGACCGAGCGATTTAATCTGTCATCGGATCACCCATCAGCTGAGGATATTGATGGGGCTCACAAAATGGCAGCTCAGATGATGTCTGAGGCTATTGGGCGAGCTCAACAGCAGTGTGCAGCGCCTGAGCTTCTGGTTGGTGTTGGAGGAACCGCAACCAGTCTCATTGCCATCAGGGATCACCTTGATCCGTACGATCCGTCAAAGGTGCACCTCAACCACATCTCGCTTGACGAGGTGTTGCAGATAGAGGGGCTTCTCGCCGGCAAAACGCTAAAGGAGCGAGAAGACATAACGGGATTGCAGGCAAAACGTGCGCCTGTCATGCTTGCGGGAACTATTTTGCTTGCAGAATTGATGAAGAATTCAGGCTTCAAACACCTGGTAGTAAGCGAGAGTGACCTGCTCTTTGGCCTGGTGGTAACTGCAGCTGCCGTTCACCAGGGAAAGCAGTCGCCTGTGATTTGGCAGCCAATTTTGCGCGCGCTGAATTAAAAGTAGTGGCATAATAGCTAGACATATCCGGGGGCGTGGCGGAATTGGCAGACGCAGGGGACTTAAAATCCCTCGACTTCGGTCTTGCGGGTTCGAGTCCCGCCGCCCCTACCATTTTTGTTGCAGAATAAATAGCGTTTTAGCTGTGTATTTTTAGAAAATATTCAAGTATTAGTCGTTTTTGAGCGCGAAGAGTACATAGCTCTTGACCTGGTAAAACTTAACTCGACATTCAGCTCATGGGACAAAAATGGGACATAATTTAGAACAAAGAGCGCGTTGTTGAGTTTTGATATTTCGCTTTACAGAGGTCTGTGCAATGTTAGGATTATTGGCAATGATACGTCTCGCTGACATTCTACGGAACCGAGACCAAAAAGCGGCTGCCATCGTGTAACCGCTTTTTTCATAAGAAGAAGCTATGAAAAAGCCTTTTCTTTCTATTGATCAGCAAATAGAACTCTCAAATTCAAGAGGTGTTATAACAGATAAAAAGTCAGATAACTCCTATTCTGTTCTCTTTCAGAAACTTGTATACTACTTGTCTTGTACCTAACGTATGCATAACTAATTTCTAACTCACTTCGGAGGACCTATGTCATTTGAGACAGGTGTTTTTCCGGTTTTAGTTTCTGAAGATGCGGCTACTGAGTCATTTTCTCCCCAGGTCAGAGGAGGACTCAATTCGTCGTCCGCTACACCTCTTCATGTTCAGTTGTCAGATTTGATGCGCGTCAAAATTCTGTCAGAAGACTGGAAGGCGGGAACGTACATTCCGTCTGAGGCCGAATTTATGGCGCAGTACGGCGTGAGCAGAGGAACCATCAGAAAAGCTATTCAGTCCCTGGTTAAAGAGGGGTTACTGCTTACTCAAAAGGGTCGAGCAACGCAGGTTATCTCTAACACCGTTCGTCATGCGGCGGGAAATACTGTGCTTTCATTTGCGGCCGCGCTCAGAGATGGCGGCTTTGAGTATCAAACTGAAGTCCTGTTTAAGCAGGTGGTTCCTGCAGATCAAGCCGTTGCCGAGCACCTGGAGATTCCCGTTGGCTCTGACGTACTCTTTTTGCGTCGTGTCAGGAGCGTCTCGGATAGACCTGTAGTGTGCCAGGAATCATGGTCCAACCTGCTTGTTTGTCCTCAGCTTGAAGAGGCAGACTTTGAGAATGAGTCGCTCTTTGACGCGGTTGAAAGAACATCTCAAAAAGAGATTGCGCGCTCTCGCATGCGCTATCAGTCACAAATTGCAGGTAAAGACCATGCCGACTACCTGCAGTGTTCTCCAAATGAGGCTTTGCTTGTACTTGAGCAGGTAATCGAGCTGTCCGACGGCAATTGCATTGAGTGGAGCCAGACTTGGCTTGCCCCGCATCAGAGTGTTGTTGGCGTATCTGAGCAGGTAGATGGCTCTATTGGACCTCTGGACATCTCTTCTGTTCGTCAGTCAGAGCACGTGGGTGCATCGCTGACTTCTGCAGAAATAGACTCTGATCAGCGCAAACAGCTTGAACTTGATTTGCGTCACGAGGCGCTGGCAGTGCGTCGAGGCATTATCGAGCTGGCACATCGCTACAGCTCAACGCCATTTCACATTGGCGGCGCGTGTTCTGTAGCAGACATAGTCTCCGTGCTTTTGAGCAAGGTTATGCAGGTAGGCCACAGGGATTGCGAGTGGGAACTCAGAGACCGCTTGATTCTCTCTAAGGCTCACACATCACTGGCTTTGTTCCCAGCTCTTCTACGTGCAGAAATGATCTCTCAAGAGGATATTGACCGCGGGGTCTTTGGACCCGATGCCGTACTCTTTAAGCATCCACTGCGAGACCCTCAGCGTGGCTTTGAAATTTCTGGTGGCAGCCTTGGCATGGGCTTGGGCTATGCCGCTGGCCTGGGGTTAAGCCTTCGTAGAAAAGATCTCCCTTCTCGCGTTTTTTGTATTTTGGGCGACGGCGAGTGCGACGAGGGTTCCATTTGGGAGAGTGCCGCGTTTATCGGCCACAACCAGCTCTCCAATGTCACGGTCATTGTTGACCAGAACCGCATGCAGCTGGACGGCCCTTGCGCGTCCATTTTAGACACCGGTTCAATTGCAAGAAAGTTTGATGCGTTTGGTTTTGAGTCTGTCGAGGTAGACGGACATGATGTGCTTGCACTGTACGACGCATTAAAGCAGCAAACTTTAAGGCCTCGCGCGATTATTGCGCACACCATCAAGGGCAAAGGACTCTCGTTTGCCGAGAATAACGTCTCGTTCCACGACGCGTGCGTGACGGACGACCTCTATGAACAGGCATTGTCTGATCTGAAAGTTGCAGAGGAGGCATGCTCATGCTAGGCACATCTTTGCAGCCAGCGTGCATTTCGGCTGAAGAGTCGCAGATGCTTGCAGGTATGAATACAAAAGAGGTATTTGGTTGGGTAATGGGTAAGCTCGCTAAAGATGACGAGCTGCTAACCGTTGCTGTTGCCGACTATGGTCGTCGTTTGAACTTGGACCGGTTCCGTGAGCTTAGACCAGACGGCTACATCCAGTGCGGAATTGCAGAGCAGAACCTTATTGAAGTGGCGTCTGCCTGCGCAAATGAAGGTTTTCACGTCTTTGCGCCGTGCTACGCCACGTTTGTGACCTCGCGAACGCTGGACCAGATTCGAGTCAACCTTGGCATGATGAAGTCGCCCGTGGTGCTTGTGGGTGTTGCCGCTGGCTGCGAATCCGCAGCTACAGGCCCATCTCACATGGCTGTGGAGGACATTGCGATTACCAGGACCATCCCGGGGCTTTCCGTGCTCAATCCGATCGATAATGCCCAGCTTGCGGCCACGCTCATGGAGCTTGCAAAGCATCCACGACCAGCTTACGTGCGTATGACCTCGTGCGATGGTGTTAATCTGCATCCAGATGGTTACGTTTTTGATGCCTCAGGTGTCGAGAAACTCTTTGAGTCAGCTTGCGCGGTGGACACGGCAAGCGCAGACGGCGTGTCGGTCACCGAAGCTGCGGCATCCGAAACCACAACCGTCACTCAGCCGAAGCGCGTAATCGTCCTAGCAACAGGTGCGATAACCAGCCGAGTTGTCGATGCAGCACAGAGAGTTGCAGAGCAGATTGCCGCTCCCGTCCGAACAAATATCGAGGTCTACGGTGTATCGATCCTCAAGCCGCTTGACGCCTCTCTGACGAAAATCTGTCAGAATTCTGACGTAATTATTACCGTTGAGGAACACAGCGTTTTGGGTGGGTTTGGCAGCGCAGTTGTCGAGCACCTCAGCGCTTCAGGTGCATGCCCGCAGGTAATTCGTGTAGGTATGCCCGATAAATACCTTGAGGCGGACGTTCACCACAACATTCTTGCGCGTGCAGGACTATCGGTTGAGAGTCTACAAGAGGTTTTTCTCGCCAACTGTTAATAAGGCTTAAAAACAAAAACCCAAGGGAGCACGCGCTGCCTTGGGATTTGCGTTCTATGGTGCCCCCAACGGGAATCGAACCCGTATTGCCGCCTTGAAAGGGCGATGTCCTAACCGTTAGACGATGGGGACGCGAAGAAAAAGTATAGCAAAGATGCTGCAGATTTCTAGGGCTAAACGGCGCGATTTTGGGCTTTCATCTATTCTTCGTTTTCCCACCAGTCGAGTCCGGCCTTAAACGCGTAGTCGCGAGCGCTCTGAGTCACGCCGGGCACCGACTCTGCCCACGAAATAAATTCCGGTACGTCGGCGATAATCGCTTCGGCCTCGTGAACTGCGATAACGTTTTCGGCAAACGTGTCGGGCGTAAAGTTGATTCTGCACGGAATGTAGAGATCAACAAAAGATGGCCTGAGCAGCGCATATGCCGCTCCCTCGCCGAGGTTGACAAAGCCTTTCAGCGCGCGCTTTGCCGCGGGCATGCGATTCAACTTGAAGAACAGCAGCGTAAACGCCAGACGCATCCAGGCATTTGACTGATACCCGCAACTCTCGTCAAGCTTGTGGAGTCCTTCCTCGTCTTCCAGGCGAGCAAGAACATATGCCAAGGTAAAACGTGCACCCAGTAAATCTGTTGGCGAGAAAAACAAGAGGTCTTCACAGGCTTTTTTGGAGAGCTTGAAGCAGGCGCAATCTGTTGCTACATGGGCAATCTGCGCATAGAGGCGCAAAAGTGGTCGAGCTTCAGCGCAGGTCCAAGCGTCGCCGTGAGTTTGCTTTGCTTGCTCTAGTTTTGGTCTAAAGATAGAGTCAAATTCTTTTTGCAGGTCAAGTAGGTCGTTGAGGATTGCTGCAGGATGATTGTTGGAAATCTGTGCAAGAATTCGCTGTGCTTCAAGATTAATGCTTGTGTTAGCAAGAGCTGGGTTTTCAATGATATTTGTCATTTGATTATGCAAGAAGTTAAGCAGATCCATCCGACTTGCAAAGAAGTCAGCATCGGAATCAATTTCTTTAGTAATTCCATCCTGATACTTGCCAATGACATTGACGTATTGAGCAAAAGCCTTTTCTTCTTCATCGGCAATGAAGTCTTCAGGCGAAGCTTCTACCGCAAGTTTCAACTCATAGAGAGCTGCCTCAGATACGATGTTCTTTTCTTGCGCATGCTTGGTTACTAGGCGGTCTACCTGTTCACTGACCATATCGTTAGCGGAATGCTTAATCACTTTGCATCACCGCCCGAGCATGGATTATTTGGCCCATCAATATGCGGTCCGCTTGGTCGCGGGCCAGCGGGACCTCCGGGGAAGTCGGGGCCAGCTGGGCCGTCGGGAAAGTCGAATCCACCAGGGAACGAATCGGCTGAAGCGAACAAGGCATTTGCCTGCATTTGAAGTTCTTTTTCTGCCAGCTCAACGGTCTTTGGGTCTCTCGCCCTAACTTGATCTGCAAGCCAACGACCAAGAACACCGCGTCCTATCAGGTCATTTCCTTCTTGCAGCAATACAGTTGCCTCTGCAATGGCAATGATGAGCTCGTCCTCAGAATAGGGAAGTACGTTGAGACGAGAGAATTCTCCCTCAGGCAAATCCTTCTGTACGAAACAACAAAGTGTTGCCTCCGGATAGCGCTCAATCAGCAGGTCAAGGTAGTGCTCCGCCTCAACCAACTCACGCTTCTTGAAGTGTATGGCCAGGCGAGCCAGCAAAATCCACGGGTCATCTGCCCCGCGAGGCGGATCAAGCTTGCGGTACTGATCCATGAGGTTGTCGAGGGCGTCTTCGTCCTCGAGTTTTGCGTATGCGAGCGCAAGCGTAAAACGAGCATCGGCTGCGTCTGCAGCGTCAAGCTCCAGGAGTTTCTCGCCATATGCAATGGCGTCTTTGTTGCGGCCGCAGATAAGCGCGCGAGAAGAAAGCGTGGCTAACCAGCGCTTATAGGGGTTGATGGCCAGGCGCTGGGCAAGTTCTGCCTGCTCGGCGGGAAGCCCTTGCGAGGACTCTTGCGCCTTCTGGTAGCACACGGCCTCAACCTGGGGGAGCTTCTCAACAAGGAACTGGTAGTAGGCGTCAAAAAGCCTGCTATTTGAGGCGTGGAGCATGCGCTGGGCATCAAAACAATTGGGGTCCAGCTGAATGGCCTGATTGAGGAGGCGTTTTCCCTGGTCGATAAGGGCCTGCGCCTGAGATTCTTCGACAAACGGCAGGCGGTAATCAACAATCTCGGCCGCTTGCGCAACTAGATTGAACGCGCGGTCTTCGTCGGTTTGAGGGAGGGAATTGCGGTCGTTGGAGAATCGCCAGTTGAAGTCCTTCATTAGCGTAGCAATGCTGTCCTCGTCGCCGACTTGCGTGCGAGCAAAGCGGAGGATAAGCCGCTGGTAGTCTTCTTTTACCGGGTCAAACGCCACAGGATTCCTTTCTCTCTTAGGTAATGATATCGCAGGTTATTGAGGTGTGCAGCGCAACTCCGCGAGCGTCGTAAGAAGATTGTGAACGGCAGACGGAAACGTTTGGAGTGGACGGGTTTCTCGCCAGAAGGGCGTCAGTATCTTGTCAGAGGACTGCATAAATTTTCAACGATATTGCATAAAATGACACTTTCATTTTGGTCAGGTGTCCAAAATGAGCTAGAATAGAAATGTTGAGAAGAAGTAATTGCGAAGAATGGCTTCGCTAGCCGCTTAGGGAAGCGGCACATAGTTAAGGAGAGGTTTTATGGGACGTTTTACAAATCCACGCGATCTGTATTTTGGCGAGGGCGCTCGTCACGAGGTTAAGAACCTCAAGGGTAAGAGGGCAGTTATCGTTTCCGGCGGCAGCTCCATGCGTCGTGGCGGCTTCCTTGATGACATCGAGAATGACCTCAAGTCCGCAGGTTTTGAGGTTGCTCACATTGAGGGTGTCGAGTCCGATCCTTCCGTCGAGACTGTTATGAGCGGTGCTGCTAAGATGAGCGAGTTCCAGCCAGACTGGATCATTGCTATCGGCGGCGGCTCCCCAATCGATGCAGCTAAGGCTATGTGGATTAAGTACGAGTACCCAGAGACCACTTTTGAGGACATGTGCAAGGTCTTTGGTCTTCCTGAGCTCCGCACCAAGGCTCACTTCTGCGCAATTTCTTCTACTTCCGGTACCGCAACTGAGGTAACCGCATTCTCTATCATTACCGATTACCAGAAGGGTGTTAAGTACCCACTGGCTGACTTCCAGATTACCCCTGACGTCGCAATTGTTGACCCTGAGCTCACTTACGGCATGCCTGTTAAGCTTGTTGCTCACACTGGTATGGACGCACTGACCCACGCTATCGAGGCATACGTTTCTACTGTTGCTTCTATGTACACCGACGGCGACGCTCTGCACGCAATCCGCGAGATTGTCGAGTGGCTGCCAAAGTCCTACGCAGGCGACAAAGAGGGACGTCAGCACATGCATGACGCACAGTGCCTTGCTGGTATCGCATTCTCCTCTGGCCTTCTGGGCATCGTTCACTCCATGGCTCACAAGACTGGTGCTGCATTCTCCGGTGGACACATCATCCACGGTTGCGCAAACGCTATGTACCTGGGCAAAGTCATCCAGTTCAACGCTCGCGACGAGCGCGCAAAGACTCGCTATGCATTCATTGCTAAGGAGATCCTGCACCTCGAGGGCAACACTGAGGACGAGCTGATAGAGGCACTTGTTCAGAAGATTCGTGACATCAACGACGCTCTTAACATCCCACAGGGCATCAAGAACTACGGCGAGGGTGGAACCAAGTCCGAGACCTCCATCATCGACGAGAAGGAGTTCTTCGAGAAGGCTCCAGAGGTTGCTCGCCTTGCTATCGAGGACGCTTGCACCCTCTCCAACCCACGCAAGCCTACCCAGGAGGAGATGGAGCAGCTGCTTAAGTGCGTCTACTTCGACCTTCCTGTCGAGTTCTAAGATCTAGCTTAGACACTTAGCTTCGCTAAAAGCCTGGTAGCGTTCTGCTACCAGGCTTTTTTGTGCGCACCGGTGTGAGCGCAGGCGGATAGGGCGGACGTGTGAGGATGGGCGTGGTCGCGAACGTGCTGGTGCCAAAAGTGCTTTGAGTTACGCCAAAGTGGTAAAAAATCCGTTTAGTTGGAAGTTTCATTTTTCTGCATACAACGTTTGCCCACATAAAAGTTTTTGGTGCGGTAAAAAATCGTCTTAGTTGGAGATGAAACGACTAATTTTCAATTTTCATTTCCAACTAAACGCGTTTTTTACCTTTTTCGGCACATAACTTTGAGCTCAAAAATTACGTATTCATAGAAATGTATTTAATAGTACAAATATGCAGAATTTTGAAATAGGACAGTGAAATTGCACGGCAAGCCTACGGAAGGACGTCAGAACAACAAATCTTGCACAGATTTCCTATGTGATTTCAAATCGGTCAGATTACTTGCGCCATTTCCGGGTATGGAATTCATACTTTTTCGCGAAGGAGTGCTATGGATTACTGTCTTTCGTACTTTTCAGCGTTTAATTTATTGATGAGTTCCTCTAGGCCATTTGATTCGTCGTCGGCAGCAAATACTATGGTCAGAGTCCCTGTTGTTCCCGAGTCTACACCTGGTGCAGCCATGGAGCGAGAGCTTGCCGTCTACTATGGACATCTGCCAGAAATACAAGGCGTGCGTCTCCATCAGGAGCTTAATAGTAAGGTTGACCTGCTAATTCGTGACCTGAATTCTGCGTCTACAAGAGAAAACGTTTCGCTTCATATCTGTAATTCAATGGTTCCGCCATCGTCGCTCTTGCCCATAGGTGCTGACTTAAAAGGATTTATTACTTCTCCGGAATTCACTTATTTACAGGTTGCTTCAAAGCTTGATTTTATTGGAACAATCCTTGCAGGTAGTGCCCTGTGTTCCGATTATTTTTTGAATCAGGATGGCCGCGGTGGAGTTTCGCAACGCCAAAATGGCCCTCTGACAAATCGTGCTGCAATCGCAAAGTTTCTTTCCACGCAAGGAAGAAAGCGCGGCATCATCTCAGCTAAACGAGCGCTTCAGCATATCGTAGAGAAAGCTCGGTCACCCCGAGAAGCTTCGCTTGCCCTTCTTTTGTGCCTTCCGTATAACCTTGGTGGCTTTAACCTAGGAACTGTCGAGCTCAATAGGCCAATTGAGCTGGAAAATCGATATGGCGAGAAAATCACTCGAATTCCTGACTTAACCATTCAGCTCAAGGATAAAAGAAAGAAGCATGCGACGGTGCTGCTAGATTATGATCCAGCGGTAACGCATGCTGGCGACCAAAGAGTCATGCGAGACTTGGACAGAGAAAACGAGCTGGTAACGGGCATGCAATGCCCACATTTTTCGGTTTCTGGAGAGATGTTAAAAAGTTTCTCAAGCGTTCAAGGTTTGGTCCGTCAGATTCGCGAGTCTACAGGAATAGTCGCACGTGACACAACTATTTCTGATCTTGAAGATCGTCAACGAGCGCTGTGGATGCGGCTATTCAAAGCCAGGTAGTTAAGCCAGATAGTTATGCCAGACAGCTAAGCCAGACAGTTATGCTGGATAGCAAAAACCAGGTAGCCGCATCTTTTACGTTGTGCTTGCCGTACAATAGAGGGGCACAAATCGTTCATAATCGCATAGCCAGAAGGAGAAAATCGTGGAAGTCAACGGCCTTATCGACCATACAAATTTGAAGCAAAACGCAACCGCTGAGGACATCAAGAAACTTTGCGCCGAGGCAAAGCAGTATAAGTTTGCCACCGTCGCAATCAATTCTTGTTGGGTTTCCCTGGCTCACGCCGAGCTCGAGGGCTCTGGAGTTGGCATTACTTCCTGCATCGGTTTCCCTCTGGGCGCCGCTTCGACTGCAGCTAAGGTGGCCGAGGCCAAGCAGAGCGTTGCCGACGGCACTACCGAGATTGACATGGTCATCAACGGTGGCCACCTGGTCGCTGGCGAAGACGACTACGTTATCGCTGATATCAAGGCTGTTGTTGAGGCCGCTGGCACCGTGCCCGTTAAGGTAATCCTGGAGTGCTGCCTGCTTGATGACGAGCAGATCGTTCGTGCTTGCAAGGATTGCATGGCTGCTGGAGCCGCGTTCGTCAAGACAAGCACCGGCTTCAGCACCGGCGGCGCAACTGTTCATGATGTCGCTCTGATGAAGCAGACTGTCGGTGACACTTGTAAGGTTAAGGCTGCTGGCGGCATCCACAATAAGGCTGACGCTGAGGCAATGGTTGCGGCTGGCGCTGATCGTCTGGGCTGCTCCAGTGGAATCGCTATCGTCACCGAGTAGCTCGCTGATCAGGAGTTTACCGGACCGACACTTCACTGATAGGTAAATGAAAACGACCCCGTAGCATGTGCTGCGAGGTCGTTCTTTGTTATGGAATAGTGGGGTGGCGAGAAACCCGCCGGAGCGTCGAGAAAACTATGCGAGCTGCGGCTTGCGCCACCCGGATGCCGTGCGCTGCTGGTATCGCGGTTCACGCCGCGTCTGCCGCGGCTGGCACCGCGCACCCGTCGCGCCAACTAGCTGACGACAACCTCGCCAAAGCCCAGACTGCGGGCTTGCAGCTCAATCGCTTGCATACGCTCGTCGCTTGGAGAAGGGGAGTTCTCCATCGGTCCGCGCACGCCAAAACGCCTGAACTTCATGAGACGAATGCGTGTCTGACCGACCTTCTCGCCAAGGGTAGCGGCAATGCCGTCAACTGCGGCTTCGGCGTCGTTCCAGCCTTCGGTCACGATGACGCGGACCTCTTCCAGCTTGTTTTGCTCGGCCAAAAACGCAAGATTTTTGCGGACTGTGACGCCATTCTCGCCGGTCAGGTGCTCAAACCACTGATCGTCCCAAGCCTTAACGTCAAGCATGACGCCGCTTGAGAGATTCAGCAGGTCGCGGTACTCGGTGAAGTCGATGGTGCCGTTTGAGTCGATGAGACAGTTCAGACCAGCTGCGTTGCAGTAGGTGAAGAGCTCGTAGAGGAAGTCGGGACGGAGCATGCATTCGCCGCCTGATGTGGTGATTCCGCGGATGAACGGCATGTTAGAAATGCAGCGGTCGGCCACCTCGCGTGCGCTGAGCAGCTCAATCTTTGGCGTGGATTTATGCTGGCAAACCTTGATGCAGTTGTCGCAGTTGATGCAAATGGAGTTGTCCCACACAACCTTGCCGTCAGCCACGGACAGGGCGTGAGCTGGGCATGGTTTGACGCACGCCTGGCAGGAGATGCATTCCACCTGGGTCTCGGGGTTGTGGCAGTAGGCGCAGCGAATGTTGCAGCCCTGCAAGAAGACGGCGGTTCGGCTTCCTGGGCCATCTACCAGCGAGAAGGGAATGATCTTGTTGACAGGAGCAACGCACCCAGTTGGATGTGTTGCTCCCAAAGTTGTTTCTGTTGCAGTGAAGGTCACGATTGCGCAGCTCTTCTCGCTAGTCGCTCATACGAACCTTGCGGTCGGCAAGGTGGTTAGCGGTGAAGTTGCCCAGGCCGTCGTGAGCGGTGTCCTGAAGAACAACGTCGCCGGACTGGAACTTCTTCATCTCGGAGCGCTTAGCCAGGAAGCCGGTAATGCGGACCAGGTCACCCTCGGAGCTGTAGAATGAGAGGTACTTGTCGTCGATGGAGAATGCGGCCTTGACCACGTCAACGACAGCGTCTGGGTTGCGCTCAGCAGTTGGCTCAGCTGGGAAGATGTCGGAGACGCCGCTGTTGAAGAAGCGGTGCATGCGTGCGCTGTGGCGAATGTGGTCGTAGAGGTTTGCAGGCTCGTCGCCAACCTTGATGCGGACACCTGGGGTAACGCCCTGCTGGTCGGAGAAGCCAGCCTGTGCGTGCAGGGTGAAGCGACCGCCAAAGACCTCGGAGTAGACGGCGTCAAAGCTGTTGACCTGGTCGGCAATCTTGACCATGATCTTGTCGGCCAGCTCGTTTGCCTCATCATCCTTGCCGTAGGTGCGGCTGCTATCAAGGTGTAGCAGCTCAGCGACGCACTCGCTCATGCCGGCAACACCAAACATGCCGCAGAAGCGCTCGCGAGAAATGAGGCCTTCCTTAGCCAGGAAGCTGGTCTCAAAGAAGTTGGAATCTTCAACAATGAAGCGGACGCGCTCGTTCATGAAGTTCAGAACCTCGCCAGTTGCGGTTGGCAGCAGGTTGTTCATGAAGTCGTCAACGTTGGTTGCAAGCTTTGCGAGGCCAGGGAGAAGCACGCGGCTCAAGGTGTAAGCGCCGCCGCCCATAGGAAGAACGTTGTAGCAGCTTACGACGGTGTACTCGCCAGGGTAGGTCTCTTTGTGGATGCGGTGGTTAGCAAAAGCAGGGTTAGAGCAGACCATGGTGGTCTTGACGGCCAGGCGCATGAACTCGTCGGATGTGACCTCTGGATCGTACTTGAGAGTGAAGTTTGGAACGGCGTTCATGAGCTCGCGGTCAACCTCAAGCAGCAGTCTACCTGCACGAGTGTCCTCTGGACCAATGTTTGCGTGGCAGTAACCGCTCGCAACGGTGCGGTCGATGTGGTTCAGGAAGCGGCGCAGACGAGGCTTAATCTCTGCGTCAGTCATGCCCTCCAGGAATGGATCGATAATCTTGTCCAGCTGGCCAACATAGACAGGGCGGCTGGTTACGGAAGGAACGTTGTCGTAGAGAGCGGCAAGGCCCCAGAGCAGGTCATCAAGGGTCTCTGGCTTGTCAAAGCGCAAAAATTCGGAACCGTTCTGAGCAAACACCTGATAGTCAGGGCAGATGTAGCGAGGGCGGTAAGGAGCGTTGCCCTCACACATGTCGTCAAGAGCGTGAGCTGCAAAAAGACGATCAAACTCAGCAGTTGTCTTGATAGGATGCTCGGAATTCTCGGCAGCCTGAGCCAGGTGCAGAACCTTCTGCTTGTACGAGAGGTTGTCGGAAGTGATGATGTCCATGAACTCGCTCATTAGTGCTCCTTACGTTTATCCTGCAAAAACAGGTTTGTGATTGCGACGGGTACGTCGGTCGTTCCAAGTTATGGTGCACCGCGTTGCGCGGCGCGCTGCCTGGGGCGAGAAGATCGGTCTTGCCCAAGCGTTGTGCCAGGTACAGAGGTTAGTCCAGAAGGTGGGATTCTCCCTCGTGTTTCATTGCATCGTCGAGGCGCTGGAATTGCCTCTCGGTAATGACAATCTTGCCGTGCTGAACAGAAACCATTCCCCTCTCTTTAAGCTCGTCGATGCCGCGGGCAACAGTTTTTGTGCTGGTACCAATCTTGTCTGCCAGCTCTTGCCTGGTCAGGCGTACCGTGAACGGCCACTCAACAACGCCGCGGTGAATCTGATCGCGCGTTAGCTCGCTAAGCATGTACATCAGGCGCTTGGTTCCGCTCCAGGTCAGCAAGCTGCGCTCGTAGCCAGACTGACGTGTCAGATTCTTGATAATCCAGCGTGAGCGGGTAAGAAGTGCCTCAGGGTCCGAACGAATCCACTGCAGGTAGTCCTCGCGTGGAACCGAAATAAACTCGCAGCCGGAAGTTGCGGTGAGCGATCCCAGGTAAAACGGGCTCTCGCTGATAACTTCCATCTCACCAAAAGCAACGGGCGCACGATACTCGTCAATAACATACGTGCTACCTGCGGAATTATGCGACGTGGTGCGCACGGTACCGCGGCACAGAATGTACACGTTATCAACGCGGTCCAGCATGTGGACAAGGGTCTGTCCGGAATTAAGACGAATCTGCCTACAATGAGAAAGACGATTAGCGGGAACGCGAGAAGCCCATTTGATGATCTTCTTCCGAACATCAGAATCAAGACTGTCAAGGTAGGTTAGAACGTTCACACGAGACCTCGCTGTTCTTGCTTCGTGAGTCCTCATTACAGGACAGTTTTGGCTTAAGTTTGAGTAATTGTACCTGCTCCCTAAAATAAAAATAAGGACTTTTGTCCACTTTTTGAGATAATTTTCTTGAACGGTATTGGGCTGCGATTAGGTTGCGATTAGGTTGCGGCCAACCAGTGGCCAACCAGCGGTCAGCCCACGGTCAAGCTGCCGCAAGATAGAAAAAGCCCCCACGTCAAATGAACTGCCTCCCATTTCTTGGACACGAAAAAATAGGAGGCAGTTCAAAACACACCTAAGTCGGATAATCTGTCAAAAAGACGTATACATGACGCTGAAAATACCTCAAACGTGCAGAATATCTTCATTAGGTGTGTAAAATGCCCGCAATTGAGCAGAATATCTGACTTAAGTGTGTTCCTTAGGTGCGGAATTTACCTATAGTTAAATCTTTTATATGACGCTATTCATTTTCTAGCATATTACATGAAGTTTATGCATAGAGATGTATATCAGGTAGTGCGACCGCCTAGCTGCCTGACTATCTTGATTAAGAACATGTCGATTCTTCGGCAGAACCTACCAAAGCTGCTGCAAGACAGAAAAAGCCCCCACGTCAAACGACGTAGGGGCCAAAAGAAATGCGATGCTAACGCGGAACTTGCACGTGTACTTTGTGCGCTTGCACGTTTGAGCACGTGCGTGCACTTACTTGCGGTTGCAAACCTCTGCAGCAACCTTTGCGCCAAGAGCAACGTTGTTGAAGACCAGCTGAATGTTTGACTCAAGGGAGTTGTTGCCAGTAATCTCAGCAACCTTTGCCAGCAGGAATGGTGTGGACTCCTTGCCGTGGATGCCGTTTGCCTCTGCCTCTGCAAGGGCCTTCTCGATAGCTGCGTCGATGGTGTCCTTATCCATTGCGTACTGCTCAGGAATTGGGTTGGTGACCAGGAGACCGCTGTTCATGCCAATCTGCTGCTGGGTAGTGAAGATCTCTGCCAGCTCAGCAGGGGAGTCAACGCGGTAGTCAACGCTAAAGCCGCTCTTGCGGGTGTAGAACGCAGGAAGCTCCTCGGTCTGGTAACCAAGTACAGGAACGCCCTTAGTCTCCAGGTACTCAAGGGTAAGGCCAAGGTCAAGAATGGACTTTGCGCCAGCGCAAATGACCATAACAGGAGTCTGTGCAAGCTCCTCGAGGTCAGCGGAGATGTCCATGGTGGTCTCAGCGCCACGGTGAACGCCGCCGATGCCGCCGGTTGCAAAGACGTCGATGCCTGCCATGTGAGCAATCATCATGGTAGTAGTGACGGTAGTTGCGCCGTCCTTCTTCTCAGCGATGATAACAGGGAGGTCGCGGCGGCTGACCTTAGCAACCTCGCGGCCCTTCTTGCCCAGGTAGTCAATCTCGTCAGCGGAGAGGCCGGCACGCATCTGGCCGTTAATAATTGCAATAGTTGCAGGAATTGCACCGTTGTCGCGGATAATCTGCTCAACCTTCAGAGCGGTCTCGACGTTCTGTGGGTAAGGCATACCGTGAGAAATGATGGTGGACTCCAGAGCTACAACAGGCTTGTTCTGCTCAAGAGCCTCTTTGACCTCATCAGATACAACGAGAAAATCCTTCAGGTTAGACATATATACTCCAATCGTAAACGACTAATGGAACCGAAAGTAGTGCCGTGCAGATGCGCTGTGCAGACGCGCTAAAGACCTGCGCGCTTGATGACCTCTTCAACGTTGAGTTCACCGTTGATGGTGTCCTCACCCTCAATGGCCATGCTGGAAGCAGCCATGCCTATCAGGCCGGTCTGCTCAAGCGTCATGCCCTGAGTATACGCCCAGGTAATTCCTGCCATCATGGCATCGCCCGCACCGGTCATGTTGACAAGCTTTGCGGGAAGCAGTGGCAAGCGAACGGTCTTCTCGTGATCAGCACAAAGAAGGCCCTTCTCGCTAAGGGAGATAAACACGCGCTTCAGTCCTGTTGCAAGCAGCTCGTGAGCTGCGGCTTCAAGGGAGGTATCGTCAGTGATCTTGATGCCCGAGAGCATCTCGGCCTCAAGGCGATTTGGCTTGAGTGTGTGAATCTTGCCCAGGACCCTCTTGAGCTTCTGTGCCTTAATGGAAGAAACGGGATCGCAGAAGATGGGGCAGGTCACGTTCTTGGCAATGAACTCGATGGTCTGCTGAGGCAGGTTGGTATCAATCACGCAAGCTGCGGCGTGCTGGATAACATCCAGGCGCTCCTCGATGCGCTCGGGGGTGACATACTCGTAAATCTGCATGTCATTGATGGCTTCCTGCATCTCACCGTGCTCGTCCATGATGAAGAGGTAGGTGGAAGTGGAAGCGCCTGGCACGGTAATAGAAGCGTCGATGTCAATGCCGCAGTCCAGGCAGCCCTCTTTGAGCTCGCGCGCACGATAGTCCT
The DNA here is from genome assembly GCF_963547875.1 of Lancefieldella parvula. Classification (GTDB taxonomy): domain Bacteria; phylum Actinomycetota; class Coriobacteriia; order Coriobacteriales; family Atopobiaceae; genus Lancefieldella; species Lancefieldella parvula_D. Next base: position 28,215 of record NZ_CAUUSI010000006.1, read on the forward strand.
CGCCAAAAGCGGTGAGCAGACGAACGTCGCTGTCGAGAAGGGCAAGGTTGTGGGCAACATTTCTGCCAACGCCACCAAAGGACATGGTAACCTTGCCAGGGTTTGAATCTCCAGCCACAAGGGAAGTGTCTGGGCGGCCAGCAATATCCATGTTGGCAGCGCCAATCACAATAAAGTAGGGACGCTCGCTCAAAATGTAGCGGCGGCCCAAAATTGCGCCCTTTGCGGTAAGGTTGGAGATGTGAACCGAAACAGAAGAACGCGAGATACCTGCACGCTCTGCAATTTCCTTCTGAGTAATGGAAGGCTGCTCTTTAATCCAGTTGAAAATCATCTGTTCTCGATTGGTGAGCATCAGTCCTCCTAGCAGCTAAAATAGAATCCGACTAAACAGGTGCTTATATAAAAACTTCTAAACAGGTGCTTATCTTGTTTAAGCCAATGCTTAAATCTGCTTTGGACAACGATAAGACAGCAGCTAGAGTCTGTAAAGAATGAATTCATTAAATTTTTTCCTGGTGAGCTCAAAGATTTTCTCGCCACATTGGTTTTACCTGCTTGATTTTTCTAAGCATTTGCTGCGTACCGTTTACAGAATTTTAGTATCTGCAAACGGTTGTATCGTGAAAATCTCTCTAACTTGGGCGTCGGCATTATGCAACTGTAATAATATATTTAATGAATAGTAATGACTCGTCCACATAAGTTAGTTCGCGCATGTATCGTGCGCAAATGCTTGTTTCGGGCGTTTTAGGAGGTAGCATGCCTAAACGTGTTTTTGTAGTTGTTCTTGATAGTTTTGGCATCGGCGAAGAGCCTGATGCAGCGGCATATGGAGATGAGGGTAGCAATACCCTTTGTGCCTGCGCAACAAGTGGCGTTCTTAACATCCCAAATATGACAAAGTTGGGCCTTCTTAATATTGATGGCGCGCTTGATACCGTGTATGACGTTGATTTGAAGCCAATTGAGTCTCCTGAGGGCGCATATGCTCGCATGCAGGAGAAATCCGCTGGTAAAGATACTACGGTTGGCCACTGGGAGATGGCAGGTGTCATTTCTCCAAAGAAGTTCCCAACCTATCCTGATGGCTTCCCACAGGAGGTCATTGAGGAGTTTGAGCAGAAGACGGGCCGCAAGGTTTTGTGCAACAAACCTTACTCCGGAACCGATGTTATTAGAGACTTTGGTAAAGAGCACGTAGAGACTGGTGCTCTGATTGTCTATACCTCAGCAGATTCTGTTTTCCAGATTGCTGCTCATGAGGACGTGGTAAGTCCCGAGAAACTCTATGAGTATTGCCGCATTGCGCGCGAGATTCTTCAGGGTGAGCACGGTGTTGCTCGCGTTATTGCTCGTCCTTTTGAGGGAGAGTGGCCATACCAGCGCACTTCTCGCCGTCATGACTTCTCGCTTGAGCCAACGGGCCCAACCATGCTTGATCGTCTTAAAGAGAACGGCTTTGACGTTCTTTCTATTGGCAAGATTTATGACATCTTTGCTCACCGTGGTATGACAGAGTTTGAGTTTACTACCTGCAACGCAGACGGAATTCAGAAGACTATTGAGGCTACCAGCAAAGACTTCAACGGTCTGTGCTTCACCAACCTTGTTGATACCGACATGATTTACGGTCACCGCAACGATCCTGTGGGATACTCCAACGCTCTTTCTTATTTTGATGAGCGCATTCCTCAAATTATTGAGGGCCTTCGTGAGGATGACCTGTTCATTATCACCGCAGATCATGGCTGTGACCCGGTAACACCATCTACTGATCACTCTCGTGAGTACGTGCCACTGCTTATCACGGGTCCAAAGGTTAAGCCAAACACCAACCTTGGTACAACCGCCACATTTGCCGACATGGCCGAGACAATTCTTGATTATTTTGGCGTTGAGCAACTTGGTGTTGGAACTTCTCACCTGTCAGAGATTCTTAAGGAGAACTAATGGCTACTACCCCAACTCCCCATAACGCTGCTGTTGAGGGCCAGATTGCTAAGACTGTCCTCATGCCAGGCGATCCTCTGCGCGCAAAGCTTCTTGCAGACACGTACCTGGAGAACGTTGAGCAGTTCAACACCGTTCGCAATATGTTTGGCTACACCGGCACCTACAAGGGACAGCCAGTCTCCGTTATGGGTTCTGGTATGGGTATGCCTTCCATTGGCATTTATTCTTACGAGCTCTTTAATTTCTACGGAGTTGACAACATTCTCCGCATTGGTAGCGCTGGCGGCCTTGCTCCTGAGGTAAAGCTTAGAGACATTGTTATTGGCATGTCTTCCAGCACTGATTCTAATTATCCATCACAGTACGGAATGCCTGGAACTATTGCACCTACCGCAGACTTTGGCCTGTTGAGTAAGGCTGTTGCTGGTGCAGAAAAGCTGGGTTATCCCGTTCGCGTTGGTAATATTCTGGCAAGCGACGTGTTCTATACCGTAGACAACTCGCTTACCAAATGGGCAAACATGGATGTTCTTGCCGTTGAGATGGAGTCGGCAGCCCTGTATCTCAACGCCATGTACGCTCATAAGCATGCGCTTACGCTGCTAACTATCTCTGATTTGCCTCTTACAGGAGAAGCACTTACTGCTGAAGAGCGTCAGACTAGTTTCACGCAGATGATGGAGGTTGCTCTTTCTGTTGTTGCTTAAAGCGCTTGTTGCACAAAGCATCACAGGTCAGCAGCTTACCATTGCTGTTTGTTTTGGAACCATGCGGATTTTCCGCTTAAGTTAGGGAAGTTTGGTCAACTTCTCATAAAGATCCAGCACAAAAGCTGGACGTTCCCGCCACATGAGGTAAGGAGAGCACGGAATGAACAAGAACGTTTCTCGTCGTAGTTTTGTGACCGGCGCAACCGGCGCTGGCGCATTTGCAGCACTTGCAGGTCTTGCAGGCTGCAACAACTCCAAGAAGGACGACGGCGGCCAGAAGGCATCAGGTGAGAAGAAAAAGAAGCTCACCATGGTTACCGATACTGGTGGTGTTAACGACCAGTCCTTTAACCAGTCCGCTTGGGAGGGCATGACCGAGCTTAAGGACAAGAACGGCTGGGATGTCAGCTACCTTGAGTCCAAGCAGGATTCCGATTACGCAACCAACCTTGATAAGGCTGTTGACGCAGAGTCCGATCTTGTTTGGGGCGTTGGCTTTGCTATGGCAGACGCAACCCTTAAGGCTGCTAAGGACAATCCAAACACCCAGTTTGCCATTATCGACAACGGCAACGAGTCTGAGGTTTCCAACTTCACTGGCGTAATGTTCCGTGCTCAGGAGCCTTCCTTTGTTGTTGGCTACATTGCTGCTCGCACCACAAAGACTGGCAAGGTTGGCTTTGTTGGCGGCATTTCTTCCGCACTTATCGACCAGTTTGAGTATGGTTACCGCGGCGGCGTTGCTTATGCAAACAAGGAAAAGGGCACCAACGTTGAGGTTTCTGCACAGTATGCAGAGTCCTTCTCCGATGCTGCAAAGGGTAAGGCTATTGCTAACTCCATGTACTCCGATGGTTGCGACGTTGTCTTCCACGCTGCAGGCGGCGTAGGAACTGGCGTTATTGAGGCAGCTAAGGACGCAAACAAGCTTGCTATCGGCGTTGACCGTGACCAGGCATATCTTGCTCCAGAGAACGTTCTGACCTCCGCTCTTAAGCGCGTCAACGTTGCTATCGTTGAGATTTCCGAGAAGATCCTGAAGGACGGCCAGAAGGGCGGCACTACTGTTTCCCTGGGCGCTTCCGAGGACGCTGTCGGAATTGCTGAGGATCACCACCTCATGGGCGAGGACACCTACAAGGCAGCTACTGACCTTCTCGACAAGATCAAGGCTGGCTCCGTTGTTCCTCCTGCAAGCAAGGATGACCTGGACAAGTACGTCAAGTCTTTGAGCTAAGCTCTGACTTAGTTTTTTGAGCCCTGGGGTTTCTCGCCAGATGGTTTTGCCGTCTGACAGGCCCAAAGGCTGATGAGTTTGGATTTGCTGGTGAGGAGTGCTCTTTGGCACTCCTCACCTCTAGCAAGTGTGTAAAGGAGGTGGCTCGTGGAAGTCAGTTCGGATTACGCTGTTCAGATGCATGGCATTACCAAAGTTTTTGGATCGTTTAAAGCTCTTGACGCCGTAGACCTTAACGTGCGCAAGCAAACTGTCCACGCCATTTTAGGAGAGAACGGCGCAGGTAAAAGTACGCTCATGAACGTACTGTATGGCCTGTATTCTGCTGATGAGGGCGAGGTTTACCTCAACGGAGAGCGTGTATCCATTTCTGGCCCAAACGATGCTATCGCTCACGGTATTGGTATGGTTCACCAGCACTTTATGCTGGTCGAGAACTTTACTGTTACAGAAAATATTGTTTTGGGCAACGAGGTCACCAAGGCCGGTGGCGTCCTTGATCCAAAGCGAGCTCGCGAGAAGGTCCTTGAAATTGTTGAGGAATACGGCTTTGACGTAGATCCTGACGCTAAGATCGAAGACATTTCTGTTGGTATGCAGCAGCGCGTTGAGATCTTAAAGGCCCTGTATCGCGGTGCTGATACGCTGATTCTTGATGAGCCTACGGCAGTTCTTACACCGCAGGAAATTGAGAAGCTTATTCAGATCATGCATGACCTGGTAAGCAAAGGTAAAACCATTATTGTTATTACTCACAAGCTTAAAGAGATTATGTCTTCTGCTGACGAGTGCACTATTATTCGTCGCGGTAAGTACATGAGCACCGTTGATGTCTCCAAGACATCCGAGACCGAGCTTGCAACACTTATGGTGGGTAGAAACGTTAACCTGCATGTAGAAAAGAAGCCAGCAACTCCTGGCGAGGTTGTTCTTTCTATTAAGGACCTCCACGTCAAGGACGAGCGCGGCATTGAGCAGGTAAATGGCTTTAATTTGGATATTCGTGCCGGTGAGATTGTTGGTCTTGCAGGCATTGACGGCAACGGCCAGAAAGAACTTGCCGATGCCATAAACGCGCTGGTCAAACCTGAGTCGGGCACCATTACCGTTAAAGGTGAAGAGATTCAGGGCACAACCCCTAAAACGGTCATTGACCACGCAGTTGCAACTATTCCTTCAGACCGTCACCGTTGGGGCTTGGTTCTGCCTTTTACGGTTGCCGAGAACATGGTGCTTGAGCGCCACAACGAGGAGACCTTTGGTAAAGGCATTGCACTTGACTTGGCAAAGATCAAAGAATTCTCTCAGAAGCTGATTGACGAGTTTGATATTCGTCCTGCAGAGTGCGCAGATCATCAAGCAGTGGGACTTTCTGGCGGCAATCAGCAGAAGGTTATTATTGCCCGTGAGGTTTCTTCCAACCCAGATGTCCTCATTGCCATCCAGCCAACCCGCGGTCTTGACGTTGGTGCTATTGAGTTTGTCCACAAAGCGCTTATTCGCGAGAGGGACCGTGGAGCAGCAATTTTGCTGATTTCCTTTGAGCTGGACGAGATTATGGACGTTGCCGATAAGATGGCAATTATTTACGCCGGCAAGAATGTTGGCGAGTTTGACCAAGGTACTATCACTGAAGAGCAGGCTGGCCTGCTGATGGCAGGAGGTGACGCCGAGTGAGTACGCTTACAAAGATAATGAGAAAGCCAATTACGTCAGCAATTGTTGCTATTTTTGTTGGCCTGTTGGTTGCTTCTATTATTTTGGTTGTTGCAGGTTATGACCCTATCAGCTCGTTTGAGGCTCTTATTGGCGGCATGGTAGGTAAGCCAAAATACATTTCTAACGTCATTATTAAGGCAACACCTCTGCTCTTTACGGGTATTGCCGTTGCCTTTGCATTCCGCGTTGGCCTCTTTAACATTGGTGCTGAGGGTCAGTACATTGTTGGTACTATCCTGGCTGTTATTGTTGGCTACAGCCTTGACCTTCCTCCTGTGCTGCAGATTCCTGTAGTTGTTTTGGTAGGCACCGCAGGCGGAGCAGGTATTGGCGCCATCATTGGATGGCTTAAAGCTCAGTTTGGCATCAACGAGGTTATTACCAGCATTATGTTTAACTGGATCAGCCTCTACCTCTGCAACTTTGTGGTTTCTCTTCCACAGTTCCACCAGCCAAACTCAACATCTTCGTACTCCATTAACGAGTCCGGCTACACCACACTGTTCTATGGCATGAAGAATTCCGAGGACGGTGCTGAGGCAATTCGCAATATTCCTGTTATTGGCGACGCTATTATGCGTACCGATGTAAACATTGGTATTTTTGTTGCTATTATCGCAGCTATCTTTATTGGGTGGCTGCTTATGCGCACCAAGGTTGGTTATGAGATGCGCGCTGTTGGTTTTAACCGCGACGCTGCACAGTTTACCGGCATCAACGTTAAGAAAAACCTTACGCTCTGCATGGCTATTTCTGGTGCACTCTGCGGACTTGCAGGTGCTCTGACCATTACCGGTATTGCTCCTCACAGTATCGCAACGCTGGCAGCATTTGAGAACAACGGCTTTAACGGTCTGTCCGTTGCGTTTATCGCCAACTGCAACCCTGTGGCATGTATTCCTGCATCCTTCCTGTTTGCTGGTCTTCTTTATGGTGGCCAGACTGTTCAGCAGACGGTTGGTGCACCTTCCGAGATTATCAACATTGTTATTGGTACCATCGTGTTCTTCATGGCTCTGGGTGGCGTTATTCCAATGCTTGCCGATCGTCTTGATCACAAGCGTGCCCAGAAGGCTAAGGAAGAAGAGGCAAAGCTTGCTGCTCAAGTGAGTGATGCGTCCAACCCATCTCAGGAGGAGGCAAACAATGCTCACTAACCTGATTCTTCTTGTTTCCGTTACCCTCATGTACTCGACACCTCTTATTTTTGGTGCTCTGGGCGGCGTTGTCTCCGAGCGCTCCGGTGTTGTCAACATTGGTATTGAGGGCATGATGGGCGTTGGCGCCTTTGCGGGTGTTGCAGGCAGCTACCTCACCGGAAACCCTTGGATTGGCTTCCTTTGTGCAGGTATTGCAGGCGGTCTTATTGCGCTTTTGCACGCCATGGCATCTATTACGTTTAACGCTGACCAGACAGTTTCTGGTGTTGCAATTAACCTGCTGGCACCTGGCATTGCTCTGTTTGCCTGCCGTCTTTTGTTTGATGGCGCTGCAATGTCTCCAGCAGTCACCAAGCTCCCAAAGCTCTTTGGTGAGGGTGCCTTTAACGACACACCTTATTCCAGCTTGAACGTAGACATTACCGTGGTACTTGCACTTTTAACCGCTCTTCTCGTCTGGTTTGTGCTTTACCGCACCAAGTGGGGCCTGCGTATTCGCTCCGTTGGCGAGCATCCACACGCATCCGAGACGCTGGGCATTAGCGTTCGTAAGACTCGCTACCTCTGCGTTATTGTTTCTGGTGTTCTTGCAGGATTTGGCGGCGCTTCTGTAACGCTGGCAATTATTTCTCAGTTCACTCAGACCGCTATTTCTGGTCAGGGCTTTATTGCACTGGCTGCGGTTATCTTTGGTAAGTGGAAGCCTCTGAACACCTATGCAGCTTGCCTGCTCTTTGGTTTTACTCAGGCACTGGCAATTCTGCTTGGCGGCGGAGCAACTCCAATTCCAAGCCAGATTATTGCAATGCTTCCATACTTCATCACCATCATTACGCTGGTCCTCTTTGTTGGTAAGTCCGTTGCTCCTAAGGCAGACGGTGTGCCATACATCAAGGGAAGTCGCGCATAATGGCCGGGGTAGAGGGTTCTTGCCACGTTTCTAACGAGGCTCTTGTTCAGCTTGCCATTGAGGCACGTAACCATGCCTATGTACCGTACTCTCACTATGCTGTTGGAGCTGCACTGTTGTGCTCCGACGGCACGGTGTACGGCGGTGCCAATCTAGAAAACGCTGCGTACACGCCTTCTAACTGCGCCGAGCGTACGGCGTTTTTCCGCGCAGTGTTTGAGGGTCGCAGGGATTTTGTGGCCATTGCGGTTGTTGGTGGTCCTGAGGGAGAGGCTCCAACAGCTTGGTGCACTCCTTGTGGTGTATGCAGGCAGGTTATTCGCGAGTGGTGCGATCCTGCAACGTTCCGTATTGTGCTGGGCAAGGCAGATGCAGCTCCTCGTGAGTATCTGCTCCAGGACATCTTGCCTATGGGATTTGGTCCCGAGGATCTGGGTGGGTCCAGTCCTGCTGGCGCATCGGGTGACGACGCCGTGAAGGGTGCCGACGGTGGCCACGAGCACGGTTGTGGCTGCGGGTGCAGCGAGCACGGCAAGAGAAACCAGTAAGCTGCGGTATCAAGCAGCCTGCGCTTGCGGGTGCAGATAACCTGGTAGGTTGCATGAAATTGCGAGCCGGTAGAGTTTCTCGCTACCGGCTCTTTTACTAGAGAGTTAACGCGAACGGCAACGAACGCGCCTGACGGCGCCGCGAACGGCAACGAACGCGAACAGCGGAAAGAGGTTCAACTATGCGCATGTACGACGTGATTGAAAAGAAGCGCGACGGCGGCGAGCTTACCGACGCCGAGATTGATTACTTTGTCTCGGGCTATGTAGCTGGGGATATTCCCGATTATCAGGCCTCAGCGCTGGCGATGGCCATTTTCTACAAGGGTATGACTGCGCACGAGACGGCTCACCTGACCATGGCAATGGCCGAGTCCGGCGACATGATGGACCTCTCGGCAATCCCTGGTATTAAGATTGACAAGCACTCCACTGGTGGCGTTGGCGATAAGACCACGCTGGTAGTGGCCCCTCTTGTTGCGTCTTTAGGCGTAAAGGTTGCCAAGATGAGCGGCCGTGGCCTGGGTCACACGGGCGGTACGCTGGACAAACTTGAGGCAATTCCAGGACTTTCCATTGAGATTTCCGAGCCTGACTTCTTCAAGCAGGTCTCCGAGATTGGCGTTGCCGTTGCAGGTCAGACGGGCAATCTTGTTCCAGCTGATAAAAAGCTCTATGCGCTGCGCGACGTTACCGCAACAGTTGACTCGGTGCCTCTGATTGCGTCGAGCATCATGAGCAAGAAGATTGCTTCCGGTTCCGACTGCATTTTGTTGGACGTCAAGTGTGGTTCCGGCGCCTTCATGAAGGACGTCGATTCCGCAATTGAGCTGGCAGATGCCATGGTTTCCATTGGCGAGCACGTCGGCCGCACCACCGCAGCACTGATTACTGGCATGGATCGCCCTCTTGGCAAAAACGTGGGCAATTCCCTCGAGGTCATTGAGGCAGTGGCCACGCTTAAGGGTGAAGGTCCTGATGATCTGACCGATGTCTGCGTTGAACTTGCTGCAAACATGCTTAACCTCGCAGGTAAGGGAAGCGTTGAGGACTGCCGCGAGTTGGCCCGTCAGCAGATTGCAAACGGCGAGGGCTTGGCTAAGCTGGCCCAGATGGTCAAGGCCCAGGGCGGCACCGACGAGGTCATCTTCGATACCACCAAGTTTGAGGCCGCGCCATTCCGTCGCGATATTGTGGCCGAAACCAGCGGATATATTACGTCCATGAACGCTGAGCTGGTGGGCATTTCCTCCGTTGCTCTGGGCGCTGGCCGCGAGAAGAAGGGCGATCCAATCGACCCAGCAGCTGGTATTATCCTTGAGCGCAAGACCGGTGATTATGTCGAGAAGGGCGATGTGATTGCAACGCTTCTGACCGGTGACGAAAGCCGTCTTGATGAGGGCGAGCGCATCTTCCGCGAGGCTCTGGTCTTTGGCGAAAACGCTCCCGAGCTGGAACCGCTGTTCTTCGCGCGCGTCTCCAAGGACGGCGTCGAGCGCTTCGCGTAAGCGCAGGTAGCGGCCACGGCGCGCGGGGTTCCGAGCTCCACATAACATGCAGGTGAGAGCGTGCAAGCTGGAAGCTCCACATAACATGCAGGTCAGACCGGTGTTCACGCAGGTGGACACCGGTTTTTTGTACGGTCACAGCGTCGTGTGCGGACAAACTTGCAGGTCGGACGCGCGAAGCGCCGGCGGGGAGTGCACGGGGTTTCTCGCCAGGCGCTGCTGCAGACAGTTTGCGGTCTTCGAGCCTGAAAAGCTCATCATGTCTGAGTAAATTAACTCAGACATGGCGAAAAAAGCCGGCAAATAGCTCAGATATGGTGCACTTTTTCGGCAAATTGTTCAGACATGACAATAACATCAGGCTCCCTGGAGGGGTGAGCTCGGACACGCTTTAAACCCCGCCTGAAAAGTGCAAAGATTCTGTATTTTGGACACCGATTCTTTGATGAAATCAGGCAAATCCACAGACTCTTTGAAGTATTTAGGCAAAAGTTACAGATTCTTTGCAGAAATCAGGCGCGCTAGCAGGTCAAATAGAACCCTAGCGGTCAAAGTAAGTCTGGCGAGAAAATCGATCTTCTCGAGGTTGCAGTTATTACACAGGGTGTGTAATAATACTCAGTATGTGCAATAAGTCGGGTGCTACGGTGTTGTTGTGCTGTCGCGCTAGCACCCTCAGCTCACCCGATGCGCGCTCGCGTACCTGCAACCAGGAGAGGCTTCAGAAACGTATGACGCAAACATTGTCTGTACCTGCTGTTTTTTCAGCTTGCAAGCTTGATCGACGCACCGCAAGAACTCGTGCGGCGCTCAGAAAAGCCCTGGCAGAAGAGATAGACGCTACCGGCGACCTTACTTCCGTGACCGTCACGGGCGTAACGGAGCGCGCTGGCCTCACGCGTCGAACCTTTTATTCTCACTACAAAGACATCCCTGACCTGGTGCTCCACATCGAAAAGGAAGCGCTAGCAGAGCTCCGACCTGCTGTTGAGCAGCTCGCTCGCGTGAACCTTGTCGAGCTCAAGAAGGCCATTGACTCCTACAAGCCATGCCCCGGCGCAACGGAGATGCTTCGAAGCATTCGCAAGCACGGCTTCTACCTGCGCCCCTTGCTGGGTAACGGCGGCGATCCCGCGTTTCAGGACAAACTAAAGCACCTGGTACACGAGGTTATCGCCCAGCGCGCCCTGCACGATCTTGATCCGCGCGCACTTGGTCCCTTCTTTGACTACTATCTGACCTTCGCAATTTCTGCCGAGGTCGGCGTCCTTATCCGCTGGTTAATCGGCGGCATGCGCGAGAGCGACGAGCAGATGGCAGGCCTTATGACCGGCTTGATGTTTGTTGCGCCTGGCGATCTGTACGGCAAGCCAATCAAGCTAGATGTTCCACGATTTGCGCTTGCAACTCTTGTTCTCGGAGAGGAAAACAATGATTAGTCCAAAGTTTGAGCTGGTAGAGAACGGTGCAGAGCTTGCACCAAACGTCCCACTTGACCTGTCTCAGGCCCACCTTATGCTGGGCATTGACGTTGGTTCCACAACTGTAAAGCTGTCCGTCATCGACGAGGACGGCACGCTGGTCTACGCAAACTACGAGCGCCACCACACCGACGTTCGCGCAACGGCTCGTTCCCTGTTTGTTAAAGCTCAGAAGCACATTGGCGAGACATCCATGTACGCCGCAATCACCGGTTCCGGCGGAATGCTGCTGGCACAATGGCTTGACCTGGAGTTTGTCCAGGAGGTCATCGCTTCCAAGCGCGCTGTTGAGACGCTGATCCCTCAGACCGACGTTGCTATTGAGCTGGGCGGCGAGGATGCAAAGATCATCTACTTTGATAACGGCATTGAGCAGCGCATGAACGGTACCTGCGCTGGTGGTACCGGTGCGTTTATCGACCAGATGGCATCTCTCCTCAAGACCGACGCAACTGGCCTCAACGAGCTGGCAAAAGACGTCAAGCAGATCTACCCAATTGCATCTCGCTGCGGCGTTTTTGCTAAGTCCGACGTTCAGCCGCTGCTCAACGAGGGTGCCGCTCCTGCCGACATCGCTGCTTCCATCTTCCAGGCCGTTGCAAATCAGACTGTCTCTGGCTTGGCCTGTGGTCACCCTATCCGCGGCCACGTCGCGTTTCTCGGCGGCCCGCTGCAGTACCTCTCTGAACTGCGCCGTCGCTTCTACATCACGCTTAACCTGGACGACGAGCACATCGTCTTGCCAAAGAACGCTCACCTCTTTGTTGCAACGGGCGCTGCTCTGGCGGGCGAGTCCGACCGACCAATCACCTTTACGCAGGTCATGGAGGCGCTGGACAACCTCAAGGACATCCAGGGCTCCGAGGTTGCTCGTCTGGACCCACTCTTTGCTACTCAACAGGACTTTGACGACTTCAAGGCCCGCCACGATCAAGAGGTAGTCCCCAAAGGCCAGCTGGCCAACTACCACGGCCGCGTGTTCATTGGCATCGACGCAGGTTCTACCACTATGAAGGCTGCTGTTGTTGGCGAGAAGGGCGAGCTTCTTTACACCTGGTACGACAATAACAACGGCGATATCCTGGGTACCGCTCGCAAAATCATGGACTCCATCTACGACGAGATGCCTTCCGACTGCATTATTGGCCATGTCACAACCACCGGTTATGGTGAGGGCATCCTGATTGAGGCTCTGCGTGCAGACTCGGGCGAGATTGAGACCGTTGCTCACCTGCGTGGCGCTAAGGCATTTGTCCCAGACGTTGATTTCATTCTTGATATTGGCGGCCAGGACATGAAGTGTCTGCAGGTCAAAGACGGCGTCATTGAGCACATTATGCTGAACGAAGCTTGCTCTGCAGGCTGCGGCTCCTTTATTGCATCTTTTGCCGACTCCATGAAGATGGACGTCCGCGAGTTTGCAACCGCTGCAACCAAGGCAACACTCCCTGTTGACCTGGGATCCCGCTGTACCGTCTTCATGAACTCCCGCGTCAAGCAGGCGCAGAAGGAGGGTGCAACCATCGGCGACGTTGCTGCTGGTCTTTCATACTCCGTCATCAAGAATGCCCTGTTCAAGGTCATTAAGCTCCGCGACTTCAGCGAGATTGGCGAGCACTGCATTGTTCAGGGCGGTACCTTTATGTCCGACGCAACGCTCCGTGCTTTTGAGCTGCTCACCGGCAGAGATGTCATCCGTCCTGATATTGCAGGTGTCATGGGTGCCTACGGCGCCGCTCTTCTCGCCCGCGACCGCGCAGGTATTGATGGCGTATCCACTCTGCTTGACCGCGAGTCCATCGATAATCTGCAGGTCAAGCTTACCAACACACACTGCCGCATCTGCCCTAACAGCTGCATGCTTACCATTAACGATTTTGGCAGCGGCCACAGGTTTATCACCGGTAACCGTTGCGAGAAAGGCGCAGGTAAGAAGCGTGGCGCTAAGAAGAACGAGGCACCAAACGTTTTTGCGTTCAAGAACAAGCTGCTGTTTGATCGCGAGTCGCTTCCTGTAGACGAGGCTCCACGCGGCACCGTGGGTATTCCTCGCGCGCTGAACATGTACGAGAACTATCCGTTCTGGCACACGTTTTTCACTAAGCTGGGCTTCTCGGTCATTTTGTCCGACCAGACCACCGCAAAGACGTACGACGCAGGTATCGAATCCATGCCTTCTGAGTCCGCCTGCTATCCCGCGAAGCTTTCCCACGGCCACATCATGAACTTGCTGGCCAAGGACCCGGACTTCATTTGGATGCCATGCATTCGTTGGGAGCGCAAGGAGGACGACTCCGCAACCAACCACTACAACTGCCCAATTGTTATGAGCTACCCTCAGGCGCTGGGCCTCAACGTGGACGAACTCTCTGATCCGTCCATCCAGTACATGGCTCCGTTCATTCCGTACGACAAGAAAAACGAGCTCAAGCGTCGTTTGTACGAGCTCATCAGTGAACAGCGCGAGAAGGACGCCCAGGTAGGCAAGGGTCGCTTCCGCGGCGAGCACATCACGCGCGCCGAAATTGACGCCGCTGTTGAGGCTGCTTGGCAGGAAGACATCAACGTCAAGGACCAGATGCACCGCGCAGGTGACGAGGCTCTTGCGTGGATTGAAGAGCACGACGCTCACGGTATTGTTCTTGCAGGTCGCCCATACCACAACGACCCAGAGATTAATCACGCCATCCCTGAGCTGGTCTCTTCTTTTGGCTTTGCCGTGCTCACCGAGGATTCCATTGCCCATAAGATGATGCCTGAGCGCCCCATCCGTATTGTTGACCAGTGGATGTATCACTCGCGTCTGTACCGTGCGGCTCGCTTTGTTGCGTCCCGAAACGACCTGGACCTCATCCAGCTCTTCTCGTTTGGTTGTGGCCTTGACGCACTGACTACCGACCAGGTCCAGGAGATTCTTGAGGCTTCGGGCAAGATCTACACCATGCTCAAGGTCGACCAGGTCTCCAACTTGGGCGCTGCGCGTATTCGTATCCGCTCGCTGATGGCTGCTTTAAACGAGCAGCAGGCAGAGCTGGAGCGACTTGCAGCTGCTGGTCTTGTTACCGAGGCTGTTCCTCAGGGCGTTCGCATGGCCGACGGCTCTCTGGAAAAGGCCAGGAGCGCTAGTTCTTCTCGCCGTGCGCCCGTGTACCGCGAGGCAGAATCCGCAGCTTACGAGAAGGTTCGCTACACCAAGGAGATGCAGGAAGCGGGCTATACCATCCTGGCTCCGCAGATGGCGCCGATCCACTTTGAGCTGGTAGAGGAGCTGCTGAAGGGTGCGGGCTACAACGTTGTGCTGCTGCCTTCGGTTGACCAGGGTGCCGTTGACATGGGCCTTCGCTACGTCAACAACGACATCTGCTACCCATCCATCCTGGTCACGGGTCAGATTATGGAGGCAGTGCTTTCCGGCAAGTACGATCTGACCAAGACCGCAGTTCTGATTTCGCAGACCGGCGGTGGCTGCCGTGCAACCAACTATATTGCACTGATTCGTAAGGCGCTCAAAGACGCAGGTCATCCAGAGATTCCGGTCATTTCCGTCTCCGCCGCTTCCGGCCTTGACGAGGACAACCCAGGATTCAAGCTGTTCAAGCCCGATTTGCTCATCAAGGCAGTTTACGCGCTGCTATACGGCGACCTGATTATGCAGCTGCTGTATCGTGTTCGTCCCTACGAGGCAGTCAAGGGTTCCGCAAATGAGCTGTATGACCAGCTCATGGCCGATACACGCTCCAAGATCAACGGAATTTCTCGCAAGGAATTCTACAAGCAGTGCCAGCGTACCATCGAGCTGTTTGACAGCCTGCCCGTGGTCAATGACCGCCAGAAGCCACGCGTCGGCGTCGTCGGCGAGATTCTGGTTAAGTTCCACCCAACGGCCAACAATGAGCTGGTCAAGGTCATCGAGTCCGAAGGCTGCGAGGCTAACGTTCCGGGTCTGGTCGACTTCTTCCTGTTTGGCCTCTCCAACGCGATCAACACACACAAGGAGCTTGGTACTTCGTTCAAGAGCCGCATGACGCACATCGCGGGCATCAAGATGGTCCAGGGACTGCGCGCGCCAATCAACAAGATGCTGGAGAAGTCCGAGCGCTTTGAGCCATATCCCAACATCGATGAACTGGCCGAGAAGGCTGGTCAGATTCTCTCGCTCTGCAACACGATGGGCGAGGGTTGGCTGCTCACCGCCGAGATGTGCGACCTCATTGAGACGGGCACACCAAATATCGTCTGCGCTCAGCCGTTTGCCTGCCTGCCAAACCACGTCGTTGGTAAGGCAGTCATCAAGCGCCTGCGCCAGATGCACCCCGAGTCCAACATTGTTGCCGTCGACTACGACCCAGGTGCGTCCGAGGTTAACCAGCTCAACCGTATCAAGCTGATGATTTCGGTTGCTAAGGAGAACTACAAGAATGGCGTAAATGGCGAGTTCAAGCTAGAAAACGCTGACGACCCCGTCACCAACGACGCAACTATGCCGTATACCGGCCGCGACAAGTTTGGCCTGGATTCCGTTGTCCGTGAGGGCGGCCACTCTTGCTCTTCGCACCGCGTGTCTGCACTGGAAGCAACCGGTGCTAACCTGGGCGATCTTGGTCGCACCGCGCCTGACCACGGAAAAGATTACGGTTCCATTAGGCTTTCCGAGGAGCAGATGGCTGCTATCGAGCGCGCCAAGAAGAAGGCCGGCGTCAAGTAGTGCGGTCGACGCGGTCTGTGCGCCGAGACACGTGGCTGCGAGCGCGCATCCCGCGCCGACCGGCCGCGCAACCAGCGCCGACCGGTCGCGCAACCAGCGTAATCGGCTGCGAAGTTGGTGCGCAACCAGCTACAAAGTTGTAATTTGCACGTTAATGAGCCCCAAACCATGGTTCGGGGCTCATTTTTGACGATTTCGGGCCCAAAAAGGTAAAAAATGCGTTTAGTTGGAGTATTCATTTTGAAAATGAGGTGTTTTGACTCAATTAGTAAAAGAAATAGTTAAAACTTTTTCGCTTATCCTGGGCAAACGCGAATATAAAAAGTTGAACTAAATTCCTTCATTCCCAACTAAACGCATTTTTTACCGCCTGAAGTCTCAAAAACGGCAATTTTCCAAGTCCTGTGAAAATTTTGCTTATAAAACGTGTGAAATATGCAATTTCGTGCATAACGGCGTCAATCCGTGCCTACAAACAGTATTCTTTTGGTGTCGGCGCCAGACTATGCCAAGCAAATCCACCGAGCTACGCGATTAGGCTGTATGCTCGCGAGCCAGAAGCAACAAAAGTGCTGTTCAACGCTAGACGCTCGGACGCAGGGAACCATCGCGTCGAGAAAACTACGCGACCATCATTCAGGTAAATCTCCACGGTAGAGCCGTCGACAATAACACGCAGGTCAGAGAGCTGCTTTAGCTCAATAGAGCGTTGAGTTCTACCTGCAGCGGTGTCTTTGTCAATGAATTGCAAGGTAAAAATGCCCTTGGAGTAAGAAAGCACAAGTGCGTCGTTGAGAGTAAGCGTTCCATCTCCGGAGATGCCCGAAATCTTAATATCCGCAGATAGTTGACCTATTTCAACGAGATCATCGGCGCCAAATTCCGCACATTCGCATCGCCTTGCATCAAGCTCTTTAACTGGATGTTGCAGGATGACACCGTCATCAGACAGCGAAAGCTCTCGGGGCAAAGTAAGGTTGTGGCAGAATCCAATGCCTTCAGGATAACTATGGTAAGTCGGATCAATGATGCCCATCCATCCAATCAAAATGGTTCGGCCAGAATCGTCGACGAATGTTTGAGGTGCGTAAAAGTCAAAACCGTGATCCCAGAGCACAAAGTTATCGGTAGAAACAGTTTCAACATTGATAAGCTTCCGGCTCTCTGGAAGTGGAAAATAGCCCGACTGCCATATGTTTTGCCACTTGTCAAGAGGCTCGCTTGAAGTATTCTCTTGCAAGTTATCGGAATCGTTCAAGCGCTTCCTCTTGAACGCATCGGCGCTTGGCTCCGTACCGGCGCTTGGCTCCGTACCAGTGCCTTCTCTTAGCCCCTGCGGACACACAGATAGAAACTCCTGGTCATTTAGCTGCACCAAAAAAGGGCATTCCCACATGTAGCCAAACGCCTCGCGCTGACCCTGGGCGTTAGCCCCGCGTACAACCGAGTGGAGCGTCCACGACTCGCCACAATCACTGGAGTCGTAAATCAACACCGCTCCCGAATCACAGCGTTCATCTGCGGTTTTTGCGTTACCAGCCGCAGTGTCCCTCTCGCGAGCGCCTAACAGCATGCGCAGAGCCCCGTCTTGCTCCCAAACCTTCGGGTCGCGCACGTGGTTTGTGCAGGTACCGGGGTAGTCGGCCGGCTTCAAAACAACGCGTTTTGGCGAGAAACTCAGTCCATCTTCAGAGGTCACCATCACCTCATAGGCCTCTCGACCAACGTCAATGCCGTCGGCTTCTGGGTGCGTTTCGTCCATAACGTTTCCGGTGTAGAAGAGCCGCATGACCTCGCGGGCCGCTGCATCATTGTTGTCCGCCGCATCGTTGTCGGCCGCCGCATCGTCACCGTGACCGCAGTCGCCGGCCGCCACACTGTCGTGACCACAGCCGCCTGCTGCGTCGTGTGTCTCAATCCAGGCCGAACCCGAAAACACACCGTCCTTATCGCAAGCTGCGTCTGGAGAAATCGCAATAGGTAGCGTCTCCCAAGAGAGCAAATCCTTGCTCACAGCATGTCCCCAGTAACGCAGCTCGTTGGCAGGCCACTCGGGAGTGTACTGGTAAAACGCGTGGTAGACGGACTTAAACTGACAAAGTCCGTTTGGGTCATTCATCCAACCCTGAGGTGGGAAGAGATGAAACTGTGGCGTCCAAGAGTCGTTTGTCATAGCGCTCCGCCTTTCGCATTTCTTGCAATTATTATGGCATGCGCGCGCAAAGTTCGTGCAGGTAGGTTTAATTCGTTTTGAGTTGCGGTACAGTAAATGCATACAACATCCAAGGCCGCCGGCTGCGACCCGCACCCGCGTGACCGCACGACCCGCGCTCGCACCACCCGCACCGCGCCGACCTTGCCCGAACCAGAGAGGATGCCTATGTCTGAAAACGCAACTAACCAGCTCCCCGATGTCGCCGAGCGCTTCATGCGCTACGTGCAGGTCGACTCCCAGTCCAACCCTGACAACGACACCGTCACCCCTTCAACGCCCGCTCAGCACGAGATGGCTCGCTACCTGGGCGAAGAGCTCAAGGTACTGGGCTGCACCGACGTCACCGTCGACGAGCACGCCTACGTCACCGGCACCTTCGCCGCATCCAAGGGCGCCGAGTCGGCTCCCGCGCTGATGCTTTGCTCGCACCTGGACTCCGTCATCGACGCGCCCGCCTCGGGCATCAAGCCGCACGTCGTCCACTACGAGGGCGGTGATCTGGTCGCCGGCGTCGTTAACGGCAAGACCATCGCAACTACCCAGGAGCAGGTCCCTGACCTCAAGGATTTTGTGGGCATGGACATCATCTGCTCCGACGGCTCCACGCTGCTTTCTGCTGACGATAAGGCCGGTGTGGCCGAGATCTGCGCGCTACTCAAGCGTCTGGGCGACAACCCCGAGCTTGCGCACCCTACGCTCAAGATTGCGTTTGTTCCCGACGAGGAAATCGGTCACGGAGCAAGCCTGCTTGACCTGGACAAACTCGGCGCAGCGTACGGCTACACCGTCGACGGCGAGGCTCTCGGCGAGTTCAACTACGAATGCTTCAACGCCGCCCACGCTGACGTCTACTTCAAGGGTGTCATGGTGCACCCCGGCAGCGCCAAGGACGTCATGATCAACGCAATCACTGTGGCATCCGAGTTCCAGCAGATGGTCCCCGCTTTCGAGCGTCCTGAGCACACCGAGGGCTACGAAGGTTTCTACCACCCAATCGTCATCGAGGGCTCCGCGTCCGAGGTTAAGCTCAGCTACATCGTCCGCGACCACGACGCCCAGATTTTTGCCAACCGCCAGCAGGTCCTGCAGGATATCGCCGCGTTCTTGAACAAGCGCTATGGCGAGAATACCGTCCGCGTTGAGATTCACCAGGAGTATCGCAATATGGCCGAGAAGTTCGACGGCTACGAGTTCCTGATTGATTATGCGCTTGAGGCAAATCGTGAGGTCGGTATTGAGCCTAAGCCAGTTGCCGCTCGTGGCGGTACCGATGGTGCCCAGCTCACCTTCCGCGGACTGCCATGCCCCAACATTGCTACCGGTGGATATAACGCCCACTCCGTGCGTGAGTTTGTCCCCGTGCCAAGCCTTGAAGTTACCGTTGACCTTCTGGAGAAGCTCGTCGCCAAGTTTGCTGCCCGCAGCTAGCACCTGCGCTGACCGCGCTGCTCGCGCCGCGCGCTGTCCGCGAGTCGCGCCGCCGTGCCGCGCTCGCGGCTAGCGCCCGCACCCGCGCCGACCGTCGCAGCTCGCACGCCGACGCCGCACCCGCGCCCGCGCCCGCTTGACCTGCAGCTTTGCCACTCATAGCTAGATTTCTACCGTCTACGCTCCCGTTCACCCTTGTCAACTAATGGTGGACGGGAGCGTAGCATAATTAAGAGGGGTCATCGTTCTTTTTTTCGTGGGGAAAGGGAGGTCGCAATGCTCGCAGTGTTATTTGGAATTGTTGTCGTTGCGGCACCCGTTACAGCTGCGATTTTGGAGCACTCGGGAAACGTTGGAATCTCCGAGCGCCGCCATAGCCACCACGATACCTACGTGACTCCCGCATCGCTCACGCGTTCGCTCATTATTGACATGGCATTTGTTAGCGCAATCGCAGTTATTCTCGGCTGGCTCTGCTATGTTAACGTGTTCACGCCAAACCCGGACATTGTTATGGCGTTTTTTGCGTCCTTCTCGGTTGTCATGTTTATGGCGTGGTACATCTTGAGTCGTTATAAGGTCTCGCTTTTTGATGACGAGATGGTTGTAGTGCCCTTTGTAGGTTCTGAAATTTCCATCAACTACCAGGACATTAAGCGCATGGAGTGGGTTGGCGGCCGTCGGGGCTCCGGGTTTAGAGATCTTCTAATTTTGACTTCGAATGCGTCAAAGGTGCGTCTCTCGGGTATGATTGGACTAGACCAAGTGTTGCTCAAGATTGATCGCTTTGACGTTTTGGCGCACAGTTCAAATATGTAGAAGTACAAAGATGCAGCTTGGAGCTGTGTCAGCTTTAAGTCACATTGCTTACGTCAACTTGAAGCTGCGACGTACCATGCGTCCACACCAACCTGCGCAGCGTACAGCAACGGGGGACGTTTGTGATTAAGCTTGTTTTATCTGACATGGACAATACGCTGGTACCTTTTGGCAATAGACACGTGTCGGACTTCACACGCAAGGCTATTCACACGCTCCTGGAAGAAACAGATATCGCCTTTGGCCCTTGTACCGGCCGAGATTACGTTGAGCTGATGCGTCTTTTCAGCCTCGACGAGGCGTGCATGCAAACAGGCGTCATGTCTACAGGCAAGCGCGTGCTGTACAAAGGCAAGACCATCTCGCTCTCCATCTTTGACCACAAAACGTTGCAGGGTGTCGCAGATGCTCTTGCTGACGAGAAGAACATGTTCTTGGTCTGCTATCCAGAGAAGACCAACCTCTTTAACCCGGCATATGTTGTCGGCCCGCTGGACAAAGACATTCTCGCCGATTACGAGCGCAAACTGGTGTTTGTCTCGGGCATTGTTGATCAAGTCCCGGACGACGTCGATTTTGTCGCCGCAACAATTGCGTGCCCAGGCACGGAGGAGGACATGGAGCGCTGTCGCCAAAAGGTGGCCGCAGCTTGTCCAGACGTGTACACCATGTCGGTTGTCCCTCAGTGGTTTGACGTGCTTCCCAAGGGTGTGTCCAAGCTGACTGGTTTTGAGACACTCCTGGAAAGAACAGGCATTTCTCCAGAAGAGGTGCTTGTTTTTGGAGATGGCGAGAATGACGTTGAGATTTTAAGTAAAGTTCCGCATTCGGTGGCGGTGGCAAACGCAATTCCAGAGGTCAAGCAGGTAGCAAGGCACCACGTAGGTGCATCTGCAGATGACGGCGTTGCGCATGCCTTGCTTGAGCTGGTACGCGCAACAAAAGCAGGGGAGACTCCCCGTTTTATGATGGAGAACTAGCATGATTAGACTCATTGCATCGGACATGGACGGTACGCTACTGGACCAGAACTCCGAGGTTCCGCCAGAGACATTTGAGCTTATCGAAGAGCTGTACAAGCACGGCGTTCACTTCGTGGCAAGTTCCGGTCGTCGTTACGATACATTGCGCTGGTTGTTTGAGCCGGTTGCGGACAAGATTGACTACGTGGCTTCCCTGGGCACGCAGGTCTATGTAGAGAACGAGGTTATCGACCGCGAGGTTTTCTCGTCAGCTTCTATTCGTAAGCTGTTTGAGTTGACGTCCGAGTTTGACTGCATTCACCTGGTTGTTTATGACCGCACGCATACGTATCTGTTGGACGATCAGAGTGCGTTTGTGCGCGAGCTTGACAAAGACCTGCCAAACGCCGAGCGCGTGTTTGACCCGCCTTCACCTGACGTCAGCATCATCAAGGCTGCTATTTGTTGCGATTCAAGGGCTCGATCCATGGACATGGCTATGATTCTTGAGCGTGAGATGGGTGACAGGCTTTCGTTCATGCCTTCCGGCGAGACGTGGATTGACGTGGTGCCTCGTGGTGTGAACAAGGCCACAGGACTTGAGCAGATTCGCAGGTACTATGGCATTTCTCGCGACCAGATTGCCGTTTTTGGCGACTCTATGAACGACTACGCCATGCTGCGTTATGCGGGCACCGCGTACGTTATGGACAACGCTCGCTACGCGCTCAAGACAATTGCCACCAAGGTCGTTGCGCCTAACACCGAGCAGGGCGTTCAGAAAGAAATGCGTCGAATTCTGGAAGAGCTGGCGTAAGGTTTGTGCAAAGGTCGTGCAATGAAGGTGCAGAATTCATAATTGCCGCCGAAGAATTGTGGAAGCTGTGATAAACTTCTACAGTCACGGGCGATTGGCGCAGCGGCTAGCGCAGGTGCTTTACACGCACAAGGCCGGGAGTTCAAATCTCTCATCGCCCACCATGGAACCTCACGCGGCGCCCTCGGGTGTCGCGTTTTTTCTTAGGAGTGCAATGAATAACCAGGTAGAAAGCGCGTTTTCTGGCGAGAAACCCGTGCAGGCCGACGCTGCCGCGCAGGCCGCGCGCTCGTTTGACCGCGCGTGGGACCAGATGCGCCCCGTCACCCTTGAGCGCAACGTTATGAAGAACGCCGACGGATCGTGCCTGGTCACGTTTGGCGACACGCGTGTCCTGTGCACCGCTACCGTCGAAGAGGGCGTTCCCGCCTGGCGACGCAGTTCTCGCGCGGGTTGGGTCACGGCCGAATATGCCATGCTACCTGCGTCGACTAACCGCCGCACCAAGCGAGAGCGCGCCAACCGCAAGGGTCGCTCCATGGAGATTGAGCGCCTAATCGGCCGCTCGTTGCGCTCCGTTGTTGACCTCAACCGCCTGGGCGAGTACACCATCACGCTGGACTGCGACGTCCTTCAGGCAGACGGCGGCACTAGAACTGCCAGCATTACGGGCGCTTGGGTGGCGCTTCACGACGCACTCTATTCACTTGTCGAGAAGGACCTCTTGCCCAGACTTCCTCTTACAGGTCAGGTAGCTGCGATTTCTATGGGTTACGTAAACGGTCAGCCGCTGCTGGACCTTGACTATCCCGAGGATTCTCATGCGGACATTGATATGAACCTTGTGGGAACAGAAATTGGACAGATAATTGAAGTACAAGGAACAGGCGAGGGTGGCCCATTTGATCGCGAGCAACTCAATCAGCTGCTCGACCTTGGTCAGGCTGGCATTGCTCACCTTGTTGACCTGCAGAATCAAGTGACTGGATTTAGGGAGTAACCATGAGTCAAAACAGTGAAAATCAGGATTCTAACGCTGTGACCTTTGATCCAAATACAACCGTGGTAGTTGCAACGGGCAACGCTCACAAACTTGTTGAGATTGAGGCTATCCTCTCTAAGGTAATGCCTGGTATAAGCTTTGTAGCGCTTGGTCAGCTGGGCGATTTCCCTGATCCAGAAGAGAACGGCCAGACGTTCCGTGACAATGCTCTGATTAAGGCAATGGCTGCGCTTGACGAGGTAGATTGCGTAGCGGCTATTGCAGACGACTCCGGCATTTGCGTTGACGCTCTGGACGGAGCTCCTGGAATCTATTCTGCTCGTTATGCTGGCGAGCATGGCAATGATGCTGCAAACAATCAGAAGCTTTTGGCTGAGCTTGCTGACGTTGCTGATGAGGACCGCACTGCTCGCTTCCACTCCACCGTTGCTCTGGTCTACAGAGACGGATCTGTGCTGGTAGGAGAGGGCGACTGCGAGGGCGTTATTGGCCACGAGCCAAAGGGTCACAACGGTTTTGGTTACGATCCACTCTTCTGGCCAGAGGATGCTCCAGGTAAAACCATGGCAGAGCTTGAGCCTAACGAGAAGAACGCTATATCGCATCGTTTCCACGCTCTGCAGAATCTTTCCAAGCAGATTCAGGGATAGGCACGGCGTAGGTTTCGCGTCAGATTTGCGCCAGGGTCATGTCAGGTTTGCGTCAGCTTCCGGACAGAAAACCGCCACTATGTCAGCTTCACGTCAGAATCGCGACAGATTCCTGACAGATTCCAGACAGAAAACTGCCGCCGCGTCAGGTTTGTGTCAGAATCGCGACAGATTAGCGACAGAAACACGCCATATAACAGGTCAAAACCGGTCAGCGAGATATTTGTTCTTCTCGCCGACCGGTTACTTTTTTCTTTGCTTCAAATGTTAAACTAAATGTAACT
Organism: Lancefieldella parvula; assembly: GCF_963547875.1. GTDB lineage: Bacteria > Actinomycetota > Coriobacteriia > Coriobacteriales > Atopobiaceae > Lancefieldella > Lancefieldella parvula_D. Next base: position 52,327 of record NZ_CAUUSI010000006.1, read on the forward strand.
GTGACTTCTGTCTTGGAGGTAGACATGAGGATTGTTCGCACTCGCGATTACGAGGACATGAGCAGGAAAGCTGCAAACGTCATCTCTGCACAAATCATTTTGAAGCCAAATTGCGTCCTTGGCCTGGCAACTGGTTCAACGCCAATTGGCACGTATGCCCAGCTTGCTGACTGGTGCAAGAGGGGAGATCTGGACTTCTCACAGGTTTCTACGTACAACCTTGACGAGTATCGCGGCCTTTCTCACGAAGATCCTCAGAGCTATCACTATTTCATGCGCAAAAACCTCTTTGACCTGGTAAATATTGATCTTGAGAACACCCACGTGCCTGACGGCTCCAATCCCGACGTCGAGGCAGCTTGCACCGAGTACGATAAGCTTGTTGCTAAGGCTGGCTATCCTGACCTGCAGCTTCTTGGTATTGGCCACAACGGCCACATTGGCTTCAACGAGCCTGACGACCACTTCTCCAAGGGTACGCACTGCGTTGACCTTACCGAGAGCACCATTCAGGCAAATAGTCGCCTGTTTGAGCGCATGGAGGACGTCCCTCGCCAGGCTTACACCATGGGTACGCAGACCATTATGTTCGCGCGCAGCATTCTGATTGTGGCTAGCGGCGAGGACAAGGCCAAGGCCGTTTACGACATGTGCTACGGCAACGTTTCGCCTCAGTGCCCAGCCTCTATCCTGCAGCTTCACACCAACTGCACCGTTATTGCTGATGAGGCCGCCCTCTCGCTCTGCCCAGCTAAGTAAAACTTGGTTGGTCCAAAGCATCCAAAAGGCTTCTTAATAGCTTTAAAAGCATTTGTCGAGAAAACAAAACTCCCATTCACGAGAATGGGAGTTTTTTGTTGCGGCTTATTTTGCGCGTTCAGCGACACATGGTCAGTTGTACTCCTTTATTGGAATACCAAAAATTACTTATAATCCTTGAAGTAACTGCTGATAGCCAAAAGGACCTGGTAGTTAAGGCCAAGCACATAGTCTCCCTGATCGGTATGAACCGTGCGAAGCGTAAACTCAAGATTGTCACCAACCGTGATTTTATCGCCATCTTTTTTGCCAGTACGAGACATATCGCCAGTTGTAAGTGGGAAAACTCTACCGGCTGGATTAACCGAAGTAACAAAGAATATAAAAGGCTCGACGGCGTTTTCACCAGGGTTAATGTGCAACTGTTTGAAAATCTGACTGTTTGTTGACACGTAGACTACTTCGTTTTTGTCGAGCAGCTTCTTCAGTTCAGGAAGAGTCGCTGCTACCCAAGGTAGATCATGATGAACAAAAGGATTGTCGCTCGCGAGCGACTGCGAAATAGGCGAGCCGTACTGATAGACATAAACCATCTTGTTGTAGAGCTCGTTGACGTCATTAACAGAGGTCTGAGCTGGTGCGGCTTGGTTAGCCTGGACAAGCTCGATAAGGTTCATGGAATTGAGCTGTTCAGATGAAGCGCCTTTGGACTGTGCTTCAGAAACAGTCAATCCACCAAATGCGAACGACCCTACGCTAAATACCAGGCAAAGCGCTGATAAAGCAACAAGAGCTTTAGATGATTTCTTTTTGGAAAGGAATGCGATTCCGATAGCAAGAGCAACAAAAATAAGCACGATATACCAGGTCTTACTGATGGCATATCCCAGAGTCTCAGTCATTGGGCCTCCTTGTGTTTTGAAGTTAGTTACTAATTTTATCAGAGGACCCCTATTTGTCATAAATTTGTTGGGGTTCTGACGCGCTGTCGTTGCAAGTCCGATGCCAACCTGACGCAAATCTAACACGAACCTGACACGATCTTCTCGCGATCTTGACGCAAACCTGACCGATCGACTGATGTTGTTCCCGTGACATTTGTCGTAAAACCTTGAGATTTTATTTTCTACCTCGTATAGTGGAGTTTCGGAAATTCTGACTATTGTTTGTCGACCGGTACAAATCTCCGACACATCAACGTGTCGCATCGCAAACGTACTGATTGACTTGGAGGATTGATGGAAAACGAGATTCCACCAGTTAATCGTGTAGACGAGATTCACGAGAAGCTCAGCTCACTTCAGGGCCAAAAACTCAAGGTCAAGGCCAACATGGGCCGTTCTCGTATTGTTGAGCGCACAGGTACCCTGGTTATGGCCCATCCATCTCTTTTCATCGTTGAGGTTGGCGAGCGCCGCGGTCGCACTGCCCGTCAGTCCTACCAGTACGTTGACGTTCTGACCGGTACTGTTGAGCTTTTTGATTTTGAGACCGGTGAGCGTTTGTTTGACTTCGAGTTTGAAGAGTAGTTCAGAAGCGCCCGCATTACTTCGACTAGGCTCACACTCATGGCTGCCTCGTTGTCCAATTTTGGACGCCAAATCATTCAGATTCCTTGCAAGGTCAACCTTCACCTGGGCATTCACACTCAGAAAGACCAGCGAGGATACCATAAAGTAGATTCACTCATGGTTCCCGTTGCGCTGTACGACACAGTTGTTGTCGATGACGCGCCGGAGCTTACGGTTACGCATGAGCCGCAGCTCTGCGTGTTGCCTGAGCGCACAACAACCTGGAAGGCCGCGGTTCTTCTCGCCAATAAGCTGGGAGTTTCCCCAGATGTTTCCATTGACGTACAGGTTCACATTCCCGAGAAGGCCGGTCTGGGTGGATCGTCAGCCGACGCCGCCGCGACGCTCTATCTGTTGGCTCAGCGCTGGGGTGTTGACCCGCTGGATCCACTGGTAGTTGAGGTAGCCAAGGCTGTGGGCGCAGACGTTGCGTTTTTTCTAGACCCACGACCATCACTTATGCTGGGTGCAGGAGATACGCTGGTAGAAACTTATACGTCTACTGTTGACGCTCCGCTTGCTATTGTTTTACCAGCAGAAACAGGTGTTGTTACCAAAGAGGCATACGACCAGTTTGATGAGTCACCAATTGCTCCGGAGTCCTACGAGAATTTGTCCGCACTTTTGCGTAACGCTGGTCAGGGTGCTGCAGGCATGGAACCCGCCCCTGACAATGCCGCTGCAAGTAAGCAATTCATTCAGCAGGTAGCAAGCCTCCTCTTCAACAATCTTGCGCCAGCAGCAAAATCGCTAAAACCACAGGTAGCCGAGGTAGAGGAGTGGCTAAAGGCACAGCCTGGCGTTCTTGGTGCTCAGGTTTCCGGCTCAGGTAGCAGCTCTTTTGCGCTTTGCGAATCACGCGATGCTGCCGACGCAATCGCAGCCGCAGCTCAAGCAAAAGGTTGGCGAGGCTTCTCCACCACCTGCAAGTTGTAGTGGTAACATAGAGCGGCAAATGTTTGATGGATTTATCCCGTCGGACAAGGCAAAACATAACGGGTTGTGGCTCAGCTTGGTAGAGCGCTCGGTTCGGGACCGAGAGGTCGCTGGTTCAAATCCAGTCAACCCGACCATTTTTCCTAATAATCCGTGAATTTCCACCGTTTTTGCCACTAAATAAGCGTTTTGACAGTCAAAGTGGTAAAAAATGCGTTTAGTTGGAATATACAAAAACGCATGTATTCTATGCAGATCATCTACCAGCATAAACTCTCGGTCAATTTTGATTGAAACTTTTATGAAAAAGCTCAACTGGGAAAATGCAAGTGCCAAAACGCCGAACTAGAAAATTTATCTCCAACTAAACGGGTTTTTTACCCAAATCAGACACCACTTTCCGTCATATCAATTTCTTGATTAGTTTCCTTGCATATTCGAGATTGTTTATACGTTTTTGGTTAGGCGGACACATAATCGCCTGGACCTTGTATCAACCGTTCCTTAAAAATCTATATGACAGCTCTATGAGTACACTTCCTCACTGTTTTGAGCTTCATTTTTCTATCAAATGAACATTGTGAACGTTTAGGCCTACAAAAACATAAATAAATCGACACAAAATAAACACAATTAGGCTACAATCAGACAAAGAGCACTACGTTTAAGGCAACGCGCGCACCGTCGTTCTTACGCGCTTGCACACACACGCGTTTTGTTGAAAGGGGTTTTGTATGCCTGTTGTTGAGTTTTTTGTAAACGTGTTATCAACACCAGCCATCCTAGTTGGCCTTGTTGCCCTGCTGGGTTTGGCACTTCAGGGAAAGCCAATTGAGGACCTCATCAAGGGCACCCTCAAGACCATCGTCGGCTTCCTCGTTCTTTCTGCAGGTGCAGGTTTCTTGCAGACCGGTTCCCTCCTGGCTTTTGGCGAGATCTTCAACTTCGCCTTTGACATGCAGGGTGTCGTCCCAAACAACGAGGCCGTCGTTTCTCTCGCACTTGGCGAGTTTGGTCAGGCAACCGCAATCATCATGTGCATCGGCATGGTCCTGAACATTGTCCTCGCACGTTTTTCTCGCTTTAACTACATCTTCCTCACCGGCCACCACACTCTCTACATGGCAGCTATGCTCGCTATCATCCTGCACGTCGGCGGCCTTTCCGGTTGGATGCTCTACATCTCCGGCGCATGCCTGCTTGCTCTGATCATGGTTCTGTCTCCTGCATACTGCCAGCCAACCATGCGCAAGGTTACCGGCAGCGATTCCGTTGCACTTGGCCACTTCGGCGGCGCTGGTTACTGGCTTGCCGGTATGGTCGGTAAGCTCTTTGCTTCCGATCGCGAGAATAGCACCGAGAATATCAAGTTCTCCAAGCGTCTCATCTTCCTGCGCGACAACACCGTTTCCATTGGTCTGACCATGATCATCATGTTCTTGGTTATCACCGGCGTTGCCGTCAGCCGTGGCCTTCTAACCCTGGTACCTGCAGGAACTACCGCTGCAGAGTTTGCTTCTAACCCACAGTATGCGGGCCTTCAGCACCTCGGCGACCTGCTGAACATTGGTACCGAGACCACCACTAACTGGATTGTCTGGGCATTTACTCGCGGTCTCTCCTTCGCTGGTGGTGTTTACATCATTCTGTCCGGTGTCCGTCTGATCATTGGCGAGATTGTTCCTGCATTCAAGGGTATTGCTCAGAAGCTTGTCCCTGGCGCAAAGCCAGCAATCGACTGCCCAATCGCATTCACCTATGCTCCAAACGCCGTTATTATCGGCTTCCTGAGCTCCTTCGTTGGCGGCATCCTGGGCCTGCTTATCCTGGGTGTCATTAACGCACAGGTCGCTGCTATTGCACTGATCCTCCCAGGCGTTGTTCCTCACTTCTTCTGCGGCGCAACTGCAGGTGTCTTTGGTAACGCAGAGGGCGGCATCAAGGGCTGCATTGCTGGCTCCTTTGTCCATGGCCTGCTCATTACCTTCCTGCCTGCACTATGCATGCCAGTCTTCACTCTCATGGGCTTCACCTCCGCTACCTTCTCTGACGCCGACTTCTCCATCATGGCTCTGATCTTTGGTAACGTTGCTCTGAACGTCCAGGGTGCAGTTCTCACGGGCATCTGCGTTGTCTGCTTCTGCCTCCCAATTCTCTTCAATCTTGTTGCTCCTAAGAAGGCAGAAGAGAAGAAGGCCGAGTAGCATCCGCTCACAGAATTGCAGATAAACATCGCAGTTGCTGCAGAAAATGCGAGTAGAATCTAAGTATCTAGGTCGGGCTTCGTCCTTGGATGGGGCCCGACTTTTTAACCCACGTAACCCACATATCACACGTGGTGAATTGAAAGGGGCTTTTATGGCTATCCAGAAGATCCTTTGCTGTTGCGGAAGTGGACTTGGCTCCAGCCTTATGGTTGAGATGCAGATCCAGGACGTCCTGAATGAGCTGGGCGTGAGCGGCGTTGAGGTTGAGCACTCAACCGTTTCCGACGTTACTCCTGGCGCAGCTGACCTCTTTATTGTTGCTCGCGACCTTGAGGATTTTATCGCCAGCATTCCAGAAGACGAGAAGATCGTTCTCTCCAACATCCTTGATAAGGATGAAATGAAGGAAAAGCTTACCGAGAAGTTCGGTCTGTAAGCGCTGACTCGCACGCAGCTCCGGCTTGCGCGTGGCGCCGACCTGCTGCGTTTCTCGCACGCAATACGTGAAAGGAAATTACATGGACGTCGACCTTAAACAGGTTGCTCGTGAGGTGCGCAAAAGCATCCTCACGCAGGTCTTTACGGCCAAATCCGGCCATCCCGGTGGCTCGCTTTCTGCAACAGAAATTCTGACCTATCTCTACTTCAAGGAGATGCACGTAGACCCCACCAAGCCAAACTGCCCCTGCAGGGATCGCTTTGTGCTCTCAAAGGGTCACGTTACTCCTGCACTTTACGGCGTTTTGGCTGAGCGCGGTTTCTTCCCCAAGGAGGAGCTCAAGACTTTCCGCGCGCTCAACTCGCGCCTTCAGGGTCACCCAAACATGAACGATACTCCTGGCGTTGATATGAGCACCGGCTCCCTGGGCCAGGGCGTTTCTACCGCTGTTGGTATGGCGCTTGCTGGTAAGAAGTTCAACAAGGACTACCGCGTCTACGCACTTCTGGGCGACGGCGAGATTGAAGAGGGCCAGGTCTGGGAGGCTGCCATGTTTGCTGGCAACCACCAGCTTGATAACCTCACGCTTATTGTTGATAACAATAACCTGCAGCTTGACGGCTCGCTTGATCAGATCAACACTCCGCAGCCAATTGGCGAGAAGTTCAAGGCGTTCAAATTCCACGTCATCGATGTATCTGATGGACACGACTTTGAACAGCTTGCTGCTGCATTTGCTGAGGCTCGTACCGTCAAGGGTCAGCCAACCGTCATTATTGCCCACACCGTAAAGGGCAAGGGAGTCTCCTTCATGGAGAACCAGGTAGGCTGGCACGGCAAGGCTCCTAACCAGGAGCAATACGAGCAGGCCATGAAAGAGCTTGAGGGAGAGGTGGCATAACATGGCAGACGTACAGAAAATTGCCACCAGAGAGGCTTACGGAAAAGCCCTGGTAGAGCTTGGTAAAGAGCACGACGATCTTCTCGTCTTTGATGCTGACTTGGCAGAGGCAACTCGTTCCGGCAAGTACGGCGAGGAGTATCCTGATCGCTTTGTGGACTGCGGCATCGCTGAGGCCAATATGATTGGCATGGCAGCAGGCGTTGCGGCTACGGGCCACAAGGTCTTTGCGACTTCGTTTGCAATGTTCACGTCTGGTCGTGCGTTTGAACAGATTAGAAACTCAGTGGGTTACCCGCACCTCAACGTCAAGATTGGCGCTACCCACGGAGGCCTCTCGGTAGGAGAGGACGGCGCTACTCACCAGTGCAATGAGGATATTGCTGTTATGCGTACCATTCCTGGCATGACGGTCATTATTCCATCCGACGCTGTTGAGGCCGAGGCCGCCGTCAAGGCCGCTTACGACCATGATGGCCCTGTTTACATGCGCTTTGGCCGCCTCCCTGTTCCTGTTTTCAACGCCAACCCTGACTACCACTTCGAACTTGGCAAGGGCATTGTCCTTAAGGAGGGTGCTGACGTTACGCTGGTGGCCTGCGGACTTATGGTTCCTGTGGCTCTTGAGGTTGCCGAGCAGCTAGCAGCAGAGGGTGTCAACGCCGAGGTTATCAACATTCACACTATTAAGCCTCTGGATACTGAGCTGATTACCGCTTCTGCAGCAAAGACCGGCAAGGTTGTGACTATTGAGGAGCACTCCGTTATCGGCGGTCTGGGCAGTGCGGTTTGCCAGGCACTTTCCGAGAACACTCCTGTTCCTGTCAAGGTCATTGGCGTTCAGGACACCTATGGCGAGTCCGGACCAGCACTTCAGGTTCTTGCTAAGTACGGTCTGGATACTCCAAGCGTCCTTGCATCCGTCAAGGAGTTTTTGAAGTAAGTGCTTCGAACTCCGGCAGCCTATTGCGTTCCGAGCTCCGACGACCTCTGACGCGTGTCCGTGCGCAAACCGCGCATCACCGCACGTCAAACTCGCACAAACAAAGCCCTTCTCGTCACCTGGCGAGAAGGGCTTTTTACATGCAGGTTTATTAATCTGTTAGTAAATCAGCTGTAGATTAGTATTCCTGAGTATTACTATTAAAGGAAATCGATTTAGTTTATTTTGCTTTGCAGTGTTGATTTGGTTTAATTCTTTATCAATTAAGGATGGTACTAATGGACGCTAATATTGATAATCCAATTGTTCTTTATAATATCGTAACTCCAAATCAGCGATTATTGCCTGCTCCATCAAGCTTAAGAACAAATTTATTTTCTAAGGAAGATACACCTACTGTTCCAGAACGACTTTGTGAACAAATTGAATGGGAGTCACATGTAAATGAGGCAGATAAACTTGACTATATAGTTGCTGTTTCAAGTGGAGTAATTGCTGGAGTAATTGACGTTGTATTTACAGGCAAGTTTTCTCTTGAACGTGCAAGGGAATGGGGAACAAAGCAAGTTAACAATTTTGTACTGAAGATTGCTCAAGCCGACGGCTATAAAGGAGATAACTTAAAAGAAGCAATAGCTTATTTAGAAAATAATCATCCTCTGGCTGCCGATGGAAATATAAATGATTTTGGAGGCGGACGCCAACATCATTTTCGTGATTTTTCTCACCACTTTAGCGTCGGTGGATGTGCTGCTTCTATTTTTACTCAATTTACTGAGTTATCAATTGGAACTGACACTAAAGGAAACTTATTAGTTGTCCCCATTCCAGAATCCCATAAGAAATATATTGGAAAAAACATTCAGGAGAAAATTGTATTTGGTGTTATTGAATGGTTTTTCCATATGGTTAGTGACATGGCTGGTTCTAGTGGAACATTTGGTAAAGGAACGGGAATCCCTGGTCCTATAGTTTCTCTAATAAAAGAGCTATCAGCACTACCATTTTTCAAAGATTCAGCAAATGATGAGGGTAATTTTAGACAATTTTTATCCAAGTTGTTTAATGGAACATATTTGGCTAAGAGAGACGCACTTGGCAAAATTATTAAGGGTACAGAAACTCCATTTGATTTAAGAATGGAGATTGGTATCCTTGGGGAAATTGCAAGGCAAGCAATTCCAGTGATTATTAATCAATGTGTCGTAAGAGGATTTTATTTTTGTCGAAGACTGACAATGGAAATCAAAGATCTTAATATCCAAAGTATCCGCGATTTGAGTCGAATAGCTCCAGAAGATATTCTTCCATGGAATACACCTGCAGTTTTACGCATGATTACTGTATCGAGCGCAGTATTTACAGGAATCGATATAGTAGCCGCTGGAGTAATGGCTGCTCCCAGGGAGAAAACCGCAGAAGAGTTCTTTTTGCGTATAAATTACGTGGGTATAGCGGTTTTTGTAATAGCATGCAGAAATGATTTTATAGCTATACAAAATACTAGGAAATTAGAGCGAGGAGAATCCGCTGAAGATAGGTATGAACTCGATGTCTCAAAATTGAGTTGTTTAAAATTAGATGATGCGAAAGCTCAAATTCTTTATTCGCTTATCAGACAAATTGTTCTCTATGATATTGAAAAAGAAAAGCATGATAAAAGGGCTGCTAAAAAACTTGAATGGTTGAATGAGTGGACCAATAAGTTCACAGAGATGATGCAATTTTCCTATCAAGTTGATACAGATTATTTAATGGACGAAGCAACTCTTTATGATTCTCTTAAGAGTTCGATCGACGATTCTAATGACTCATCTTGGGTTTTCTTAATAGCTTTGGAAGCAATGATGTTTAAGCCATATTTTGCTTTGCATGATAAAAATGACAAGGATTATAAGGGCTTAACTATCCAGTCTGATTATCTAACAGAAGTGTTTTGCAAAAGACAGAATGTTGTTACCAGTGATGATTTAGAACAGCTAAGGACCTATATAGATCACGCACAGAAAGTATTAGATAAAACTTTCGGTAAACATATGGCTATTGCGGCTGGCACTCTAGCGATTGTAGTCTTAAGTGGCGGTATAGCATTTTATGCAGCTCCAGCCATCGCACCAATAATTGCTGGCGTATTAGGTGCAGAAATTGCCGCGTTGTCGGGAGCTGCGCTTACAAGCGCTAGTTTGGCTTTCCTAGGAGGTGGCGCACTTGCTGTTGGTGGTGCTGGTATGGCCGGTGGGGCTATGGTCATTGCTGGCGGCGGAGTTTTACTTGGAGCTGTTGGAAGTGTCGGAGCGGCAACAGCTGTAACAATGGCTTTTGCAACGAACGGTGGGTACGTTCTAAATGAATGCACAAAATTAATCGCTTTTAGCGAAGAAGTGCTTCTTAAAAGATATAACGACACTTCTGCAGTAAGTGACATCATTGATTCGCTTAATTATCAGATTGTACGTCTAGAATCAGATATAGAATCTTTGGGCAATGAGTCGGCTGATGAAAAGAAAAAAGATTCAGAAACTAAAAAAGATGAGATTAGTCCTCGTCAGATGTTAAAAATACAAAAGAAATGCCATAAATATTTAGTAAGAACTCGAGACGAACTTTTAAAAGCTCTTGAGAAAATACAGAACGAACAGAACAAGAAATCTAAAGACAATCAATAAGTGATAGATCTTGTTTATAAAAATTATCAGTAAATAAAGACAAAGCCCTTCTCGTCATCTGGCGAGAAGGGCTTTAGAATCACAGCGGACTTCAAGGTTTGACCATCCCCAATGATCTGCCGAACAACTGCAAATTGATGACCCATTAGATGACAGATACGTTGGCCTTCTCACAGACGGTTCCAATGGGGCATACGGCTATTTGGGCGTTGAGCCTAGAGAAAAAACCAAGAGGACAGCATGACAAGCTCTAGCTGAATTCATTTACTGAGGTTGTCATCTGCTTCGTGGCTGGGGCCACGCATAAGATACGCGGCCCCAGCCACTGCGGCATAAAGTGCCCAAGCGCCTACGCAGAAGAGCAGGTTTCCCAGCCAGTCCCCAACGAAAATCTCGTGTGTGTCAGTACTGCGATAGAACGAGTTCGTGACAGCAAGTAGTAATGCTGCTGCCCCGCTTGACAAGAGTCGTGTCCACAGTGCTCTCACTCTCCGTTGTGGCCATCGTTGTGGCGGGTCAACAATCAAAAGAACCAGGCCGGTGAGAAACGCTCCATAAAGTGGAAATACCATCAAAAGAGTGCCAGCTGCGGCGAGCCCCGTGGCGGGGATATAGAAAATCCCGAAGAAGATTCCAATCCATGTCGTGTACGTACGGATCGCATCCCTGTTCGTGAAAGTAGGCGTGGCAAATCGGGCTGAGCTCCTCATGAGCATCCGTCCTGCCATGACCGTGAAGGCAATCCAGCCGAGACCGAGAGATAGGAGCGTCTCACTCCAATGTTGAGATCCATACTGGGTGGAAGCAACTGCATCAAAAGCGACTAACGCGATGGCCGCAACCCCTGTACCCAATACGCGGATCAGTAATGCTCGACAGAGCGGCGTCTCCCATGTTGATGGCCTATCAATGATAAAAAATAGCAGTCCTGCTAGAGGGGCAAGCCACAATGGGGTGCTCACCGGGGCGACTCCACCGATGAAGAGCAGGGAACCGGGCACTATCGCAAAGCCGAGGATGAGCCCTACCCAATACGTGTAGGTCCGAACGAATAGTTTGAAAGACTCAACCACTCACGCCTCCCATGGACTTCAGCACCGAAACTATAACAATTCTACGGCGGGGAGGCGACTCATGACCAGATACACTTCAAAACCCGCCTGAAATGTGCAAAGAATCTGTATTTGAGCCACCGATTCTTTTACAAAATCAGGCAAATCCACAGTTTCTTTGATGCTTTTAGGCAAAACTTACAGATTCTTTGCAGAAATCAGGCGCCCTCAAGGCGCCCTGCTAGGTGTCCGCCAGATGCACGCCGTGCCCGCGCCGCCCTCCCGCAGCCTGGCGAGAAACCCCGTCCACTAGCAGCGTTTTCGCACAAGAAACCCGACATCCACACGAAATGGATGTCGGGTTGAAATCGCTCGTAACCTGTACGCGCCTTACTTGTACTCGTAGAAGCCCTTACCAGCGGCAACGCCAGTCTCGCCCTTGTCAATCTTCTCCTTGAGGAGGGCGACAATGCGACCCTGTACGGACTCTGGATCCTTAGCTGCAGGGCTCATCAGAGCAACGTTGTATGCGGTGACCAGGCCAATGATGTCCAAGATCTGGAACGGACCCTTTGGCGAGCCGGTGCCAATACGCCAAGCCCTGTCGATGTCCTCGACGTCGCCGACGCCGTTAGCCCAGAGCTGCTCAGCAGAGACCAGAAGAGGTACCAGCATAGAGTTCAGCAGGTAGCCAGGCTGCTCCTTCAGAACCTTGACCGGAATCATACGAATGCTTGCCGCAAAAGCGACGACCATGTCAAAGTTCTCCTGAGCGGTACCTGCGTGACCCATGACCTCGCCGATTGGGTTGCGCCAAATCTCGTTAGCAAAGTGAAGAGCCAGATACTTCTCGGGACGACCAGTAGCTGCAGCAAACATGCTTGGAATCATGGTTGAGCTGTTAGTTGCAACAATAGTCTTCTCGGGTAGGTGCTTGGCCAGCTCTGTGTAGAACTCAATCTTCTGCTCTGGATTCTCAGCGACGGACTCGATAACAAAGTCAGCGTCACCAAAAGCCTCGTCCCAATCGGAAGTGAGCTTGAGGTTGCTGTATGCGCGCTCTACCTGCTCTTTAAGTTGGTCGAGCTTCTCTGGAGTAATCTCGTCCTGAGCAATGAGACCGTATGCGTACGCCTTAGGATCGCTCTTCATAGCCTCGAGGGTGTTCAGATACACCTCTCTGAGGTGCTCAATCTTTGGACGAGCGCGCTCAATTGAAGCCTCGGACCTAAGCCAAATGGTGGTCTCGTAGCCGCGATAAGCGGTCTGGAATGCAATCTGGCTGCCCAAAACGCCGCCGCCAGCAACTACAACTTTCTTAACTTGCGAAATGTCCATAGGACGTTCCTTTCTACAAGCGTGGCGAGAAGTGCCGCGCGAACTATCTATCGTCCCTATACCCCAGAAACTCTCCGTCAAACATTCGTTCGCAAAATTTCCGACTTTTATTTAAATCCTACAAATCACCCCTTGGCGAGAAACCACATCTATCCGTCACACTTCTTGGGTAGAATAGAGGCGTACCACCAGCAGTTGGTTTTAGCGCAGTCCATTGGCTACAACCCAACAAAACACCAGGTACAACTCCTGGTTAGAATAGAGGCATCATGATTGACGGAACATACAAGATTCAAATGGATTCTCCCGTTGGAGCCAAAGAGGGTACCGCTGTCCTCATCACATCTGGCGAGAAACTCACTGGCTCTCTGACTGCCATGGGTGTCCAGATTGACATTGAAAACGGCAAGGTTACCGATAACTCGTTTACCTTTGGTGGCAAGCTTGAGTCTTTTGTGGGTCCCGTTATCTTTGCTGTCGGCGGCTCCGTTGAGGGCGACACCATTCAAGGCATCGCCCACATTGCTAACCGCGACTTTGTGTTTACAGGTACAAGAGAGAGTTAAGGCAGCTACATCGTCCCTGTTAGCAGTACAATCAATTTATTAACTTCTAGGTGGGGATGGAGTATGAAAGTAATCGATACAAAGTCAGATGCAGAGTCTCCTCAAGGAGCTCCATTTTTTGTTGACCAGTGTCGATTTACTCCGACTCAAGGAATTGAAATCTCTTCTCTTCAATTGGATGATGATAAAGTTCAAAACTGGCCAATGGTTTATATTTTGGCTAACGATAATCCTCGTCAAAGAAGTGCTTATGTGGGCGAGACCACAAGTGTTAGTGAGCGTATGTCTCAACACAGTAAAAACTCTGAAAAAGATTTGTTTACCAGCGTAAATATCATCTTTAATCAGGAGTTTAACCAGTCAGTTATTAAGGATTACGAAAACCGTCTAATTGGTCTTATGGCTGCTGATGGAGTCTACAAGCTCACTAATAAAAACGAAGGTCACAGTAATTTGAATTACTTTTCTAAAGAAAAGTATGAATCAATGTTTGATGACCTTTGGGAAGAGCTCCGTAGGATGGAGCTTGCAGATAAGACCATCAGCGAAATTGAAGAATCGGAAGTATTTAAATACTCTCCTTATAAGAGTTTGTCTGTTGATCAGAGAGTTGCTCTTAATAAGATTTATTCTGCAATTGAGTCTGATCTGTCAAAAGCTAAACCAATCGTTGTCCAAGGAATGCCTGGTACAGGAAAGACGATTCTTGCCATCTATCTTTTAAAGGCTCTTCGTGATGACGAGAAGTTCAAAGATTTGAATATCAAAATTGTTGAGCCTATGACCTCTTTAAGGGTAACTTTAAAGAAGTCATTAAAGGGTGTTGGTGGACTTAACGGAAGAGATGTCATTGGTCCTAATGATTTGGCAAATCCCAAATTTGGCTATAACGCTGAAGAAGAGAAGCCATTTGATATTCTGCTTATTGACGAGTCGCATCGTTTAACGGCGCGCCGAGGCATTACTGCTTTTGGCAGCTATGATGAAGTAAATAAAAAGCTTGGTTTGCCAAAAGAATCTACACAGTTGGACTGGGCATTAAAGCTCACTAAACTTCCAATCTTCTTTTACGATGCATCACAGTCAATTAAGCCTGCGGATATCGATCCTAACTCGTTTGAAGAAAAACTTGGAGATGCCCTTAGGCATCCTATTAGGCTAGAAAATCAGATGAGAGTTCAAGGTGGAGCGGAATATCTAAATTACATCTCAGATATTCTGAATGATCAACGCCCCGCGAGAAGAACATTTGATAACTATGAGTTTGTCCTGCATGACTCAATAGATGACTTCACAGATAGTTTTGAAAAGAAATTATCAGAGCATAACCTGACAAGAATGCTTGCTGGATACGCATGGGATTGGAAAACAAAAGGCAAACCAGTCGATTCTCCTCTTAAAGATATTGTTATAGGAGACAAGTCTTTCAGATGGAATTCCATGCTTGCTAACTGGGTTGGCAATGGTGTAGCCAACCCAATATATGCTCAGGAAGTTGGATGTGTACATACTGCTCAGGGATACGATTTAAGCTACTCATACGTAATAATTGGTCCAGATTTGAAGCTTGATCCACTGACTGGAAAGCTTGTTGGCGATAAAGACCACTACTTTGATAAAAAGGGCAAGGGCGGAGCAACTGCTGAGCAGCTAACCCAATACATCAAAAACATTTACTACGTTCTTCTTACTCGAGGCATCTATGGAACACATGTCTATGTAGTGGATGATGCATTGAGGGAATATTTAACATTGTATCTAAAATAGGAAAGTTATTAATTTATACTAATCTCTATATAATAAGGATGTGTTTTTATTACATATTAGATTGGGGAAAAAGTGGAAGACTCAAGGCTAAGTAACGGCACATTTAAAAAATGTGATATGCACATTCATTCAAGTTCTTGCTATAGTAGATCATATAGTGAAAAAAAATTTATTGACAAGATGTCTAAAAGCGACTTGGATGTTTTTGCAGTTACAGACCATAATATCGTCGATACAAAGTTAATTAGTAGCCTCAAGAATGAAGTTAATGGGAAGATTATTTTTGGAGGAGCTGAGATAAATTTTCAGCTTAAAGAAGAGACTATTGCTGCCTATAATTTAACAGTTAATAGCGACTGTTCGTACTTTCATGCTATTGTACTGTTTGGTTTAGAATATGCAGATAATGTTTCAAATATTTTGACAGATTTGTTTATTAGTAAAATACAAGAAGGAAATGATAGCAATCTATCTGAGGAGAATCTAAAAAAAGAAAATGATAGCAATCTATCTGAGGAGAATCTAAAAAAAGAAAATAAAAAATCATTTTCTAAACTTACGAAGGGTAGAGCGATTTATTTAGAAGATTTTCAAGAAAGAATCTCCGCCATTCCATATTTATTTATTCCACATGAAAATAAAGGCAGCAGAAATTTATCGCAATATCTTCCCAATGAAAAGAATGGAAAGAAATTAAAGAATAACGAAGATTATAAAGATAAGCTCTTTTACTATAGTCATGCAATGGCAGTAGAAGGAGGTGAAAAGAGTAGAAAAACGATTTCAGATGGATTAGCTACAGAATTAAATACTACAATTACATCCTTATTGTTTAGTGATGCAAAAGAGTTAGACCAAATTGGAAAAAAATATACTTGGATTGATTTTGATGGTGATTTAGACTCTCTTTTACTAGCGATTAGCGATCCAGAAAGCCGAATAAAGACATCAGATATCTCTCCTAATCTACCACAAACAAATACTTTAAATTTTCTAGAAGAAGTTACCTTTTCATCCTATTCAAAAGATGATAATGAACATAAAAATAAACTGTTATTTTCTCCAGGATTTAATGGTATTGTTGGATCTAGAGGAAGTGGTAAAACTCTCTTAGCGCGCCTATTGGCAAAAAAAGATTTAGACCAGTATTCAGAGTATGTTGATAAAAATTCTGTAATGTTTCGAACTCACGACGGTGTTCCAACTACGGATAATCCACCTTGTCTTTATCTTGGGCAGGGAGAATTAGAGGGTATTTATACAGATGGGAATTACTATGAAAAAATAACTTTTTTGGATGAATTGATTAAACCTTTAATAAGGGAGAAGAAAAAGACTTCTAATGAAGTAATAAAGAAATTAAAAGAAGTTCTTAATCTGGAAAATAGAATGTTGAAAGCATTTTCAAAAAAATATGAATCTGGATTAAAACATATGGATCACTTTGATACTGGAATTCCGTCTGGAGTTTCTTTAGATAAGCCAGTAAATCCAGCTAGATTAAAAGATGGAATCAATAAAACAAGAGATAAAATTGAAGAAATTTCAAGCTCAATTTGTGAACTCAGCACAAAAGGAAAAATGGAAAGCTTGAGTAGTGCCTTTCCTGAAGATGAAGAATTAGTTAGAAATATTAATAATGAGATTCAGGAAATTGATATTTCAATTTTAGAACTATCAGAAAAAGTTAAAAGACTGCTATCAGAATTATATTCTGTTGATTGTTTGTGGTTTGAAAGAAGAAATCAATTAGTAAATCTCTATTTCAGTTTATTAGAGGATTACAACAAATCAAACGGCTCATCAATGCATAGTAGCTATATTCAAAAATCCGAAGAATTAAAGGTATTTTTCGATGAACTACTGGAGTTGAGGATATTGCTTTCTCGTCTTGATGCTGAGGCAGACAATCAATTCAAAAAACTTCTCGAACCTACCAATCCATATACTGCTAATAATAATGAAGATATAATCGAGGTAAGCTTAATTCCTGAAAATGAAACTACGTTTTCTAAAATAAAAGAAACTTTATTTAGTGGAAAATATAAAGATGAACTGCAACCTCTTGTAGTAGCTTTTGCTCATAAAAATGATAGTAGTATGCACGCTGTATTTAACGGTCTACGATTTAAAAATTGTCAAAAAAATAATTTGAATCAATATTATGAGAAATATTTTAGTTTACTCAGTAAAGAATTTGAGGACGTAGGAGAATTAAAAACTTGTATAAAAGTAAATAAGAAAAAAATTGATGACATGTCCCCTGGAACAAAAGCAGAAACACTTCTCAAATTGTTCTTGAATGATAAGATTAGTTCTGGACAATGGGTGTATGTAGTTCTTGATCAGCCAGAAGATAATCTTGATGTTGCGACAATTAAAGACTTTTTAATAGATAGAATAAAGAAACTAAAATTGAATGTGCAGATTTTTGCTGTAAGTCATTCTGCTCCAATTATTGTCAATGGCGATGCTAGAAGTGTGGTTGTGTGCGAAAATACGGATGATGAGATAAGTTATAAATCGGGTGCACTTAATGATAATGACATTAAACAATCTATTGTAGATGTTCTCGATGGTGGCGAAAGATATTTAAAGATGCGACTAAATAAATATAACTTTCAGATAGGAGATAAAAATGATTAAAATTGGTAGTCAATCTCAGATTATTGTTGAAATGAGTGATAAATCTTATGATTTGTCACAAGATAATCAGTACTCTGATTTCCTGCTTTATATTACATCACCGGAGTCAGATATTTTTATTGATAAAGACAGCTTTCAAGTCGACGATAGCATACAAGATGATTTAAAAGAAAAAGCTGAAAGATACTCTCAATTTTTAGTCGATTACTGTGAAAAAAGAAAGATGAAACTAGAAGAATTAGACAAGGTTTTAACGTGGGAAGAAAGAAAAAATAACGTAAACAAGTTTATCGAAAATTTGGAAAAATAAATACACAAAAAAATTTTATGACTTTTCCACCCACCGATAAAACGACACCGTTCATGTGAACCCCATCTGTTTGGACAGGTGGGGTTTCTCGTCAGTCGTATAGTCAAAGTGGTGTTATTTGGACACGCAGCGCCATTGGACGTGCGGAGCCATTGGACGCGCAGGGACCTTTGACCGCAGCATCATGTGACGTGCAGAATCGGCAGAATCGGGGCGAGAAATGCAAAAGTTACAGAAGCGCTTTGCGAAGGCCTTGGGTGTGTTTTTGACGTTAGTGCTTTCGTTTGCGCTGGTTGGGTGCAACGTATTCCCATTTCTGCAGAACAACCCTACCCAGCAGGCAACGCAGTCGTCAATCACAACGGGGGAAATCGAGGCAATTTACGAGCCCAAGTTTGGCGGCAGCTACCTGGACATCACCATCGACGAGTTCAATAACCTGGGCTTTGAGTACGGCGACAGCGTGGATGTTACGTTTAGTAACGGATACAAGCTCTCCGATATTCCGTACTACAACGGCTATTACACCAAAATCAACGAGCCTCTGGTTGTTGCATATCCGGGCTACCCTTACGTCTATGTGTGCGTAAATAATGGCGAGCCTCTGTGGGAAATCGCTGGTCTTAAGCATGGAGATACGGCTACGGTGACGCTTCACGAGAAGCAAAAGTACGCAACGGTTCAGAAGGCCCTGGATGCAACGTACACCAATAATCGCTCCGACTACGCAAGTGACGAGGTCTTTGCCAACTTCCGTCCCATGAAGGGTGGAAATCTTGCCGAGGGCGTGATGTATCGCTCGGCGTCGCCTATTGATAACCAGAACAATCGTGCGCCCTACGCAGCGGATCTTGCTCAGAAGTGTGGCGTGCAGTTTATCTTGGACCTCGCGGACACCAATGAAGAGATTCAGGGCTATTACCAGAATGCAGACTACGACATTACGTGGCACCAGAGCTTGTACGACGCAGGAAATGTTGCGGCCCTTAACCTCAATGCCAATTACCGTGGCGGTCAATATGCCCATCGCTTGGCAGCGGGCCTGCGCGAGATCATTCTGCATAAGGGTCCCTACCTTATTCACTGCACCGAGGGTAAGGATCGCACGGGCTTTGTCTGCGCTCTTCTCGAGGCACTTTGCGGTGCATCCTACGACGAGATGCGCGACGACTACATGATTACCTACTACAACTATTACGGCATTAACGAGAAGGACGACAAGGCTCGTTACGACGCCGTTGTTGACGTGAAGTTCGATGACATTGCTCGCTGCATTGCTGGGGTGCCTACGTACGGTTCGCTCGACGGCGCAGATTACGCAGCTGGAGCTCGCAAGTATTTGACCGACGCAGGCATGACCGAGTGGGAGATCAACAAGCTCGTCGAACGGGTGACGAGCAAGTAGTACGTTCGGGCTGTGGCAAAAAACTGACAGGTTAGTCGCCTGGCGAGAGGAGCGATCTTCTCGCCAGGTTTTTAATAACAAATTTAAATAATGTTATGTGAAGTTGATTTCCTTTTACCGTTGGCGGAATTGGAAATGGAAACGTCAGGGCCCCTTTTTATAATTTTCTATAAGGAGGGTGCGTCATGGATGACAAACTTGTTCGTCTCATAACGTGCTTGGCAAAACAGGAAGATGTTTCTACATCAACGCTGTCTGAGTCCTTATGCGTCTCTGAGCGCACCGTGCGCGCATATATTAAGCGAGCAAAAGAATTACTAGAAGGTATTGCTGAAATTACAACGATAAAAGGTCACGGCTATCATCTTGAAGTTCTTAATCCTGAGCTCTTGGATTGTTGGCTTAATAAAGAAGATCAGCTACCTCAGACTTCTAATGAACGCGTGGCATATATATTGGACGATCTGCTTAATCGAAGTGATTGGGTTACGGTAGACGAGTTATCAGAGATTCTTTATGTCTCTCGCAAGACTATTTCGATTGATCTAAAACAAGCTGAAGAGTTTCTCGCCAGATTTGACCTGCGCATCATGCGTAAATCGCATTATGGAATTCAGATTGGAGGCACTGAATTTAATAAGCGACTCTGCCTGGCAAGTCTGGTAACAAGCGAAGAATATTCGGGCAGTTGTCACGCCACGGTGGAAAATAATGAACTTATTGCTGATGTAACAAAGCTGGTAGTTGAGTGTGTTGAACATCATGATGTCAGCTTGAATGATTTTGCAATTAGAAATCTTGTCATTCATGTTGTGGTTGCAATTAATCGTATTAAGCAGCAGCGCTATATTGCAGGACAGGAAGACTCGCTTAAGAGAATTCAGTGCTCGTATGAATATAGCGTGGCACAAAAGCTGGTAAATTGCCTGTCGTCTGAGTTTGATGTTGAGTTTCCTCAGACAGAAGTTGCCTATATTGCAATTCATTTGGCATCTAAGAAGATGTTTAAAGATATCTCTGAGTCTCCAAATCTAGTAATTACCGATGACGTATTTGCAGTTACGCGTCAGATGATTGATTTAGTGTGGAGTAGCTTCAGATTTGATTTTAGGAATGATCTTGAACTACATATGAGTTTAGCTAGACACATTGTGCCACTTTCCGTCCGATTGCACTATAACCTGCAGATAGAGAATCCACTGCTTACTGACATCCAGTATCGAATGCCTTTGGCATACTTGATGGCCATGGAGTCGTCAACAATCTTGGCCAAAGAGTACGAAGCAACTCTCAGTGAGCATGAAGTAGCTTATCTGGCCCTGGCATTTGCATTGGCTTTGGAGCGTAAGCGCACTGAACTGCCAAAAAAGAATGTACTTTGTGTATGCGCAACAGGTCTAGGTACTTCAAAGATTTTGGGAATTCGTATCAAAGAGGAGTTTGGACCTTATATCGGGTCAATTACTACGTGTAATTTGAGTCAGATTTCTCAGATTGATTTTTCACATATTGATTACGTGTTCTCTACCGTTGAGATTGAATCTCCTTTGCCAGTTCCTGTGTGTTATTCGGGGTTCTTGCTCGATGACATTAATAAAGACTTGTTAGTTAAAGACTTGCTTCGTCGAGATGAACAAGAGGAGTTTGCTAAACACTTTAGCGAGCATCTTTTCTTCTCACATCTTGCGTACAGAAGTAAGGAAGAAGTACTTAACTTTTTGGTCAGTCAATTATGCAACATTGAGAAATCAAACATCTCTGTTTCTGAAGATGAGTTCAGAGCTCTGGTTTTTGACCGCGAAACTTTAGCAATGACTGCCTTTGGAAACTTAGTTGCACTTCCGCATCCTTCGCGCCCGGTATCTGAACGTACTTGTGTAGCAGTTGGTTTATTAGACAACCCAATTGACTGGGACGGTCATGACGTAGCTGCTGTGTTTTTGATTTCAGTTTCTTGTTCAGAAGACGAGAAGACCCGTCTATTTAACAAGAACATGGCGTCCCTTCTTATGGATAAAGAGGCAATTTGTTCACTGGTAAAGCATCAAAGTTTTTCAACTTTTGTTGGTCAGATTACATCGTCAGGTGATGGTTTAAGAAAGAGGGGATAGGAATGGATGAAAGAGAGGTAGAGGCTATTGTCACCAACTTGGTTGTGCATGGTGGGGATGCAAAAAGCTATGCAATACAAGCAATCAAGTGCGCTCGTTTAGGAAAGTTTAACCAGGCAGATGAGCTGTTGAAACAAAGTTCAGAATCGTTAAATCGAGCGCATGAGTTTCAGATGGAACGGATTCAGCAGGAAATTATTGGACAGGATAACAAACCACTATCTTTGCTGATGGTCCACGGACAAGATCACTTGATGTGTGCACTTACAACACACGATTTGGCAGTGCAAATTGTTGAGCTTTGTAAGCAAGTAACTACGAGCAGTAGTGAGTGAAAGGAAGTAGGTATGAAAAAGATTGATTTGTTTTGTAGTGCAGGTATGTCCACAAGTATGCTTGCAAACAAGATGCAAGAGGTTGCTGATGCACATGGCATTCAAGTAAAGGTTGAAGCATTTTCTTCTACCGCAATTGACTTCCAGGTAGAGCACGACACTCCTGACTGCATTTTATTGGGACCTCAGGTTCGTTTTAGCTTTGATGATGTAAACGCAAAATACGGAGCAAAAATTCCTGTTGGCGTTATTGAGTCAGCGGATTACGGCAACTTGAACGGCGAGCGCGTGCTTAAGATGGCCATTTCTTTGATTAAGCGTGGTGCTACTGCATAGGGTTTCTCGCTATACGTTTTACCTGTGATTTTATAAAAAATAGAGAGTTGTTAGTTTGGAGGGTTCTATGAAAACGATGGATGTATTTGAAAAGCGACTTATGCCGCTGGCAGAAATGATTGGTAAAAATAAATACCTTTTGACCATGCGAGATTCGTTTGCAATGGTCATGCCAATTCTGATTATTGGCTCTATGTTTACTTTGCTTCGCAACTTCCCAATTCCTGCGTGGATTGATTTTTTAAAGACTACGATGGTTCAGCCAGATAAATCGCTATTTGCTTTGTTGGCTATTCCTTCTGCATGTACTGTCTCGCTCATGGCAATCTTCCTTGCCTTTAACATTGGCTACAACTTTGCCGAGCACATTGGTATTAAAGACCGTGCGTCAGCGGGTATTGTATCTTTGGTAAGTTGGTTCATTCTTATGCCTCAGGTGACTGAGTTTTCACCTGAAGAGGGCGTGGAGCCATTCCTGGTAGACAGTATTCCTCTTGCATGGACGGGCGCAAAAGGTGTCTTTATCGCCATGATCGTAGGCTTCTTTGCAGTAGGTGTATTTGGTTACGTCATCAAAAAAGACTGGACCATTAAGATGCCAGAGGGCGTTCCTCCTACTGTTGCCCGTGCATTTAGCGCTCTTATTCCTATGACCGTTGCGTTTACCGCTGTATGGCTGGTTGGAATTGTCTTTATCATTTCCCCATGGGGCAACGCTTTTAACTTCATTTATGCAATTCTTCAGGCTCCTCTGACTTCACTTGGTGGAACTGTTTGGGCTCTGGCATTTAGTTATGTCTTGGCAAGTGGATTCTGGTTTATTGGTATCCACGGCTCCAGCGTTACTGGTTCAATTTACACACCAATTCTTACGGCACTTTCGCTGGAAAATCAGGCTGCATTTGCTGCTGGCGCAGCACTTCCTAACATTGTTAACCGCGAGTTTGAGACCTTCTTTGCAACCTTTGGCGGCGGCGGCTCTACGCTCTCTCTGCTGATTGCAATGCTTCTGTTCTGCAATTCCAAGCGTATTAAGGATCTGGCAAAGATTTCTGTTGCTCCTGGTATCTTTGGTATCAACGAGCCTATTATCTTTGGTCTTCCTATTGTTCTTAACCCAGTTATGTTGATTCCTTTTATCCTTACTCCAGTGGTCAACATCATCATTGCGTACTTCATCATGGATCTTGGTTTAGTACCTCTGTGCAACGGTGTTATGCTTCCTTGGACTACTCCTCCTCTGGTTTCTGGATTCCTGCTGAGTGGTTGGCAAGGTGCTGTCCTGCAGCTCTTCTTGATTATTCTGGGCATCTTTATTTATCTGCCTTTCATCAAGACGTTGGATAAGGAATATCTGAAGGAAGAAGCCGCAGCTTCCGAGGAATCTTCTACTGAGCTGGAAGACTTTGACTCTATCGACCTTGATTCTGTCGTGCTGTAAAACTTTTGTATTGAGCTGTACCTGGTACAACGCTGAGATGTTGTACCAGGTATTAGCCTGTGCGCTTGATTGGAGGAAGTGATGCATAGGCTTGGAATTTCTCTTTATCCAGAGCACTCAACACCTGAAGCCGATGATGCCTACATGGCATTAGCAAGTAGCTATGGTTTCTCGCGCATTTTTACGTGCTTACTTTCTGTGGATAAGTCACCAGAAGAGACAGTAGCTGAGTTTTCACAGTTTATGGACCGCGCTCATGGGTATGGGTTTACGGTTGCAGTGGATACCAACCCGCGCGTATTCCAGCACTTAGGGGCAACGGCAACTGATATTTCTGTTTTTGCCAAGATGGGCGTAGATATTATTCGCCTTGATGGGCATCTGGGAGATCGCCAGGACATTGCTCTGACAAGAAATCCTTATGGTATTGCGGTTGAGTTTAATGCCAGCCAGATGCTGTCGCTTGATCTGCTTATTGAACGTGACGCATATCGTCGCAATATGTGTGTTTGCCATAATTTTTATCCACAAAGGTTTTCTGGCTTGAGCGAGAAGCGCTTTATTGAATTCTCTGAGCATTATTTTGGTATGGGTTTAACTCAGGCGGCATTTGTGACAAGTCAGCAGGATAAAACGTTTGGTCCATGGCCAGTCTACGATGGTCTTCCTACCTGCGAAGATGATCGTACTAGACCCATTGATCTACAGGTCCGTCATCTGATTGCGTGTGGCATGATTGATGACATTATGATTGGCAATTGCTTTGCTTCTGAAGAGGAACTTGCCGCACTAGCCGCTGTCGATACCACTAAGGTGACGTTTAAGGTTGAATTTGATTCTGGTGCAACTGAGGTCGAGAAGAACGTTTTGTATCAGTTCAACCACGTAACGCGTGGTGACGCGTCTGAGTATTATCTGCGTTCTTCTGTGCCCAGGATGTTTGAGTACTCCACTTCGATTCCTGCTCGCGAGTGCGCAAATCGTCATATTAAGCGCGGAGATGTATTAGTGGTGAATGACAATCTGTCTCATTACCTGGGAGAAGTTGAAGTTGCTCTAAGAGATTTTGAGGACGATGGAACTCGTAATGTTGTAGGACGTATTCCAGAAGGCGAGCTTTTCTTGTTGGATTATGTGAAACCTGAATTCCCGTTTGGATTTGTTCAGGAATAACGGGGGAGCTATTTGGTTGTTGTTGTGCAAATGAATGACAGGTTAGTCGCCTGGCGAGAAGAGCGATCTTCTCGCCAGGTTTTTTGAGTGAGTTATTTGAAGTAGGGGATTGCGTTGTCCGCAGGTGAATTTTATGTGAATGACTTTGCGATAGACGGCTATCGTTGCATTTGTTATAACATTCTCACTTCTGTATTTTTAGGGATTACGTGCTGTTTTGGGGACTGTATGAATGTAGCGGAAGGCCTTGAGAAGAAGCTTATGCCCATGGCAGAGTCGGTGAGTAAGAATAAATATCTTCTTACTATGCGCGATTCGTTTGCTATGCTCATGCCAATCCTTATCATCGGATCAATGTTTACGTTGGTAGGTAATCTGCCAATTCCTGCGTGGGTTGATTTCTTGAAGGCCACTACGATTCAGGGTAAGTCGCTTTTCTCGCTGTTGGCCATTCCATCTGCCTGCACTGTTTCTCTCATGGCAATATTTTTGTCGTTTGAAATTGGCTACAACTTTGCCGACCAGCTTGGCCTGAAGGACCAAGTTTCTGCCGGAATGGTCTCGCTCATCAGCTGGTTTATTTTGATGCCTCAGGTAACCGAGTTTTTGCCTCAGGGAGCTACTCAGCCGTTTTTGGTGGAGAGCATTCCTCTTGCGTGGACTGGTGCAAAGGGTGTGTTTGTAGCGATTATCGTGGGCTTTTTGTCGGTGCATATTTTTGGCTTTGTTATTAAGAAGAACTGGGTCATCAGGATGCCAGAAGGCGTTCCTACGTCGGTTTTTCTTGCGTTTAGTGCGCTGATTCCAATGTCGCTTACGTTTCTTGCGGTATGGGCGGTTGGCGTTTTGTTTGCGCTTACCCCTTGGAAAGATGCGTTTACCTGCATTTATTCGATGTTGCAGACTCCGCTGACCATGCTTGGTGGAACCGTTTGGGCTCTGGCGATTGCTTACGTCATCCAGGGCATTTTCTGGTTCTTTGGGATCAACGGTTCAAACATTACCAGCCCTATTTTTACGCCGATTCTGACCGCGCTTACGCTGGAAAATCAGGCTGCTTTTGCTGCTGGCACTGCGCTTCCTAACATTATCAACCGAGAGTTCGACGCGTTCTTTGCGCTGTTTGGCGGCGGTGGATCAACGCTCTCGCTGTTGATTGTGATATTTTTGTTCTGCAATTCTCGTCGTGCAAAAGACATTGCAAAAATCTCCATTGTGCCTGGTATTTTTGGTATCAACGAGCCCGTCATGTACGGACTGCCGATAGTTTTGAATCCCATCATGGCAATTCCTCTGATTTTTACGCCGGTTGTTAACGTTTTAATTGCGTGGTCCGCAATGAGCGCCGGCTTGGTGCCACTGTGTAACGGCATTATGCTGCCTGGAAGTACCCCTCCTTTGATCTCGGGATTTCTTCTGTGCGGATGGCAGGGTGCTTTACTTCAGCTCGTATTGATTTTGATTGATATGGCAATCTACCTGCCGTTTATTAAGGCTCTGGATATGCAGTTTCTCAAGGAGGAAAAGGGAGCTGAGACAGAGCATGCAGTCTAGGTGCTGCGGAGACATAGAGTGCGTTGAAGGCAGCTCTGGGTGAGCTGCCTTTTCTGTTCGCCGAAATGTACAAGAAGTTAAAAGTGCAAGCTCCAATTAGGAGGATACTATCAGTATAAAGCGCAATTTAGCTGGTAGTACATGATAGGCGATGACACAGGTTGTGGTCTGGCAATGTATGCGAGTAACCAGAAAAATTTACTGGCTTTTGCCTAAAGGGAGCAGCAATGATAGATAGACAATCTCTTGATGAGGTCCTCACTCAGTACAAAGAGAATTTTCCTTCTCACTGGGAGGAAGAAAAATATAAGTGGAAAGCAATTAAGTGCTTCCAGGATAATTGGGATATAAACGCCCAGGATTTTCCTGCGATGCTGAGAAAGTCGCTGTCAAAGACAGATAATCTTTTAACTACTTCTTATGATTTTTCTCGTAAGATGATTGAGTTTTATGCTGAACAGGATGCAGAAGAAGTTCGTAGTATGTTTATGCAACTTTATGACGAGAACATCGATATAGTTGAGCGTATTAACGGATTTATGGCAAAGTCGGATAAGTTACTGGATGTATATGGTCCTGAAGGAAAGCAGCATTATCAAAAAGAGGGAACCATCACAACTTATCTTTGGCTTAGATATCCAGACATATATTACATATATAAGTTTAGACAAGTAAAAGCTTTATCGGATAGGTTAGAGAGCAATTACGAGTTTAAGCAGGGGGCATCTACAACTAATATAAGGACGTATACGAAATTTTATAATGAAGTTAGAGATGTAATTTCTGAAGATTCCGAACTCATTAAGATGTTTACCTCTGCTTTAACAGAAGATTGCTATCCAGATCCTTATTTTGTGACTCTAACGGCTGATATTGCGTATTTCTCAAAGGATTATAAAGAGATTCCTCCAACTCAACCTGGTGATAAGTTGTTTTGTATTCCTCCATATAACAAGGGAAAATTTTTGGAGGAAGTATTTATGCCGGAGGAGAAGTACGACAAGATTGCAGCTGTTTTTTTGAATAAAAAGAACATCATTTTGCAGGGAGCACCAGGAGTTGGAAAGACCTTCTCGGCAAAAAGACTTGCATATTCTCTGATAGGTGCCGTTAACGAGGACGCTATCGAGTTTGTACAATTCCACCAGAATTATTCGTATGAAGACTTCATGATGGGTTACAAGCCTAGTGGTTCAAGCTTTAAGCTCAAGGAAGGCGTGTTTTACCGTTTCTGCAAGAAGGCAGAGGCGGATTCTGACGCAAAGTACTTCTTTATTATCGACGAGATTAACCGTGGCAATCTGAGCAAGATTTTTGGTGAACTTTTGATGCTGATTGAAAACGATTATCGAGGTACACCGGCTACACTTGCGTACAATGACAAGAAGTTTTCGGTTCCAGAGAACCTTTACATTATTGGAATGATGAACACGGCAGACAGAAGCCTGGCAATGATTGACTACGCCTTGCGTCGTCGCTTTAGCTTCTTTGAGTTGGAACCTGGCTTTGAGACTGAAGGCTTTATCCAGTACCAGCACTCACTTAAAAATGAAACCTTCAATGATCTTCTCGCTAAGGTGATTGAGTTGAACTTGGAAATCGCTTCGGATAGATCGCTGGGCAGGGGATTTTGTATTGGCCACAGCTATTTCTGCGGGCGCAATGAGCTGACCTGCAGCGATGAATGGATGCAGGAGGTTGTGGATTACGACATCTTGCCAATGCTGGGCGAGTATTGGTTTGACGACCAGGAGAAATACCTGCGCTGGGAGAACATCCTTCACGGAGTGTTTCAATGACCGAAGATAAGCATATCTTAATAAAAAATATTTACTACATGCTGTCGTACGCCTTCTCTACGTTGCGGGAATCTGTGTATGAGGACGTGCAGAAGGAGTCGTTTGACTCGATTTACAACTTGTTTGCGGCCATCTTGTCTAAGGGAATTAGCCTGCAGCTCAAGCAGGGCTTGTATCGCGAGTACATAAATTGTGTGGAGGATCTGGCGGTTGTTCGAGGCAAGATTGAAATGGCGGGGACTATGAGGAACCGTCTTGCTCACCGCGCGCAAGTTACCTGCGATTTTGATGAGCTTTCGCAAAACAATCTATTCAATCAGATTTTAAAGTCGGTGGTCCTACTGCTGCTCAAACAGAAGGATGTATCGCCGCAGCATAAGGTTGCGCTTAAGCGAGAAATGCTTTTCTTTGCGGACATTGATGAGGTTGATTTAAAACAGGTTCGCTGGGCGGATATTCGTTTTCAGCGCAATAACCGCACGTATCAGCTTCTGCTCTCAATTTGCCAGTTGATTGTTGAAGGCATGCTCATGACCACTGAAGATGGCGAGTATCACCTGGCAAGTTTTATTGACGAGCAGAAAATGCATAGGTTGTACGAGAAGTTCATTCTTGAGTATTACGCACAGGAGTTTGCCCAGCATGTGAAGGGTTTTTCTGCCAGAGCATCGCAAATTCCTTGGGATTTGGACGACGGCTACGTTGGTCTTTTGCCGGACATGCAGACGGATATTACACTCTCGTATAGTGATCAGATTTTGATTATTGATGCGAAGTATTATCAGCATTCGCTTCAGGAAAATTTTGGTGCACATAAGGTGCATTCGGGTAATTTGTATCAGATGTATACGTACGTGAAGAACAAAGAAGCCCAGGTAAAAGGTGCAGACCGAAAGGTCTCAGGCATGCTTTTGTATGCGCGAACAAATGAGCTGCTGGCTCCTGACGACGTGTATCACATAAGCGGCAACAAGATTTCCGTGCAGACGCTCGATTTGAACAAGGAGTTCTCATGCATTTCTACGCAGCTTGACCGGATTGTGAAAGACCAGTTTGGGATAGAAAAAAGTAGGACCGGCCCTGGACTAGGCAAAAAGCTCTAGCGGAACCGGTCATGTTGATGTAAGTATACAGGCTTTTTTAGATGTGGCTATTTTGGATGAGGTAAATAAATACCTTCTGCAAAAACAACGTTCTTATCGAGAAGTTCTTGTATTCTTCTGGCAACCGAAGTATTCCCATCGATGGCTTTTCTGTAGTAGTTAGCCATTAGTATGTGTGCGTAAACGCTCTTGGGGTCAAAGCTAATGTCTTTTGGGCGAAGTTTTTTTCTGAACTGGACATTGGATGCGCATGGGTCTATTCCACAGTTGACGATGATGTGCACATAAATTTCTTAGTACATGTAAAGAATGAACGACACTTGAAAAAGGTTTCCATTGGACGCCGAGAGATTTAGCTACTCTTTTGGTTACCTCAACATTTTTTGAATAGCTAATCATATTAGAAATTCTTCCAAAGGATAGGACCTCTACAGCAACCCAGATTGGTACATCATGATATTTTTCATAAGGTGTGTTGGAGTTCTTTTTTGAATAATGCTGAATGATTCGGCTTTTGTCATGATCAAGATCTGAAAGAATTCCCGGAATTATAAAGTTTTTTGCAAAATTACGCTTAGCATAAGTATTGCAATCAAGATAGTAAGCATTTGAACCATACTCATTACCAAATTCATGGGCAAGCTTTGCTCTAATTGCGATTTCGATAACACTTAATTGCTCTGTCAGCAGAATTCGTAATTTAGCATCAAGGTTAATAAGCTTATTAATATCTTGAAAAGAAGTATTGCCGACAAACGAGTTCTTGCCTTTCTCCGGATCTTCTTGAAAATCACGAGCATATCCAGAGAAACGATAGTAATTTGTCCTACTTAAAAATTTCCTCAGTTCATTATCATCTGGGCAGATAAGTCCACGGTCTTGAATTAATAAACAACACATCTCATCGATGCTTTTAAAAGGTTTATTTTCCATGTGAATCCCAATGCTATGAAAAGGCCCACCGCATTTCAGGACGCATTGCGTAGCCTTGGGTGGGCGCTGATGGATTAACTATAAACCAAATAGCAAGATTGTCTAGAGTAATAGGGCGGAAACTGTAAATTCTCTACAGCAATCTCTTCAAGTTATTTATGCAGGTTTATGTATATGGTGTGGGCATCAGAGCCTTTCTCGCTAGCCAAGATTTGATTAAACTGCGATGTATATACGCGCCGGTAAAATAGCCGTTGCGTAAAAGTTTTGCGGGGTTGGGACTCGCGCTGTTTGCGGGCGTGGCTTGGCGTATAGTTATAGAGTTACAAGAAGAAATATTGGCGTGATACAAGGCGTTTTTGCCGAGAAGAGTGTTTATGCTTGCTATAAAAAATGAAACAAACGTAGTGCTTGCGGTTGATACGTCAACGGACATGCTGGCGTGTACGGTCGCGCGTCTGACCAGGCGTGATGCTGGGGCTGCGGATGCGGTCGCGGAGGACGCCGGCGATGCGAGTGCGGCGGGTGTGGCGGACGGTGGGTTTGACGTCGAGGTGCTGGCGTCAACGGATCACCTTTGCCGTCGTCAGGCAAACGTGGAGCTTGTGGGCTCAGTTCAGGAAGCGCTCAAAGCTGCTGGCTTGACAATGGCCGACGTTGACGCTGTTATCGCAGGTAGAGGACCTGGTTCGTTCACGGGCGTTCGCATTGGCGTAGCCACCGCAAAGGGCATTGCCTGCGGCTCTGGCCTGCCACTTTATGGCGCAAGCGCTCTTGACGCCATGGCGTTTAGCGCGTGGAAAGCGGGCGTGCGCGGCACCGTTGGTGTTGTTGCAGACGCCATGCGCGGCGAGGTCTATCCGGGCATCTACCTGCTGGATGACGCCGGAGCACATAGAACGTTCCCGGTAGAGACCGTCCTCAAGGCAGACGCCTGTGTGGAGGAGTGGTCGAGCAGGACTGATAAGGACCAGCTCACGCTTACAGGCAATGGCTTAGTGAAGTACCGCGAGCGTTTTGAGCGCGCGGGTTTCTCGACATACACGGATGAAGCAACGTGGTTCCCAACAGGAGAAGGCCTGGTACGCGCGGTGTGCATGCCTGAGTATCAGCAGGCGGGCGCGGGCGATCCAGCGCTGGTGCTGCCCATTTATACGCGACTTTCGGACGCGGAGGAGTCGGAGCGCAAGCGTTTGGGGCTGAAGGAGCCAGCAACGGTGGCTCTGACCGGCGTGGATGATGCGCTGGCCGATATTCACCTGCAGCTTCGTCCGATGACGGTGAACGATCTGGATCAAGTGGTGGAGCTTGAGGCGGCAACGTATGCCGACGCTGTGCATTCGGCCTGGTCAAAGCAGACGTTCTATGATGAGCTTTCGGGCGTTGGGCGCAGCTGGTGGCTGGCTCACGACCGTGGAACGGTTATTGGCTTTGCGGGCGGTCGCCTGGCAGGAGCCGAGTTTGAGGTGGAAGAAGTGGTGGTTGCGCCCGAGCGTCGCCGCCAGGGAATTGCATCTAAGCTGGTAGAACGTGTGGCGTACGACGCCCAGATGTTGGGCGCATCCGCGATTACCCTTGAGGTTGAGGAGGACAACGCTCCAGCTCAGGGTACCTATAGCAAGCTGGGATTTGCTGAGGTTGGCCGTCGCCCGGGATATTACGGTCCCGATTGCGCGGCGGTTTTGATGACGGCACAGCTGCCCTTGGCGGTTGGCGCTGGCTTTGAGGCCAGGAACCCTGAGCCTCACGCATCGGTTCGTCCGTGGCCTATTGTTGCAGGTGAGCGCTCTGAAGAGACGCTTACGGCGCTCCGCGAGGCGGGGGATTTGATCCTCAGCTTGGAGTCGTCCTGCGACGAGACGGCCATGTGCATTATGGATTCTCATGGCGTGGTCTGCGCAAATGTTGTCGCAACGCAAATTGACTTCCACGCTCGCTTTGGCGGCGTCGTGCCCGAGATTGCTTCTCGCAAGCATACCGAGGCTATTGTGGGTCTCTTTGAGGAGACCATGGCCCGCGCGGGTGCGCACTTTGGATGCGACACACTAGTGCCGTCTGACCTGGCCGCCGTTGGTGTTACCGCAGGTCCTGGCCTTGTCGGTGCACTTGTTGTAGGTGTGGCGTTTGCCAAGGGCTTCTGCGTGGCCACTGACCTGCCGCTTATTCCCGTTCATCACCTGGAAGGCCACCTGCTGGCTAACCTGTTTGAAACGCCTGACCTGGAGCCGCCATTTGTGGCAAGTTTGGTCTCGGGCGGCAATACCATGCTGGTACATGTGCGTGC
This sequence comes from Lancefieldella parvula, assembly GCF_963547875.1. Taxonomy (GTDB): domain Bacteria; phylum Actinomycetota; class Coriobacteriia; order Coriobacteriales; family Atopobiaceae; genus Lancefieldella; species Lancefieldella parvula_D. The sequence goes on from NZ_CAUUSI010000006.1 coordinate 84,902, forward strand.
CTGGGGAGATTACGTGGTCCTGGGCTCCACCATTGACGACGCCGTGGGCGAGGCCTTTGACAAGGTTGCTAAGGCGCTGGGCCTGGGCTATCCAGGTGGCCCTGTGATCAGCAAACTTGCAGCTCAGGGCAATCCTAAGGCCATCCACTTCCCGCGCGCAATGATGCACAGCGGCGACTATTCCTTTAGTCTCTCCGGCCTAAAGACCGCCGTTATCACCTACATTGAGGGCGAGAACCGCGCAGGTAGAGCAATCAATCTGCCAGACTTGGCCGCTTCGTTTGAGCAAGCAGTTATTGACGTGCAGGTTGCAAAGGCTAAAACTGCTGTTGAGGAGACGGGCGTCTCCGATTTCTGCGTGGGAGGCGGCGTTGCTGCAAACCCCGCACTTAGAGCTGCATATAAGGAAACCTTTGGTCGTATGGGCGTTCGAGTAACGGTGCCTCCGATGTCAGTTTGCGGCGACAACGCCGCAATGATTGCCGTTGGCGCACTTCGTAGCTACCGTACACAGGGTTTCTCGCCATTGACCTTGGACGCAAACCCCAATGCGCAACTGGGATTGTGGTCGTCGGATGCGGCACCCGTTGTCCCAAGCGGCATGTAAGGAGGCTATTGTGCAAGACGGATTTATCAAAGTTGCAAGTATCACGCCGCGCGTCCGCGTGGCCGACGTGGCATTTAACGTGGAGAGCTGCCTGGCGGCCATCGAAGAAGCCGCAGGTAATTGCGGTGCCAAGGTGGTCGTACTGCCCGAGCTCTGCATCACGGGCTACACCTGCGAGGACCTGTTCTGGCAGGATGCCCTCCTGGACGCAGCCGAGCGCGGCTTGGTTTCTATTGCCGCACGCACGGCCGACGTCGACGCGTTGCTGCTGCTAGGCCTGCCTGTTCGCGTGGCCGGCAAGCTCTACAACTGCGCCGCCGTTCTCTTTAGGGGAGAGCTTTTAGGCCTGGTGCCCAAGCGCTACGTGCCCATGTACAACGAGTTTTACGAGGGCCGACACTTTGTTTCTGGCCCCAAGACGGTCACCAGCGTGGATTTTGGCCTGCTGGGCGAGGTGCCGTTTGGTACCAACCAGCTGTTTGCGTGTGACACCATCCCTGAGCTGGTTGTGGGCGTGGAGATCTGCGAGGACCTCTGGGTGCCCATGCCGCCGTCAAATGCGCACGCCGTCGCCGGCGCCACGCTGATCTGCAACTTGTCCGCGTCGCCTGCGCTGGCTGGCAAGTCTGCGTACCGTCGTCAGCTGGTTGCGCAACAGAGCGCGCGTCTGATCTGCGGCTACGTTTACGCGAGTGCAGGTGAGGGCGAGTCTACGACTGATTTGGTTTTCTCGGGCCATGATCTTGTTGTCGAGAATGGCCGTGTGCTCGCCGACTCTGGCGTGTTTGGTGAGGGTATCGCCGTGTCCGAGATTGACGTGCTGTCGCTGGCGGCCGACCGCAGGCGCATGTCGACGTTTGAGGTTGCTCCGACGCCGGAGGATTACAAGCATCTGACCACGTATTTCTCGCTGGAGTTTGATGGTGAGGGTGAGGGTGACGACGAGATTGCTATCCGCACGCCGCTGACCAGGTACGTTGATCCGCATCCGTTTGTGCCCGCGATGGATGACGCGCGCGCAACACGCTGCGAGGAGATTCTGTCGATTCAGGCTCACGGTTTGGCTTCAAGACTGGCACACACCGGCTCTGACCACGCGGTTATTGGCATTTCGGGAGGACTTGACTCCACGCTGGCCCTTCTCGTCACGGTGCGAGCGTTTGACCAGCTGGGATACGACCGTTCAGGCATTGTAGCTGTGACGATGCCGGGATTTGGCACTACGGATCGAACGTACACCAACGCTATTGAGCTGGTGCAGTCGCTTGGCGCCGACCTGCGCGAGATTTCCATTGTGGATTCTGTGCTGCAGCACTTCGCCGATATCGGCCACGACCAGGATGTTCACGACGTTGTGTACGAAAACGCCCAGGCTCGCGAGCGCACGCAGATTCTGATGGACGTTGCCAATCAGGTGAGCGGCATGGTCATTGGCACGGGCGACCTTTCCGAGCTGGCGCTTGGTTGGGCAACGTATAACGGTGACCAGATGTCCATGTATGGCGTAAATGCATCGGTGCCAAAGACGCTGGTCAGGTACCTTGTCGATTACTGCGCCGACGCTTATGAGGAGCAGGGCGAGGACGAAATTGCTCACGTTTTGCGCGACGTTCTGGACACACCGGTTTCTCCTGAGCTGCTGCCATCCGCGGCAGACGGCTCCATTGAGCAGAAGACGGAGGACCTGGTTGGCCCATACGAGTTGCACGATTTCTTCTTATTCCACGTGCTTCGTCACGGAAGTGGTCCACTCAAGGTTCTACGTCTTGCCGAGTGTGCGTTTGGCACAGGCACTGACCAGGAGATTTACGACCACGAGACTATCGTGCGTTGGCTAAAGGTGTTCTACCGCAGGTTCTTCTCGCAGCAGTTTAAGCGCTCGGCGATGCCTGACGGACCAAAGGTTGGTTCGGTTTCGTTGTCTCCGCGCGGCGATCTGCGCATGCCATCCGACGCTTCTAGCTCGCTCTGGCTCTCTGAACTGGAGAGCTTGGAGGCGTAAGCGCGCGTGGTTGAGCGTAGCGCGGCAGATCGTAGCGTGGTAGGACGTATTTCTTAGACGTTCAGTATCCGGCTATTCATGAAAATGAATAGCCGGATACTTTTATGCAGGTTGATTTTTGCTACGAGTAGGGAAGAGGTGATTTTGCCCCAAAAATAGCCCTCAAGTGGTAAAAAATGCGTTTAGTTGGGGTTTACAAAAATTGTGTGATTCTATGCATCAAATCTACCTGGTGTTTTGTTCTGGATAAAAAATCAAAAATCTGGATAGAATTTGCCACCTGGTAAAATGTAGATGCAATTTTTCTGAATACTTCATTTCATCCCCAACTAAACGCGTTTTTTACCCAAATTGGACCCTCCCAAAGAGATGTTCATTTTTCCTATGCAAAATCACGAATATCACTAGCAGAATATGCACGCAACGAATATTTGCACCAAAAATTATGATAATGGTAAGAAATCGCAGGTGGACACAGCTTGGAGCTTGCGTTAGCTGCGGTTAGTCGCATGTCATCCGCCCGTAGCACACGCGTGTCACGAGCGCCCACCTGTTCCGTATAACCGTTGACGGCTTATACTGCACGCCTACAGAAAATCTAAGTCGGTTTTGTAAGATTTTCACAATATTTCGTATAAATTGTTTTCCCGTGTGGAATAACTAATAGCGTTGGAAAAGGGCGCTTGGCGCCAATATCGGGCTTGGCCCGAAAGGGAGGTTTTCATTATGAATTTGAAGCCACTTGGAGATCGTGTTCTGGTAAAGCCTGCTCCAAAAGAGGAGAAGACATCCTCTGGTCTCTACATTGCATCCGCAGCACAGGAGCTTCCACAGCGTGGTGAGGTTCTTGCAGTTGGAACTGGCAAGCTTGATCAGAATGGCAATCGTATTGCTCTTGATGTCAAAGTCGGCGATCAGGTATTTTATGGAAAGTTCGGTGGCACCGAGGTCAAGGTAGACGGCGAGGAGCTCCTGCTTCTTCGTGCTGACGATATCCTTGCAGTTCTCGAGGACTAGTCGCTCGCCGCTCGTTTGCTCGCCGCTCGTTTGCTCGCAGCTCGTCCGCTTGCAGCTTGGTCGCTTGCAGCTCGTCCGCTTGCAGCTTGGTCGCTCGCAGCTTGTTCGTCCGCTTTTTACTTGTAAGTTCAGCTATTTTGGAGGAATACCATGGCTAAAGATATCGATTTTGGCACCGACGCTCGTGCCAAGCTTGCTAAGGGCGTAAACACCCTGGCAGATGCCGTAACCACCACCCTTGGACCTAAGGGTCGCTACGTCGCATTGCAGCGTTCTTACGGCGCGCCAACCATCACCAACGACGGCGTCTCCGTTGCTCGCGAGATTGAGCTCAAGGACCCAGTAGAGAACATGGGCGCTCAGCTGGTCAAAGAGGTAGCAACTAAGACTAACGACACCGTCGGCGACGGTACCACCACCGCAACCCTGCTTGCACAGGTCATCGTTAACGAGGGCCTCCGCAACGTTGCAGCTGGTGCAAACCCAATCGCAATTCGCCGCGGTATCGACAAGGCCGTTGAGGCTGTCGTCGCTCAGATGAGGGGCATCGCCAAGGAGGTCTCAACTAAGCAGCAGATTGCTTCCGTTGGTACCATTTCCGCAGGTGACCCAGTCATCGGTGGTAAGATTTCCGACGCTATGGACGTTGTCGGCAAGGACGGCGTCATCACCGTTGAGGAGTCCCAGACTTTCGGCATCGACATCGACACCGTTGAGGGCATGCAGTTTGATAAGGGTTACGTTTCCCCTTACTTCGCAACCAACAACGAGACTCTCACCGCTGAGCTGGACAATCCTTACATCCTCATGACCGACAACAAGATTTCCTCCATCCAGGACATCCTGCCTATCCTTGAGGCAGTCCAGAAGCAGGGAGCACCTCTGCTCATCATGGCCGAGGACGTCGACGGCGAGGCTCTGACCACCCTCATTCTCAACAAGCTCCGCGGCGTTCTGAACGTCTGCGCAATCAAGGCTCCTGCATACGGCGACCGTCGTAAGCGCATGCTCGAGGACATCGCTGTTCTCACCGGCGGCCAGGCAGTCATCAAGGAGCTTGGCGTTAACCTCAACGAGATCAGCGCAGAGATGCTCGGTCGCGCTAAGTCCGTCAAGGTCACCAAGGAGACCACTACCATCGTTGGTGGCGCTGGCTCCAAGGAGGCAATCGACGACCGCATCACCCAGATTAGGGCTGAGATTGAGAACACCACTTCTGACTTCGACATCGAGAAGCTCCAGGAGCGTCTTGCTAAGCTCGCCGGCGGCGTTGCAGTCATCAAGGTTGGCGCAGCTACCGAGGTTGAGCTCAAGGAGATCAAGCACCGCATCGAGGACGCACTTCAGGCAACTCGCGCAGCTGTCGAGGAGGGCATCGTCGCAGGTGGCGGCGTCTCCTTCCTGGCTGCTTCCTCCGTCCTTGACAGCGTTCAGACCTCTGACGCAGACGAGAAGATCGGCGTTGAGATCATCCGCAAGGCACTTGAGGCTCCAGTTCGCACGATCGCTAACAACGCTGGCTTCGAGGGCAGCGTAGTTGTCGAGAAGATCAAGGCACTCCCAACCGGCCAGGGTCTTGACTCCGCTTCCGGCCAGTACGGTGACATGATTGAGATGGGCGTTCTTGACCCAGTTAAGGTCACCCGTACCACACTCCAGAATGCAGCTTCCGTTGCATCCCTCATCCTCATCACCGAGGCAACTGTTTCCGAGATGCCAAAGGACACCACCATCGAGGAGTCCATTTCTCGCGCAGCTGCTCAGGGCGGCCAGGGCGGCATGTACTAATCCGCACTTCCAAGGAACTTCAATCGGGTCCAGCCTCTCGCTGGGCCCGATTTTTTTGCCGCTGCGACCACTTGACGAGAAGACCGTCTAGTCGCAGGCGAGAAACCCGTCTTGTCGCAGGCGAGAAACCCGTCTTGTCACGACTGCAACGTTTTCCCGCTCAGCGTCCATTAATCGAAATCGTATGAATGTGACGTCATTTGAGCGGAATTATTGGTCGCTACAGGTTAAAATGTTTATTTGCGACCGCGGCCACACTGCTGTTGCGACTGTGACTGCGACCACGGCCATACCGTCGCTGCGACTGTGACTACGCCGCAACTGCACCTGCGGCCAGCACGCCGCTGCGACCGCACCGTTAATCTGCCACGCGCCAAAGGAGAGGAGGCACCATGGCTCAGAACCAGAATCGTAACGAGGAGCGAGATTTTCTCGACGACCTCATTGATATCCAGGACTCCCTGCAGGTGCTCTCTAACCCGCTCGACGCGCTGATGGGAAGCCTGTCTATTGACCCAAATTCGGACAAGCCGTTCGAGCCAATGGACTACAAGGAAATCCCCTGGTCAAACGCTAATCGCTGTCTGAGGTGCGCCTCCGGAAAAGCCGAGGCATGCTCTCGCTGTCTTGACGTTTGCCCAGTTAATTGCATTGATATCCACAACCAGTCCGTACGCATCGACGATGAGGCGTGCCTGCAGTGCGGCCTCTGTGTTGCCGCGTGCCCAACCGAGACGTTCAACACGCGCCGCCACACGTCCCGCATGCTGTATGACCAGGTAGCTCGCGCGGCCTCCGCGTACGAACAGTGCTACATTACCTGTACGCGTGCTCTGGCGAGAAAACCTGAGGGCAACGAGATCTGCCTGCCTTGCGTGGGTATGCTCTCAGCCGACATTTGGTTCTCGATCCTTACGGACTTTGACAACGTAAGTGTTTACCTGCCGTTGGGCGTTTGCGACCGTTGTCGTACCACCACCGGCGAGGAGGCATATACCCAGGCCATCGCTACCGCTGAGGAGTGGACGGGTGCCACGGTTGGCCTCGAGGTTGATGGCAACAACCTCAACCACAACTTCACGCGTGCTTACATCCGTTCTCAGTTCATCTCCAACGCGATGAACGGTGCAGAACGCCTGGTATCTGCGTCGACGCCTGTTCTTGCGGGCGCCAAAGCAATCGCTGACCGCATCAACTCGCACGCTCGCTCTCTGGATAAGCTTCAGACGCAGCTTGATGACGTGATGGGTCTGCGCACCACTGATATGAGGCAGTCCATGCTGACGCAGGATCGCCGTCTGGTCATGGGCGCCCTCCAGCACGACCCAGAGCTTGCTCCTTACGTGAAGCTCGAGGCTCCTATCTGGGATTCCAGTAAGTGTACGGTTTGCGGAGACTGCAAAAATACCTGCACAACACATGCAATCGACATCGATGAGCGTGGCAAGCTGACCATCAAGATGCCGTTCTGCGTCAATTGCGGTGCCTGCGAAATTGTCTGCCCAGAACCAGGCGCGCTTACGATGGTGCCGATGAACACTTCTGAGCTGGTTGTTCGTGATCGCAAGGCCGAGGAGACCGAGCGTCTTGAGGCTTTGGCTCGTCGCAAGGCTCGCTTCATTTTTGACACCGGCAAGGAGCAGCTCAAACACCTGGCGGATTCGATCACCGAGGACTCGGATGAGGAAGCCGCCGCACAACAACCTCCAAAAGAGGATAATGGGGAGTAGCAAGTAGCTGCGTACATAGCACAACGCTTCTAGCTGCTCGTTCTTCTCGCGAGAAACACAAGTAACCGTCCACCGAAAACAAGAGGACTCACATGTCGCTTTCAATTGGTATCGTTGGCCTGCCAAACGTTGGTAAATCCACGCTGTTCACCGCGCTGACTCGCAAGGGTGGTCTGGCCGCAAACTATCCGTTTGCTACCATCGACCCTAATGTGGGCATCGTTGACGTACCCGACGCAAGGCTCCAGAAGCTGGCCGAGATTGTCAATCCTGGTCGCATCATGCCTGCAACCGTTGAGTTTGTGGACATCGCTGGCCTGGTCAAGGGCGCAAACGAGGGCGAGGGTCTGGGCAACCAGTTCCTGGCAAACATCCGTAACACCGACGCTATCTGCGAGGTTGTTCGCTACTTCAAGGACCCCGACGTCATTCACGTTGAGGGCCGCGTCAACCCTGACGAGGACGTGGACATCATCCAAACAGAGCTTATCCTGGCTGACTTGGGCACCATTGAGCGCGCTCTGCCTAAGCTGGAGAAAGAGGCCAAGCGCGATAAGGACCTCCAGCCCAAGCTCAACGTGGCAAAGCGCCTTCAGGAGTGGCTGAACGAGGGCAATCGCGCCGCTGACATGGAGATGACCGACGAGGAGCGCCTGGCTGCTCGCGACCTCTTCCTGCTTACCATGAAGCCAATCTTGTACGTCGCAAACGTCGACGAGGACATGCTCACCGAGCCCGCCCCTGTCATTAACGGCGTCCAGTCCATCCCTGTCTGCGCAGGTGTTGAGGCCGAGCTTGCTGACCTTGATCCAGAGGAGGCTGCAGAGTACCTGGAGTCCCTGGGACTTGAGCACTCCGGCCTGGAGACGCTCGCTCAGGCAGCATACAAGCTGCTTGGCCTTCAGAGCTACTTCACCGCTGGTCCTATGGAGGTCAGAGCTTGGACCGTCCGCATTGGCGCTAAGGCCCCCGAGGCCGCCGGCGTCATCCACTCCGACTTTGAGCGCGGCTTCATCAAGGCTGAGGTTGCCAGCTACAACGATTACGTGGAGCTGGGCGGCGAGGCTGGCTGCAAGACCGCAGGCAAGCTGCGCATCGAGGGCAAGGAGTACGTGGTCGAGGACGGCGACGTCATGCACTTCCGCTTTAACGTCTAAGCCACAAAACCGCTTACTGTAAACGTAAAACGGGCGAGAAGATCGGTCTTCTCGCCCGTTTTTGTGTGGGGTGGGGTAGTGCGCTGTGTGGCGCACGCCGTTGCGGGTCACACGCTGTGCGTCGCGCGTTGCGAGCCGCCGCGTGTCGTTAAGTCACGCGTGTCGGCGCGCGGACCGCTATCGCTTTGGGGCCTGATCGGTGCCCAGAACCACGGTGATGTCCACGTCGGTGGGGTAGGAACCGTCGTTTGCCTTGATGTTGGCGGTAGGGATGTCCAGCGCTTTTGCAACGCCAACGGCCTTTGCCAGGCCCGTACGCGTGCCGTCGTAGATGATAATCGAGTCGGTTGGATGCTCCAGAGAGCTGTCGGCGTAAGCGGTGTAGCCCTTAGTCTTCAGGATACCAGCCTTCTGAGCTGCAAGCCCTTGAACGTCAGTGCCATTGAGCACGGCAACTTCACCGGTGTAGTCAGGCTTGATGCTGTCGATAGCTGAAGGGTCTCCTCCGACGGTACCCACAACGCCTGTGGTTTCGTCGGTACTTGCATCCTCCAGAGGAGGCAGCGCCTGGTTTACGCGGTCCATCATAGTCTTCCACGCGCTCTTATCGACAATCTCATACCACACGTCATCAATGAGCTCGGACGTCGTCGGCGTACGAGCGGAATACATATCCTTGGAGGTGTCCATGCCCCTGAATGACATGGCCAGTCCCACAATATCGGTAACGTTGAAGTCAGTAGTCACGCTCTCGGCCATGGTTGAAACGGCACCGGACATAGAAACGGGGTCCAGCTGCAGGACTTTCTTGGCAATAGCTGTCAAAATCATGCGCTGGTTAGCCGCGCGGTAGAAGTCGCCGGCTCCGTAGTTGTCGTATGCATGACGACTACGAGAAAGGCCGAGCGCTTGCTGGCCGTTGAGCTGCTGCTCGCCGGCAGGAAGGTCGATGCCCGAGTATTGCATGTCAGAAACGGCAACGGGCAGGTTGACCGTAATGCCGCCGATGGAGTCCACAATCTTGGTGAACGACTCAAAGTCTACCTCGGCATAGTGCGAGATGTTGACGTTTGCCAGCTTGGAAACGGCCTCAACCATCCCGGACGCACCGCCATAGCTGTACGCGGAGTTGATCTTCTGCTTTCCATGTTCTCCCAGGTCAACCATAGTGTCTCGGGGGATGGAAATCAGGGTAATCTTCTTGTTCTTAGGGTCCACGCGAGCCAGAATAATAGTGTCAGCGCGGAAGTTTGCGTCGGAATCACCCCAGTTCTCCGCGCGCCCCTCGTCCTTATCGACACCAAGAAGCAGCATGTAGAACGGGTCGGATGGAGCAACCTGAACCAGCGTTGCCTGTAGGTTTGCGTCCAAGCCCTGACGGAGTTTTGAGTTAGTGTCCAGCATCCACCAAGCAAACGCTACGCCTGCTACCAGCAGCAACGTTCCCAGGATACCCGCAAAAATCTTAAGACCACGACCGCGAGAAGACCCTTGGCGCTTCTTGGAGTATGCTCCAACGCCTTCTGCGCGAGAAGGAGCGTGACTTACCGCACCTGCTCGGTGTGCAGCAAAGTGCGTGTGTTTTTGCTGCTGAGCTGGGGCTTCTTCAGGCCACTCGTCGCCGACGTTGGTCTGGCCAATCAAAGGCTCGCGCGTAAATCTGGAGCCGTGGGATTCGTGATTGTTGCGTGCAGAACTTGCACCTGCGCTTCGAACGCTGCCCAGCGTGCGAGGCTGATATGCGCCCTGATTATAAGCGTCATAATCGTCCTGTGCGAAGTCCTCTGTATCGTACTCAGGGGCATCTTCGTACCTATCACGGCTGTTGTGATCGTGATTCTGAGATGAATGTGACCTTCTGGCCATTGGGGCTCCTTTGTGTTTAATCTGCGTTTTGCCCAATGCGTTTTGTCAAACATCTACTATACGCAATTTTGCGTCTTTGTGCTGCATGGAAACAAACCTGCCACAAAAAATCCCCGCTTCAACGTGTGAAGCGGGGATGTGTGCGAGAAGTTCGTGGAGCTTGGCGCGAGAAGTACGAGCAACTTTTGCTCATAGCGTTACTTGCTGCGCAACGCTGCCTTACTTACGACGATCCTTCAGAGCATAGCCAAGCGTTGTAATAACGCTGCCCACGGTAGCTACTGCAACAAGAGCAATCTCGGAGAAGTCGCCAGTCTCAGGAAGCTTAGGCTGCTTCTTCTTTGGCTTCTTTGGAGTCTCTGATGGAGGAGTTGCTGGTGGGGTGTTTGGTGGCGTATTTGGAGGCGTGGTAGGAGGAGTGTTTGGTGGAATCTCGGTGTTGGTAACCGTGAAGCCATCAGTCTGGTTGCCCGAGACTGCGCTGGTATATCCAGCAGGAACGTTCTCTTCTACTACGGTGTAAGCAATAACGTGACCGTCTGTTGCATCGTTGCGGAGAAGACCGCTAAATGTTGCAGCCCAGTTATTGGTCTGGTCAAGAGTGACTGTCTCGGTGCTAGCAACGCCGTCTTTGTAGAGCCTGACGGTAACAGGACCGCCTACAGTTCCCACCCATGTCTTGTTAACTTGTACGTCAACTGTTGGGGTCTTCTCGTCCTCAACGGTCTTAATAACGCCGGTGGTTGCAGAAACGGTGAGGTTATACGTATCGGTATTGAGCTGGTAGCCAGCAGGAGCGGTAATCTCCTGAACATTGTAGGTGCCAGCAGGGAGCTTCTCGGTGGTAGCAGTACCATCTTCACCAGTGGTAATAGTCCAGGTCTTGGATGGATCAGTGGTGCTGGTCACCTTAAAGACTGCACCCGCAAGCTTGGTGTTGTGGTCGTTCTTATCCACCTTGACGATGCGGATACGAGCGATGAGGGTAGAAGTACCTTCTCCGCCGGAAGTTGCGTTGCGATATACCCAATCGGAGCTGTACTCAGGGTTATCGGAGTACATCTTGATGAGGTTACGCAGAGCAACACCTGGAACGTACGTGGTGCGATACGTGAACTTAAAGCTCTGACCGTTGCTGAGGTCTATGCCAGAAAGGTCAAGATCAAACGACTGTCCATCAGGAGAAATGTTGAGCATACCTGGGGTAATAGGAATGCGAGTTGCAGTTCCTGGAATGGTTGAGCCGTACTCATCAAAGCGAGCGCTCCAAAGCTCAAAAGTTCCTGGAACATAGGTAATCTCGGAAGGAAGGTCGCCGCCGCCCTGGTCGGATAGCTGGTCGTGTAGACGGACGTTGTGGAAGTTACCACCAGAGTAGTTGATGCGGCCGGTCCACTGAATCTCGTTTGCGTTGCCCTCAATAATCTTGCCCCACTTGGAGAGGTACTCAGTACCAATGGTACCAGGAGCGGTGACGTCAAACGTTACAGGAACAGGGCTGCCAGAGACAGTAAAGATAAAAGATTTACCGGTACCTGTCTGAACACGATGTGAATCAATGGTAAAGCCAAGTCGAGCGGTACCGCGCAGGTCAGTGTGGTTGTTAACGTAGTTGGTAAAGACAACACGCATGTTTCCACCAAAACCATCGGTACCAGGGGTGACGTGAGCTACTGCCATGACCTCGCCGGTTGCGGCATCGGTGATGTTAAAGGTAGACGCAGGATGAGCTGCGGTAAACCTCATCTCGTTAGGGAGGGTGACGTCAAAGTAATCGCCCGGTTCTACGTTAGCGTTTGCAGAGGCGTCCCACGTCATAGCAATGGCATACACATTTGCCTTGTTAACAACGGTAGTTGGATTACCAAAACGATCTTCAACTCTAAAGTCTGTAATGGTTGCGACAACCGCTTTAGGGGTGCCTGTAGCAGCTTCAGTGCTTGCAGTCTCAGCAAAAGCTGATTTTGCAGCAAGCGGAAGCGCCAGGACTAGCATGAAGACAAAACTTAACAGCTTAAACAGGCGTTTGTTCATCAGGACTCCTTTGCAATAGATGCGTCTATTTTCACCTATTACAAAGAGAATTTATTTGAGATTCTGTATATATTTATATAGATTTTTTAAAGTTCAAATATTTATGCAGGTACAAGGAATTTATCGGTTCTTTTTCTGATACCTTTTAAATAAATTACAGCTAAATTCACAGGTTCTTCACAATTGTTCACAACGAACATTCCACACTATGTGCAGCTTAACGTAATAAAAATGGATAAATATTACTCCTAATAAATCTAAATGCTGGACATTAGTCACTTTTTATACGTGATTCCGAATAGGTCATTTTTCTGTATGCAATTAAGGAGGCGAGAAGTTCTGTGGAGCCATGCAAAAGAGACGGTTTTCTCGCCAAAAAAGAACGCCTTGCCACGAGGACAAGACGTTCTTGTGAAGTTGCGTGGAGCTGCGCGCCCGCGCTGTTACGACTTCGCGCCAGACTTACTTGCGGCGCTTAAGTGCAACTGCGCTACTCAGTGCTGCCAAAGATCCAAAGAGGACGCTTGCAACAGAAGATGCATCTCCGGTGTGGGGGAGGTTGGACTTCTTGCGAGTCTTAGCAGGCTTCTCTGGAGTTGGAGGAACCTGGGTGTTGGTGACTACAAATCCCTGAGTTGCGTCGCCGGTGATCTGGCTAGTGTAGCCAGCTACCTCGTCCTCAGAGATGGTGTAGGTAATCTCAGAGCCATCAGCTGCATAAGCCTCGAGGCCTGTGAAGGAATCCTGCCAGTTGTTGTCAGAGCTCAAGGTAAGGGTCTTGCCGGTGTCAACGCCGTTTGCAAGCAGGTGAACGGTTACTGCTCCGCCCTCTGCACCATTCCAGACTTTCTGTACAGGGATGTCTGCGTGAGCGTTCTTCTTGTTCTCAATAATCTTGATAGTGCCGGACTGATTGTCAACGTTTACGGTGTAAACGGTGGTGTCGCGCACGTAACCATCTGGAGCAGTGAGCTCTTCGATGGTGTAGGAGCCGGTAGTGAGCCTTTCGGAGGTTGCAGTTCCGTCGGCGCTTGTAGTAAGAGTCCAAGAATCAGCTGGATTAGCAACGCTTGTTACCTTAAAAGTTGCGCCTGGAAGCTGGGTAGTTGCGTTGTCAGCATCAACCTTGATAATGCGGATGCGGCCGACAAGATTGCCGATTGCGCCGCCGGAGTTGTTTGGTGAGTAGTAAGTAAAGCCAATCTCGCTTCTTGGAGCACCGCCAGCGTTGGTAAGCACGCCATAGTTATGCAGAGCCATACCTGGGATAAAGGTGGTGCGATACTGCAGGAGGTAACGCTGACCCTGGGAGAAGTCAACGCCGCTCAGGTTGAGGTGGTAGGAGTGACCATCGGCTGCAATAGAAAGTGCACCATTAGGAATAGTGACCTCCTGGAGGTTGCTGTAGTTTCCCGTTGCATCAAAGTCTGCACGATACAGGTGGAAAGAGTTGGCAATGTAGGTTACCGATGTTGGCAGGTCGCCACCGTTTCTATCAGAGAGGGAGTCAGAGAACTCAACGCCAGTCATGTTAGAAGCGGAGTAGTTAAGACGAACATACCAAAGTACCTCGGACTCAGTACCGGTAACAGGTCCGCCCCACTTGTTGAGCCACTCTTCGCCAATGGTGTTCTTTGGACGAACAATCATGTTGAGAGGAACAGCGGTGCCGTTAACGCCAAAGTCAATGTGGGTGTTATCGCCTGCGTTGATGGCGTCGCGATCGTAGAGAGCGGACAGAGAGAAAGTACCCCTAATCTGAGTGTGGGTGTTTGCATAGTCTGTATAAACAACATGCAGGGTGCCGCCAAAAATGCTGCCAGCTGCTGGAGTTGGGTAAGCCCAAGCTACGGTTGCGCCGTTAGGATCTTTAACTTCAATTGGAGTTGTGTTTTGTGTGGCTGTGAACTGGACTTTATCGGGCAAGGTAATATCAAAATAGTCACCTTCTGCCACGGTAGAAGCGGTAGATTCCCAGTTGATTGTAATATGGTACAGATTATCAGTGGTAATCTCATTGACTGGTGTATAGGTATCATCAGCCACAGACATGCTGGTAATTTGGACCGGTGAAACAGTTGCAGCCGAAGCGAATGTTGCCACAAAAGTAACAACAATCATAAAAGGAACAAGAAATGCACCTAGTCTGAACAGTACTTTTTTCATAAACCAAACTCCAATTCGTCTTGCGAGCGTGAGAAAATTATTGCAGATAGGTACTTAAAAAATGTTACCAGTTTTGGTCGTCACAAAACAATTACATTTCAAATTATAGTATCTTTGACCTGCTCTTCTCGTCATATTTTGTGTTTTATAATTGTTAGAACTTAGTAGCATTTCTCGTCAGATTATAAAACTTTGACGTCTTTTGTTTGCGCAGAATAAGAAGACTTTTTGGCGCGCGCAATCTCTCGTGGTGTTATCGGCTGGTTGAAGGTATTATTAATAGCAATAAATTCGTGGTAGAGATATGTGTCCATACGTGCGGCATTGCGTTGGCGCAGAATCCAGAGTGACCGGGAAACCGGAGAAGCGGAGTCATGCATGAGCGAGTCCAGGCCCAAGCAGTTTGTTGCAGTTCTAGACTTTGGTGCCCAGTACGGCCAGTTAATTGCACGTCGCGTGCGTGATCTTAACGTCTACTCCGAGATTGTTCCTTGTGATATTTCTGCAGATGAGCTTCGTGAGCTCAATCCATCTGCGCTTATTTTGTCCGGCGGCCCTGCTTCCGTTTACGCGGAGGACGCGCCAAAGATTGACCCAGAGATTCTGGAGCTTGGCCTTCCTGTCTTTGGTTTCTGCTATGGACAGCAGATTATGGCGGTTACTTTGGGCGGCACCGTTGGACATACCGAGAAGGGCGAGTATGGCCCAGCTCATCTGACTCGCGTGGGGGAGAGCCGCATTTTTGACGGCACCGCTGAGCAGCAGACCGTTTGGATGAGCCACCGCGATGCTGTCTCTGAGGTCCCAGAGGGCTTTACCGTTACCGCTTCTACCGATGTTTGCCCTATTGCAGCTATGGAAAACGCTGCTAAGAACCTGTATTCCACTCAGTTCCACCCAGAGGTCAACCACACCGAGTGCGGTTCCCAGATGCTTTCAAACTTCCTGTTCAATATCTGTGGTTTTGAGAAGACGTGGACCATGGATAACATCATTGAGCAGAAGGTGGAGGAGATTCGCCAGAAGGTTGGCGATGGTCGCGTTATTTTGGCGCTTTCCGGCGGCGTTGACTCTTCTGTTGTCGCAGCTCTTGTTCACCGTGCTATCGGCGATCAGCTGACCTGCGTGTTTGTTAACCACGGCATGCTCCGTAAGGGCGAGCCAGAGATGGTTGAGCAGGTCTTCCGCAAGCAGTTTAACGTGCCATTGATTCACGTTCATGCAGAGGAGCGCTACGCTAAGCTTCTGGCAGGTGTTACTGAGCCAGAGATGAAGCGTCGCCTGATTGGTACCGAGTTCTGGAAGGTCTTCTTTGACGAGGCCCAGAAGCTGGACGGCGTTCAGTTCCTGGCACAGGGCACCATTTACCCTGACATTATTGAGTCTGGCGCTCGCAAGACGGGCGGCAAGGCTGCGACCATCAAGAGTCACCACAACCTGATTCCATTCCCAGAGGGCGTTCACTTTGACTTGATTGAGCCTCTGGATCACTTCTTCAAGGATGAGGTCCGTGCGCTGGGCGTTTCTCTTGGTCTGCCAGAAAACCTTGTCTACAGACAGCCTTTCCCAGGTCCTGGCCTTGCTATCCGCATCATTGGCGACGTTACCCCAGAAAAACTGGAGATTCTCCGCAATGCAGACGCTATTATCCGCGAAGAGATTGACGCCTATAATGCTCAGCTCTTTGACGAGACAGGCGATCGTAACTCCGAGCATAGCGTCTGGCAGTACTTTGCCGTGCTACCCGACATTAAGTCCGTTGGTGTAATGGGCGATGAGCGTACGTATGCTCGTCCGGTTATCCTGCGCGCCGTTGAGTCTAGTGACGCCATGACCGCTGACTGGGCAAAGCTTCCTTATGAGCTGCTGACTCGCATTTCTTCCCGTATTGTCAGCGAGGTTGTTGGTGTTAACCGCGTCGCGTATGACATTACCCCAAAGCCACCTGCGACCATTGAGTGGGAGTAGGCCGATAGGGTTCTGACCTGCGATTTTGAGTGCCGCACTGTGCCGCTGAGTTTCGTTTCGTACGAGAGTCATGACAAAGCCACCAGCGACGGAGATGAGTAAAAGCGATTAAAGAGCCTCCGTTCCTGAACTGCCTCCCATTTCTTGGACATAAGAAATAGGAGGCTTTTTATGCGTATG
>NZ_CAUUSI010000007.1:0-69836 GCF_963547875.1 Lancefieldella parvula
CAGAAAATGGTGCGGCGAGAAGTTCCCAATCAAAGGTTGTGGTATCCACCTCGACCCATGCGTACACAGAGTCAGAGCAGCGGACGTCGTAAATAACGGCGGTAGTATTGTTCATCTGAGCTGTAGGAACAACGTCAACTACCTGGCCAGACGTCAGCGAGAGAGCAGAGCCCTTTACCATAGGCGTAGCAGATGCGCCAGCCGTGGTGACGGGAATCCAATTTCCATCGGCTGGATGCAGCACGCTTCCCAGAGGGAGCGTCCAGGTCTGGCTTGGCTGAGCAGCATATTCCGTAGAGCTATAGGAGTCCAGCACATTTGTGCCAGAGGACTCGTCAAGTACCAGCGGTTTTCCTGCATCTCCCGAGCCTTCTTGATGAGAGCAGCCTGCCGCGATGCTAATTGCACCCGCAACTACGACACCAGCCGCTCCCGTCTTAAAGAAGTTTCGGCGAGAAATGTTCCCAAACAGTGACACGATTTAGTCCAATTCAAGATGCTCAAGACGGTCAAACAAAACGTTTGAACGGGTAAGGAATGCGCGAGGATCAAAGATTTTCTCAAGCTCCTCATGGCTCAGCGTACAGGCTGGATCTGCCTCAAGAAGCTCCTGGTAGGATGGTCCTTCCTTGCACTGCTGAATATCTGCCCAGACCTTCATAGCGTTAGACTGGACAATCTTGTATGCTTCTTCACGAGTAATACCAGTATTGACCAGGGCAAGAAGAACCTTTGACGAGAAAAGCATGCCACGGGTCTTATTGAGGTTGGCCATCATCTGCTCTGGATACAGGACCATGCCATCAAGCAGGAACTCAAGCTTTGACAGCATGTGGTCAAGAGCAATAAAGCTGTCTGCCTGGGCAACGCGCTCAGCGGAAGAGTGGCTGATATCGCGCTCGTGCCAAAGAGCAACGTTATCAAAAGCAACCTGTGCGTTTGCCTTAACTACGCGGGACAAACCACAGATCTTCTCGGCAGTAATGGGGTTGCGCTTGTGAGGCATAGCGGAAGAGCCCTTCTGGCCCTTGCGGAATGGCTCCTCAGCCTCGAGGGTATCGGTCTTCTGCAGCGCACGCATCTCAGTTGCAATACGCTCGCAGGTAGCAGCAACGGTTGCCAGAACGCCAGCAAGGTACGCGTGGTGGTCGCGAGAAATTACCTGGGTTGAAAGTGGATCGTGGACAAGACCGAGTTTCTCGCAAACATACTCCTCTACAAAAGGATCAATGGAAGAGTAAGTTCCAACAGCACCAGAAATAGCACCATAGGCAACGTTTTTACGAGCATCCTTCAAGCGGTCAAGGTCGCGCTTAAACTCCCAAGCCCAGCTACCAAATTTCATGCCAAAAGTCATAGGCTCAGCATGAATGCCATGAGTACGACCAACGCACAGAGTATCGCGCTCCTCAAACGCGCGACGCTTGCAGATAGCAGCGCAGCGACGAACCGCAGCAATAAGCAGGTCACATGCCTGAGTGAGCTGATAGCAAAGGGCGGTATCGCCCAGGTCTGTTGAGGTCATACCGTAGTGGACCCAACGACTAGGCTTGAGCTCACCCTCTGGAACCTTAGCGTCAATGTAGGAGCCCATGTTGGTCAGGAAGGCAATGACATCGTGGTTGGTAACGGCCTCAATCTCGTCTACCTCAGCGCGGTTAAACGCAGCGTGCTCTCGAATCCAAGCTGCCTCTTCGCGAGAAATGCCAATAACACCAAGCTCAGCCTGTGCTTCGCACGCAAGGACTTCAATTTCCTGCCAAACGGCGTACTTGTTCTCCAAAGAAAAGATGTGGCCCATTTCTTTGCCGGTGTAGCGATCTACCACGATGAGACTCCTTCTGCTCGTAAAAGAAAAGGTCGAGTACCACTATGGTACCCGACCTTTGAATTACCTGGTGGGCCGTTAGGGGTTCGAACCCTAGACCTTGGGATTAAAAGTCCCCTGCTCTACCAACTGAGCTAACGGCCCATTATCGGGCGTGGCAATTTTACCACGCAACTAGGATAGTGTAGCAGTTTACTCCCATGCCCATTGTCCATTTACGAAAATTGGTGTTTCTTTTCCATCGGCAGAAATTCCCCAAATGTTCAAATCGTCTGCACCAATCATAAAATCAACGTGTGTAGTGCTCTGATTAACGCCGTGGGCCAAAAGCTCTTCTGGACTCATTTCAAGGCCGCCCTTCAGGCACTCTGGGAAGCCCATTCCAAGTGCTAAATGGCAGCTAGCATTCTCGTCATACAGGGTATCGTAGAACAGAATGCCGCTCTGGCGAATAGGCGTGTTCTTAGAGATAAGAGCACATTCTCCCAGGTACTTACCGCCCTTTTGAGAAACAATAGAAGTCAGAACGTCTTTGCCCTGCTCAGCGCCGTAGTCAACAACCTCGCCGTCTTTGAAGGTAAACCAGAAATTTTTAACAATCTGGCCGGCATGAATCAGAGGCAACGCAGAGTGAACAGTGCCGTTTACCTTGCGATAGTTTGGCGTGGTAAAGACTTCCTCAGTAGGAATGTTAGGGAAGAACAACGTTCCATCCTGAGTCTTTCCAGCGCCGCCCTCCCAAAGATGCCCTGGGTTCATACCAATAGTCAGATCAGTTCCATTTGAAGACTCATAACGAAGCTCTTCAAACTGGTGAGAATTCATGAAGCGCTTGGTCTTCTCAAATGTTGCATTGTGGGTCTCCCAAGCACTCTGAGGATCTTCTCCACTTGCATGAGCAACGTCCAAAATTGCAATCCAAAGCCTGTAGATTGCCTCAGCTTCAGAGAGCTCTGGGAAAATTACCTTTGCCCATTCAGCTGCAGGAACACCAGCGATACACCAAACGTTTTTACCAAAGTCCATACCGTTTCTAAAGACGTCGCACTCTAAGTTTCTTGCGCGAGAAACAGCAGCTGGCTTTTCTGGATCAATTCCCTTTAGACCATTTGGATCATCAGACGAGAGGAACAAAAATGCTGCACCCTGCTCTGCAAGGGAGTTAAGCTGCTCAATCTTCCAGCTTGGAGTTTTAGAAAGACGAGCTAGATCTACGTTTTCGTACATGATTCTTGAGGACTCTTGATCGCCCCAAATAACCGTGACAAATTCTGCGCCAGCCGCATAAGCTGCTCGCTGAACCCTACGGGCAAAATCAGCAATCTCAATCGAAGCATTAATTACCAGCTGACTTCCCTCAGAAATTGCGCATCCCTTCTTTACAAGAAGCTCTGCGTATTTATCAATCTGATCAGACAGCGCATCAAGGGCAATCTTTACCTCTTGATCTGTCATAGGAATTTGTGCCATGTTGTTCCCTTCAACCATCAGTCCGCGTAATTCGAGTACTTAAGCACGCTCTATCAAAGATATATCCAAAATATTTCCGCTCAACTTCTACCCGAACAACCTTCTTCACAACGCCAAATTTCAATCTTGTCCATAAAAAGAGCCCCGAAGGGCTCTTGTATGTCTTTGGAGCGGGCAACGGGATTCGAACCCGCGGATGATGGCTTGGGAAGCCATTGCCTTACCACTTGGCGATGCCCGCAATTGTGTAGATTTTATCACAGTATTTTTTGCCTTTTGATTGCTTGCTCGGCAACTAGATAAAAGTTTGATGAGTTGTTTTCTGCCTAGCTGCGCATATACAACAAATATGCGCCTACACAAATTTTCTTTGTCAGAAATTGGACAAACGCTGGTCAGAATAGGCGCAAAGTCACTCTTTAGCATGCTCTCCAACGAAAGGAGCGCTATGCAAAAGTACTTCTGGCGAGAGACCCCCGCACACCACTATCCCACCTCTTATAGACGCCTGCTCTCCACCCGACAACTCCGCCTTCCTCGGGCAAAGCTACTTGGCGGAGACCCCGTCATGCCAAGCAGCTTCCCTTCTGTAGGACATGCGGGTCTGCGGGCACGTCTAGCAGACAGGTTTTCTCGCAAACCTGAGGCCCCTCCATAAAGAAAAAGACCGGTGAAGCACCGGTCCTAAAGAAAGCTGTTTTGTTGCAACACATTAGTTAACGCTGTGATGGAGCGCTGGGTTCTTAGCTAGGCACTCGTTGCAAATACCCGTAAAGCACAGAGCGTAAGAGTCAACCTCGCCGCAAGAATCCTTGGTGAGGCTGGTAAGGTCCCTCAGAACTGGTCCGTCGACATCAAAGACACGGCCACACTCATGACACTGGAAGTGTGCATGCTCGGTTGTTGTCGGATCAAAACGAGAGATATTATCGCCGGTATTAACAACCTGGAGCTCGCCTGCATCAACAAGCTGCATAAGGTTACGGTAAACAGTTCCAAGAGAGATGTTTGGTAACTCCTCTCTTACTGCTGCATACACACTATCTGCTGTTGGATGGTCATGGCGACCTTCCATATAAGTACGAATTGCCTCACGTTGCTTGCTGTAACGCACGATAACCTCATTAATTAGTAAGTGTTACTGATTACTGAATACGTTAACACTAATTGTCTATATGTTGCAACAAAAGCTCACATTTATGCATTACCAATTATCTCTATATACGCAATCTACCTCTGATTTTTCAGTTTGGAGGCACGCATGTTTATCACAAAATCCTCAAAACCTAAGAAGGAAACAGCTGCACGAAGACAAACTCCTTCTTCTGTCTTTCACTTCTGGTTTATCCCTCTGTTACTTGGAGCCCTTCTTCTCAGCCATTTTTTCCTAAAGCCTGCTCATAGGCTTGCTTTTGCACAAGAACCCTCATTTACCGTTGCACAAAGAGAAGATTTTCCTGGTGGACAGCAAATTCCCATGTGGACTGCTAGCGATGGTACCTATCTCTACTGTGGAGACGAATTTAACCACTATGGTGCATGGCCAGGAGCAACGGGAAGCGTAATTGACCCGCAGTCTTATACAAAACTCACCTCAGCCAACGGCACTCGCGGTGGAACGTATACAAATGAACAGCTTCGAGCTATTGATTACATCATCTATCACGGAGCTACTGCATCCCGAGAAAAGGATGTGTATGGATATACGGGCTGGAAGGCGCGAGCCATCACGCAGTTTGCGCTTTGGGCGGTTATGCGCGGAGAAGCTCATGCTCTTGCGGTAAGTGTTCCTCAGGCAGAACTTCATCAGCCTATTGAGCAGTTCTATTCCGATGCTATGAACTATGCTCAAACCAACGGCGGCAGTCCAGAAAACGGAGTTGCCAGGCTCTTTGTGCCCACAGGAGACAAACAGGTTCTGTTTTTCTTTGGACAGCAATCTGGCTCACTCAAAATTACCAAAAGTTCCTTATTGCCTGATGTCACCTCTAATAACGAGCACTACGCCCTAGAAGGCGCTATCTACGGAGTATATTCCGACGAAAGTTGTACCAATCTTCTTGGCAGTCTCACCCTTGATAAATCTGGGTCTGCAACACTCAATGAACTTCCTGTTGGAACGGTGTATGTAAAAGAAACCGCTGCACCAAAGGGCTTTCTTCTTGACCAATCGGTTCATGCTGTAAAAATAACAAACCAGGAAGAGAGCACTCTCACGGTTACCGATACTCCTATTGGAGAATTTGATCTACGCATTTCAAAACAAGACTTTGACCACAGCACTAGCCTCGACGAAGACGCTCGTTCTGAGCAGCAAAGCGCTTCTCCCCAAGGAAATGCAACGCTACAGGGTGCGCTTTTTAAAGTGACCTATAGTGGCTCTGCTGAAACAACACTAAGAACATGGGTTTTCTCGACCGACGAACAGGGTTTTGCCTCGTTTGACGCAGACCATAAAGTTTCTGGAGATGACCTCTTTACTCTTGGCGAGAAACCCTGGCTTCCTCTGGGGTATTACCAAATCGAAGAAATTCAAGCTCCAGAGGGTTATAAACTCCCAGGACTTTCTCTTCAAACCTGGAAGCTATCAAACCAAAACGGCAATCTTATCTGGACAAATCTTTCTAGCGGAAAAGAGAATTCCTCATCTGAACACTCCTTTACCTTTAAAGATGAGGTAATAAGAGGAAATCTTAAGGTTAAGAAAATCGCGCATACTTCTCTAAGTTCGACCGATGGCTATTCTGAAGCGGATGAAATGCCAAGTCTGAAGGGCGCCAAAATTGAGCTAACTAATAGCTCTGCTCAACCCATCTTCTACCAGGGAAAATGGATTGCTCCTCACGAAGTTGTCACCACAGTAGACACAAACGAGCTTGGAGAGGCTGCCGTTGAAGGTCTTCCCTTTGGCTCCTATTCACTTAAAGAGATTACGGCTCCAGCAGGATACTCTCTTAACAAAGAATGGAACCCAACGGTTACCCTTACTTCTGAAGAGACCGTAGAAGCGCCCGAGCTCATTGATGAAAGAATTTCTTTACAAACGATGCTTGTGGATGCTGCTGGATCAAAAAATCCTGAATATACCGAAGTGCTCAATCTTGTTGACCACATCAAATACGAAGGGCTTACCCCAGGGGAAGAGTACGAAATTACTGGAGAACTCTATGAAACAAAGCAGCTCCAAGAAGGTACGGCGGAGCCCATCGCTCGCGGAACTGTCCGCTTCAAAGCTCCTACCTCATCGGGAGAAGCTGCGGTTCCTTTTTCTGTAAGGACTGCCTCACTTGAAGGTAAAGAAGTTACCGCCTACGAAACCATCTCAAAAGATGGTGAGAAAGTTGCTTCGCACACCGATAGTCACTCTAAAGCACAAACTATTCGTGTGACGCCTAAGCCCCATCTTCCGGGCACGGCAGACAATGCCTACGCAGTTCCTCTTTTGCTTGCTCTGGCAGGATCGGTACTTATTGGATGCACTCATGTATTTACAGCAAAAATAAGACGTCCTCTTTAGTTGTGTAATCTTGTCTTGCTGCTCAAACAAAGAAAGGGCAGAACTCTCTGCCCTTTCTTAAAAATTTGTACTAGTTTCTTGTTCGTTTATGAGCGTCTAATAAGCTCAGTAACAAGAGCTGCAGCATCAGCACACTGACCAGCATTAACGTTCTCGCGAACATCGGCAGCGGTGCGGCTAAGCGCAGGAAGTCCATCTTCGTTTAAGCCCATCAAGGTAACAGAACGAACTGAATTCTGCATTGCAGGAGTTGCATCAGTGGTGTCCCAGTCAAATGCACGCTGCTCAACATCAATATGAAGATCAGCTGCAATAGTAGAAAGGAGTCGAGTCATTCTGCGATCAGCGCGGCGGACGTTGCCAATTCCCTCATTCTTAAGAATGGAAAGCGTACCAGCACCAACACAATCAAGGTTAATGAGAAAAGCTCCGCGAATATCAGTTCTGTGCTTTGCGAGGAACTCCCTCATGCCTGCGTGGTCAAAATCAGACGCTCCAAGTGCAACAAACCAAATATCGTGTGCAATGAGCTCGTCATCAGAAAGTGAAAGAACAGCATTACGAAGATCATCCTCAGAGACAACAGATGCATCCTCAGAGTCAGTATCTTCACGATTCTCTGCAGATGGAGCTGCTCCGCCCTTCCAATCATCTGATGGTCCGTCGTTACGACCAAAGAGTCTAAAGGAGCGACGCTTTGCCTCAGGAGTCTTTGCGTCCTGTGCCTCTGTGAGACCCTCATCAGCCGAAATGGTGTCGAATGGGCTCTCTGCATCTTCTGCCTCTGGAGAAGGCGCAGATGTTGGAGCTGGAACATAGTGAGGAGTTGGCTCGGAAGATGGAGCTAGAGGATCAACGGCGTCGCCAGAAGGATCAGGAAGATCAAAGAGGGACGCACGACGAGCAAAGTCGTTCTTAGCATGGAGCTCATGTGTTGCTTCAGGCTGTACCTGCGTTGCATCTGCATCAGCGGATTCATGAACCTGCTTCATAGTTGCATTGAGCTCATCGTCAACAGAATCATACGCAACGGTGTTGTCAGCAGAAGCATCCTCAGTCCGCTCTTCTTCTGTTGTTGCATTTACAGCCTCTGCAACATCCTCGAGAGATGCAGTCTGGCTTGCGCCAGTAGTGTCATAAGCAACGTAGCTTACTTCGCAATCCTCAGGAAGAATGCCCAGTGAATTAAGGACTTCCTCGCCGTGGCGGACGCCTTCCACCTCATCAGGCTCTGGGATAAGTGCAGCTGCATCTCCTGCAAAATGATGAACAACCTCGGGTCGATGACCAGTAGGACGGACATTCTCGAGAATACCAAGAAGTGCTGCAACTGAAGACTTGTTGTTGTTTGCGCCAATAGTGCAAGGTGCAAAACGCTCTGCAATAGTTGCGACAGAAAGAGCAACAAGTGGAAGAGCTGCAAGAATACCAACAATCCAGAAAAGGACACGAACTGGATCAGGAAGGAAACGAAGAATCTGAACAAACGTAGCAACAAACACGGCAGCTACACACCAACGAGCATACCTCTGTGCAAGCGGTACGTACTTTGCTACAGGGGACTCAACAAGGAAGTTTGTATGTGGAGAGTCATAGTGAGCAACAATTACGATTGGACGATTGCCTTTTGCGACAAGCTCACCAGTGGCCTCGTGTTTAGCAACAACGTTCTGGCTCCTAATAGAAGATCCAAATGAACCCAGAATGTCATTACCAAAATACTTGAGACACGTAAGTGCGCCAAAACCAGCGACAAGCAGAACGCCAAAAGCAATGAGTGCTGCATTACCAGTGCCTGCAAAAATAACGCCAATGAAGAGGAGGATTAGATAGATTGAGTAGCCAAGACTCTTAATAGACTTAGCGTCAAATTCTTCAATGGTTGCCTCAAGCCCGTGAAGTTTCATTTCTTCAGCAATGGTTTGAGCAGCCTGAAGCTCCTCTTGGCTACCGGCAGGAGCAATATCAATCTGCTCGTCTAGATAGTCAACATAGTCATGTGTGATGGCCATACTACGTCCTTCGTTGGCATGTCTTCTGACAGGTTTCATATATACGTCATTAGTATACGTCTTATATCGAAATATAGCGGTTAAAGTGTATTTTTACGTCCAAATTTAGAAATTCTGCACTAAATATCAAAAACTTTCGTATATGTTTAGAGAGATTTGAGTTCAACTAGCAAAAAGCGGGAGGTGGATATGGCTCCAAACAATCAAACTCTAGGTAATAATGAACTTGGTGCCTGGAGGATTTTCTCGCTATTTATGCTGCTAATTCAAAAGGGACCTCTACCCTCGGCAGAAATATATGCAGCGATTTACTCAGATTTATCTACCGATTCTGCTTTAAGAACTTTTTCAAGAGATCGCACTGTTTTGAAACAGCTTGGATTTGCAATTACAGAGGTAAAAACGGGAAAAGAAAAGTCATTCTATCTTTCGGACTCGAATTTCTTTAATTCCTCGTACGACTTAAGCCCTGAAGATGCCAATCAGCTGCTTGTAATCTGCAGTGCAATTCTCACTGACGCAACGTTTGTATACCAAGAGGAATTGAGAAACGCGCTCTCTAAAATTGTGGGTAACTTTTATTCCTTGGACTCAGGTAAGTCAGACAGCCAAAAACTCAGCGCTTCTTCCCAAAACAAAGTCTTTCCTGTTCTATACGAATCACTCAGCTCTAAACAACTGGTAAACATCACCTACACAAACTCACAGGACCTAGTTAAGCAAAAACATCTGGGCGTGCTGGACTTCTTTGTTTCACAGGGACTTCTATACTTTGTGGCCCAAGATTTTTCATTCGGTACTGAGAGCGCTTCCATCAAAACTTTTCGCGTTGACCGTGTTTTAGATGCCGCGATTCTTAAAAATGAGTCCTTCTCCATACCAGAAGAGTTTGATTCAAAAGACTATAAACTCCTTGATTTCCAGCTCGGATTGCAAGCAGACACGCTTACCGCGTTTGTCCCCAAAAATATACTCGCTGCTTTTGAACATTTCTCGCAAGGTCAAGGGGATGTTGAGCTCCTCTCTAATGGCGCTTTGTGGACCGTTACTTACGCTCATGAAGACACCGCTTTATCTTGGATTCTTGCTCATGGATTAATTCCAAGGTCTCCGGAGTCTCTTCTCGCAAAGTGGAAAGAGTCTTTAAGCGAGGTTGCCAATGGCTGTTAAAAACACCTCTTTTGGAAGAAAAAACATATCGTCAGCTGTCTATAAGCTCATACTGCTTGCTTCTGCATTGAGGGAGTCTTTTGACGCAGTTGAGCTCAGCGCGGTTCAGTCGCGATTTGGCATCTCCTCTGAAGAGGCTGCTATTCTGATGGAGCTTTTGCAGCTCACGGACGAGAATGGCTATCTTCCCCTCCCACTCACGGGAGACCAAGATACTCTGACACTTGTTGGAGAGTCTCCCTTTACTGCTCGCAGGCTTGTCTTAACGGATGAAGAAACCTTGGCACTTAAAGAGGCTTTTACCGCACTTGCTTTGCCCCAAGAAAGTGTATTTTGGAGCCTCTTGAAGCCTCCATATACAAAAAGCTTTTCACCGGACGGGTCTTCGGTCTCTCTTGTATCCAAAAGTCACTTTAAAGAAGTAGATGCGTTCCTCACCTGCTCAAATGCAATTGTAGAATCTCAAGTCATTTCATTCGACTATCGCTCTGAGGCGTCTATTGCAGAAGCTCGCGATGATAGAGATGCTGTAATTAGCCAGAGAGAGGTTCTTCCTTATAAGCTGTCATACGGAGAAAATGGGTGGCTTGTTGAGGGGGTTGATTTAAACCTAGAGCAGCAAAGGGTCTTTAGGGTCAATCGAATGAGCCACATTGAAACGCAGTTTGCTTCATTTGAGCACAGAAAGCTTGCGGAACGCGTGCAAGATTCTGCTATGCAAGAAAAGTCTCAGCTGGTAGAGCTTACCTTCTTTGATAAAAACGCTCTTACGCACTATTCGTGGCCGGGACTTAAAACAGTTGGAAGCCAGCGCAATGCTGTAGAAATTAAAGCAACTATCCCCTACTACGGCGGAACATGGCTGCTACAGCGGTTGCTTGCCCTTAAGGGAAAAGTAACAACCAAAGACAAGGCCGTGATACACGCAATGCGCACTTACGCTGCGTCTTTGCTTGCTGCAGAAGAGCAGCTCTAAGCCAATCAGGTGATTGCAGCCCTGCTACGCGTCGTGTTCTTCTCGCCACTTGGCAATTTGCTCGGAGATGTCCTTTGTGCAAACACGCTGGTAGTTCTTGTTAGGCAGCGATTTTAAGAACGAGCTGCCATATCGCTTGGACACCAGTCTGGAATCGGCAAGCACCAAAACGCCCTTGTCATCAGCGCTTCTAATAAGACGGCCAGCGGCCTGCTTTGTTGCAATTACCGCCTCTGGCAGAGAATAACGCCACCACGCACGATCTTCTCGCGCTTCACGCTCTTTGACCAGCGGTTCATTAGGGCTTGCAAACGGAAGCTTAGGAATTACTACGCACCTAAGCGTGTCCCCCGCAGCATCAAAGCCTTCCCAGAACGATTTAAGAGCAAACAGCGAGAGGTTCTTTTCGGCTAGGAACTTTTCACGGACACGACGCGCAGAAGAAGATCGCTCCTGGCAGGCAAGATTAAGGCCTTGCTCACTCAAGCGTGGCTCCAACGCTTCATAGAGTCGCTCCATATCGCGTCTGTTGGTAAAGAGCGTCAGCACTGAGCCGCCCATCTGAACATGAATGTCGTATAGCAGCTTTTCCAGAGCGTCTAGGTAACCTGGATCAGTTGGTGCAGGCATGTCCTCGGCCACAAAGACAGCCATATGGTTCTCGTAGTCAAAGCTTGACTCTAAGTGCAGACTCTTGTGTTCAAAGGCGCCTCTATCCAGGCCAACAGCGTGCTCAAAATGCGAGAAATCATCTCCAACGGCAATAGTTGCCGAGGTAAACACAACAGAGTGCGTCTCAGGAAGCCACTTCTCTGCCAGCTCTGCTCCGATATCAAGCTTCTCAGCCACAAGAGCCTCAGAGCCAATATCACGCTTCAGTCGAGTCAACTTTGCTGAATAGACGTAACTCTTGTCCGTTCCCTCGCAGATGAGCTTCAGAGACTCCAGAAGGGTGCTCAAGAACACCCCCGCCTCACTCAAGTTGCTTGCAAGGTTTGGAGCTGATGCAATGAGCGCCTCGGTGGTTTTTCCTATACGAAGCGTCGCTTCTTCAAGAGCAGAAAGAGCAACGGAAGCGGTCTCCAAGACCTCTTTCCATTCCTCTGTCTCTCTTACCTCATCGTTAATCCAAAGCTGAAGGGAGTTATAGCCACCATCACTTTTAGCCAACGGAGCCAACTCATGCACGGTAGCCATAAGGTTGCCCATTGCGGCCATGGCTCGCTGAACTGCGGCGGCAGAGCGCGTGAGAAGACCGGTGAGCAGCGTAGAGTCCTCAAGATTAGCGGCACCTACCATAGCAGCATGAATGGCTCCGGACTTAATTCCGCCAAGCAGCTCAAAGCCGTTTCTCATCTCTTTGGCAGAAATTTCTACTGCCCACTGATGGCGAGCCTCAGCCTCAAAGCCATGAGCCTCGTCAATCACCCAATGTCTGATAGGTGGCAGAATTTTTCCATCAGCAGCAACGTTTCTAAGCAACAGAGAGTGATTGGTTACCACAACATCCGAAGATCCCGCACGTTTACGAGCTCCATGAACAAAGCACTCATGAGGGTAATACGGGCACTTAGAGCGCAGGCACTCCGCTGCTTTGATAGTTACCATCTCTCGTGGAACCGAGCGCCAGCGAATCCCCAACGCATCCAAATCGCCATCAGCCGACTGGCACGCGTAGGCATAAATCACCGCAATTGCGGTCAGCATGTCAGACGCAACACTGCTGCTCGAGCGCCCTTCCTGATCAAGCAGCGTCAGTGGAAGTTCCTCAAGGGCAGCCCTGTCAACGCGATGCAGGCACGGATAGTGCTCGTATCCTTTTAAGCTGCAGAAACTCAATCCATTTGGCAACGCTCGTGCAAGAGCCGGAAGGTCATGAGCAACTAGCTGGTCAGTCAAGGCGTTTGTCTTTGTAGCAATGCCTACGGTAACGTCATTTTTCTGCGCAAACAATACTTCAGGCAACAGATATGCAATTGACTTTCCAATACCAGTTCCGGCTTCAAGCTCTCTATGCGATGAAGTCACCAACGCATTTCTAACTTCGACAGACATGCTTACTTGCTCGCTACGCGTCTCAAACTTGTCATACATCTGCGAAACAACGCCTGGCTTAGCAAATGCCCGGTGAATCTCATCTTTAGAAATTGGTAGCATAGCGGGCGTTTCAGGGTCATCCGCATCCCTTCTCGCCTTTGCTTTTATGTCGGCAACAAGCTGGCTGCGAATATCCTTGAGCGAGAAAAACGTGCCTGAGATCTCTGCATCTGCAAGTTCGGCACCTGTTGCATCTTTCTTTGCGACACCACGCTGAACTGCTTCTTCTTCCTTCATTTGCGACAAATACGAGAAGATTGGCCTAAACGTCCACTCCACTCCGTCGTGCATTGACGCCAGTTTGGCGAGAAGACCGCGGGGCAGATTCATAAGTCCCAAAAGCAAGATGCGCCACATGCCACAAAGAGCATCTACGTCGTCACTTGCGCGGTGCGTAACCTTCATGGTGCCAAACGCTTCTGCCATGCTGGAAAGCTTGTGTGAAGAAAGTCGAGGTAGCGCTATACGTGAGAGCGACAGCGTGTCAATCCAGGTGTCGGAGACAGAATCTCCGCCGGGCACTCGTTCAATAAACGTACGGTCAAAGGTGGCGTTGTGAGCCAAAACCGGAAGACCGCCGACAAATTCTGCAAGTGCAGCAACGGCTTCCTTTGCGCTTGGCGCTCCCTTAACGTCTTCATCGGTGATTGAAGTGAGGGCCGTAATCTCTTCTGGAATTGGACACCCTGGGTCAACAAAAGTCTGAAAGCGCTCCACAATCTCTCTGCCACTCAATCTAGCAGCAGAAATCTCAATAAGGGAGCATTTCTTAAAGGACAGACCTGTTGTCTCGGTATCCAAAACAACAATGTCGTCCTCTAAGACATCAAACGACTCATGCTCCGCCCTCTCTGCAAGTTCTAAATACTTCTTGCAAACCGCAGAAGGGGTACCTGGAAGAATGAGTTCTTCTAGTTTTTGTGTAGCGCTTTTAGTGCTGGTCATAACCTACAAATCTACTGGCGATCCTCAAGTGCAAACTCAATAAAGCGAGTGCAGAGCTCAGGGAAATCAATGCCGCCGGTACGTGCAGAATCAGGCAGCAAAGAACGGGCAGTCATACCAGGAATGGTATTTGTCTCCAGTACCACTGGGACGCCGTCCTTCGTAACAATAAAGTCACTACGAGAAACGCCGCGGCAACCAAGTGCATTGTGAGCCTTGATAGCTAGCTCCTGAGCACGTGCATACACTGCAGGCTCAAGACGAGCTGGAATCACATGGTGCAGGGATGCTGGCTCATATTTTGTCTTAATGCTGTAGAACTCATCGCCCGTAACAATCTCAACGATTGGCAGAGCAGTTGGATTCTCGTTACCAATAACAGGAACGGTAATCTCCGTTCCCTCAATGCTCTCCTCGATTAGGATGCGCTCGCCCTGCTCACCTGCAAGTTCAAGTGCAGCGGGAAGTTCTTCTCGCGAAGTAACGCGCGTAACGCCGTAGCTGGAGCCGTTGCCAGAAGGCTTTACAAACATAGGGAGTCCGAGGTCCTCAATAAGCTTGTCTACCTGTTCATCTGTGAAGACGGTACCTGCAGCAACGTCAATTCCTTTAGGAGTTGGAACGCCTGCCTCCCTATACATGAGCTTCGACAGCTCTTTTTCAGTTCCCATAGCAGACGCAAGGACGCCAGAAAACGTGTAAGGAATGTGCAGAATCTCGAGAAGACCTTGGATGCAGCCATCCTCACCAAAACGACCGTGCATAGCAACGTACACGACATCATAACCGCCCTGAGCAAGGGTAACTACAAAGTCTTTTTCTGCAACATCAAGCAGGTCAACACTGGTAAAGCCAGCTTCTTTGAGTGCTGCTGCACACTGCTTGCCAGACTCCATTGCAATCTCATGCTCGTCTGACCAGCCACCTGAAACAACTGCTACATGAAGCTTTTTTAGCTCTTCACGTGTCATTTCCGCTCCTTCAGATAAGTCTCCCATAGGGTAAACTCTAGTAAACGTATTTCTTCTAAGATACCGCAGATAGCTTAGAAGAGTTGGAGAAGGGCAAAAATGCAATCAAATAATACTCTTGACGGCACAAACACCACGGCTGACGGCGCAGACATCTCCGCGCTTGATTCTCGCCCACAGAAGGCTGCCGCCAAATCTGACCTCAGAAGCCTTTCATCAGAACAAATCCTTGAGCTTGTGACTTCTCTTGGACAGCCAAAATTCCGTGCAAAGCAGATTGAGGAGTGGATCTGGTCTAAGGGCGCTACCTCTTTTGATCAGATGAGTAATCTTCCAAAAACGCTGCGAGAAGAACTATCTAACCAGGTAACGCTTGCTGGTGCTGAACAAATTGTTCGCCAGGTCTCTGAGGATGGAAGTCGTAAATACCTGCTTCGCTACCCTGATGGCACTTCTGTCGAGTGCGTTGGTATGCCAACTGGCAATAAGCTTTCGGTCTGTGCTTCTACACAGGCTGGCTGCGCCATGAGCTGTGCTTTCTGTGCAACAGGCGCCGCTGATCTCACGCGTTCTCTTTCTGCGAGCGAGATTTACGAGCAGGTTATGCACGTCCGCGACGATTTTGACGCGCGCGTTACTAGCGTTGTTCTTATGGGCCAGGGCGAGCCCTTCATGAACTACGACGCTACTCTTGCGGCTATGAGACGTCTCAACTCCCCTGACGGAGCCGGCATTGGTGCGCGCCATATTACAGTATCTACCTGCGGTGTTATACCTATGATTAAGCGTTTTGCTTCTGAACCAGAGCAATTTACACTTGCTGTCTCGCTTCACTCCGCGGTACAAAAGACGCGAGACGCCCTCATGCCAGGAGTTCGTAAATACTCACTGATTCACCTGTACGACATTATGGGTGAGTATGTCGATAAGACCGGTCGTCGTCCAACGTATGAATATGCGCTGATCAAAGGCGTTAACGATTCCGACAATGAGCTTGGAGCCTTGAGAGACTTCTGTCGAGGAACACTTTGTCACGTCAACATCATTCAGCTTAATGAGATTGAGGGTTCTAAGTTCCATCCAACATCCCCTGCCCGCGCACAGGAGTTTGTAAACAGCCTCAACTCTGTCGGCGTTGAAGCAACTATTCGTCTTTCTCGTGGATCTGACATTGATGCAGCTTGCGGACAGCTCTTCCAAAAGAGAAATGCACGTTAAGGGCAGCATATCCTACACAATACAGGTAAAGAAGGGACCCTCTCGAGTCCCTTCTTTTTTAATTCATATATAGAACACTTGTTCTAGTTAATTGCTTTTAGCCATTCTTTTTCTACTCTCGCTTGATGAGAGAGAATGTTTTTTGAAGTTTTTCTATCAACGCCACCTGAATAATCATCGAGAATTGCATCAAGTGCCCTTCTCGACCTTCTCATTGCGTGAAGAAAACTCCTTTGCGCTTCTTTAGTCAACAAGGCGTGCTTAGCGAGAAAAGCTATTCCGAGCAGTGAAACTGTAGATATAATTGCAAATTTTATCTTCATTATGCTTCTTTACCGTTTGATAGTTTTTCAACTAAAGCAGCAAGCTCATCCTCATCATTAAATTCGATTTCAATTTTATTCTTGCCGCGAACATTACGCACTTTGACTGGAGTATCCAAAGCAATTCTTAATTGCCTTGCCGCACGCTTATATGCCTGTGGAGTTGGTTGCCTCTTTGGTTTCTCCACATTAGTGACAGAAAATAGTGGAGCGAGGTTTTCTGTCTGGCGGACAGACAAGTTTTCTTCAATTACTTTCTGAGCAAGTTTAATTCTTCCTTCTTTACCACTAACGGAAAGAATTGCACGAGCGTGTCCAGCGCTAATACGTCCTTCTACCATCAAAGTCTGCACCTCTGTTGGAAGATCAAGAAGGCGTAGCGTATTTGTGATTGCAGATCTTGATTTTGAGAGAACCTTAGCCAAATCGTCTTGGGTTAAGTTCTCCTGTTTAATTAGCTGCTTATAACCTTGTGCTTCTTCGATTGGGCTTAAGTCAGATCTTTGCAGATTCTCAATCAGAGCCAGCTTGAATACTTCCTCGTCAGAAATTGCTTTGATTACAACAGGTACTTCCTCTAATTTTGCTAGTTTTGCAGCCTGGAAACGTCTCTCACCAGCGACAATTTCGTAGTGGTCGCCCTTCTCGCGAACAAGAAGTGGCTGGAGAATACCGTTTTGCTTAATAGAATCACTGAGTTCAGTGAGCTCAGCTTCGTCAAAACGCTTGCGAGGCTGGTCTTTATTTGGCTTAATCTTCTTCAAAGGCAGCGTGGTAGTTTCTTTTTTATTACCAACCTCTGCATCTACCTCGCTAAAGAGCGAATTAAGGCCTTTACCAAGTCCTGATTTTTTAACCACGACGATTCACTTCCTTTGCAAGTTTGTTATATGCAAGTGCGCCCATACTTATTCGTGCATACATGGTTACTGGCAAACCATGACTCGGTGCCTCAGCAATTTTGACGTTTCTTGGAATAAGTGTCTTGAATACCTTGTTACCAAAGTAGTTAGATACTTCATTAACTACCTGCTTAGATAGGGAAGTTCTGCTATCAAACATAGTCATTACTACACCAAAGATTTCAAGATCTGGATTAAGTTGTTTCTGCACCATCTTCATTGATTCAACAATCTTAGTAACGCCTTCTAGTGCATAATACTCGCACTGAATTGGGATAAGTATGCTATTTGCAGCAACTAAGGCGTTAATTGTTAGAAGTCCTAATGATGGTGGGCAATCAATCAAAATATAGTCAAAATACTCTTTAACCTGGTCGATTGCTCTTTTTAAAATGTTTTCTCTTGAGTCAACGGAGACTAGTTCAATTTCAGCACCGGCAAGTTGAATGGTTGCTGGCGCAATAGTTACGTATTTCTGAACTGTTTGCTGCAATACCTCTTCGATTGGCGTTTCATTGAGAATTACGTCATAAATATCAGCTTCAAGTTCCTCTTTATCAATTCCAAAACCACTTGTCGCATTTCCTTGTGGATCAAAATCGATAATGAGAACTTTCTTCTTTGTTTCACCTAATGCAGCCGCAAGATTAATTACGGTAGTTGATTTTCCAACTCCGCCTTTTTGATTAATTACTGCCAGAACTTTAGGATCTCTATCTTGAAATCCCCTCGAAAGGTCTTTGTAGCTCATTTATCCTCCGTTTGACCAAGTTTATTTAATAATACAGAATGTTTCACGTGAAACATTCCACAATTACCCTCTTCTTGCAACAAACGGATTTGATTTAGCCGTTCCGGTTTTTCTTGGTAATTTAATTTTGCTCTTTGTAATTTTTTTGTATAAAAGAATTTCTCGATGGCCAAGATTGTTTGGTAACTCAAATGTTTCACGTGAAACATTATCGTATCCAAAAATTTTGGCTGCTTGAGAGGCGTCCTGAAGCTCTATCTCATCAACATTGGCCTTCATTACTATAAGAGTGCCTTGAGGGGCTAAGAAAGGCTCTGCGTACTCCAAAAGAATATTTGTCTTTGCAACAGCTCTAAAAGTCACAAAATCAAACTTCTGTTTATAACTATTTGGAATTTCTTCTGCACGAAGCTTCTCAGCCCTAACTCTTTCATTTAGAGCAATCTCATCAATCATTGACTGAACAGCATTGATCTTTTTTCCAATAGAGTCGACCAACAACGTTTTATTTTCACTCATGATTGCAAGAGGCAGTCCAGGAAAACCTCCTCCGGTACCAATATCGATATAGTTGTGAGTACCAGATAAAAACTCATTACACACTTTGAGTGGTAACAGAGAATCAAGAATATGGAGTACTAGCGCGTCATCAACTGAAGTAATTCTTGTGAGGTTCAGATTCTTATTTATCTCAATTAGTAGTTCAATATGTTTCAGAAGCTGTCTTCTTTGGTGCTCTGTTGAATCGATTCCATAGTTAAGGAGAAGTTCCTTCAGTACATTCTCTTTTGAATTATATAAGGACTTATTTGATTCAAACATTGCTTCTCCTGTGACAAAACTTCTTGTAACAAGAAGAATTGTCACAAAAAAAGAGGAAGGCGTAAACCTTCCTCATCAAATTACTAAAGCTTGTTAGAGGTTCTTAGCTATTGATAGCGGTTACCACAACACGACGATATGGATCATCGCCCTCAGAGTGTGTAGTAACCTCAAGGTTGTCCCTCAGTGCGATATGAATGATGCGACGCTCATAGCCACTCATTGGAGCAAGAGAGACCTTACCAATCTTCTTTGCACGAGCAGCAGCAGAGAGTGCCATCTCCTGAAGCTTATTACGGCGGCGGCTCTTGTAGCTTTCAACATCAACAGATACTGGATAGTGGAAGTGAAGCTTAGCGCTCATAAGAGAAGAGAGAACCATCTGAAGAGCCTCAAGCGTATTACCATGACGACCAATGAGAATTGCAAAATCGCCGCCGGTTACGTCAAGAATAAGTTCTCCATCTTCACCGTCATACTCATCAATTGCACAGCTATTCTCACCAAAGAAGGAGAGGAGCTCTCTTAGATAAAAGACAGCAGTATCAGCGATCTTATTCATCTCAGCATCAGTAAGCTGAATTCCAGCTTCAAAGTGCTCTCGAATTGAAGCAAACTCGTCTTGTGAATCAACGACAGGAGACTCATTAAGAGCGTTTGGCTCAGAAACGAAAGTCTCATCCTCCATGTCGTCCTCCAGTCAATATAAAAAGTTTAACTATTAATCTACGGTAACAAATTTTGTAAACAAAAGTTATTTTGTTTAAGACCAGATACTAAGCCTTTTTGTGAGGGCGTGGCTTCTTTTCTTTTCTCACCACGTCAACTTCGATTGGCTTGTTAGCCATCTGAGCCTCAGCCTTAAGCTTCTCTTTTTCCATAATGCGCTTGGTAATAAGCTGCTGCTGGGCAAGCTGCCAAATACCAGAAGTTACGTAGTAGAGAAGAACAGCTGCTGGCACAGTCCAACCAAACCAGAGCATCATGAGGGTCATCATGCCACCCATCATGTATTGCTGAGTACGCTGCTCACCGGAACTTGTACGAGCGTTTACTGCCATGGAAAGGAAGGTAGTAAGACCAAATAGAAGAACAAAAATTATGTAAGGGATAGCAGCAACAAGGCCATCAACAGCAAAAATGTCAGACGTTGCTCGTGCGATAGAAGGAAGAATGTTGTAGAAACGAGAGTCTACTGGAACCATCTTTGCAACGGTAAAGAGTGCAATAAAGATAGGGGACTGCAGAAGCAAAGGAAGACAACCACCAAGTGGGTTGAAGTTAATCTCTGCGTAAAGCTTACGCATTTCTTCGTTCTGTCTTACTGGATCATCAGCATAGCGCTCCTGGATTTCTTTGAGCTTTGGCTGAACAACGCTCATACGAGCCATAGAGGCCGTCTGCTTGTTGGTCATTGGAACCAGGATAATACGGATAATGATGGTAAGCAGGATAACTGCCATACCCCAGTCTCCCGAGAATGATTGAAGTCCCGCTAAGACTGTGTATAGAAAGTTAACAATCCAATCCCACATATTTCCTCCGGTGCGTTCCTTTACGGAACGGGATCGTATCCTCCCTTATGAAAAGGGTGACAGCGAGCAATACGCTTAAGAGCAAGCCAACTTCCCTTTTTAACACCGTGCTTTTGTATAGCTTGAACTGCATATTCAGAGCAAGTAGGCCGATAAATACAGTGCGGCTTAAAAAGGGGAGAGATGTTTCTTTGATAGAAACGAATAGCACCTAGGAACAAGTTTGCGAGAAAAGAGCCTTGTCTTTGCTCGCTCATTTGACCCCTGTCTTTCTTAACAGAGCATCCAAAGAAACACTTATATCAGCAGGATTAGTGCTGTGTGTATCTTTAGTCGCAAAGAGAATAATGCCGTATCCCTCAACAGGTAAACCGCTCTTTCGAGCTGCTTCGC
Source organism: Lancefieldella parvula (assembly GCF_963547875.1). Classification (GTDB taxonomy): domain Bacteria; phylum Actinomycetota; class Coriobacteriia; order Coriobacteriales; family Atopobiaceae; genus Lancefieldella; species Lancefieldella parvula_D. The sequence goes on from NZ_CAUUSI010000007.1 coordinate 20,931, forward strand.
GCAGGACGCGTTTACACCTGTTTCTAAATACGGCGTTACCTAATCTTTTTGGAGCTACAAAGGCTACCTCGGAAGGATGTGCCTCAGTGGATGGTGCTACTCGTATACGAAGAACAGAACTTTGAGCCCTCTTCCCCGCAGAGAAGACCCTTTCAAACTCTGAACGAGATTTAATGGTCTTCACAGAAACATTCCTTAGACGGTGAGGCGCTTACGGCCCTTAAGGCGGCGACGAGCGAGAACGGCACGACCATTCTTAGTTGCCATACGTGCACGGAAACCGTGGGTAGTTGCGCGCTTGCGCTTATTTGGCTGGTAGGTACGCTTCATAGCTATTTCCTCCCGAACGGGTACAGTATCGATTAAAAAGCCTACAGATTGTACTCGCGTTTATGGGTACCTGTCAAATTTTCTACGCAAATACCTCAACTTTTTCTCTTTTTTATTTAAAAAACCTAACGAGAAAACCTTTCATTTTGAAAATTTCACTTGTGATAAGCGAAGAAATTTGTTGAAAGGAATATTTCTGCAAGCTGAAATATATCCGTTAAATGCTACTATCATTCAGTACGTCTTTCACAAAGATATAAAGTTATCTACAGATGTTTAACACTTGTTGAAAACTTTCATTCATCGTGAAAGAAAACGAAAAGTTTTCTTCATTTGTTTAACAATTGTTGAAAAGGAGGTGTCATGGCAAGAGATTTTTTTCCTTTTGTTGAGGAAAACACAAACCAGAATGAAAAAGATGCTGGTTCTGATAATTCTCTCACCGTCCGTTATGCTGCACGTATTGCAGTGTATGACGATAAAGCCGCAGCACCTCGCGTTGTTCTCGTAGAACCAAAAGACGTTCGATCTTATCTTGATGAAATTGCAGCTACCGTTAACCAGCTTGCTCACGAGCAGGGAGGAAATATTCCTTTTATGGTTATGCGTGAGATTGTGGAAAATTTCATTCACGCTCGATTTGTAGCACCTACAATTTCAATCATGGATAACGGAAATACCATTAGGTTTTCAGACCAGGGACCTGGTATTAAAGAGAAAAATCGAGCTCTTGAGTTTGGTACTTCTTCTGCAACAGAAGAGATGAAATCGTTTATTAGAGGCGTTGGTTTTGGGCTTCCTTATGCTCAACAATACATGGTTGAAAAGGGTGGAAGTCTTACCCTCGAAGACAATATCTCTGGCGGAACCATTGTTACCTTGTCAACACGCCGCTCTAAAGATGCTCATATTCAGACACTTCCAACTCAAGAAGAAGCTGAAGAATTACCTGTAAATCAGAACCAACAAACAGTTTCACATGCTCCACAAGCAGTATCTCATCAGATAGCTGCACAGCCAGCTACACAGCTTCCTAATCTGTTACTTACAGATCGAGCAAAACAAGTTCTTCAATATCTCTCTGAACATGAATGGGTTGGAGCAACAGAGTTAACAAGTACCTATGGACTTTCAACACCAACGTGGTCAAGAGAATTAAAATCGCTGGTAAACATAGGAATAATTGGAAAAGTTGGGCAGAAATATAAGCTCACTACTATTGGAGAAACTCTCCTTTCATAGAGTTTCTCAACATTATTCGCTGAAAGTTATCAACATTCCTCTATACTAGGTGTCCCAATTTTCAACATTTTGATTGGACACGTATGGATGCATCAATTGATTCAGACGCAGTAGCTCTGTGGCAAGACGCAATTGACCTCTTGGTTGAAGAGAATCAGCCAGAGGCTTTTATCGCTATGTTGAGAACCTGCACTCCAATTAAAGTTGAAGATAACGCACTGTGTGCTGAAACATCAATGCGCTTGGCATATAACCGTATCCTTAAAAATCTTCCGATTGTTGAGAGATGTCTTTCGGCAGCAGCTTTTGAAGACATTATTTTGAGTCTTACTCTTACAAAGTCTTCTACTCCTGTTACCACTACTTCCACAATGACTCCTCAAGAGTTCAATGCTTGGAAGCAAAAAACTGCGCCTATAAAAGCAGTTGTTCCAGAGCAGATTCAAGATTTTGAATCCCAGGAACAAAGCCTTGAAGAATTAAAACAGCAGACCTTAAAGCGTCGTAAGAGTAATCCTCTTTATGAAGAGACATCTTTCAATTCAAACCTCACGTTTGATCGCTTTGTTGTTGGTGATGAGAATGAGCTTGCACATCAGCATGCATTAAATGTTGCAAATGACGCAAAAGGTAAGGCAAACCCACTGTTTATTTACGGTGCAAGCGGCCTTGGAAAAACTCACCTTCTACGTGCGGTTCAAAACTATATCAACTCTGAAGATATCGAACGTGTTTGTGTTTACAAAGATGCAGATGCCTTTGTTGATGACTACGTAAATGCAGTTCGTAAAAATGCGTCAGGAAACGCCGCAACAGAGCTTAGTAATAACTACCAAAACATTGATGTTCTTATCATCGATGATGTCCAAAAACTTGCTGGTAAAGCAGGTACTATTAACTTCTTCTTCAATATTTTTAACTCTCTTATTGATAGAGGTAAGCAGATTATTCTTGCCGCAGATAGAACACCTGCTCAGCTTGGTATGGGATCTGACGGCTTTGATGATCGTATTACTTCTCGCATGAGTGGTGGCATCGTTATTGGTATTGAGTCTCCAAGCTACGAGATGAAACTCAATCTTATTCATGTCTTCTGCGACCGCGCATTTAAAGAAAGAAATTCTTCTCTTTCTGCAGACGATTTGCCAGAGGACATCCGTCGTTACATGGCTGACAAGGCTGGTCAAAGTATTAGAACGCTTGAGGGCTTCTGTAATCGCTGTGTAACTGGTCAGATTAAGGCAAAAGAATCTGGCACAAATATTAAGCAAGAAGAAATCGATAAGATTGCAGACACGCTCTGGCGCCGCGTTTCAAAGACCGTAAATATCGAGAAGGTCCAAGAAGTTGTAGAAAATATCTATGGCATTAGTCATCGAGATATTGTTGGTAACAAGAGAAATAAAGAGATTGCAGAACCTCGTCACGTTGCAATTTATCTTGCTCACGACCTTTGCCAATACACACTGGTAAATATTGGTAAGCATTTTGGTGGAAGAAAACACGCAACTATTTTGCACAGCATTGAGGTAATAGAAGAGAGAATCAAAGAAGACAAAAGTTTCTATGATCAAATTTCTCAACTCAAGAAGACTATCCTTGAACAAAGTTAGTGTTTAAAACCTGTTAGTAAGGTGTTAATTGATGAAGAGAAGTAATGGTTTGTTGTTGAGAGTTTAAGAGGGGGAGTTTTACTTTGTTTATGAATGTCAAAAATAAGCAAACAAATCTGACCTCTAGAAACATATTTCTACCTCTAGAAATGTAAAGCTTTCTTCTTTTCAACATAGCTTATTATTACTACGATATTTTTATTCTTATCTAAGAAATAATAGAAAGGGTCGTCATGAAATTTACCGTAAGTCAATCCGCTCTCCAGACGGCACTTGATATTGTTTCTAAAGGCATTGGTTCTAATACAACACTTCCTATTCTCTCTGGCATTTACCTTAAAGCATTCAATGGCATGCTTGAGCTACAATCCAGCGACTTAACTATTTCTATTAAGCATCAAATTGCAGCAAACGTAGAAGAAGAAGGAGAAACAGTTGTTTCTGGAAAGGTTATCCAGAACATTGTTAAAAATCTTCCTGACGCTGCAATTACTTTTGAAGGTGGAGAGCGTACGCTTTCTGTAACATGCCAGCGTTCTTCTTTTAGACTTAATACTCTTTCTGCTCACGACTGGGCTCAATTCCCAGAGTTTGATCTTGAGAAAACTTGTGAGCTCCCAAGCCAGCTTCTATCAACTATGGTTGATAAGGTGTATCGCATAACTTCTAAGGAAGCTTCTCGTCCTATTCTTCAGGGAATTTCTCTTACTGTTGAGGACAACACTATTCGTCTTGTTGCTACTGACTCATTCCGTCTTGCCGTTTGTGATTCCAACACAGATACTCCAGCAGGTGAGTCTTTTACTGCAATTATCTCTGGTGAAGTGTTCCATGACGTTCTTTCCATGCGTAGCATGACTGAGAAGGTTTTGATTGGTACTACAGATAACCAGGTAGTCTTCCAGTTTGGAAATACCACTCACATTTCTCGTAAGATTGAAGGTCACTTCCCAGACTATAAGCAGCTACTTCCTACGTCTTGCACTGCGTCAGTTGATATCAACGTTGAAGATTTTTCTGCAGCCCTGAAGCGCGTCTCTGTTATTGCACTAGCAAATCCTTCAGTTCGTTTTGATGTTGACGCCGACGGTAAAGAAGTTAAGCTCTCTGCATCCTCACCAGATCAGGGTGAGTCTTCCGAGCATATTGAAGCTCAGATTGAGGGAGATTCCCTTTCAATTGCTTTGAATTATCACTATGTCTTTGATTGTGTAAATGCTGCTCCTTCTAAGGATCTTCTGCGTCTTGAGCTACAAGGTCCTTCTCAGCCAGCTATTTTCAAATCAAACGGCAAGGTTAACTACTTGTATCTTCTGATGCCTGTTCGCCTCTAATTTGATAGGGGTTGTGTGGGACTTAAAGTTGAACATGTTTCGCTGTATAACTTTCGTTGTTTTTCTTCGAAAGAGATAGATTTATCTGCACAAACTACTATTTTTGTAGGAAAGAACGCTGCAGGTAAGACGAATACTGTTGAAGCATTACAACTCCTTACTGCTGGATATTCTTTTAGAAAACCAACACCTTCACAGCTCCTTCTCACAGGTACTTCTGAGGCAAAGATAGAGATTTCTCTTACAGGAGATGGAAGAAAGCTAGAAAATACCTGCACCATTACAGAACGCCGTCGTCAATTTTCAAAGAATGGCAAGAAATGTCAGGCTGCAGACATTTCTGGAACACTGATGTCGGTACTTTTTAATCCCGATGACCTTTCAATGATTAAAGGTGGCGCATCGTATCGCCGAGAAGAATTTGATGACTTTGGCCGCCAGGCAAATAAAAGCTACTTCAAGGTTTTCTCGGCATATACCAAGACAGTTGAACAAAGAAATAAGCTGCTTAAATCTGATTGGCCAGATGAAAACTTGCTTGATGCTTGGGATCTTTCACTTGCAAGAGGAGGGGCTACGCTTCTTCATGCACGAATCCATTTGTTTGATCGCTTAGCAAAGAAGACATGTGAGATTTACCGGGAACTCTCTGGTGGAGAACACCTAGAAATGAACTATATTTCTTCAATTGGAGAGGTATCTCTTGAAGCTTCTAGAGAAGAAATTACTGATCAATTCTTGAAGGCATTAAGCGCAGCTCGCACGGATGATATTCGTCGTCAGCAAAGTACAAAGGGACCTCATCGAGACGACGTTGAGTTTTTAATTGAGGGTAAAGACGCTAGAAATTTTGGTTCTCAAGGTCAAATTAGAACTGTCGTTTTAGCACTTAAGATGGCAGAAGTTCTCCTTTCAGAAGAAATACTTGGCGAGAAACCCTTGCTGCTTTTAGATGATGTTATGAGCGAGCTTGATGAAGACCGCAGAAAAGCCATCATGGAATTTGCATTCCATGACATTCAAACGGTAATTACCACTACAAACCTTGGGTATTTCTCTGAAGAGGTTTTAGAAAAAGCGCAGATAGTTAGGTTTAGCGATGAATAATCAACAAGAAACACCTGCGCGCGGTGGCAATGAAAATGCAAAAGATTTAATGAGTTCTCTGCTTGGAACCTTCAGAGATTCTAAGAGCATGTCAAAAAATCGTCGTGCCTATCTTGCGTGGGTTGAAGCAAATGGTGAAAGAGAGACAGAACATACAACCGGCGTATTTGTTAGAGAAGTTGCTGGTAGAGAGTACCCTGTACTTACAGTCTATGTAGATAATCGTATGTGTATGATTGATTTTCTTGCACAGAGAGAAATTTATAGAGCCAGGCTCTCAGAGCAAGGTCTGGAGTTCTCAGACCTTGAATTTAAGCTGGACAAATACAACAGACATGCTGGTAAAGAAGATGACTCATCAGAAAAGCAAGCACAGGGCCAAAAAGAAGAGAAAAAAGATCTTCCAGAACTCACCGCGGAAGAAAAATCACAAATTTCTGAGTTAGTTTCTGACCTTTCTGAGCCACTTAAGTCAACGGCTTATAAAGCGATTGAAGCAAGTTTTAGACAAAAAAAGAGTCTTTAGTCTAATCTGTCACTAATCTGTCCTTAAATCTGTTTACAGAGCCTCTCAGATATAAAATATTACTGTTCAAACAATGAAATTTCTCTGTGCCGAGTTGATTTTGGCTATTTCATAGTAAAATAGTCATATCATTCCGCTCACAATTGAAGAGAGGACTTACGTGGCAAAAGAAAATAAGTATGACGGTACAGAGATTAAGATTCTTGAAGGCCTTGAGGCTGTTCGTAAGCGTCCAGGTATGTATATTGGTACAACTTCAGCTTCTGGTCTGCATCACCTTGTTTGGGAGATCGTAGATAACTCAGTCGATGAGGCAATGGCTGGTTATTGCTCCAAAATTAAGGTAACCGTTCATCCAGATAACTCTATTTCTGTTGAAGATAATGGTCGTGGTATTCCTGTAGACCTTCATCCCCAGAAAAAGATCCCAACTCTTGAGGTTGTTCTTACTATCCTTCATGCAGGTGGTAAGTTTGATAACAACGCTTATAAAGTCTCCGGCGGTCTTCACGGCGTTGGCGTTTCTGTTGTAAATGCTCTTTCAAAGAAGCTTGTTGCGCAGGTTAAGCGTGATGGAAAAATCTACGAGATGGTCTTTGAGCGCGGTAAAACCGTTCAGAAGATGAAGGAAATTGGTACTTCAAAATCTAACGGTACTACCATTACTTTCTGGCCAGATGACATGATCTTTGAGACCACCACATATAACTTTGACACACTTCGTGACCGTCTCCAGGAAACCGCATTCCTTAACAAGAACCTTAAAATTACTCTTGTTGATGAGCGTGAACTTACTCCTCGTCAGGTTGATTTCCAGTATGCGGGCGGCATCATTGATTTTGTTAAGTACCTTAATGACGAGAAAACCGTTTTACCAGGACTTTCTCGCCCTATCTATATTGAAGGTAAGTCAGACCCTGACGCTCCCATGTCTCAGATGGGCGAGGTAGAGGTTGCTATTCAGTGGAATACTGACTTCAGTGACAGAACTCTTTCTTTTGCAAACGACATTTTCACTGAGGAAGGCGGAATGCACCTCGAGGGCTTCCGTACTGCTCTTACTAAAGTAGTAAATGATTACGGCACTAGGCAGGGAATTCTTAAAGAGAAAGACCCTAAGCTTGAGGGCGGCGATATTCGCGAGGGCTTAACTGCTGTTATTTCAGTTAAGCTGCCAGATCCTCAGTTTGAAGGACAGACAAAGGCAAAGCTTGGTAGTTCTTACATGAGAACTCTTACCAACAAGATTGTTACTCAGGGTCTCTCAGAGTACCTGGAAGAGCATCCAAATCAGGCAAAAGAGATTCTCAAGAAAGCATCTCAAGCTGCAAAAGGCCGTCTTGCTGCTCGTAAAGCTCGTGAAGCAACACGCCGTAAGGGACTTCTTGAGTCAGCTGCTCTTCCTGGAAAGCTTGCAGACTGCTCCGTTCGCGATGCAGAGATGACTGAGCTCTTCATCGTCGAGGGTGACTCCGCAGGTGGTTCTGCAAAGATGGCACGTGATCGTTCTATTCAGGCAGTCCTTCCACTTCGCGGAAAGATTTTGAACGTTGAGCGCGTACAGGCTCACCGTGCACTTTCTTCTGACACCATTACTTCGCTGATTACCGCTATTGGTACTGGTGTTGGAGATGAATTTAATATTGAGAAGGCCCGTTATCACAAGATTGTTATCATGACCGATGCTGATGTTGACGGCTCTCACATTAGAATTCTTCTGCTTACCTTCTTCTATCGTTACATGAAGCCAATGATTGACGCAGGTTATATCTACGTTGCTCAGCCTCCTCTGTATCAGATTAAGCCAAAGGGTAAAAAGAACGGTAAATACATCTATACCGATGAAGAACTTGCTCTAGAGACAAAGAAGTTTGAGGACAACACTAAGTTCACCATTCAGCGTTATAAGGGTCTTGGTGAGATGGACCCAGAGCAGCTTTGGGCAACCACTATGGAGCCAAAGAACCGCATTCTTCTTAAGGTAACCATCGATGATGCTCTTGCAGCTGATCGCGCAGTCTCTGACCTTATGGGCAACCAGGTTGAGAAGCGTAAAGACTTCATCCAAACACACGCAAAAGACGTCCGCTTCCTGGACATTTAATGGTTTCTCGCTAAATCATTAGACAGAAAATGAAAGGGTAACTTGTGGCAGACGATAAAAATATGAACGATGATCTTTTTGGTGCAGACGAGGATCAAGACCTTGATGCACAAAACGATATGGATGAAGAATACGAAGATGATGAGGTAGAAGAAGACTCTGACGAGTTTGACCCAGAGACTGGGGAAAATTTAATAACGGGAGAAACTTCACACATTATCTCTGATGAGGCTGGTACTCGTCTTGACCTCTCAGACATTCACGGTGGCACGCTTAAGCCAACCGATTTGTCCTCAGAGATGAAGACTTCCTTCCTCGAGTATTCCATGTCTGTTATTGTTGCTCGTGCACTTCCAGATGTTCGAGACGGCCTTAAGCCTGTTCACCGCCGTATTCTGTACGCAATGAGCGAGGCAGGCATTACGCCAAACCGTCCACATAAGAAGTCTGCATGGGCAGTCGGTGAAGTCATGGGTAAGTACCACCCACACGGCGACTTTGCTATTTATGACTCCATGGTCCGTATGTCTCAGGATTTCTCGATGAGACTTCCTCTGATTGATGGTCACGGAAACTTTGGCTCTATCGACGGCGATCCACCAGCAGCAATGCGTTATACCGAGGCACGTCTTACCAGAAGTGCTATGGAGATGCTGGCGGAGCTTAACAAGAATACCGTTGATCTTCAGGCAAACTATGATGAGTCTCTGACAGAGCCAGCTGTTCTTCCTGCTCGTTTCCCAAATCTTTTGGTTAACGGTTCTTCAGGTATTGCAGTTGGTATGGCCACCAACATTCCTCCTCACAACCTTGGTGAGGTTACTAACGCTGTCTGCATGATGATTGAGAACCCTGACGTTACCACTGAGGAGCTCATGACCGTTCTACCTGGTCCTGACTTCCCAACAGGCGGCATCATCATGGGCACTCAGGGCATCAAGGATGCCTATGAGACTGGTCGCGGTTCTATTACGGTCCGCGCAAAGGTTCACGTTGAGCAGGTCAAGAGCGGTCGCCAGCGCCTTGTTGTTACCGAGATTCCTTACCAGGTTAACAAAGGTCTTCTTCAGGAGAAGATTGCTCAGGCAGTCAACGAGAAGAAAATTGAAGGCATCTCCGACATGCGCGACGAGTCAAATCGTAAGGGTATGCGCATCGTCTTGGATCTCAAGCGTGATGCTGTTCCACAGGTTGTTCTGAATAACCTGTACAAGAAGACTCAGCTTCAGTCCAACTTTGGCATCATTGACCTGGCCTTGGTTGACGGTGTTCCTCGTACCCTTTCTCTTCGTGAGATTCTTCGTCACTACATTGATCACCAGATTGATGTTGTACGCCGTCGTACTGAGTTTGACCTGGACAAGGCACAGAAGCGTGTCCACATTTTGGAAGGCCTTCTGACCGCAGTTGATAACATCGATGAGATTGTCCACATCATCCGCAGCTCGCAGGATGATGCTGAGGCAAAGAAGCGCATGAACGAGCGTTTTGGCCTGGATGAGATTCAGGGCGAGGCAATCCTTCAGATGCGTCTGCGCCGCCTCACCGGTCTTGCTCGTCAGGATCTTGTCGACGAGATTTCCCAGCTCAGACTTGATATTGCCTACTACGAGGATCTTCTCGCTCATGAGGAAAAGATTCTGGCTGTTATTGCTGATGAGCTTCGTGAGATTTCCAACCGTTACGCTGACAAGCGTCGTACGCAAATCTCCGACCAGGACATTCAGAACCTGGACGTCGAGGATCTTATCGCCGAAGAGGATATGGTTGTTACCGTTACTCACGCAGGTTACGTAAAGCGCGTTCCTGTTGAGATTTATCGCTCTCAGAAGCGCGGCGGCAAGGGTGTTCAGGGCGTCTCTCTCAAAGAGAACGATTTTGTCGAGAACCTCTTTGTTGCTTCTACCCACGACTACGTGCTGTTCTTTACCAACCTTGGTAAGGTGTATCGCCTCAAGGTCCACGAGCTTCCTGTTGGTAGTAGAACTACAAAGGGCAGCGCCATCATCAATGTCATCGAGACACTTGCAGAGGGCGAGAAGGTCAAGGCAGTCATTACTACCCGCGACTTCCCAGAAGACAACTACCTGATGTTTGCTACTAAGCAGGGAATGGTCAAGAAGACAGCAATGTCTGAGTACGACCGTACCCGTAAGGACGGCCTCATTGCAATCAACCTTAAGGATGGCGACGAGCTGGTTAACGTCCGTCGTGTCCACCCAGGTGACAAGGTTGTTCTGTGCTCCTCCGACGGCAAAGCAATCCTGTTTGACGAGGCAGAGGCAAGAAGCATGGGCCGCGGTACCTCGGGCGTTCGTGGTATCACGCTCAAGGGCAATGCAACTATGCTTGGCATGGAGATTACCAACGGCAACGGTGACCTCTTTGTTATTACCGAGAAGGGCTACGGAAAGCGTACGGCAATTTCTGAGTATCCAGTTCACAAGCGTGGTGGCCAGGGCGTCTTTACCATCACAATGACGGAGAAGAAGGGTAACCTGGTTGCCTGCCGTGTTGTTGGTCCTCAGCACGAGATTATGATCATGTCCGAGGAGGGCGTTGTAATCCGCGTCAAGGCTGGCGATATCTCCAAGCTTGGCCGCTCCACTCAGGGCGTCAAGGTTATGAACCTCTCTGGTACTGACGTTGTTTCTGCAGTTGCTCGTATGGTTGCCAACAAGAAGAAGGCTCCTAAGCATGCAGAAAACCAAGGCATGCTTGATCTAATGGCAGCAGGCGCTCGTGATGCTGATGAGGCAGAGTCTGTTGACCTCGGAGATGAAGAGGAAGTACTGGACGATTCACTGCTGGATGATGACGAATAAGCATTTCAGCTATACGTAATTTGAAGAGCTCAGGAGGTAATTCTCCTGGGCTCTTTTCGTTTACCGAGAAAATCAGCACGCTAACGGTAATGATTTTTATATAAAAGATAAGCCAGTTATTTAAAAGTAAGCCATAAAGCAGGACTTATGAGAAATCCTCAGGAGAGACATCCTCAATAAACTGGCGGAACTCCTCAAGCTCTTGGGCCTGAACGTCCTTCTCGACATCAGTAAAATCTGGAGCAGCAGCAATTTCCAGAACGCTCTCGTCTGCAAAGATGGGAGCGTTTGTTCTTACTGCCAGCGCAATTGCGTCGGATGGGCGAGCGTCCACATAAATATGCTCTCCCTCTTTGGAGATGAGCTCAATTTGCGAGAAGAACGTGGTGCCGTGGACGCCAACAATACGCACGCTTTTAATATCTGCGTCCAGAGAATCAAGAACGGAGCGAAGAAGGTCATGCGTGAGCGGTCTCTGGGTAGACTCTTGATCTATGCCAAGGCTGATAGCAGATGCCTCAATGTTGCCAATCTTGATGGGGAGACTTAAAGAAGAAATGCCACGAGGATCATGAAGACGCAGGACAATAACGGAAGAGATTGGTCCTCCTCCGACAACAACCGTCTGTATGTCCATGCGCTTTAGTGACACAAATACTCCAAATAGCACGCTATTTATCAATCTTTGGGCAGATAGTCTACGACTCTCTGTTCTGCTTTCATACCCAATTTCAAGAAACTTTAAAACAAAACAAAAAAAGTGTTGACCTACGAGAAGTATGGAGGTATTATTTTTCCCTGCGTTGGGCCTGTAGCTCAGTTGGTCAGAGCGTCCGGCTGATAACCGGGAGGTCACAAGTTCAAACCTTGTCAGGCCCACCACTTTATGTGACAATAGTCACCCCAACGTTAGCCGAGTCGCCGTTGGGGTGATTATTAAAACCTTCTGGGCCCAACCAGAAGTCAGTACGGGGAATTAGCTCAGCTGGGAGAGCGCGGGCTTTGCAAGCCTGAGGTCAGGGGTTCGATCCCCCTATTCTCCACCAAATGTTCAAGGCCAGGGATTTTGTCCCTGGCCTTTTTGCTAGTTATTTTTCAAAATAGCACTCATAAAAGACGCAAAAGACGCGGTTGCGCCATAAAACATACCGATGACCGCTATTTTTACCCACTTATCGAATAGTTACATATTTTTACAACAAACATGAGTAGGATTTACACAGGAGTATGTTCTTTTCGTTGGCACTGTGGAAAACCACAAGGAGAGAAAAGAGTTCTTATGTCAAATCTTACGCGTCGTAACTTTTTTGGTGTAAGTGCAGTTGTAGCAGGTTTGGGTATCACCGCCTGTAAAAAGTCTGATTCAGATGCTGGTGAGAAGAAAGAATCTGACACCAACTCTACAGACGCGGTTGGAGCACCAGAAGAGCTGGTAAAGGCAGCAAAAGAAGAGGGTAAGCTGATTGTTTACGGCTCTTGTGAGGAAGAGTATCTAAACGCAGTTTGCGCCAATTTTAAGAGTCTGTATGGCATTGATGTTCAGGCACAGCGCCTGTCAACTGGCGAGGTTGCTGCAAAGATTGAGGAAGAGAACGGCCATCCATCAGCAGACGTTTGGTTTGGTGGCACAACCGATCCTTACAATGTCACCTCCTCAAAGGGTCTTCTTGAGCAGTACGAACCAAAGAATGCATCTCACCTCATTTCCGATAAGTTCAAGAGCACAAATAAGGACTGGTACGGAATTTATAAGGGTATTTTGGGAATTCTGTACGATAAGGAAGAGCTACAGCGTCTTAAGCTCGACGTGCCTCAGGACTACAAGGATCTTATCGATCCTAAATATAAGGGTCTTATCTGGTCTTCTAACTACAACACCGCTGGTACTGCAAAGCTGATCATCAACACCGTTATTCAGAAGTACGGTCATGATCAGGGTATTCAGTATCTTGTTGACCTTGATAAGAACATTGCTCAGTACACCAAGAGTGGCTCTGGTCCTTCCAAGGCTATTGGAGCCGGTGAGTGCACCATCGGAATTGGTATGCTCCACGATGGTATTTATCAGATTGTTGACCAAGAGCATGAGAATGTTGGTCTTCAAATTCCAAGCTCTGGCGCATCATACGAGGTTGGTGCAACCGCAATCTTCAAGGGCGCTGCACATCCAAACGCAGCTAAGCTCTGGATTGAGTATGCATTGTCTCCAGCTTGCGTCGATCTTGCTCAGAAGAACGGCTCTTACCAGTTCCTGGTAATTGACGACGCAAAGCAGCCTGAGATTGCAACTGAGTACGGTCTTGATCCAAATAACGTTATGGACTACAACTTCGAAGATGCTAAGAAAAACACCGAGCAGTATGTCAAGGACGTTATGCAGGCACTTGGTGGCGGAGACAGCCGCTTTAAGACCGAGTAAACACCACGCGGATAAGCAACTAAACAATGCTGTTGCTCAAGATCTGAGTGGCAGATTATACTGGGTAGGCAGAGATCTGCCTACCCAGTTCCACATAGAGCTTTGCGTATAGGTTTAGTGTTTCAGAGTTAGGACCAGCATGGCAAAATCCCAGAGCGCTCAACTTGAGCGAAAAAAGCTCCTTGGCGATCCAATTTTGATAACGACCATTGTCGTTCTTATCGCCTTCTTAACCCTTTTTATTCTGTATCCTCTTGCCATTCTTATGGTTGACTCTGTAGTCTCCGATAACGGAGTTACCTTTGATGTCTTTACTCGCGTCTTGGCCATGCCTTCCTTTAGCCATGCAATTACCAACACCCTTAGGGTTGGATTTGCAGTAGGCATTTTATCAGCGCTTATTGGTCTTCTTTTTGCGTATGTTGAAGTGTACGTAAAGCTTCGTACAAAGTTTATGACAGGCCTTTTCCGCGTTGTTTCCATGCTTCCTGTTGTTTCTCCACCATTTGTTCTCTCGCTTTCCATGATTATGATGTTTGGCAAGAAAGGCCTGATTACTCGCGGTCTTTTGGGAATTTTTGACAACAACATCTATGGCTTCTGGGGCATTTTTATTGTCCAGACTATGTCGTTCTTCCCTGTGTGCTACATGATGCTTAAGGGCCTGCTTAAAAACATTGACCCATCCCTTGAAGAGGCAGCACGTGACATGGGTGCAAGCCGCTGGAAAGTATTTACCAGCGTTACACTTCCTCTTATTTTGCCTGGTTTAGGCAACGCTTTTCTCGTCTCATTTATTGAGTCAATTGCAGACTTTGCTAACCCAATGATTATTGGTGGCTCCTACGATACCTTAGCAACAACTATCTACCTGCAGATTACAGGTGCGTACGACAAGCAAGGCGCAGCTGCAATGGCTGTTGTTCTTCTTTCCATTACGCTGCTTATGTTTGTTGTTCAGAAGTTTGTGTTGGAAGCAAAGAGTACATCTACACTTTCGGGCAAAGCAACGCGAGCTAGGATGCTTATTACAGACAATTCTGTTCGCATCCCACTTACCATTCTTTGCGCACTAGTCGCACTCTTTGTTATTGGCATGTACCTCTGCGTTCCTTATGGTTCGTTTGTTCGTTCCTGGGGCTCTAACTACGAATTAACAACAAAGTGGTTTGAACAGGTATTTACCAAGTACCACGGTCTGCAGGCGTTTAGCGACTCGTTTATGCTCTCGCTCATTGCGGCACCAATTACCGCTTTGCTTTCGATGATCATTTCTTATCTGGTAGTAAAGCGCCGCTTCCGTGGTCGTGGTTTTATCGAGGCTGTATCCATGCTTGCCATGGCAGTTCCTGGTACGGTTTTGGGTGTTGGTTATATTCGCGGTTTCTCAAGTGGTGTTATGCACACAGGATTTTTGCAGGGCCTGTATGGCACGGGACTTATCCTGATTATTGTCTTTGTCGTGCGTTCGCTTCCTACAGGAACACGTTCGGGCATTTCGGCGCTTCGACAGATTGATAAATCAATTGAAGAGTCCGCATACGACATGGGCGCCGACAGCTTTACGGTGTTTATGACCGTTACACTGCCACTGATTAAAGATTCGTTCTTGTCTGGCTTGGTAACGGCGTTTGTCCGCTCCATCACCGCAATTTCTGCAGTTATTCTCTTGGTTACGCCAGAATTCCTGCTTATTACCGTTCAGATTAATGAGTTTGCTGGTAAGGGTTCATATGGTATGGCCTGCGCTTTTGCAACAATTCTGATTGTTATTACCTATGGCTCGGTATTGCTTATGAATTGGGCCATCAAACACTTTGGCACCAGCCGAGCACTCAAGGAGGAGTAACACATGGCTACAGAGAAAAAAGGCGTTCGCCTTGAGCACATTTCCAAGATTTATCAGGATCAGAAGACTGGAAAAGACTTCTACGCAGTTCAAGACGCTAACATCACTATTGCTCCTGGCGAGTTTGTAACGCTGCTTGGCCCTTCTGGCTGCGGAAAGACCACTATTCTGCGCATGATTGCTGGTTTTGAGAGCCCTGATGAGGGAAAGATTTTCCTTGGCGATGAGCAGATTGATGAGCTTACTCCAAACAAGCGCGATACCGCTATGGTGTTCCAGAGCTATGCATTGCTTCCTCACTACAACATCTTTGACAATGTTGCCTATGGCCTCAAGCTCCGCAAAATGGACAAGGCAGTAATTCGCGAGAAGGTCCTTCATATCCTTGGTCTTGTTGGACTTGAGGGCATGGAAGAGCGTATGACCAACCAGCTTTCTGGCGGTCAGCAGCAGCGTGTTGCTTTGGCACGCGCTCTGGTTATTGAGCCAAGCGTTCTTCTCTTCGACGAGCCTCTTTCAAACCTTGACGCTAAGCTGCGCGTTGACATGCGTAACGAGATTCGTCGTATCCAGCAGGAGGCCGGCATTACCGCCATCTACGTCACACATGACCAGTCAGAGGCAATGGCGCTTTCAGACAACATCATCATTATGAAAAAGGGTGTTGTGGATCAGGTTGGCGATCCTCAGACGGTTTACTATCACCCAGCAGACGAGTTTGTTGCAGACTTTATTGGTGAGTCAAACTTCCTACATGCAACCATTGCAGACAAGCTTGATTCTGAGACTGCACTTTGCCGCTTTGAAGGCCATGAGTTTGAGGCCAGCGGATGCTCTCACCTGGATAAGGGCAAAGAGTGCTGCATTGTTCTTCGTCCAGAGTCCGCACGCCTTGCTGATGAGGGAACGCTTGCCTGCGAGGTAGTGCTTTCTCGCTTCATGGGCCACTACCAGAACTACCACGTTATGGTTGGAGACACGCTCATTAAGATTACGGACTTCAACCCTCGTACCCACAAGATTTATAACGTTGGTGACCACGCCTTTGTTGACTTCACCAGAGATGAGGTCCACGTTCTGTAAGTATTTTGGTTAAAGCAGTAACGTATGGCGAGAAGATCAGTTGGTCTTCTCGCCATTTTTGTTAGATGGTTGATTTGAGCCAATTAAGCTTGCACGTGAGCAGTTTGTGGTCGGGCTCAAGCGAGGGGTCTTTGATTCTTTTAAGGAGCATTTTGCACGCGGCATATCCCTCTTCATAGACGGGTTCAACAATAGTTGAGATGCTTTTAGCAGGTAAATCGGTCCAATCAGTGTTATTGAACCCTAACAGTCCAACTTGCTCTGGAATGACCTTTTCATAGGCATGCAAGGCGCTATAGACACTCTTGAGCGCCCACTGATTTGGCACAAACACCAGCGTTTTCTTTGACGGAAGAATGTGGTTGTTAAGCCATTGCGTGATTTCAGGGATAGACAACGTGCTTTGCTCTATGGTGAGACGCTCATAAGGTTTACTTGAGGCCTCTAAAGCATCAGTGAAGCCAGATTCTCGTTCAATTCTGGTTCGACCTTTTGGCTCTCCACCAATGATTAAAAAGTTCTCGTACCCACGCTCGACGCAGTGCGTTGCGGCTGAATAAACTCCGTCGTAGAGGTTACTTTTTATCCAGGAAGTATTAAGGGTGATGAGGTCGCAGTCAAAATAGACAACTGGTTTTCCAACTTTAGCAATGCGCCTGTCTATCGCTTTAAATTGATTGGTGGGCTGGATGAGCAGTCCATCTGCCCCAATTGAGAGCATCTTCTCGACCCAGTCGGCTTCAAGCGTGGGGTCAAAGCGAGAATTACAAATAATTGTCTGATATCCAGCTTCAAGAGCTGCATCTTCAATACCGTTAGTCATTTGGGCAGCCCAGGCATTAGTGTTGTCCAATATGAGAACAGCAATAATTCCAGAGCTCTTTTTGACCATGGCTTGAGCCTGGGCACTTGGAATATATCCCGTATTTTCAATTGCTTTTTTGATACGTTGCTTAGTTGCTTCAGACATCTTTTCAAAGTGTCCATTAAGGTAATTTGAAACGGTGGCAATGGAAACATTTGCTAATTTTGCAAGGTCAATGATAGTGGTCTTAGACATTGGCACTCATTTCACCGAAATTCTTACAATGTACTTGCAAAATACCAACGTTAGTGAGTGTGCTGGATTCTACGTTGGTTAAACGTTTAACAAAATTCATCATAACACAAGGTAGATTAGACGTTTACCGAAATCTTCTTTCAAAAAAGATTGAAACAATGCAAAGTATGAGTTGGAAACGTACGTCGTCAAAAGACGTGCTCGTGCGCCCCGCTTAGGGGCTCACAACTTACTTTGCGAGAGGACATAACCATGAACGTCGTTGCTGTATGCGCTTGCACGGTTGGAATTGCTCACACCTGGATGGCAAAAGAGGCCATTGAGAAAGAGTGTGAGCGTCGCGGCTATGAATTCAAGGTAGAGGCTCAAGGCGGTTATGGCATTGAGAACGAGCTTGAACAGGACGAAGTTGACGCTGCTGATGTTGTTCTTCTCGCCATTGCAATTGGCATCGAAGGCGACGAGCGTTTTGACGAGAAACGCGATGAAGGTCGTGTTCTTACGCTGGACCCATCGCTGGCTATTGCAGATCCAGCAAAGGTTATTGATCAGGTAGTTGCGCTGGCTGAGTAGCAAGCGCATAAGTGATAACGCAAGGAAGAAGAGAGGAGAAACCCATGGCAGAGGAAAAGAGTCCCTCAGTTTTGGGCAAGGTCGGTAAAGACCTTCTAAAGGCGTTTAACACTGGTGTTTCGTACTTTATTCCTATTGTCGTAGTTGGCGGAGTCTTCTTGGCATTCTCGCTTGCTACGGGAACTGCAGGAAAAGACGGTATCGAAGTCACCAATCCTTTGATGCAGAGCCTTAACCTTATTGGTATGGCTGGCATCAAGATGATGATTCCTGTCCTTGCTGCTTACATTGCCTATTCTTTGGGCGGAAAGCCTGCTCTGGCACCTGGTTTTGTCCTTGGTTACCTGGCAAGCAATCCTGTTCCTGTAGGTGAGGTTCAGGTTTCTACCGGCTTCTTGGGTGCAATGGTCCTTGGCGTTGCTGCTGGATACCTTGTCCAGTGGATGAAGAGCTGGAAGGTCAATAACACCATCCGTACCATCATGCCAATTCTGATCATCCCAAGCTTGTCTTCGCTGGCTCTTGGCATGCTTTACATCTATGTTTTAGCAGCTCCACTTGGCGCCTTCATGGACTGGCTGACCAGCCTGCTTTCAAGCCTTCAGGGTGGCTCTGCAGTTGTACTCGGCATTGTAATTGGCCTTATGACCGCATTTGATATGGGTGGCCCAGTTAACAAGACTGCTTCTACCTTCACCATGGCTCTTATGACCGCAGGTGTTTATGGTCCTAACGGCGCATTCCGTGTTGCAGTTGCTATTCCTCCACTGGTCTGCGGTGTTGCATCTCTTATTGCTCGCAGCAAGTTTGACGACACTGATAGGCAGATGGGTATCTCCGCAGTCTTCATGGGACTCATTGGTATTACCGAGGGCGCAATTCCATTTGCTGTTAAGGATCTTGCACACACCCTTCCTGCAATCATGATTGGTTCTGCAGTTGGTGCTGGTCTTGCTGCTTGGCACGGTATTGAGTGCTTTGTTCCTCACGGTGGCATGATTGTTGCTGCAGCTACAAACAACATTGCCCTCTACACCCTTGATATGGCAATTGGCGTTGCAGTTGGCGTTGCAATCCTTGTTCTCACCAAGCCAAAGCTTGAGGACAACAAGTAATACAGAGCGAGAAACGCATGTACTTTTTGGTTTTAGACCTTAAAAATTGAAGTTAAAAGGAGAGGGGCGTAGGGATTCAACCCCCACGCCCTTCTTATTACCAAGAAACGCTCTTGGGAAGGGGTAATTATGGAAAAGCTACCAATCAAAAAGGCTGTTGAAGGGTTGCTTAAGCTTCAAGACACAGGAAGGTCCGCCACACTGTTAGGAATCGGACCAATGTCACCCAACCTGCTCCAGGCAGCTTTTGAACTTGGTAGAGATTGCGATTTTCCTCTGATGTTTATTGCATCTAGAAACCAGGTAGACCTTGATGAACTTGGTGGAGGATACGTAAATTCTTGGGATCAGAAGCGTTTCTCGGAAGATATTGCTGAAGCAGCTCAGAAGGTTGGCTTTGACGGACTGTATTACCTCTGTCGCGACCACGGTGGTCCTTGGCAGCGCGACGAGGAGCGTAACGCTCACCTTCCAGAAGATGAGGCTATGGAGCTTGCCAAGAAGTCTTATCTTGCCGACATGCTTAACGGTTTTGACCTGCTGATGATTGACCCAACTAAGGATCCTTTTGAGATTGGCAAGGTTATTCCGCTTGATGTGGTTCTTCGCCGTACAGTTGATTTGATTGAGTGGTGCGAGAAGGAACGTGTTTCTCGCGGTCTTCCTGAGATTGGCTATGAGGTTGGTACCGAGGAAACAAATGGTGGCTTGACCTCTACCGACAAGTATCACACCTTCATTGAGCAGCTTAAGAGTGAGCTGACCGCCAAGGGACTGCCTATGCCAACCTTTATTGTTGGACAGACAGGAACACTTACGCGCCTTACTGAGCAGGTTGGTCACTACGATTTTGAGGCTGCCATTAGCCTTGCTGAGATGGCCAAGAGCTACGGCGTTGGTCTTAAGGAGCACAATGCAGACTACCTTGATGACGTGACGCTGCTTGAGCACACTCCTGCAAATGTAACCGCTTCAAACGTAGCTCCACAGTACGGAACAGAGGAGACTCGCGCATATTTGAAGCTTTGCGATGTAGAGGATCTTCTGGTTAAAGAAGGTCTCCTGAAGGCAGATGAGGTTTCCGGCTTGAGAAACACCCTGTTGGTCAAGGCAATTGAGACTGAGCGCTGGCGTAAGTGGATGGTGGGTGACCAGGTCAATCTGACTGTTGAGCAGATTCTTGCTGATCACAAACTGTCGCTGGATATTCTTGATATTTCTGGTCATTATGCATTCAATAACGACGAGGTCAAAGCCGCAACTGAGCACCTGTACAAGAACCTTGCTGAGTTCAATATTGATGGACAGCGCTTTGTGGTTGACCACATCAAACGTCCTCTTCGTCAGTATGTTGAGTGCTACAGACTTGAGGGAGTTACAACGCGCATCCGTGAGGCACTGGCAGAGTAAGTGCTCGTGCTTTCAGACACGGTATTTTGCCGTTATAACGCCTTTGCTGTCCAATTTTGGACAGATAGCTGACAAACCTAAGAGGTCGAAGGCTTTTTGCTTTCGACCTCTTTTCTTGTGCGATGTATCATAGAGAACAATAGTTACAAAAACGACGCTAAGGAGCGGCATGGCCGAAAACAACGAGCGCAAAGATGGAGTTTCTCCCCAGCTTGATATGCTCTCAACTGAGCTGCTTGGAGATGCGTTTGACCTGCTTGCAGATGGCCAATCACTCAACGTTTTGCTTGTAGTTGAGGACGCGTCAGGCACGGTTGCAAGCTATGAGTTCTTCGATGACGGCCCAGAGGAGCTGCTTGAGGGCGCCCATAAACGCGTGCTTGACCTGGCAAAACAGAAGCGCGATAAAGAAGCGGGACTCGAAGAACCTGTTCGCTATGCGCTTGTGTATGAGGGAGCCATTCAAGTGCTCAAAGAGGGCGGTTACGAAGATGCCGTGCTTCTTGAGTTTGGCGAGAAGGGCTATAAGAGTTTCTCGGCATATTCTTTAGTTCACGGAAAAGGCCAAGGCGACCAGTTTGTGTGGTCTGATCCTGCTCCAGCAGGGGAGCTTGAGCCACTTCTGTAATGAAAAAGCTGCGTTCATTGAAATTTCTGGGCGCTCTAGGCACGTAATTGCACTAAAGTTCTAAAGCTGATAAAAATTGGACCTGAAGTAGCAAGTCCAAACACATACCTTCGAGAGATAGAGACTTATGCGTCAAGACAACATCAGAAATATTGCTATCATCGCCCACGTTGACCACGGTAAAACCACCATGGTTGACCAGATGCTTAAGGCAACCGATGCATTCCGCGAGAACCAGCAGGTTCAAGAGAGAATCTTGGACTCCAACGATCAGGAGCGCGAGCGCGGAATTACCATTCTGGCAAAGAATATCTCTATTGAGTACAAGGGCGTTAAGATCAACGTTATTGATACCCCCGGCCACGCTGACTTCGGCGGCGAGGTAGAGCGTGTTTTGAAGATGGCTGACGGTGCGCTTCTCTTGGTTGACGCAGCCGAGGGCCCTATGCCACAGACTCGCTTTGTTCTGCGCCACGCTATCGACGCGGGCCTTTCTATCATGATGGTTGTCAACAAGATTGACCGTGATGGCGCTCGTCCAGAGGCTGTTGTCAACGATTCTCTTGATCTGATGATGGACCTTGGTGCAACTGATGAGCAGCTTGAGTTCACCATGGAGCACGTTATCTTTGCTTCTGGCGTTAACGGTTACGCTCGCCTTGATCCAAATGATGACAACGACAATATGTTCCCTCTTCTTGACATGATTATCGACGGCCTTCCAGCTCCAGATGTTGATATTGACGGACCTCTTGCTATGCAGTGCGTCACCATCGATCACTCCGATTACCTGGGCCGCATTGGTATTGGCCGTGTCTATTCCGGAACTGTTCATACTGGCGACAAGATTCTTGTTGTCAAAAATGATGGTTCCCGCGCCATGAGCCAGGTCAAGCAGCTGTTCACCTTTGACTACCTTGGCCGTAAGGAGTGCAGCGAGGTTGACGCAGGTGATATTGCGGCAATCGTTGGCGTTGATAACACTGATATTGGTGACGTCTACACTGACCCAGAGAACCCTGTTGAACTGGATCCAATTGAGATTGATCCACCAACTCTTTCCATTATTTTTGAGCCTTCTACCTCGCCACTTGTTGGCCGTGAGGGAGACATTGTTGGTGGCCGTCAGCTTAAAGAGCGTCTGATGACAGAGCGCGAGAATAACGTCACCATGCGCATCGAGGAACTTCCTGATAAGACGGGTATTGAGGTTTCTGGTCGTGGTATTTTGCACCTCTCCGTTCTTATGGAGAGCATGCGCCGCGAAGGCTTTGAATTCCAGGTTGGTCGTCCTCGTGTTCTGTTCAAGAAGGACGCTCAGGGCCACACGCTTGAGCCTATTGAGCAGGCTGTTGTTGAGTGCAACCCAGAGTATGCTGGCAAGGTTATTGAGGTCTTTGGTAACGTTGGCGGCACCATGTCCATCATGGATACCGGTGAGACTCAGACTCACCTTGAGTTCAAGATTCCAACCCGCGGCATCATGGGCCTCAAGACGCGCGTCATGAACGTCACCCACGGCGACGCTGTCTTCTACCACACCTTCCTTGAGTACGGTCCTTTTGCAGGTGATATTGGTAGCCGCCAGAACGGCGCCATGATTTCCATGTCCACCGAGAAGGCTGTTGCTTACGCACTTGGTACGCTTCAGGAGCGCGGCCAACTCTTTGTTTCTCCAGGCGTTGAGTGCTACGAGGGTATGCTGGTTGGTGAGCGTTCAAGACCAGGCGACATGGTTGTTAACATTGCGCGCACCAAATCTTTGGGCAACCAGAGGTCTTCAACTGCAGATATTTCAGTTCAGTTGACTCCTCCACGCCTGTTTACGCTGGAAGAGGCTCTGGAGTACATCATGGACGACGAGCTTGTTGAGATTACGCCACAAAACATCCGCATGCGTAAGCGTATTCTTTCCGAGACTGAGCGCCGTAAGTGGGCAGTCCGTAACGGTATGGTCAAGAAGTAACAGCGTCGTTTACAGATAACCAATCTGGCGAGAAGAACTTGCGGCTGCAAGGGTTTCTCGCCAGTTTTGTTTTAGGTAGTTCACATGCGGGTGATTATGATTCTGCAGCGTGTTAACGCCGGCTTTTAGGCCTAGCGCACAAAATAGCGCAGCTTTGATAAGTTTTGCTAAAGAATTGACATGTTCCTAATCAAGATAGCCAGGCAGTTAGACGGTCGCACTACCTGATATGCATCTTTATGCATAAACTTTATCCAATATGCTTAAACATGAATAGAGAAATATAAGAAATTTAACTATCGGGAAATTCTGTATCTACGGAACACACCTAAGTCGGATAATCTGCTCAGATGAGGGCATTTTACACATCTAATGACGATAATCTGCATGATTGAGGTATTTTCTGCGTCATGTATACGTCTTTTTAACAGATTATCCGACTTAGGTGTGTTTTGAACTGACTCCCATTTCTCGTGTCCAAGAAATGGGAGTCAGTTCAGAATGCTACTTTGATGGGGTGTTCTGCTCAGGTTGCTTACCCGGCTTCTGAGCTTTGTGACGAAGCTTGTTAACACTGCGCATTACGTGCGGCGTAAGGTCAACGTCGGCCGGAGAAAGTACGTTGTACTTGAGCGACCAACGCCTCAGGCAAACGGTAACTGCAACGCAGACAACGGCTGCCCAGATTTTGGTGACTCCAGCGTAGGAAACAAGTGCCCAATATGAGGTGGCGCCAGCAACTGCGCAAAACGCGTAGAGATTGCTTCGTTGGAAAATACGAGGTATATCGCCAAGAAATACGTCGCGAAGCATGCCGCCGCCAACGCCCGTAATGCTTCCCATCAAAACAACCGAGAAGGGAAGCAAGTGATATACCAGGGCTTTATCGGTACCAACAACAGCAAAGAGGCCAACGGAAATAATGTCGGTCCACTCGAGCATGCGTGGGAATCTATCAAGCGGTTCGGGGAACATAAAGAGCAGCATGGCAGTTAGCACCGCCGCCGGAATGGCGTAGGGCGAGTTGAGCATGTAGACGCCGCCTTCTTGCATCATGACGTCCCTGATAAGTCCGCCGCCCAGACCGCCCAAAAGTCCAAGACCCACAAAGCCCACAAGGTCCAAGTGACGATCTCTTGCAACCAAGATTCCCGAGATTGCACCAATAATTACTGTTAGAAGGTCTAGCCAGTAGGGGATGCTCACAGAAATTGCATCTGTGCCATATGGCGAGAAAAACGGTGGCATCCATACCTCCTACTGGTGTTTTTGTTTTTATTAGTATGACAATACTACACAAGTATTAAAAATACACAGAACTTCTCGCCCTATATTGGTAAGAAATCCGCTATACTGTCCCGTGCGGTTTTATATGGAGAGTTGTCCGAGTGGCCGAAGGAGCACGATTGGAAATCGTGTAGGCGTCTAAAGCGTCTCCAGGGTTCAAATCCCTGACTCTCCGCCAGAATTTTCACGGCGCCTACGGGCGCCGTTTCACCCTTCGGAGGGGTGGCAGAGTGGTTGAATGCGGCGGTCTCGAAAACCGTTTACCCCTTCTAGGGGTACGAGGGTTCGAATCCCTCCTCCTCCGCCATTTAACATTTTCATTTGATTAATTGTTACCAATAAAGATATATTTATTTTTCGATTTTATATAGAATGTTTAGGCTTTGTAATTCGATGTCATCTTTTTTGACACGAGGGGAGAGTTAAATGGCTGTTTCAGCAGATGAGTTGAATGGCTACAGGCGCGATCGCTACTTTGCACGCTCCTGGGCACTTCTGACTTTGGAAAAGGGTTGGTGGAAGCCTGTCCTTATTATGGCTCTGTTTGGTCTTATTCCAGTTGTCGGAATTCTTGCACTTGTTGGCTATGCACTTGAGACTGCACGCGTAACTGCATGGGGCATCAACGCTGGTCCAAAGCAGAAAGACCTTAAGTTTGGTACCTATATTGTTACCGGCTTCAAGGCAGTTGTTATTGCACTTGCATTTGGTCTGGCATACAGCATTGCAACGGGAATTCTTTCTTTCATTCCAGTTATCAATCTGATTCTTATCCCAGTCTTTATTGTTGCAGCATTTGTTTATCCACTGTGCATCAATGTTATTCAGGTTCGCGCATCAGTTTATGGTCGCATCTCTGCAGGTTTTGCTTTTAAGAACATCTTTGAGATGATCAAGCATGACATGGGCGGTCTGTTCCGTATCTTTGGTATGGGCATTGTGCTTGGCATTGCTACCTCACTTATTATGGGCATCATCGGCGGTAGCGCTGCAATTAGCATGATTGTTAACATTGGCACTCAGGCTTTAACCATTGCAAGAACTCAGAACGTTACCGACCAGAGCCAGGTGGGTCTTATCATGCTTGCCCTGCTTGCACGTGGCGTCATTCAGATGGGACCAATTTTCCTGATTATTGGCTATATTGGTAACGTTGTTGGTCTTATCGTTATGCTTCTTATGCAGAACGCAATCGCTCTTTGGATGCGTCAGTTCAATGTTCCTGCATGGGGACAGAGCAACGATCCACTGCCACCATTCATTAACGATCCTCGTGATGGCGCAGCTGCTACGTATGCAGCTCCAGCACCAGTTGCTCCTACTGCACCAGCAGCAACCGCTGCCCCTGCAGCAGCGCCTGTTGCTGTTCCTGTTGCAGCACCAGTAGCACCTGCAGCACCTGCAGCTCCTGCAGCTCCAGCAGCTCCTGCTGC
The DNA here is from genome assembly GCF_963547875.1 of Lancefieldella parvula. GTDB lineage: Bacteria > Actinomycetota > Coriobacteriia > Coriobacteriales > Atopobiaceae > Lancefieldella > Lancefieldella parvula_D. The sequence goes on from NZ_CAUUSI010000007.1 coordinate 46,835, forward strand.
CCCAGTTGCTGCTCCAGCTCCAGTTGCACCTGCAGCCCCAGTTGCTGCTCCAGCTGAGCCTGTTGCAGCCCCAGCAGCACCTGCAGCTCCCGTTGCTCCAACAGCTCCAGTTGCACCTGCAGCTCCAGTTGCTCCTGCAGCACCTGCTGCACCCGCGGCTCCTGCTGCTCCAGCTGCGCCAGTTGCACCTGTTGCACCAGCAGCACCAGTGGCTCCTGTAGCTCCTGAGGCACCTGTTGCTCCTGCAGCTCCAGAGCCTGCACCAGCTTCAACTGTTGTTGTTGAGCCAATTATCCCAACAGCTCCAGAGGCTCCTGAGGCACCAGCTGCTCCAGCAGATGCACCAACTCAGAATCCTGAGGGACCTGCAGCTCAGTAATGTAGAGCGCATATAAACGAAACGGCCATCATGCAGATTGTGTGATGGCCGTTTTTCTTATTTAATCCCATGTTATTTGAGTTATGCGTTTGACCATACCTTAGAAAGATTCGCGTCAAATCTTTGCAAGATTAAAGACAATTTGGTGACAAATTGCCAATTTAAGCTATATATGTGGACTGCATGTGAGAAAGTTTGTGGGCTAGTTTCGTATTTAAGCATTTATGTGGTATGATGCTTGGTCGAACTTTCCTGCTTCGGGTGCACCTTCACTTCCCGAAGCCATTAGCCCAGAGGAGGTGACAATATGAAGGCCTATGAACTGCTGTTTTTTGTTGACCCAGCTTCCACCGAGGAAGTCCGCGCTGGTGTAATGAAGCGTATTGACGTTGCTATCACCACTGACGGCGGAGTAGTCGACAGCGTCGAGGATTGGGGTAAGCGTAAGCTTGCTTTTGAGATCGACGATCTTACCGAGGGTGACTATACCCTCATCAATTTCCATGCAGATCCAACGCAGATTGCAGAGCTCGATCGAGTCCTGCGAATCAATGATGCTGTTAAGCGTCACATGATCGTGCGTCGAGTCGATAAGGACTAAGTCCTTGTAATGGAAAAGTGGAATTATTCCACGATGAGAGGTAGTGAGATTTATGAGTATTAACAGGGTTAACATTTCGGGCAACCTGACCCGTGACCCGGAGCTTCGCTCCACAGCAGGCGGTACCCAGATTCTATCCTTCGGCGTTGCGGTTAACGATCGTCGCAGGAACCAGCAGACTGGTGAGTGGGAAGATGTTCCTAACTTCGTAGACTGCGTAGTATTTGGCCAGCGTGCTGAAGCACTTTCCCGCTTCCTCTCCAAGGGTTCGAAGGTTGCTATTGAAGGCAAGCTTCGTTTCAGCTCCTGGGAGACGAAGGAAGGACAGCGTCGCAGCAAGCTTGAGGTTGTTGTCGATGAGGTCGAGTTCCTTTCTAGGAATCAGCAGGGTGGAGCCCCTATGTCACAGGGCGCACCATCTTATGCAGCTCCAACTCCACAGGCACCCGCTCCCGTTCCGGCTCCGCCAGACGAGGAGTTCTACGATGCTGATATTCCGTTTTAAACGTCAGACAGCAACACAGACGTTACTGTCATCTGAAAGGTAAAAGACATGGCTCAGCAGAAACAAGATTTCCAGCGCCAGCCGCGTCGCAAGTATTGCCAGTTCTGCAAGGAGGAGACTGAGTTCATCGATTACAAAGACACTCAGCTTCTTCGTAAGTACATGACCGACCGTGGCAAGATTAAGCCTCGTCGCGTCACTGGCACCTGCACGCAGCACCAGCACGACATTGCACTTGCTATCAAGCGCGCACGCGAGATGGCACTTCTGCCCTACACTGTCCCTGTGGTTTCCAGCCGCGGTGGCCGTAGTCGCGGATAACCTATCTGTTCTTTAGGTAGAGTTGGTTAGCAATGGATAGACCGGATTCAAATATTCCTCAGGCACCTGAAGGGTATTCTCGCCCAGAGAGTAGCTCGCAGAATGTTGCCGGTCCAAGCAACCAAAACGGAGGTAAACCGCGTCCGTTTGAGGCTCCAACATACAAGCAAGGATTTGTACTTTGCGTTGTTGGTGGAGTAATTACCGGGCTTCTTTCTTTTATTGGAGCCGCTTTGGTTGCGTATGGCATGGTAATTGCTGTCTATTGCAAAAAAGGGCACGGATGGTTTGGTCCTGCTATTACTTCAGTACTTGTTACGGGTGTAGCAGCTTATTTGCTCTCGGGACCAACGGAGGCGGCTACTTCAGTTACCGCTTGTGCACTTGCTCTTGGAGTTGGCTACGCTTTTGCAACAGAGAAACTCACCGTTGGCGTTGGGTCTCTTCTTGTAGGAGCAACGGCTTTGGCACTTCTGGGATATGACGCGTTTTTTGCCGCAATGGCAGGAACAACTCTTCCCGAGCTTGCTCAGAACGTATTTAATCAATACGCCTCGCAGGTCTCAGGTGCTTCTCCAGAGATCCAAGAAGGTCTTTCAACGGCAAAGGCACTCTTTATGCTCTTTTGGCCAACCAGCTATACCGGTATGGCGCTTTTATATTTTGTAATTGCGCGTTTTGGAGCTCGAACAGTGTATAAAGCACTGACAAGAGACCCACAGAAATTGCCACAGTTCCAGCTGATGGACGTTCCATTTTGGATATGTGCTCTTACCGTGGCCAACTTGTTTGTGTATGCACTTTCAAGCACCATTTTGTCTGCACAAGACATACTTCAGCTTATTACGTTGAATGTGTTTATGGCTCTTAGAGTTGTGTTTGCTCTTCAGGGCCTTGCAGTGCTCACATGGTTTGTGCGCGAGAAGCACTTCTCGCCAGCACTTTCTCTGTCACTGTTTGTATTGGCAGGCATGTTAGAAGTTCAGTTAGGCGTTATGGCTCTCGTAGGACTTATTGACGCCTGGGCAAACTTCCGAAAGCTCAATCGCTCAGGAAGCCAGGATTCAGAGTCCACGATAAACAACAACTAGTCGATACCATCGACTCATCAAAGGAGTTTCCCATGAAAGTTATTCTCTTGGGCGAGCTTCGCGGTAAGGGCGGCGAAGGCGACATCGTAGAGGTCGCACAGGGTTACGCGGAGAACTTCCTGTTCCCCAACAAGATTGCCCAGCCTGCTACACCGGGTAACATCAAGCAGCTTGAGGAGCGTCGTCACAATATCGCTAAGCGCGAAGAGCAGCGTATTGCTGACGCAAATGCTACCAAGGCAGCTCTTGATGGCAAGCTCGTAACTGTTGACGCTCGCATTGGCGAGGAGGGCCAGCTCTTTGGCTCCGTCACCACCGCTCAGATTGCTGACGCAATCGAGGCACAGCTCAACGTCACCGTTGATCGTAAGCGCATTGCTCGTAGCGCTGCTATCAAGACCGCTGGTCGCCACAATGTCACCATTGAGCTTTACCGTGACATCACCGCTACCGTCGTTGTTCTTGTTGGCGAGGACGATGCTGCTCCTGCAGAGGAAGAGACCGAGGAGGTTGCCGCTGAGGCAACCGTCGAGGTTGAGGTTGAGTCCGCAGAGTAGTTTTATGCATGCATAGAACACTGTTCTCCTGCATTTTTTGGTGGTTTATACAATTTCTGCAGTTTTCTACAGATTTGTAAGCTTTTATAAAAAGCTCAGCCATCTGAAAAGAATGGAATGTTTGTTCGAACCACCCCTTTGTGAAACATAACAAAGGGGTGGTTTTTTTATGTGTAGACGGAGCGGTATATTTTCTTGTGCTCTACCTGCGGTTATTCAAAATGTTATGTAAAACATATTCACTTAACCTGCGGAATTGTAATTTGATTTGTATAACCGCAGATAAGCAATTGTGTAGAAAATACTACGTGTCGAAAAAAGTCCAAAAAATGTTGAAAACGTTGAAAACTCAAGGAAATCCCGCTCAGGGTATGCGAGTTTTGGAAAATCGTGTTGAAGACTTAACTTTTCGAATTTTGCAAGCCAAAATGACTCTTTATTTTTTTGAAAAGTACACTACTATTCAGATTCATTCCCAAAAAACATGATTGGAAAAGACGATGGCACAAGACTCGTTTGAGATGAATCCTACGCAATTGACGGCCCTAGAGAACGCCTCTATGCCACAAGATTCTGATGCCGAGTTTTCCATTCTTTCTGCAATGATTCTTTCGGAAGAAATCAGAGGAGAGTGCCTCATTAGGCTTTCTTCCGAGGATTTCTATATTCCATCCAATCAAATTATTTTTGATGCAATTAAGTCCCTGTTTGACAATAACAAGCCAGTTGACGTCATTTCGCTTGCAGACCACCTTAAGAGTAACGGCAAGTTTGAGCGCGCTGGAGGAGCTGTCCGTTTAGCAGAGCTTGGAAACAACCCACTTGCTATGGTTGGTTGGGAAAACCACGCTGTTATGCTGCACCGTGATACTACGCTCAGAAAGATGATTAGTGCTTCTGCAAAGATTTCTGCGCTTGCCTACAACGCTCCAGAAGATACAAAAGAAGTAGTTGACCAGGCAGAAAAGCTCATTTTTGATGTAACCAACAGAGATGTTCAGCAGTCTGAGCAGGGCATTGAAGACATCATGACTGATCTCTTTGAAGAGCTTCAGCAAAATGCTGGCAAAGATGCTTCAGAGCTGGGTGTCCAAACCGGATTTGCAACCCTAGATAACCTCTTCCAAGGTCTTCGTCCTGGTCAGATGGTTGTTATCGGCGCTCGTCCTGGTGTTGGTAAGACTTCTTTTGCTCTCAGCATGGCTTATAACGCTGCGGTTTCCGGAGCAACTGTTGCGCTTTTCTCGCTTGAGATGAGCAAGATTGAGATTGCGCAGAGGCTGTTGGCTTCTGAATCAAAGGTTGATTTGCAGACCATCCGTTCTTCCAACATCAGAAATGAGCAGTGGCCCACCCTTCTGGAGGCAGCAGAGCGCATTTCTCGCCTTAAAATCATCGTTGACGATACTCCAGGCACAACAGTCACAGAAATCCGCGCAAAAGCCCGCAGAATGCTTAATAAGGCCGAGAAAGGCGTCATTATCATCGACTACCTCCAGCTGCTGTCTCCTCCAGCCGAGAAGGGCCGTGCAGACAGTCGTGCAACTGAGGTTTCTGAGATGTCTCGTGGCATTAAGATTATGGCCAAAGACCTCAAGGCGCCTGTTATTGCACTTTCTCAGCTCAATCGTACGCTTGAGAACAGAAACGGCAAGCGTCCACAGCTTTCTGACCTGCGTGAGTCCGGCGCAATCGAGCAGGATGCAGATATTGTTTTGCTGCTTGACCGCTCACTGAGCGATGAAGAAGCCGCACGAGATGACCGTCCTGATAAAGACGTTACTAACATCATTGTTGCAAAGAACCGTGCAGGTGCTCTGAGGGATGTTCCTGTTATGTTTATGCCAACATCTACTAAGTTTGTTGAGATCTACCAGGGAAATAATTACTCAGAAAGTGAAGCCGCACAGTACGCTGCGATGGCAAACCCTACACATTAATCGTTTCTTATGTGTGACAAAACCTCTGCGCTTCTGTGCTTTTGCGAGTGGTATTAGATATACTTATGAAGCAACCCCTAAAGAGGTTGCAACCGTCATGTAATGGTCGTGTTTGTAGATAGCTGCGATAGGGGAGAACTTATGCCAGCTTCCGTACTTGTTGGTGCTCAGTGGGGAGACGAGGGTAAGGGTAAAGTTACCGACCTCATTTCCGGAGATTTTGACGTTGTTTGCCGTTACGCAGGTGGTGCAAATGCGGGCCACACGGTAATTGCTGGAGACACAAAGCTTGCGCTTCACCAGGTTCCATCTGGCGTTATGTACGAGAACACCTATCCAGTTATTGGTAATGGCTGCATTGTTGACCCAGAGGTTCTTCTCGGCGAGATTGACATGCTGGAGAGTAAGGGTATTTCCTGCGATCTTCTTAAGATTTCCGGCAACGCTCACATTGTTATGCCTTATCACAAAGATCTTGATGGCGTGCACGAGAAAAAGCTGGGTAAGAACCTTATTGGTACCACCAAGCGCGGTGTCGGTCCAACATATATGGACAAGATGAATCGCACTGGCCTGCGTATTCAGGACATGCTTGACGAGAAGATCTTCCGCAAGAAGCTTGAAGCTGCACTTGAGTACACCAATCCAATCTTGAGCCTTGTGTATGGCCTTCCAACCTATACCGTTGACCAAATTTGCGAGACCTATCTGCCTTATGCAGATCGCATTCGTCCTTACATTGTTGAGTCTTCTCTCTTCCTCAACGAAGAGCTTGAGGCTGGTAAGAACATTCTCTTCGAGGGTGCTCAGGCAACCATGCTTGATATTGACCACGGCACCTATCCATTTGTTACCTCTTCTAGCTGCACTGCTGGTGGCGCAGTAACTGGTTCTGGCGTTGGTCCAACCAACATTGACCGCGTCCTGGGCATTGCAAAGGCATACCTCACGCGCGTTGGCTCTGGTCCATTCCCAACAGAGCTCTTTGACGAGACGGGCGATCTTCTCGGCGAAGTTGGCCATGAGTACGGCGTTACTACTGGCCGTAAGCGCCGTTGCGGTTGGTATGACGCAGTAGTTGTTAACTACGCGGCTCGCATTAATGGCCTCACTGATCTGGCAATCACCAAGCTTGACGTTCTTGGCTGCCTGGATGAGATTAAGGTATGCGTTGCTTATGAGTGCGACGGCAAGATTTACAAGACCGTCCCAGAGCACCAGAGCGTCTTCTATCACGCAAAGCCTGTGTATGAGACTCTTCCTGGTTGGAAGTGCGACATCTCTAACGTTCGTAACTTCTACCAGCTACCTCGTGAGGCTAAGGACTACATTGACTTCCTGGAGCAACTTGCTGGTGTACGCGTTTCTATCATCACCGTTGGTCCAGATCGTGAGCAGACAATCGACCGCTACTGGAGGTAACCCGTGGCGTCTTCGGACTGCTCAACTTTTGCAATAGTTTGCGATAACCCCTGTGGGCTTGAAGCTTCCCAGCTTGAAGCCCTGGGGGTTTCTGTAATACCTGGAGCTCTGAGTTCAGATGCTGACCAGGTAGGCGAGTTTTACCGAGGTATATTTGAGTCAGGAGTTCAAAAGATTCTCTCGCTTCATGTGTATGCAGATTTTTCTGACTCGCTTCTTACGGCAAAAAAGGCTTGTCAGAACAATCCTGACATCTCAAGCTCAATTTTCCTGGTAGATAGCGGAAATATGCCCACTGCTATGGGGATCATGCTTGAGCGCTTAAGTGCGGCAAGAAAGTCTGGAGCTTCATTTGAAGCTGCTTGCGCGTATGCACAAGAGCTGGCTGAGGTAGTTGCCACAATGTACATTGCAATGAACAAGGTCGTCCTTCATAAAAGCAAGGACAAGCGCCCCAGGCTTTCGTTGCGACTCCGCCTTGAGCGTTTGCATAGGCGCATTTCAAACGACATGTATTTGTATCGTTTGGTTGGCGGAAAATGTACAGAGGTTGCTCGCTCTTCAGATTTTACCGATCTAGCAGCAAGAATTTCTCGCCTTATGAGCGCGTGTTTTGTAAAGCGCGGCGAGCTCAAATATGTAGTAATTTCAAGTGGCGAGAAACGCATAGAAAAGCATCTCAAAAAGCCGCTTAAAACCAACGAATATGATGCAGAATGTATTGCAGAAAGACTTGCTTCTCCTGAGTTTAAAAAACATCTTGGAGAAGGCGCTGTTGGCGTTGCTTGTATCCCAAAGGCGTTGTATCAGAAGGCTGGAGTACTTATGAATGACACCGTTGATATTTTGTTGCTCGGCGCAGGTGGTCGTGAGCACGCTCTCTTAACTAAGCTACAAGAATCGCCTCGTGCAGGAAAAATTTACGTTGCTCCAGGTAATGGCGGCATGGCTGCTCAGGCAGAGATTGCTCCTATTGATCAAAACAATCCTGATGAGGTTGTCTCGTTTGCCAAAGAAAAGGGCATTGGCCTGGTAGTTATTGGCCCTGAGGCACCTCTTGTTGTGGGTGTAGCAGACGCTGTTCGTCAGGCCGGTATTGCATGCTTTGGTCCTAACCAGAATGCAGCCCAGATGGAAGGCTCAAAGGCGTTTGCTAAGGGCGTTATGGAGCGAGCAAACGTTCCAACTGCTGCATGGAAGTCTTTTACCGATCAGGCGTCTTGCGAGGCGTATGTTAACCAGATTGGCGCTCCTGTAGTTGTTAAAGCAGACGGTCTTGCCGCAGGTAAGGGCGTTATCGTTGCGACTGAGCTTGAGCAGGCTCTTGAGGGCGTTCGCGAGTGCTTCTCCGGCCATTTTGGTGATGCGGGAGCAACCGTTGTTGTCGAGGAGTTCCTCGAGGGACCAGAGTGCTCGCTGCTTGCGTTGACTGATGGAACGTACGTTGTTCCGCTGGCAACAGCACAGGATCACAAGCGCGCTTACGACGACGATAAGGGTCCCAACACTGGTGGCATGGGCGTCTATTCTCCTGTTCCTTTTGTGACTGACGAAGAGCTTTCTCAGATGATTGCCATTGAGCAGCGCGTTGTTGACCAGCTCAAAAAAGAGGGCATTAACTATTCCGGCTGCCTTTACGGCGGATTTATGCTGACCAAAGACGGTCCTAAGGTTCTTGAGTTCAACGCTCGCTTTGGAGATCCAGAGACTCAGGTAGTTCTGCCTCGCCTTGAGGGAGATTTGGTTTCAATTTTGATGGCTTGTGACAACAGCACCCTCCGTCATCAGCAGGTTTCCTGGTCTGATACAGTCGCTGTTTCTGTTGTTCTGGCAAGCGCTGGATATCCCGGCTCTTACGAGAAGGGCAAGGAGATTACCGGCATCGAGGCTGCTCAGCAGCTTGAAGGCGTCTCTGTCTATCACGCAGGAACTGCTCGGACCGAAGATGGAAAGATTGTTACCGCCGGTGGTCGCGTGCTCAACGTCACCGCGCTTGCTCCAACTTTTGAGGAGGCTCGCGCCCGCGCATACGAGGCCTGTGATCTGATCAACTTTGAAGGTAAGCAGCTCAGGCACGATATTGGACTCAAAGCTCTTCAAGGTCGTCCAGAAAAATAGTTAGGTTAGCGCTTATGGCAAATCAAAATGACGAGAAAACCAACGTACAGGATGGTGCTTGGACCAGCGATCAAAGCAGTTCTCAGTTTAGTGATGTGTTTGATGATATGCAGTCTGCTGAGCCAGAGATTCTTGATGCTGACATGCAGGTAACTCCAGAGGTGTTTGATTCTGCTCGCAATGATTTGCACTCGGCAGTTGATTCGCTTACCTACGACGGTGAGCGTGTTGCTGTGGGCGATGCTGCCTACCATCATTCTGGGGAGCCACAAAAGCGCAGCTTTGTTGCAGGTACAGAGGATGCGCGTGATGCCTCTCTAGAAGAGAAGCCACTTTCTGAAGATACCGTTTGGGTTGGTCGCATTTTTGACGTGAATCGTCTGCGTGTCTCTCTTCCTGATGGACGCACTGCTCTTCGTGATGTTGTGCGTCATCCCGGTGCTGTAGCTATTGTTGCATTGACTGATGAGGGTAGAATTTGCCTGGTTCGTCAGTACCGAACTGCGCTTGGTCGCGTAACAGTTGAGCTACCTGCAGGAAAACTTGATCCAGGCGAGGATCCTCTTGATTGCGCTCACCGTGAGTTGCTGGAAGAAACCGGAATGAAGGCGGGAAAGATGGCTTTTCTCACCACTACCGCCACTTCCGACGGATTTACCGACGAGCTTATTCACCTTTATATGGCAACTGAGTTGACCTTTGAGGGATCAGACCCAGATGCCGACGAATTTATTAACGTGGATCTTGTTCCACTATCTGAGCTGGTAGACGCTGTTCTCGATGGCAAAATCGAGGACGCAAAGACTATCATTGGAGCTCTTATCTGCGATTCAATTTCACACCGATTGCCTATGGAGTAATTACGCATGCTTGATCGTTCTTCTCGCCCTGTACCTGGCAGTTCTTTGAACCAGACCTCTCGTAGAAATGCTTTTGGTAACAACACCTCTGGCAAAAACGTTTCTGGCAAACACCGCAAATCGCTGTTTGCCAGTTTTCTTTCTTATTACGCCCCGCAAAAGCATCTGTTTATTCTGGACACTATCTGCGCCATCATTTTGGCTTGTATCGAGCTCGCGTTCCCCCAGATTTTGCGCTCGCTCACCAAGGGGCTATTTGTGCAGGGCAAAGATGCCATTCTCGGCAGCTTGATATTCATTGCTATTGGCCTTGTGGTTATGTACTTTGTCCACTTTCTGTGTCGCTACTTTGTCATTAGCTGGGGACACATCATGGGCGCGCGTATGGAAAGCAAGATGCGAGAAGACCTGTTTGACGCCTACGAGCGCATGAGTTTCTCGTATTATGATCGCCACAAGACGGGTGACCTGATGAGTCGCCTGGTATCTGACTTGTTCGACATTTCTGAGACGGCGCACCACGGTCCCGAGTATCTGATTATTGGCTTGCTTGAGATTGCTGGCTCTTTTGTTATTCTGACGTTTATCAATGTGCCTCTTACGCTGGTGCTTGCTGGAATTGCCGCCGCGTTAGTGGTGTTCAATTTCTTTGCCAACATGCACATGCGCGGTATTTTTAAAGAGAATCGTATGCGTATTTCCGACGTAAATACCCAGCTAGAAGACTCACTTTCTGGTATTCGCGTGGTTAAGGGCTTTGCGGCAGAAGATCACGAACGTAAGAAATTTAGGGCAAGCAACTCGGCGTATCTGGATTCTAAGTCTAATATGTATCAGGCAATGGGCGGGTATCAGGCTGCTATTTCTGGCATGATGGGCATTCTGAACACTGTTGTGTTGGTTTTGGGCGGCTGGATGATTGCTCAGGGGCAAATGCAAGCTATTGACCTGGCAACTTATGCGCTGTATATCTCGCTGTTTACCACGCCAATCATGAACATTCTGAACTTTACCGAGACATTCCAGAAGGGTCTTGCCGGCTTTAAGCGTTTCACAGAGATTCTTGAAACTCAGCCAGATATTCAAGATGCGCCTGATGCTCACGACATTCAGATTACTGCTGGCGACATCATCTACCAGGACGTTCATTTTTCTTACAACAACGCTGAAGACGTTATCAACGGCTTGAACCTTCATATTGAGAGCGGAAAAACCGTTGCGCTGGTTGGACCTTCAGGTGGAGGTAAGTCAACTACCTGCGCTTTATTGCCACGCTTCTATGATGTTACAAGCGGAAGCATCACCATTGACGGCCAGGACATTCGCTCCGTTACGCAGCACAGTTTGCGCTCGGCAATTGGTATGGTCCAGCAGGACGTGTATCTCTTTGACGGCACCATTGCGGAGAACATTGCATACGGTTGCCCCGAGGCTTCCGCAGCCGACATTGCGCTTGCCGCAAAGCGCGCAAACATCGCCGAGTTTATCGAGTCGTTGCCTGACGGATATGACACGCAGGTTGGACAGCGTGGAACAAGGCTTTCCGGTGGACAGAAGCAGCGCATTTCCATTGCGCGCGTGTTCCTCAAGAACCCTCCGCTGCTCATCCTAGATGAGGCTACTTCTGCTTTGGATAACGAGTCCGAGCGTGCGGTACAGGAATCCCTTTCTGAACTGGCAAAGAATAGGACCACGCTGGTCATTGCCCATCGACTTTCGACAATTATGGGCGCAGATGAGATTATTACTATCAACCACGGTCGTGCAGTTGAGCGCGGAACCCACGATGAGCTGCTAGAAAAGGGCGGAATCTACGCTCATTACTACCAAATGCAGTTTGGTGGTGCGACAAATCTCGCAAGGCGGTAAAATAGAGCATTAGGTGCTTTGCGAAACGCGGTTTGCAGCAGCAATCGTTCTTCTCGCGATGCGCTTAACTGCAGGTTTGCGGTTTGCAACTTGCGGCTGCAACTTGCGGCCTGTAAACCGACGGGTTGTACTTAAGAGCAAAAGTCAACGCATCGCACGCTTTAAAGTGTGTTTATGCAGGTTGAATGAGAGAGCTACATGGCTAAAGATGATGCAGAACGTTCACGCTTCGCGCGCCGCCAGAAGGGCGCGCTTGATGCTGACGCAGCTGAAGAGTTGTTTACCAAGGTGGACGAGACGGGTCATCCTAACGAGGAACGCGCAGCTCTAGAGCGTGCTCGCAGGCAGGGCGGAGCTGTGGCAGTGGACGTTGATCCACTTTCGGGATCTGATCCTTCGGGCTCAAATATCGAGAAGGTCATAACAAAGACGGCAGTCCTTTTTGTTTTGGTTTTCCTGGTAATCGTGGTTCTGATGCAGGTCTCTTGTGGTGTTATTCGTCGAGCTAACACAGCAAATCTAACTGAATCAGTTACGGTACGATCTGTTGCATCCGCATTGCGTGGAGGCGTTGAGTGGGGTAATGGATTCACGCAGTTCCCCGAAGATTTCTCGGTTCAGGAAGCTGACGAGAACACTGGTCGCGTTGAGGTAACGGTTACCGACACCACCTCAAAAGACGTGCTTGAATGCTACGCCGGATCAAGTGTTCAGGCTCAGGCGTTTGCTATTAACGCACTGCTCAACCCACGAATCAATACCGTTGTCTATCATGTTAGCGTTCATAGAAACGACCAGGGTGAGTTGCAGAAATCTCAGCTCTTTGGATTCCTTAAGCCTGGTGGAGACGCAACACCTATCTTTACCTTTACGTTCTCAAAGACGCAATCCTCTGATGGCGTAAACATCACCATGGTCATTACTGGTGCAAACGACACCATTCAAAAAGAATTGCGTGACCAGATTGCAACGTCATTTACACCAGTTCGCGTGCTTGGCGGAATCGTTGGTGGTGACTCTTCAACAAAGAAGAACACTACAACTGGCACAACGGGAACTACTGGTACCACAGGTACCACTGGCACCACTGGTACATCCGACAGTTCTTCAAGCAGCAAGTAGTCTGTCTTACCTGAGAAAAAAGTGCAAAAGAGCCGCTGGCACCAGCGGCTCTTTTGCTTGCGCTACATGAAGTGACTCATCGGGAGGTCGGCACGCCTCAAAATGGTGACCCCAATGATGAGTTTGCACGTTAATTTGGCTAAAAATTGCAGGATCGGTGTTTTCAAGACGATTTTGGTCCCAAAAAGGTAAAAAACCCGTTTAGTTGGGGATTTTAGACTTTATGCATGACGATTTTGAGCTATTTTGAGCCTGCAATGTGCCATCCGATTAGCGCCAACTGGCCTTTTAGTAATATCAAATCTTTAATCAATTCGCTCGATCCCCAACTAAACGGGTTTTTACCTTTTTCGCCCTATTTTGGAGCTCAATGTTTGTTTGATAAAAAATGAAACGAATAAAGTGCCTGTAAAATACATTTTCATGCATAGCGACAAATCTTTGCATAGCCGTTGGGACAAAAATAGGTGCCCACTCTATGTGAGCAGGCACCTACGGCAAAGAATCATGATTGATTTCGCTGAAGCGTGAGGTTTTACACAAGCTGCACAGCTTGCACGAGCTTTTACTCCTGCAGAAGCTGAGTAATCAGGCCCAGTTTTGTCTCAAACGAAACGCCACGAAGCTCAAAGTTTGGCTGCTCACGAGTAATTTCCATGGACTCACAAACAAACTCACCAGCAAATTCAACGGCGTCAGCAATTTCCTGACCACACATAACTGCAGCTAGAAGCGCAGATGCAAACAGGTCGCCGGTTCCGTGCAGCATGTATGGCAGAAGCTCAGAAACAATCTCGCCGCGCTCGGATTCGGTAGCAACAAAGTTGCGGATGAGGCCGTCGCCACGAACGATACCCTTAAGAACGACGCACTTTGCACCCATTGCAAGCAGCGCATCAAGTAGCTCATCTACCTGCTCATCTGTTAAATCCTGACCAGCATAAGGAATACCAGTCAAAATCGAAGCTTCAGTAAGGTTTGGCGTCAGAATATCTGCACCGTTTACCAGGGATTTCATTGCATCGCAAAGCTCTTGCGTATAGGTTGGATACATCTTTCCGCCGTCGCCCATAACAGGATCGACTACGCGAAGCGCCTTTGGATGCTCCTGGTACAAACGCTGAATGCTTGCAACCTGCTCAGCAGCGCCGAGGAAGCCAGAATAAATGGCATCCAGGTCAATGCCCTCTTCCTGCCATGCATCAAGGTAATCCTCGAGCATATTGGTGGTGTCATGCATGTAGAACGTAGGGAACTTGGTGTGTGCCGAGAAAAGCGACGTAGGCACAGGGCAAACGTCACATCCTGCTGCAGAAAGCACCGGAATAGCTACGCCCAGCGAGCATTTTCCGTATCCGCAGAGGTCATGCACTGCGGCAATGCGAGGGATGTACGAGCCTTCTCGCTGGTACAGAACAGAGTTGGTTTCATTCATTACAGTTTCCTTTCACGTGGACTGATGGACCAACGTTCAAGAAAATCATACTCTATACTGTGAGATGGATATTTGACGTATCCACCTATTTTAAGAGACGTAACAAAGGAGCAGAGATGGCAGATCAGCCTGTTGTCGGAATCATCATGGGATCTAAGAGCGACCTTGCAACTATGGAGGGATGCACCGCTGAGCTCGAGCGCCTTGGCGTTCCATACGAGCTGGTCATTGCATCTGCACACCGCACTCCAGACAAGGTTCACCAGTGGGCCGAGACCGCCGCTGACCGTGGCCTCAAGGTAATCATTGCAGCTGCAGGAAAGGCCGCTCACCTGGGCGGAGTTGTTGCTGCATTTACTCCACTGCCTGTCGTTGGCGTTCCAATGAAGACCTCTGACCTCGGCGGCATGGACTCCCTGCTCTCCATGGTTCAGATGCCATCCGGCGTGCCTGTTGCCTGCGTTGCCATCAACGGCGCCAAAAACGCAGCTATCTACGCTACTCAGATTCTTGGCGCATCTCTTCCAGAGTATCGTGAGAAGATCGTCCAGCTCAAAGCCGAGATGGCTGACGCATAAGCTGACTTACAGCCCGCGAATAGAACCGCGCCCGCGCATACCCGCGCACCCACACACAAGACCCGCGCTTTAGAAAACCTAAGGCGCGGGTTTTGCGGGTTTTGTGTAGCTGCAAATGTGATTATGCGATGACTTCATAAGATGCACAGAGATTTTTGTTTCGTGCATAGCTAAACTTTTAAGGGGTATCACAAGAGTATGACAAAGGTATGACAAACGAGTACCTTCAGAAGGGGAGTGCATGGAATCAAAAAACGGCAAGCATTTTGCTTCATTCGCCGCTGACGATCAGACGGCTGGAAATACTCACACCTCAAAAACATCTGTCGAGATGGTTTCTATGAAAAATTCTGTGTCCTCAAAAAAAGAGGGCAACAAAAAAACCTCTCCTAAAAAGTCTGGCGAGAAACCCACTAAGAAGAAAGGTTTTGCTTATATTCTTTCCACGCTCTTGCTGGTAGTTGGCATTGGCCTCTTGGTTGTTGCCGGCGTTATGTTTGGTAAGACCCAGCTTGAATACCACGAGCAAGACGTCATCAACGAAGAACTCGCTACATACGCAACAGTTTCCGAGAAAAAAGACGAGGCCCCAGTTATTGACTGGGCCGGACTTCAGGCAGTAAACAACCAGGTTGTCGGCTGGATTCAGATTCCAGATACGCAGGTCAACTACCCTGTATATCAGACTACAGATAACGATCACTACCTGCATACAAACGCAAAGGGTGAGTGGTCAATCGGTGGCCAGATTTTCATGGACTACCAGAACAATCCAAATGGCCTTACTGACCAGCAGACTATTCTCTATGGCCACCATATGAGAAACGGCTCCATGTTCCAGTACATTGGAGCAATGAATGACCAATCTACCTTCGATAAGGTTGAGACTATCTGGTACGTCACACCTACTCAGACATATGAGCTTGAGCCAGTATTTACCTATCACACCGACGAAGACGACGAGGAAGTCAGGCAGTTTAACTTTGGCTCTGTTGATGAGTTCAGGTCTTACTTGAAGGATAGGCTTTCTAGGGCAGTAAGCTCGCGTTCTGATGCTGCCGAGGTTATTTCTCGCGCTGATCACGTTCTTACACTCTTTACCTGCAATTACACTGACCAGTATGGTCGTACCATGCTCATTTGTGTTCCAAAGACTGAAGCACAGCCAAAGGCTCAGTAGTCGGCATGCTGGCGGTTCAGAGGGAATATTGGATACAGCAAGAAGCCTCCAGTCAGGGCAGTAAAATGTCACTTTCTCAAAAAATTGTTACACGCTCCGAACATATTTGTTCGGAGCGCTTTTTCTTGCAAATTTCCAGGTACACTGTATGTATTGTTGCCAGACGTGAGAGGCGTTTGATCAAGGGTGGCTCAAGCTGAGGCATCCGGAGGGGATCCAATGGAACTTCACGAGGAATGTGGCGTCTTTGGAGTATGGGCGCCTGACCGTGACGTTGCTCGACTCACTTATTTTGCGCTGCACGCGCTGCAGCATCGCGGGCAAGATTCCGCAGGTATAGCTGTCGGCGACGGCCATACCGTACTTATCAGAAAAGATACGGGCCTCGTAACCGAAGTTTTCAACAACGACGACCTCAACGCAATGCCAGGTAAAGTGGCTATCGGTCACTGCCGCTACGGCACCGCAGGCGCCAAGGGTTGGGAGTCGGCCCAGCCACACATGTCGTCCATCGATGAGACCCTCATTGCCTTGGCGCATAACGGCACCCTCGTTAACTTTGACTCTTTGCGAGAAGAACTATCTTCTCGCCAGATTTCCTTTAGATCGCACACGGATTCCGAGGTAGCAGCCCAGCTCATCGGCTACTTTACTCGTCGTACACACCGTTTGCGCACCGGTATTGCCGCAACCATGAACCTCATCGAGGGCGGTTACGCCATGGTGCTTATCCGCGAGAACGCCCTCTATGCGTTTAGGGATCCTAACGGTATTCGTCCGCTGGTACTCGGCCATATTGGCGAGGAAGGCGAGAATAACTGGGTGGTTGCATCTGAGACGTGCGCGCTGGATATTGTGGGCGCCACGTATGTGCGAGAGGTTGCTCCCGGTGAGATTATCCGTATTTCCGACAGTGGCCTATCTTCTGAGATGGGACTTTCCCCTCGTCAGCAAGCAGATTGCATCTTTGAACAGGTGTATTTCTCGCGTCCTGACTCTATTATTAGTGGTCGATCGGTGTATTCTGTCCGTCATCAGATGGGTCGCCAACTGGCAAAAGAGACCCCAGCAGACGTTGACCTGGTAATCGGTGTACCTGATTCCGGCGTTCCTGCGGCTGAGGGTTTTGCACAAGAGCTGGACGTGACTTTTGGCACTGGCTTGATCAAAAATCGTTACGTTGCAAGAACGTTCATTCAGCCTACACAGCAGCTTCGTGAACTGGGCGTTCGCCTAAAGCTCAACGCGCTTTCGGACGTTGTTGCAGGTAAGCGCATCGTAATGGTAGATGATTCTGTTGTTCGCGGCACTACTTCCAAGCAGATTGTTCAGCTGCTTAGAGACGCAGGAGCTACTGAAGTACACGTTAGAAGTGCATCTCCAAAGGTTATCTGGCCTTGCTTCTATGGTATTGATACTGCCGACCAGCACCAGCTTGTTGCGGCAAAAATGAGTACAGAAGAGATTTGCGAATATATCGGGGCAGATTCCTTAGGCTTTTTGAGCCTAGAGGGTCTGCTTGCCTGCGTTCCTTCTCGCGGTTATTGCGAGTCTTGCTTTAGTGGCAGGTATCCTGTGGCAATTCCGGAAGACTTCTACCAGAGGTTCTTGCCAGAAAACACCCCAGATAATCTAAACCCATCTTTTGCACGTAAGTTTGACCAGGTAGAACAGCAGTTAATTGACGAGGGCTTTGTCCCTTCAGAGCAGTAAGAAGGAGAATAATGACTACTTCCGCTGATCCAACCAAGCAGATTACCTACGCTGACGCAGGCGTTGACGTTGATGAGGGCGCTCGCGCGGTTGACGCCATCAAGGCTGCTGTTGCTACGACTACTCGTCCCGAGGTCATTGGCGGCTTAGGTGGCTTTGGCTCCTGCTTCTCGGCAGCAGCACTCAAAGATATGGAAGAGCCTGTACTAGTCAGTGGCACCGACGGCGTTGGCACTAAGCTTGCCATTGCTCAGCTGCTCAATCGCCACAACACGGTGGGCGAGGACCTGGTTGCAATGTGCGTTGACGACATTGTTCCTATGGGCGCCGAGCCGCTGTTTTTCTTGGATTACGTGGCCGTGGGCAAACTCAAAGCCGAGGCCGTTGCCGAGGTTGTTGGCGGCATTGCAGAAGGCTGCCGCAAGAGCGGATGTGCGCTGGTAGGCGGCGAGATGGCCGAGCATCCAGGTGTTATGAATCCTGACGATTACGATCTTGCTGGCTTTGTCGTGGGCGTTGTCGACAAACCAAAGATCTTAGGTCCCGAGAAGGTCAGTGAAGGTGACGTTATTCTGGGACTTCCTTCTTCTGGCATTCACTCCAACGGATATTCGCTGGTACGTAAGGTAGCCATTGAGGGCAAGACTGTCGAGGAGCTTAACCAGCCACTAGAGGAACTCGGTGGAGAGTCACTCGCAGACGCTGTTTTGCGTCCAACCACCATTTATGCAGGTGGATTGCTTGCTGCTCTTCGTGCAGAAGCTCCTATCAAGGCTATGGCACACATCACCGGTGGTGGAATCACCGAAAACCTTAACCGTGCACTGCCAGCTCACCTTGATGCAGAGGTTGATCGTGGTGGAGAGGCTGGTCCTGCATGGGATATTCCACCAGTTATTTCATACGTTTCTAGCGCTGCAAATCTGTCTCTTGATGAGCAGTATCGCACTTTCAATATGGGCGTTGGTATGGCTCTTATCGTGGACATGGACGACGTTGACGATGTAGCAGAAGCACTCTCTGACCAGGGATTTGAGCCATTTATCATGGGCCAGATTATCCCAGGCACCGGAAAGGTGGTCTATAACGATGCCAATTAAGCTTGGCGTTCTTCTTTCCGGTTCAGGTACCAACCTGCAGGCTATTATTGACGCCATCGATGCTGGCAAGCTAGACGCAACCATTGAACTGGTCGTTTCTTCTCGCCCCGATGCATATGGTCTGAAGAGAGCAGAGGCAGCCGGCCTGCAAACCCTGACGCTCTCAAAAGAGACGTACGAAGATCCATTTGTTGCAGATATGGTTATTGCCACCGAGCTCAAGCGCTATAACGTTGATTATGTTGTTATGGCTGGCTACATGCGCAAAGTCGGCGTTCCTATTCTGAACACCTTCCTTAATCGTGTGCTCAATCTGCATCCGGCGTTACTGCCAAGCTTCCGCGGTGCGCACGCTATTCAAGATGCGTATGAGTACGGCGTCAAGGTGACGGGCGTCACCGTTCACCTGGCAAACGCCGATTACGACCGCGGTCCCATTATTGCTCAGCGACCCGTTGTGGTTGAAGAGGGTTGGACCGTTGACCAGCTTGAAGAGGCAATTCACCAGGTAGAGCACCAGCTTTATCCTGAGGTGTTGCAGCTTTTTGCTCAGGATAGAGTCCACGTTGAGGGGCAAAAGGTTCGCATAGAGTTAGGCAAGTAAATAGCGAGAAGCCCATTAAGCAGTAATGGAACGGCTGCGTTACTATTTTGTTGCAAGTAAAAGCGCAAATATTGTTTGCGTATAAACAAATGAGGAAGTAAGCCAAATAAGCGGAACAACCAAGTCTCTAATGGTAATAAAACGATCTGATTTAGAGTGTTTTGCTATTTGCGTAAAGATTGCGCACGCAACAGCAATAGCAATAATTCCAACTATATAAAGAACAAGAAATTGCTGCTTAACTATAGTTTTAGTGGTAAGAAGCATTATGTCTACAAAGAAGACCATAGCTATAAAAAAGTAATAAAGTGCGAGCACTCCACCGCGGAAGAGGTCAAAATTTGTGCGCTTAAAGATTTTGCTCAAGCTTTGCTTTGCAAGAAGGACATATGCCGCTATGAGATACAGGACGGCCAGGGGAATATAGACAACTTTAAAGAAACCTATAAGCGCCACATGAACCGTCCTTATCGTTGAGTCTAAGTAAGCTTATGGACCTGCCTGGCTGCCAGTTTATAGCAGCGCTGTAATTGCGGTAACAAGTCCAAAGAGAATACCAGGGGCGTTAGCAATCATAATGGGAACATCGCGTTCTTTCTTGAAAGCGCCGTAAACAAACCAAACAATGCAGTTGATCATGGCAACTAGTGGTTGGATGAAACTACCTTTATTGCCAGCAAGATTATTGGTAATCTGTGGGATATAAGAAACATACATCATGACTGAGAGAATGCTGCCAAATTGACCTAGCTTGTTGAAGAAATTCTCGTCAAAAGAAAGTGCGTGCTTTTTCGTCATGTAAAGTAGCCTCCAATGTCTAACAAACAGATTGCTGATACTTACCCAATTACGTAAGAAGATATCCGTTAGTTTGTCGCTGAATAACTTGCATCAATCCATTGACACAGCTCATCAAAGTCAACAGAGCCATCTAAAAGCGCAGAGATCCAATTACCGTACTGATTTGCAACGTATTCAAACAGCTTTTCTCGCATAATCTGGCCTCCCTAGTCTATATCTTATTATGATTGACAGCTTCTCTATGGAGAAGTTGAAATTGACATTATCTCCAGCGTACGCGCCCTAAACAGCTATACTAAATGTGTTTGTATATGTAATAAAAAGTCCAAGTGAAGGGCGTCATATGAGCCGAGTTTCTCGTAGAGAAGATGAGTTCTACAGCATGTTCTCTGAGTTTTCAGCGTTGATTGTTTCAACAGCAAAACTGTTTGTCTCCTATATGGAGTCATTCCCAAGTTCAGAAGATTATGAAGTCCAAATCAAGAACTACGAGACACTCTGCGATGACCAGGTAGGAAAGATTATTTCCACCCTCAACACATCCTTTATCACGCCATTTGATCGCGAGGACATTTCACGTCTTGCCCTGCTTATGGATGAGATTGCAGACGGTATTGAGAGCGTCTCTGCACACCTCAGCATGTATGACATTAAAGAAATGCGTCCAGAGGCAGTTCAGGTGGCACATCTGATTCTGTTTGCATCAGAGGAGCTGCAAAAGGCCTTCGATCGTCTCCCTGATTATCACAAGGATGACTCGGTCATTCGTCACACACGCTCTGCAAATGAATACGAGGATCAGGGCGATGTTGTGTATCGTAACGCTCTGAGCTCTATCTTTAGAAACGTCGATGATCCAATTGAGGTTCTTAAGTGGAAGAGCCTTCTGGATAGACTTGAGTCAACCCTTGACGCTTGCAAGCATGTTGCAAACGCTGTTCAGAATGTCATTGTGAAAAATGGCTAGCATCTTGCTTATTGCGGTACTTGTTTCCGCTCTGATATTTGAGTTCATCAACGGTTTCCACGACACCGCAAATGCTATTGCAACTACGGTGTATACCAAGGCTTTGCCTCTACGCACAGCAATTATCATGTCGGCTATCATGAACTTTATCGGCGCGCTTATGAGCGAGAAAGTTGCTATGACCATTGCGTCTGGTCTGGTTGACATTCAGCTCCAGCTCTACGTAATTTTTGCTGCACTGATGGGTGCTATCATTTGGGACCTCTTTACCTGGTGGTTCTCAATCCCAAGCTCTTCATCGCATGCGCTTATCGGCAGCCTTATTGGCGCAACCATCGTATTTACCGGCAGCACAGGTCATATTTTGTGGGCGGGCGTCATCGAGAAGGTTGTTATCCCTCTATTTACCTCGCCACTTATTGGCATGGCTCTGGGCTACTTCATTATGAAGCTGGTATTTGAGATCTTTGCTGATTGGCCACCTAAAAAGGCAAACGGTCTCTTCCATCGTCTTCAGGTGCTCTCAGCTGCGTTTATGGCATACAGCCATGGCAACAACGATGCTCAGAAGACCATGGGAATCATCACGTTGGCCCTGGTAACCGCAGGTCTACATGACCCTTCCATGGGCATCCCTCTGTGGGTCAAACTTCTCTGCGCTACAACTATGGCGCTAGGAACTTCCATTGGCGGCGGTCGTATTATGCGTACCGTTGGCGATGGTGTTACTAAGCTCACGCCAGTTATTGGCTTTGTCGCCGAAACAAGTTCTACCGTTGCAATTGAGATCATGACTGCTCTTGGTGCGCCAGTTTCCACTACACAGGTCATCACTACATCCATCATGGGTGCAGGATCTGCTCGTCGTCGCAGTTCCGTGCGCTGGGGTGTTGCGCGCAAGATTATTGCCGCTTGGTTTGTGACGCTGCCAGCCACTATGGCACTCGGCGGACTTATTGCCTTCCTGACTAGCTTTGTTCTGGCATAACCTATGCTCAACGTTGTACTGGTAGAGCCCGAGATTCCCGCAAATACGGGAAACATTGGCCGTACCTGCGTTGTGAGTGGCACTCATCTGCATTTAGTGGGCCCATTGGGTTTCTCGCTTGATGACAAAAGTCTTAAACGGGCAGGCATGGCCTACTGGCAAAGCCTTAACGTTTCTGTTTATGACAACTGGGATCAATTTCTGGAGAAGAACGGTCTTGCCCAAGCGGTTGATGCACCTGCTGCGGACGCTGCACACGACGCTGTTGCCGTTGTAGCCAGCGCTTCCAACAGCGCATTTGCGGGCGGCAGATCTCAACTTCACTTTCTAACCAAGAAAGCTAAGAAGACCTACACTCAGGCAACGTATCGTGATGGCGATTACCTCATCTTTGGCAAGGAAAGCCTGGGACTATCCGAGGAACTTCTGGCACAGCATGCTGACGAATGCGAGAGAATCCCAATGCTGCAAGACTCCGCCAGTCTGGTCAACCGCGAGGACTGGAGCCAGAAGCACGATGCGCTAGATGGCAATGATCAGTATGCTCACCCAGCGCTTTTACAGCAGGATATCTGCGGAAACTTTATTGACCCCAATGAGTTTTCGGTCAGTGCGCTTAACGTTTCAAACGCAGCTGCCATTGTGCTGTACGAGGCGCTGCGACAGATTGGTTTTCCAGGAATGGATGTCTAAGAACTAGCTTATTGAGTTTGTTTATGATGCAAAACGAGAAAAGCGCCAAGAATGGCTACAGAGATAAGATGCGTGTTGATTAAAATCCGACAGCACCATTAGATTGAACTGCGTCCCAAAACTTGGACGAATTTAATAAAGAGCTAGGCCTCCAAGGA
>NZ_CAUUSI010000008.1:0-61793 GCF_963547875.1 Lancefieldella parvula
CTCGTTTAACGTCCAGGGAGGCCGCTGCGAGGCTTGTAAGGGCGACGGCCAGATCAAGATTGAGATGAACTTCTTGCCTGACGTCTACGTTCCTTGCGAGGTCTGCCACGGTAAGCGTTACAACCGCGAGACGCTCGAGATTCTCTACCACGGCAAGTCCGTCTCTGACGTGCTTGATATGACGGTTCATGAGGCACTAGCGTTTTTTGCAAACATTCCTCGTATTAAGAACAAGCTGCAGACTCTCCACGATGTAGGCCTTGGCTACATTCACCTTGGCCAGCCTGCAACTACGCTTTCTGGTGGCGAGGCGCAGCGTGTTAAGCTTGCAAAAGAGCTCCACCGTCAGCAGACTGGTAAAACTCTTTATATTCTGGACGAGCCAACAACTGGCCTTCATTTTGAGGATGTCAGACAGCTTATTGTTGTTCTTGAGCGTCTTGTTGATGCAGGTAACACCGTTCTTGTTATTGAGCACAACCTGGATGTCATTAAGATGGCTGACCGTATTATTGATATGGGTCCAGAGGGTGGCGACGGCGGAGGAACGGTAGTTGTTTCCGGTACGCCAGAAAAGGTTGCGGCAACTCCAGAAAGCCACACCGGTAAGTTCCTTAAAGAGATTCTTGACCGCGATAACGCACGTCTAGCTGCAGGGAAAAAAGCTCAGAAGAAGCGCGCATAACATGGCGAGAAAAACGGCAAAGGTTCAAAAGACAAATGCCATGAGGGAGCTTGATGCTGCCGGCATTGCTTACGAGTTCCAATCTTACGAGGTAGACGAAGACGTTCCTTCTGGTGAGTTGGGAACTCATATTGCAGAGATGCTTGGAGAAGATCCAGACGCTGCGTTCAAAACGCTTGTCTGCGTGTCTTCAAGCGGAGAGCATGTGGTGTGCTGCATTCCTGTAGATCAAGAGCTTGATCTTAAAAAAGCAGCAGCTGCATCCGGTCAAAAGAACCTTTCCATGCTGCCCGTTAAAGAGCTTGAGGGTTTAACGGGCTATGTGCGTGGTGGTTGTACTCCCGTTGGTATGAAGAAGCAGTTTCCCACTATAATTGACGAGACTGCTCAGCTTTTTGAGCTTATTCATATCTCTGGCGGAAAACGCGGACTCAGTTTGACGCTTTCTCCAGAAGATTTGTCTTCATTTGTATCGGCTACGTTTGCAGATATTGTTCGCGAGGTGCACTAGTGGCATATCAGCCCAAACATATGCGACTTTCAGCAGAGTCTTCTGATGGAACCTTATCTGAAGAAACTCTGAGCAAGGCTCTTGATCAGACCTTTGATGAGCCTCCTGTAGTGGATAACATTGTTGTTCCAGAGACGTTTCATCAACCAATTGAGGATGAGGCGTTTGAGCAGATTGTGAGTCAGAAACTCGAAGAGGCCGCTGCTGAAGAGGATAACTCTGAGACAGATAACAGCTCTGTGTCAGACGGCAACTTCGACGCAGGTAATCCTTATAGTGAAGAAGCTTCTGAGGAAGAGGACGTTTCTAAGCAGAAAGACTTGAGCCGTTCTACCTCTATGATGAGCGTGCTTGTTCTGATTAGTCGTATCACGGGCTTCTTAAGAACCTGGGCTCAGGCATTTGCTATGGGTGCAACTGTTCTTGCAAGCTGCTATTCCATTGCAAACACCCTTCCTGACCAGCTCTATGAGCTTGTTGGTGCAGGAATGCTCACTACAGCTTTCTTGCCGGTATATCTCTCTATTAAGAAGAAGGTTGGACAGGATGAGGCAAATGCCTATACCTCCAACCTGCTTTCCATTGTTGTTGTCGCAACAGGTCTTGTTGCCGTTTTAGGTTTCTTCTTTGCCGCAGAGGTGGTGTATACACAGTCCTTCTCGGCAGGTGCTGATTTTGACCCAACGCTGGCAGTGTACTTCTTTAGGTTCTTTGTCATCGAGGTTATGCTGTATTGTTTCTCCACCATTTTCTCTGGTGTTTTAAATGCAGAGCGAGACTACCTCTGGCCAGCAGCGGCTCCTATTTTTAATAACTTTGTGACTACAGCCTCGTTCTTTGCGTATGCCTTCTTGGTTAACACTAATCCTGAGCTGGGTCTACTTATTCTTGCACTGGGAAATCCTCTGGGCGTTCTGATTCAGGTTCTGATTCAGGTACCGTCACTCAAGCGCAAGGGGATTAAGCTCTCGTGGAGAATTAACCTCAAAGACCCCGCGCTTAAAGAGACGCTTAAGATTGGCGCGCCTGCTCTGATTGTTGTGGTTGCCACGTTTGTAACTATGTCGGTTCAGACAAGTTCGCAGCTCAGCGTTTCCGCATCTGGCGCTTCCATTGCGGCGTACGCTCGCCTTTGGTATACGCTGCCATATTCCATTTTGACGGTACCTATTACCACAGCCCTCTTTACCGAGCTGTCTGATAGCTGGGCAAAAGAGAATATGGATCAGTTCAAGAAAGACTTTAAGCACGGTATTAACCAGATTCTTTTCTTTACCGTGCCGTTCACGATGTACCTCATGATCTTCTCGATGCCTCTTGTTTCTATTATTGGAGCAAGCAAGTTCACTGAGGATCAGCTGCTGTTAACCCAGCAATTCTTGATTGGCCAGTCTTTAGCTCTGCCTCTGTATGGCATTGGTATGTACCTGCAAAAAGTCTGTTCTGCTATGCGTCGTATGACACTCTATGCTGTTTCGGCAACACTTGGTTCTGTTGTGCAGGTTTTGGTGCTGCTGGTGGGTACTTCTCACTTTGGCATGATGTTTGTAGCAACTACCTCGGCCATCTTCTACGTGGTTATCGATACCATTATGTTAATTAGTCTTCGTAAGCACCTTGGTCAGATCGGGCTCAAATCAATGGTGTTTGCGTTTGTACGCTCGGTTGCTTTTGGCCTTGCAGGATCAGCAGCAGCACTTCTGATTATGGTGGGCCTGCGCGCTGTTATTGGCGTACCAGACGGCCGAGCACTTTATGGCGTACTGTATTGCATCTTTGCAGGTATTCCAGCTGTTTTGGTTACCTATGGCTTGGCAATCCTCTTTAAATCACCAGAGTCCGCCATGCTTCGTTCACTGGTTTCTCGCGTAAGGTCATAGCATGGCCAAAAGCGGTGCCAGAGGCGGCAAAGATAACTCTCAAAACAATCTTGACCCCAACTATGTGCCTTCGGGGGCACCAGGTCTTGCGCCGTCGTTTTCTTCTGAACCCTCAGATGACCTGGTGTCTATTAGAGAACAGGTTGATCAGGTTCCTACTAATCCAGGTTGTTACCTCTGGAAAGATGGTTCCGGCAAGGTTATCTATGTAGGCAAAGCTAAAAACCTGCGTGCTCGCATGAGGCAGTACGTTACGCTTCAAGATGACCGTGCCAAGATTCCTCTGATGATGCAGGTTGTACGTAGTTTTGATTACATTGTGGTAGAAAACGAGCACGAAGCGCTGGTGTTGGAGCGCAATCTTATTGCTCAGTATCGCCCGTACTTCAACGTAGACTTTAAAGACGATAAGAGTTATCCCTACATTGCCATTACCGAGTCAGATACCTTCCCAGCAATTAAATACACGCGCGAGAAACACAAGAAGGGGACGCGCTATTTTGGTCCCTACACTGATTCCTACGCTGCGCGCCAGACTATCGAGACACTCAGAAAAGTAGTACCTATCTGCTCCGCTACGTGCGTAGAGTGGAAGCGTGCTAAACGTCTGCTAGAAAAAGACCCTGACGGCGCAGCCGTTGCCAACCTGCTGCTTGCAAAGAAGGGTCGTCCCTGTTTTGACTACCACGTAGGCAAGGGTCCTGGCGTGTGCGTAGGCGCTATTGACACCGTTTCCTACGCAAAGAATGTTAGGCAGGTAGAGAACTTCCTCCGTGGAAATCGCTCTGAGATTGTCTCTGAGCTCAAAGATCAGATGCAAGAAGCTGCCGCTGATCTGGATTTTGAGAAGGCGGCTAGGCTCAAGTCCCGTCTGACTTCACTCTCTGATCTCGATGACCGCCAGCAAGTCACGTTTCCTACCTCGGTAAACATTGACCTCATTGGCATTTATCGAGAAGAAACCATCTCCGCTGCCTGCGTGTTTGTTGTGCGAGAAGGCCGTACCATCCGCTCGGTTGAGTTTATCCTGGACAAAGGCTTGGACGTTTCCGAGGAAGAGCTGGTTTCGGGCTTCCTAAAGCGCTACTACGATGAAACCGCTGACATTCCCGCAGAGGTTAACCTGCCCATCGATCTTCTCGACGCAGAGGTTTTGTCCGAGTGGCTGACGCAAAAACGAGGCCACAACTGTGTGCTTCACCACCCACAACGTGGCGAGAAGTTCCGTCTTCTCCAGATGGCTTCCGCTAACGCTCGTCATGCATTAATGCGCCACATGATTCGCACGGGCTATGCCGACGACCGCACTAACCAGGCACTTCTTCAGCTGGAAAGCGCGCTTGCGCTTGATGCGCCGCCACTGCGCATTGAGTGCTTTGATATCTCTACGCTTCACGGTAATTTTACCGTTGCCTCGATGGTGGTCTTTACTAACGGAAAGGCTGATAAAAGCCAGTATCGCCGCTTTAAGATTCGCGCTGAACTTGATGAAGCTAACGACTTTGTCTCAATGACAGAGGTCCTGGGCAGAAGGTATAGCCCGGAACGCATGGCAGATGAGCGCTTTGGCTCACGACCTGATTTGCTGGTGGTTGATGGCGGCAAACCTCAGCTGACCGCCGCAATTAATCAGCTTAATGAGCTGGGGTTGGATATTCCCGTCTGTGGCCTTGCTAAGTCTGATGAGGAAGTCTTTGTACCTTGGGACGACACACCAATTGTGTTGCCTACGGGGTCAGCTTCTCTGTATCTCATCAAGCAAGTCCGTGATGAGTCTCACCGTTTTGCAATTACGTTCCATCGTGAGCTTAGAGATAAGGCAATGACCGTCTCTATTCTGGACGAAATCCCTGGTGTAGGACCTAAACGCAAAAAAGATATCATGCGCCATTTTGGCTCTTTTAAGCGCTTAAAGGCTGCAAGTGTTGAGGACATCTCTCAGGTAAAAGGTGTTTCTGTGAACTTGGCAGAAACTATTTATGAAGAGCTCAAAGCTTGGGAAGAATCTTCCACGACTGTACATGAGAAGTTAGATGCAAGGGGAGGAACTCATGAGTAAAACAGCAGACGAGAAGATCTTGGCACTCGTGAATCCAGAATACATTAAGCGTATTCCGTTCTTTGTTCGTGGTCACGCAACGGGAAAGTCTTGTGAGTATATTGCTCAGGAGTATCCAGAGCTTTACGCTGCATTTGAGGATGAACCCAGTGCTCAACAAGTTGAAGAGATGGCAAAGATT
This sequence comes from Lancefieldella parvula, assembly GCF_963547875.1. Lineage (GTDB taxonomy): Bacteria > Actinomycetota > Coriobacteriia > Coriobacteriales > Atopobiaceae > Lancefieldella > Lancefieldella parvula_D. The sequence continues at coordinate 5,317 of NZ_CAUUSI010000008.1, forward strand.
ATCAACGAGCTCTTTGAGCAAAGGATGAAGAAGCACAATCTCTAAAACCAAATCAAACAATTGAGTTATTTGTAATAAGAATGGCAGCTATGAAGTGTTGTTATGCCATTCTTATTTTTTCATTCAACGCTGAAATATAGCCATTGGCCGACAGATTAGCTGTTAAAGCATACTCGAACAGAATATTATTAGAGCTACCTAGTTATTACTTTTACTTCAGTTGCTACAAGCAGTTCTAATGAGGTGACAGCAGATGAAGCGTAGAAAAAGGTTTGTAAAAGATCTGTCATTATTAGTAGTTCTTGTTGTTTGTGGTTTGCTAATAAATAATTGGTTTTTTAAGCTGAATACTATGAGGCTGCCAGAATTAAAAAAGCAGGCAGCTCAGTATGTTGTGCAACAATATGAGAATAAGAGAAATGGTCTTAAGTCTGATTTTGGATCCGCAGAAAATATTGACTTAGAGACCGCTACTATCTCTGGGCCATTTTTAGGAGTCAGTCAGGCTAACCAACTTTTATTGAATATAGATTTATATTGGGTAATAAGCTCTCAAGAAAAGGTTGTTGGAACAGTTGAGCAAGATTTAGGGCTATTTGCCATTGGGTCTTATTTTGGAACTCCAAAAATGTGGATTCAAACAAGGAACGCTGGACTGCTACAAGAAATGCATAATAGAAATTATAGATGCCTAGTTAGAAATTTTTGTGGCGTAGGGTTAAGTGGATGGCCGCCACCTTATCTAGCTGATGGCTATTTAGGACGTTATAGCCCAGCAGATGGAAATTTTGACATTGAAAAAAATGACGAACAAGTATCAGAGATAATCGAATCTCATTTAGGGGAAGAATATCTAGATTTTATGGCGAACCCTGAGCGTGTTGTAGATTTAGTTAAGTAATTTTGCGGAGTTTTTGCTGTTCTAAGACAAGAGTCAGTTCATTTTGGACTGACTCTTGTTTAATCTTCACAACATATCCGTAATTTCTAAAGGCAAACGGTAGTAAATCATCGGTAAACGGTAGTTGACAATGATTACTATTTATGTAGTTAGTTAAATAATTTATATATTATACAAGGTAAAATAATAGTAAAGCCCGCTAACTGCGGGCCTTCTTAGCTGCTATTAAGATTTATATGCAGTAAATAATACAACAAAACACGTTTTCATATTTTGAGCAGCCAATGAGCGAGAAATTAATACCGTTGGGCGAACTGTCTTCAGAACAAATATCTTTTCTTCATATAGTTATGTAGATGTAAGCCACACAAGTGGCATTGGTGCCACGTTGTGGCAAGGAGAGTTTTTAGAAAGAGGCAGAAATGAGCGAGTTTATTAACCGTCCACTTTCGCGTCGCGGCTTCCTTGGCGGAGCAACTGTAGCAGCTGGCCTTGGCCTCACCGCTTGCGGTGGCGGACAGCAGAAGGCAGCTGAAGCTCCATCTGGAAAGGAAGGCGGCGGCACAATTACTGCTGGTACCGCTTATTCAACCCAGAACTATGATCCATCTACTACTTCATCAGCACTTGCTCTTGGTGTTAACTGGCAGGTAGTTGAGGGCCTCTACGGTCTTAACTTCCATGACTACTCAACATTCAATGAGCTTGCTACTGCTGATCCTAAGAAGGTAGACGATAACACCTTTGAGATTACCATCCGTGACGGCGCAAAGTTCTCTGATGGTAACGAGGTAAAGGCAGATGACGTTGTTGAGTCCTTCAACCGTTCTTCTGCAAAGGGTAGCGTTTACGTTCCAATGCTTGCTCCAATTGCTTCCGTAGAGAAGAAGGATGACAAGACTGTCACCGTTAAGACCACTATTGCTAACTTCTCCCTCCTCAAGGAGCGTCTGTCCATTGTTCGCGTTGTTCCAGCAAGCAGCTCTCAGGATGAGATGAAGAAGCAGCCAGTTGGTTCTGGTCCATGGCAGTTTGAGTCCATCTCTGACAACACTCTTGACCTTGTTCCTAACAAAAACTACAACGGTGCAACTCCTGCTAAGGACGATAAGCTCCACTATGACGTCCTTAAGGATCCAACTGCTCGTCTGACCGCTCAGCAGGACGGAACCACCCTTGCTATGGAAATGGTTCCTGCAGATGCTGTAGAACAGCTCAAGGGCGCAGGCTGCACTGTTGACGCTGTTCAGGGTTTTGGTGTCCGTTTTGCAATGTTCAACCTTGGCAAGGCTCCTTGGGACAACGTTAAGGTTCGCCAGGCATGCCTCTATGCACTTGATACAGACAAGATGCTTGCAAACGCATTCTCTGGTCAGGCTGAGGTTGCCACCAGCTACCTTCCTTCTTCCTTTGCTAACTATCACAAGGCATCCACTGTCTATGCACACGATGTTGATAAGGCTAAGAAGCTCATTTCTGAGTCTGGTATCACTCCTGGTGATGTCGTTCTTCGCACCACCGATAACGAGCAGGTTAAGTCCATGGCAACTCAGGTCAAGAACGACCTCGACGCACTTGGCTTTAACGTAAGCATCGTTTCCGATACTTCTCCAGCAACCTATGCTGCAATTGACGCAGCTGACGGCTCTTGGGACATCCTGCTTGCCCCTGGCGATCCTTCCTGCTTCGGTGCAGACGTCGACCTGCTGCTCAACTGGTGGTATGGCGATAATGTCTGGATGACCAAGCGTTGCCCATGGAAGGAGTCTGCTGAGTGGAATAAGCTTCACGAGCTCATGAGCAAGGCTCTTGGCCAGTCTGGCGCTGATCAGCAGTCCACTTGGAACGAGTGCTTCGATATCATCGCTGAGAACGTACCTCTGTACCCAGTTCTCTTTGCTAAGACCTTCACCGCTTCCTGGAGCGAGAAGCCAAACAGCAACGGCGTTGCTCTCAAGGGCTTCAAGGGTATCGGAACCACCGGTCTGTCCTTCATTGATGTCAACACAGTTACTGCTAGCTAATTTGTTGCCATCACGCGCTTAGCATCTCATACATTGGGGCCCGAGCGTTTTACCTATAACGCTCGGGCTCTTGTGCGCAAAATTTCGTCCTGAGGTGCACAAAGTCTCATCAAATTTTATTTGTACGGTTTGTTTTAAAGAGAGAGGGGGAGATAGTGAACAACCTATTACGTCTTATCGGACGCCGTCTTATTGCGCTGCCGATTATGGCTCTAGGCGTCACCTTTCTCGTATTCTTCCTAATGTCTTTCTCGCATGTAGATCCTGCATACAATGCCTTAGGCGAGTCTGCTTCTGAAGAAGCCATCCAGCAGTATCACATTGAGAATGGCCTTGATGATCCATGGCCTGTGAGATATGTACGCTATATCGGTGATGTTGCTCATGGAAACTTGGGTACCTACGGCACTTCTCACTATTCAGTTGCTGAAAGAATTTCAAAGGCTCTGCCAGTAACTATGCAGTTGACCTTTATGGGTCTCTTTATTGGCGCAATAGTTTCGTTTACGTTGGGCGTTATTGCGGCTCTCTATAGAGATCAATGGCCCGATCAAATCATCCGCGTATTCTCAATTGCCGGTCTTGCAACGCCATCATTTTGGTTGGCAGTTCTTTTGATTCTGGTCTTTGCGTCTACGCTTAAACTGCTACCAGCCTCTGGAGCACTACCAGATCCTACGGTAAATCTTGGCGGCTACTTTGCTCGTATGATTATGCCGGCATTTGCACTTGCGGTTCCAATGTCTGGTCAGATGACCCGTATTGTTCGTACCGCAATGGTTGAGGAGCTGGATAAGGACTACGTCCGCACTGCTCGCGGCGCTGGTATTCCAGAGAGAATCGTCATCGCAAGAAACGTACTTCGCAACGCTCTTATTACCCCTGTAACCACACTTGGCCTGAAGATTGGTTACCTCATGGGTGGCGCCGTTGTTATTGAGGTTATTTTTAACCTTCCTGGCATGGGTACCGCAATTCTTGAGGGCATTCAGGGTAACGAGGCAATGCTTGTTCAGGGAGTTGTTGTTGTCGTTGCACTGTCCTTCATCATCATCAACATTGTTGTTGATATGTTGTACATCTTGATTAACCCACGCATTAGGACGGTGTAGTGCGATGGTACAAATGAGAAAAAAACAAGTCGAGAAGCTCGAAGAAGCTGCTGCAAAGGGTTCAACCTTTGGTGGCTTTAAGAAGATGAAGACAGCTTCCAAGATTGCTCTTGTCATTCTTGTCTTTGTTGTTCTTGCTTCTGTCTTTGCAAATTTTATTGCTCCACATAACCCACTTGAGATTTTTAATGCTCGTCAGGCTCCAGGTAATGGATTTATTTTTGGTACTGACGATAAGGGCCGCGATATTCTTTCTCGTATGCTCTATGGTGGTCAGTATTCACTGGTCATTGGTTTTGGTGCTACGGGTATGGCGCTACTGTGTGGCTCCATTATTGGTGCTATTGCCGCTGTTTCTAGAAAGGCTGTCTCTGAGGTCATCATGCGCGTGCTCGACATCATCATGTCGTTCCCAGGCATTGCACTTGCAGCGGTCTTTGTTTCTATTCTTGGTAACAGCGTTCCTTCAATCATCTTTGCCATTGGCTTTATGTACACGCCACAGATTGCGCGTATTGTTCGTGCAAACATCGTAAGTGAGTACGGCGAGGATTACGTAAGGGCAACCATTGTTTCTGGCGCTCGTGCACCTTGGATTTTGTGGAAGCACGTTCTTCGTAATTGCATTGCTCCCATCATGGTCTTTACCGTTACGCTGGTAGCAGATGCAATTATCTTTGAGGCATCTTTGACCTTCATTGGTGCAGGTATTGCAGAGCCAACTCCAACATGGGGTAATATTCTGGCTGATGCTCGTGCTGGCGTTCTTGCTGGTCGTTGGTGGCAGGCATTCTTCCCAGGCCTGGCTATTATGATGACCTGCCTGGCACTGAACATCCTCTCCGAGGGTCTTACTGATGCTATGGCAGCAGCACCTGGCGCTCCTGTCGATACAGAGAACTCTGACTCCAGGCGTGCAGATGACATTCTTGCGTCTGATCCAGTTCGTGCATATGCAGAGCAGGCAGAGTCCCTTGAGCGCAGACTTAATGCACTCAAAGAGGTTGAGCTGTCTAGAACAGACAGACGTAAGCCAGACTTTGATGTTGCTCCATTGCTCAGTGTTAAAGATCTTTGCATCAGCTTTGAGTCTCATGGAGACGTTAAGGTTGTTGACCATGTAAGCTTTGATGTTCGTCCTGGTCAGTGCATGGCACTGGTCGGCGAGTCTGGCTGCGGCAAGTCAATTACCACCAAGGTCATCATGGGTCTGACTGATCCAAAAGAGACCATTACTGGTCAGGTTCTCTACAAAGACCAAGACCTCCTGAAGCTCTCCAAAGAAGAGCACCGCAAGCTGCTTGGTCACGAGCTTGCAATGGTGTACCAGGATGCTTTGTCTTCGCTGAACCCTTCCATGCTTATCTCTTCTCAGATGAAGCAACTTACCAGCAGGGGAGGCACTCGTTCCGCAGAGGAGCTTCTAGAGCTTGTAGGCCTGGATCCAAAGCGTACGCTTGAGTCTTATCCACATGAGCTTTCTGGTGGTCAGCGTCAGCGTGTTCTGATTGCTATGGCATTAACCCGCGATCCTTCACTGGTTATTTGCGACGAGCCAACAACCGCTCTGGACGTTACTGTTCAGAAGCAGGTCATCAAGCTCTTGAATGACCTCCAGCGTCGTCTTGGCTTCGCAATGATCTTTGTTAGCCACGACCTTGCACTTGTCGCAGAGGTTGCTTCTGAGATTACCGTTATGTACGCAGGTCAGGTTATTGAGCAGGCAGCTACTACTGAGCTTCTGACCAATCCTGTTCACGAGTACACCCGCGGTCTTCTCGGCTCTGTTCTTTCCATTGAGGAAGGCGCACAGGATGGTACTAGGCTTCACCAGGTACCAGGTTCTGTTCCTTCTCCAGAAGACTTCCCAACAGGCGATAGGTTTGCTCCTCGTTCAAGTCACCCAGATCTGGGTCTTGAGGTTCACCCTGTTATCAAGGAGATTCCTGGTAAGCACCATCGTTTCTCCGAGCTGCCTGATGAGTATCTGAAGGAGCATGGTCTTGTGCCTTACCTTGAGCGTTCTCAAAAGGAGGTGAGGTAAATGGCTACAACAACTGAAGAGCAGCCAATTATCTTCCTCGATGATATATCGGTTACGTTTAAAACACGTACGGGTTCAATCTTTAAGCCTAATAAGGTTCACGCAGTACAGAATGTTTCTCTCAAGCTTATGCCTGGCGAGACCATTGGTATTGTTGGTGAGTCTGGCTGCGGAAAGTCCACTACTGCAAATGTCATGTGTGGCCTTCAGTCACCGACGTCCGGTCATGTGTACTTCAAGGGAATGGATGTTACCAAGCGTACTCCAGAGCTTAGAAAGCAGATTGGCCGCGTTGTCTCTGTTGTCTTCCAGGACCCAGCAACTGCTCTTAACCCTCGTATGATTGTTAAAGACCAGCTCATGGATCCACTGCTCGTGCATAAGGTAGGCACAGAGGCGGAGCGAGAAGCCCGTATTAATGAGCTTGTCGGTCTGGTAGGACTTCCACATTCCGCACTTCGCGCCCTTCCTGGTCAGCTCTCTGGTGGTCAGCGTCAGCGTGTTGCAATTGCACGCGCGCTTTCTCTGAACCCATCGGCAATCATTGCTGATGAGCCTACTTCCGCACTGGACGTTTCTGTTCGCGCGCAGATCTTGAACCTGCTCACTGACCTCAAGTCTGAGCTGGGTCTCTCGATGATTTTTATTTCGCACGATATTCAAACTGTCCGCTATGTTTCTGACCGCATCATCGTTATGAATCACGGCCAGATCATGGAAGATGGTCCTGCTAAGCAGGTCTTTGAGCATCCAACAGATCCTTACACTAAGACGCTTTTGGGTGCTGCACCATCTTTGCTTCATCCTAAACTGGGTGAGTAGCGCTTACGTTTTTGTTTGACTAGAGCGCAGCTTAGGCTGCGCTCTTTTAGCTTGTTAGGTGGATCAATGCACCAAGAAACGCTTGAGTTTGCAGAATTGAAGGCAGCTCATGCTTTGACGCCCTATCCTTCAGATTTTGAGGCGTTTTGGAAGGCACGTATGGAGGAAGCAGATAACGCCCCTCTAAGCTGGCAGATTGTTCCTTCAACAGAGGTCACGTCAACTGCTTCAGCTCATTTTTTTGATTTGACGTTTGTGGGAATTGATGGCGCGGAAGTTTACGCAAAGTATCTGCGCCCACAGACTGCTTCAGGCGTACAAACTCCGCTTGTTCTACAGTTCCACGGTTATCCAGGGGCTTCTCGCAGTTGGTTTGAGCAGAGCTCATTTTTGGGCTTGGGCTGCTCGCTGATTGCACTTGATAATCCTGGACAAGGTGGCCACAGCTTGGACGGAAGCTCGTACAAGAGCACTACTGTCTCTGGTCACTTGGTACTTGGACTAGATGGACCTGTAGAGGACCTTTACTTTGTTCATCTGTATCAGAACATTCGCTTGCTCTGCAGAATTGTTTGCCAGCTTGAAGGCATTGATACAGACCGCATTTTTGTGAACGGCGCATCGCAGGGTGGCGGCATTGGTCTTGCTACCTGTGCACTTAATCCAGACCTTATCAATAGAGCAGCAATTCTTTATCCCTTCCTTACCGATTTTAGGTGCGTATGGGAGCTTAATGCTGACGAGGTTGCCTACGAGGGCATCCGTTATTATTCCCGCTGGTTTGACGCAGATGGTTCTCGCGTTGATGAGGTTTTTGCAAAGCTTGCCTATATTGATTCAGCTAATTTTGCACGCCTGGTTACCTGTCCTGTGCTTTTTGGCACCGGACTTGATGATCCGGTAGTTCCTCCCGAGGCTCAGTTTGCGGCTTACAATGCCTTGACCTGCCCAAAGAGACATCTTCTTTATCCCGGATATGCGCATGAAGAGATTGGCGATTTTGACGATAAGATCATTGATTTCTTCTGCTCAGACAAGGGAGAGCAAGCTCTTGAAGAGTTGGACTCGTCATTTCCTGCTCAAGCAGAAGGCGAGGTGAAAGCATGAGAGGCTTAACACAAAGGCTTGAAGATGCCCGTTCTTATCGCGGTGCGTGGCTTAGACCATCAAACTTTGAATCATTTTGGGAGACGTCGGTAACGTTTGCACAAAATGCGCAGGTAAAAAGTGTGGTTGAGCTTCCGTCTGCTACCCAGGTGGCAACGTTTAAGCGCATCACATTCACCTCAACTGACCAGACGCAGCTGCGCGCTCGCGTCATTCTTCCAGCAGGTGTGTCGGTGGCAGAACCGCTAGCTCCAGCAGAGCTGCCCGCATCGGCAAAGCTGCCCGCGGTGGTGCTCTTCTCCGATCTTGGTCGGGGAGTGCGTAGCTGGCTGCACCTATTGCGTTTCTCGGCGCTTGGCATGCCCGTTGTAGCCCTAGAGGCTCGCCCGTGCCAAGCGTCACTCAAAGACGCTTGGAGGGGAGCGTTGACGGCAGAGGAGCTTGCCCGCGCGCTCATCAACCCAGATGACGCTGCATCCTCCACGCTCAAGCAGCTCATCGATGACGCGCTGGTAGCTGCCTCGGTTGCCTCACGCTTCCTGGGACGCACAACCGTCACCTGGGGAGAAGGTCTAGGGGGCTCGCAGGCTTTGTTTGCGGCTGCGCTTCTGCCCAAGGAAGTGAGCGCTACCATGGCGCTGAATCCGCTCTTTGCCGACAACGCAACAACCCTGCGCACGGTTGTCGGGTGCGGAGACACCCCGCACTCAGATGCAGCTATCGACGCGATCGGTCTTCTCGACAGTGCGTGCGCGGCCGAGCTTGTGCGTGTACCTGCGCTTATTGGCACGGCCCTGCTGGACCAGAGCGCGCCAACTGAGGGAACGTTTGCGCTGTACAATCGCCTGCCGGAGCAGAAAGAGATGCGCGTGTATTCCAAGTTTGGACACGAGCGCATCAATCAGTTTGAGAACGAGCAAATCAACTATCTCTGCGAGGTTATATCAGAACTTTGTCATAACTAAGCGGACTATAATTACGTAGGTTCTTTGAAGTTGCTTTTGATCAATGCTTTGGTCGGCTACTTCAGTACATTGTTGTATGAAACCAGTTGGATTTTCCAACGTGTGAAAGGATAAAGCATGTCCAGTAACGTACCATTTAGCGGTGTTGTTCCACCAGTTGTAACCCCAGATACCCCAGACCATCAGCTTGATGTTGTGTCGTTTGAGCGCTCCATTAACCGTCTCATTGAGGCTGGCGTAGACGGTCTCTTCTTCCTTGGCTCTTCTGGCGAGGTTGTTTTTGCAACTGATGAGCGTCGTGATCAGATTGTTCGCGAGGCTGTCCGCATTGTTGACCACCGCGTTCCGGTCCTTGTGGGCATCATTGATACCGAGACCGAGCGCGTCCTGGAGCACGGTCGCCGTGCCCTCGCACTGGGTGCAGATGCTCTTGTAGCAACCGCTCCTTTCTACGCACTTGGTGGTCCAGCTGATATTGAGGAGCACTTCCGCATCCTCCACCAGGAGCTGGACGCACCTCTGTTTGCGTACGATATTCCTGTCTGCGTTCACACTAAGCTTCCTTGGAAGATGCTTGCTCGTCTGGGCGCAGAGGGCGTTCTTGCAGGCGTTAAGGATTCTTCTGGCGATGACGTTTCCTTCAGGTATCTTGTTCAGGAGAACGAGAAGAACGGTCATCCTCTCACTCTTCTGACTGGTCACGAGATTGTTGTTGACGGCGCTCTTCTTTCTGGTGCAGACGGTTCTGTTCCTGGTCTTGCAAATGTTGAGCCAGAGGGCTACGTCCGCATGTGGAAGGCAGCTCAGGAAGGTAACTGGGCAGAGGTCAAGCGTGAGCAGGATCGACTCAACGAGATTTCCCACATCTTTGATGTCACTTCAGGCGTTCAAGGCTATGGCGCTGGCGTTGGTGCATTCAAGTGTGCACTTAACCTCATGGGAATCTTTGATTCTGATCAGATGCCTCGTCCTGTTAAGCCACTTGATGGCCAGAACCGTGAGGCAATCAAGCAGGTTCTTATTGCAAACGGCCTTCTCTAAACAAGAGGGGACACCATGGACTCTAAGTTTGTTTCTCCCACACATGTTTGTGCCGTTGATATTGGCGGCACAAAAATCGCCTGCGGCATAGTCACTCTTAACGGCACTGACGCTCCAAACGTTCGGTCCGTAAAGAAGGTTCCTACTAACGCAAAAGAGGGTGGCAAGCAAGTTCTTGCTACCGTTCTGCAGGCAATTAGAGAGGCCCTTTCTCGCGCAGAGGAGCTAGGTCTTACTATCTCTGGCGTGGGCATTTCTTCTGCTGGCGTTGTAGACCCTCGCACCGGAGACATCACCTACGCAAACGAGCTTATGCCAGGCTGGGGCGGAACTGCTCTTGGCTCTGCAGTTACCAGTGAGTTTGGCCTTCCGTGCAGCGTTCTTAATGACGTTCATGCTCACGCTCTGGGCGAGGCTCGCCACGGTGCTGGTCACGGCAAAGATAGCGTTCTTACCGTAGCAGTCGGCACGGGCATTGGTGGCGCCTTTGTGAACCACGGCATCTTGATGCTGGGTGCTCACGACGAGGCTGGTCACATTGGTCACGTTGCAACTCCAGCAGCTGCAGGCGTTGATTGCCCCTGTGGTGGAACTTCTCACCTTGAGCCTGTTTCTGCAGGTCCTGGCATTATTCGCGAGTACGTCCGCCTTGGCGGCTCCGACACGCTTGAAGACGGTTCTGCTCTTGATGGTGCTGAGATTGATCGCAGGGCTCTTGCTGGCGAGAAGATCGCGCAGGCTGCAGAGGAGCGCTCAGGCCGCGCGCTTGGTGAGGTCTTGGGCAGCATGTGCAACATGCTTGACCCTTCTGTCATCATTCTGTCTGGCTCCGTTGCAGAGTGCGGCAAGTACTGGCACGAGGCACTTGAAGCTGCATTTAAGCTGCAGGCAATGCCTCCCGTTCAGGCAACGCCTCTTGTGAAGGGCACGCTTGGTGGAGAAGCTCCTCTTATTGGAGCTGCAGAAAACCTTGTTCTACCTGGCTATTTAGAGACACGTCTTTAGGAAAAAGAAGGTCAGCAGGTAAATTATTTGCTGACCAGACACGCCGCAAAGACACGCATCTTTAACGTACGTACATTCTTGTGAGGAGAATACCGTGGCATATTCAGAGCTTGTTGAGTCACTTAAAGGAAAGCTCATTGTCAGCGTCCAGGCGTATCCTGGTGAGCCTATGAGGCATCCAGAGACCATGGCTCAGATTGCGCGCGCCTGTGAGCTTGGCGGCGCTGCAGCTATTAGGTGCCAGGGCTTGTCTGATATCTCTGCCATTAAGGGTAGGGTTGAAATTCCTGTTATTGGCCTCTGGAAAGAGGGTCACGAAGGCGTCTACATTACTCCTACGCTTCGTCATGCGCGTGCTTGTATTCACGCTGGCGCAGATGTTGTTGCCCTGGATGCAACAGACCGTCCAAGGCCAGATGGTAGAACCTTTGAAGAGACCGTTGCAGCTCTGCGCGCAGAGTCTGACGTGCTGATTATGGCTGACTGCATGACTATGGATGACATCCGTCGCGCTGTTGCCGCTGGTTGTGACCTCGTTTCAACTACGCTCTCTCACAACAAGGCTGCTATTGATACAACGCTTGACGATGGTCCTGATATTGCCCTTCTCAAGCAGGCAACCACTGAATTCCCAGGTATTGCCATTATTTGCGAGGGTCACGTCCACACACCACAAGACGCAAAAGATGCTCTGGATGCAGGCGCTTGGGCAGTTGTTTCAGGTACAGCCATTACACATCCAACTTCAATTACCTCTTGGTTTGCTGCAGCACTTGAGGATTAACGCTTGGAGCGGTAAGGTTTTCTCGTCACGTATTTAAGGAGCGCCTGTGAAGAAAAACGATCCTACACCTTCAGTTATTCCCGACATTGTCATTATTACGGGTATGTCTGGATCGGGTCGTACGCAGGCGCTTCATGTGTTTGAGGACATGGGTTATTTCTGTATTGATAACCTGCCACCAGCTCTTATTTTGCAACTTTCTAACCTTGTGGGCATTAATACGGGTGTTGGTCGCCACTTGGCTGTTACCTGCGATTTGCGCTCGCAAGGTCTTTTTGATGACATCTCTGAAGCTCTGAAGTCTCTTGCAGATCACGAGCTCACGTACAAGATTGTTTATCTAGACTCCTCAGACGAAGTGCTTATGCGTCGCTATAGCGAGAATCGCCGTCGTCATCCTTTAGCGCAGGAGGGAGAAAATCTCTTATCTGCAATTTCTAGGGAGCGCGCACAGCTTCAAGACATAAAAGCGCTGGCAGATGTGGTCCTAGATACCTCGTCTATGCGTACTAATACGCTCAAGAGTCGTCTTCGTCGCGCATTTTCAGAGCTTGCCGAACAGCAGCTTATGGATGTTAGCGTGTTTTCCTTTGGCTTCAAAAATGGTTTGCCCGTTGAGGCTGACCTTATGATTGACGTGCGATTCCTGCCTAATCCTTACTATGATCCAGAGCTCAGACCACTTACAGGTCTTGATGAGCCAGTAGCTCAGTTTGTCCTTCAGCATGGCACTACTAAGAAATTCCTTAAGTCTTGGTTTGAGCTGCTTGATGTAGTAATGCCTGGCTATGTGCAGGAAGGCAAAAGCTTGCTCTCTATTGCGGTAGGTTGCACGGGTGGCCAACATAGAAGCGTTGCAATCGCACGTGCTACGGCAGAGCATCTTACCAGCCAGGGCTATCGTGTAACGCTGTTCCATCGCGATCTTGATGCGGCTCAGAAAAAGTCTCAGCAGGCTGAGTAGAAGTTAGTCTGTCATGTCCTATACTGCCTTGGTTAAAAATGAGCTGGTCAGCGTACCAGAAATTCAGACAGACTGTGAATTAGCCCAGCTTTCTGCGCTTATTCGTGTTTCTGGAACGTTGTCGATGCACGGTCCTGGTAAATTTGCCGTTCGCATTGTTACCGAGACAGGCACGGTAGCCCGAACAGTTATTAGTTCTTCTCGCCGTCTGTTTGATCTGGGTACTTCCGTTGAGTACCGTCGCTCTATCATGCATAAAAAACGCAACTATTTGCTTGAGATTTCTAATCAGGATTCACTTGCAGAAGCACTTTCCGCTCTTGGCATTTATATACCGGGAGAAGGCCTGGTAAGTGGCATTCCTAAAAGCGTTATCCGCACCAAGCAGGCGCAGCGAGCTTTTTTGCGCGGAGCGTTTATGGCGGGCGGATTTTTGGCCGATCCCTTAAAAGATTTTCACTTAGAGATTGCTGTCTCGGGAGAAAGATTTGCCACTGAGCTGGTAAAACTTATGGGATCCATTGGTGTAAAGGCGCGTCTTAATCATCGTAACCGCCATACCAATGCGCTCATGCGAACCAGAGAAATTTATGCTGTCTACCTTAAGAGCTCTGATGACATCATCAAGTTTTTGCGAGAGATTGGTGCGCCCACTATGGCGCGCGCTATTGCGTTTACGCGTGTGCAAAAGCATTATCGCAACAACGTCAACCGAGTTGTCAACGCAGAGATGGCAAATCAAACGCGGTCTTCAAATGCAGCGGCAGACCAGTTAGCGCTTATAGAAAAGGCCGAGAAACTCATTGGACTCAGAGCTCTGCCGCCAGCGGTCAGAGATTTTTGTCTTGCACGAAAAGATAACCCTGAGCTGTCATTATCTGCACTAGGGGAGTCGTTTGTACCACCCGTATCCAAGTCCGCTATGTATCACCGATTGCTGCGTTTGGAAAAAATCGTTCAGGATTTAGAAAAAGATGCATAAGTTATCGGCGAGTGCGGTAAAATACACGGTGTACGGTTTTAATGTTAATGAATCCGGAGAATGGCTCTGGGTCACCGAAAGGAGCATTACGTATGGCAGTAAAGGTTGCTATTAACGGTTTTGGCCGCATTGGTCGCCTTGCATTTAGGCAGATGTTTGGTCACGAGGGTTCTGAGATTGTTGCAATCAACGACCTTACTTCTCCAGAGATGCTTGCATATCTTCTGAAGTATGACTCTACTCAGGGCAACTATTCCCGCGATCACAAGGTAGAGGCAACTGACCACTCCATCATCGTTGACGGTCACGAGATTGTTATTTACAAGGAGGCAGACGCTAACAACCTGCCTTGGGGCGATCTCAACGTTGACGTTGTTCTTGAGTGCACCGGTTTCTACACTTCTAAGGACAAGGCACAGGCTCACATCAACGCTGGTGCTAAGAAGGTTGTCATTTCTGCTCCTGCAGGCAACGACCTCCCAACCATCGTCTTCAACGTTAACCATGAGACCCTCACTGCAGATGACAACATCATCTCCGCAGCTTCCTGCACCACCAACTGCCTTGCTCCTATGGCAAAGGGCCTCAACGACTTCGCAACTATCAAGTCCGGTATCATGACCACCATTCACGCATACACTGGTGACCAGATGATCCTCGACGGCCCACAGCGCAAGGGTAACTTCCGTCGTTCCCGTGCTGGTGCAGAGAACATCGTTCCTAACTCCACTGGTGCTGCTAAGGCTATCGGCCTTGTTCTTCCTGAGCTCAACGGCAAGCTTATTGGTGCTGCTCAGCGCGTTCCTACGCCAACTGGCTCCCTCACCAACCTCTATGCTGTTGTTGACAAGAAGGTCACCGTTGACGAGGTCAACGCTGCAATGAAGGCTTACGCAGAGACCATTCCAGAGACCTTTGGTTACAACGAGGATGACATTGTTTCCCGCGACATCGTCGGTGAGACCCACGGTTCCATCTTCGACGCAACTCAGACCATGTGCTCTGACCTTGGCGATGGCACCACTCTTGTTCAGGTCACCTCTTGGTATGACAACGAGAACTCCTACACTTCTCAGATGGTCCGTACCATCAAGTACTTCGAGAAGTTCGTTGCTTAAGTTCTAGTTACATAGACGCCTTAGGCGCGGTCGCAGCATCTGCCGCGATCGCGCCTTCTTTTGTTGGAAACGTATTCAAAGGAGTGACATGGCTTTTACAAAGAAGACTGTCCGCGATGCAGATGTTGATGGTAAGCGCGTTCTTATGCGCGTTGACTTCAACGTGCCTCTGAAGGACGGCGTTGTTACTGACGACACCCGCGTTCGCGCTGCACTTCCAACCATCCAGTATCTTCTCGACCACAACGCAAAGGTCATCCTGATGAGCCACCTTGGCCGTCCAGATGGCACCGGCTTCCAGCCAGAGCTTTCCCTGCGCCCAGCTGCAGAGAAGCTTGCTGAGCTTCTTGGCCACGAGGTTAAGTTTGTTGAGGACACCTATGGCGAGAAGGCCCGTGAGGCTGTAGACGCACTCAAGGACGGCGAGGTTCTTGTTCTTGAGAACGTCCGTTTTGACAAGCGTGAGAAGAAGAACGATCCAGAGATTGCAAAGACCCTTGCATCTTATGGTGACATCTTTGTTCTTGATGCCTTTGGTACTGCTCACCGTGCACAGGGTTCTGTTGTTGGACCAGCAGCTTATCTTCCTGCATATGCTGGCTTCCTGCTTGAGAAAGAGGTTGACACTCTTACCTCTATCTTCTCTAACCCAGAGCGCCCACTTGTAGCTATCGTCGGTGGCTCCAAAGTTTCTTCTAAGATTGGTGTTCTTGATCACCTTATCGACTCCGCTGATACCCTTATCATCGGCGGCGGTATGGCATACACCTTCTTCCTGGCTAAGGGTTATACCGTTGGTACTTCTCTTCAGGAGCCAGACTGGATTGAGCGCGCAGGCGAGATGCTCAAGAAGGCTGAGGAGAAGGGCGTTAAGATTCTGCTTCCTGTTGACAACGTTGTTACCGATCACTTTGGTGAGGACGCTGTTGGTGAGGTAGTTCCTTCCGATCAGATTCCTGCAGACCGCATGGGTATGGACATTGGTCCTAAGACCGTTGAGCTTTACTCTGAGGCTATCAAGGGCGCAAAGACCGTCTTCTGGAATGGTCCTATGGGCGTCTTTGAGTTTGATCAGTTTGCAAAGGGCACCGAGGCTGTTGCTCGTGCTGTTGCAGATGCTGATTGCACTTCCATTATCGGCGGCGGCGATTCCGTTGCAGCAGTTAACAAGTTCCACCTTGCTGACAAGATGAGCTGGATTTCCACTGGCGGCGGTGCTTCCATGGAGCTCGTTGAGGGTAAGGCACTTCCAGGAGTGGAGGCGCTTCTCGATGCGTAATCGTATGATCGCAGGTAACTGGAAGATGAATGAGACTTTCGCTGAGGGCGTTGAGCTTGCTCAGGGAATTGTTGATCAGCTTGCTTCCGGTACCGGAAACGTTGATGTTGTTATTGCTCCACCTCTTGTAGACCTTAAGGGTGTCTCTGAGGTTCTTTCTCAGGCCAACTCTTCTGTTGCTCTTTCTGCACAGAATGTGTACTGGGAGGAGTCTGGTGCCTTTACTGGTGAGACCTCTCCAGCAATGCTGACCTCTGTTGGTGCAACTTACTGCATCATTGGTCACTCCGAGCGTCGTGGCTACTTTGGCGAGACCGACGAGGACATTAACCGCAAGGCAAAGGCACTGATGGCTCATGACATCGTTCCTATTTCTTGCTGCGGTGAGTCACTTGAGGTCCGCAACGCTGGTACTCATGTTCAGTTTGTTGTTGACCAGATTAAGGAAGATACCAAGGGTCTAGAGATTACAGATCCTTCCAAGTACGTTATTGCTTATGAGCCAATCTGGGCAATTGGTACTGGTATGACTGCAACTGCTGATGACGCTCAGGAAGTTTGTGGTGCAATCCGTAAGACCCTGGTAGAGATCTTTGGCGCAGAAATTGCAGACGGTATCCGTATTCTTTACGGTGGCTCTGCAAAGCCAGAGAACGTTGGCGGCTTCCTCGAGAAAGAGGACGTTGACGGCGCACTTGTTGGCGGCGCATCGCTCAAGGCTGATTCCTTCGTTGCAATGGTAAAGAGCGCAATGAACTAAACTCTGACAAAGTTCCTTACCGCCGGTGAGGCGCTTGGCTCATTTGTTAAGTTCTTGTTTGTTTTGCAACTTGGCACACGTCATTCCCAAAGGGGAGTGGCGTGTGCTATTCTTTTCTGTTGTACGTGAAAATAACTAGGGCTGGATCTTCTCGCCAGCAAGAGGGGGAACCTCGTGGGCGTTCTGAATACAATTCTTTTAGTGCTGTTTGTACTTTCTGGCATTTTGACGGTGCTGCTTGTTTTGGCACACTCCGGAAAGGGCACCGGCGTTTCTGACATGATTGCTGCATCTATGTATAACGCAAGCGCTGGTTCAGGCATTATGGAGAAGAACCTTGATCGCCTTACCGTCATCACTACAACCATTTTCCTGGTTTGCGCTATTGTTATGGCTTTGACGTTCCCTGTTGGCGCTATTGGCTAAGCAGTCGCTTGCATATTTGAATTACCTGCCGAGAAACCCGAGTTTTTCGGCATTTTTTATTCGTAGCCTGCTGGGAACACGGGAAAATTTGCTGTTGAGAATAACGGCAAAATGGTTGGACACGACAGATAGTAGTTTTCTTTTACTTCTTAACAGAATTTTCAATAACGTTTCTCATATGTAAACAAATTTGATTGTGACCAGAGCGCTGGACTCAAACAGTCATTATATGTGGATACGTTTTACTGGGATTGGTATGCATAATCTTGGATATCTAAGAGATATTTTTTGGGTTAAGCAGCTTATCCATGGTAAAATTGCACTTTGCTGTGTATTCACGGCATGTTTGTTGTAGGAATGCTAGGTTGCCATACCGAGAAAACCTCGCTTATCAGGTGAATAAGCGCAAGGCGGTGAGGAGAGTCAATGGCACGGTTTGTTTGGTACGTTACAAAGAGGATTTTGAGCTACATTGTGATGATTTTTGTTGCAACTTCGCTCACATTCTTCCTCGCATCATCGTTTATGAACCCACGCTCCAACTTTGAGCAGCGTACTCCACGTCCTCCACAGGAGTCTATTGAGGAAAACCTGTATAGGACTAATCTGAATGATAAGACCCCGGTTATCGAGCGTTATCAGGTCTGGATTACCAATCTGCTTACTAAGTTTGACCTTGGTATGACCCCAACAGGCGATAATGTTAACCGTGAGATGAGCTCTAGGTTCATGTCTTCTATTCTGCTTATGACTCCAGCAACTATTTTGTCAGTTGTTATTGGTGTTAGCCTGGGCGTTTATACTGCCCAGCGCCAGTATCAGTGGCAGGACCGCTTCTTAAGTGGTGTTGCTTCGGTTCTGCTTGTTATCCCAACTGTTGTTATGGCAATCTTGATTGTTTTTGCAGCAATCGAGATTAACGCACGTGCTGGTTCTCGTATTTTCTACGTTACCGATCTTTCTAGTGGAGATACCGGAAACTTCTTCACTTGGCTTATTGACTTCCTACAGCACATTATTCTTCCAACCATTGTTCTTACTATCGTAAGCTCCGTTGGTTACCACCTCTCTCAGCGTACCTACCTACTTGACGAGATGCACGCAGATTATGTTCGTACTGCTCGCGCCAAGGGTCTCACTCGCAAGAAGGCAATTCGTAAGCACGCTCTTCGTGTTTCTTTGATTCCAACCGCTGTTTCAGTTGCTTTCTCTCTTGCAGGTATCTTCACAGGTGCTGTTATGACCGAGAAGGTCTTTGCAATTCACGGTCTTGGTGAGTACTTCATTAACTGTATTAACAACAACAATATTCACGGTGCAGTTGCAGTTGCAGCTTTCTCTGGCGCAATGACTCTTATTGGCGCTCTTCTGGCTGACCTCTTTGCTGCTGCTCTTGATCCACGAATTAAGATGAGCTAAGGAGGCGGACATGTCTAAAGAAGAACTTCAGAATAAAGACGAGAAAAACGTCTCCATTGATGCAGGTCTTACTAATGCTGAACGTGAGCTTCAGGCAGATGCTAAGTCTGACAACAAAGAAGTTAAAAGAATTAGCTATGCTGGCTTGATTACAAGGCGTTTCTTCCGCCAGCGTTCTGCAGTAATCGGTTTGATTATTCTTGGAATTATGGTTCTTATTGCAGTTTTTGGACCATATGCCACCCCATTTAATTACACAGATGCTGACTTTACTGCAATTAACATGGCTCCTAATGCAAAGCATTGGTTTGGTACTGATGGTGCTGGTATTGACCTGTATGCCTGTGTTGTCCACGGTCTTGGTCGTTCTTTGACCATTGGTATCAGCTATGCAATCTTGACTACTATCATTTCTGCAATTATTGGTACTGCCATTGCTTATGTCCGCGGCATTCCAGAGAAGATTGGTATGTGGCTTCTTGATATGCTCATGGTCATCCCTAGCTTCTTGCTGGTTGCTATGATTGTTCGCGCATCAGGCGGTGAGTCTGGTTGGCTCATGCTTATCTTTGGTCTAACTGCTTTTGGTTGGATTGGTCGCGCACGTACTATCCGTACCATGGCTCTGTCTTTGCGTGAGAGAGATTACGTCAAGGCCGCTAAGTACATGGGCGTTCCACCATTTACCATCATTGTTCGTCACCTTATTCCAAACCTTGGCTCAATTCTTATTATTGATTTGGTCTTGGCTGTTATTGGTGGCATTAACTCTGAGACCGCATTCAGCTTCTTGGGTCTTGGTATCAAGGCACCAGATACCTCTCTTGGTTATCTCTTAAGTGCTGGTTCTTCTGCAATGCTTACTACTCCATGGATGATTCTGATTCCATCGGCATTTCTGATTGTTGTTTGTGTTGGCCTGCAGCTCATCGGCGACGGCCTTCGCGATGCCTTTGACCCTTATTCACGCGCTGCTGGTAGCGTTAAAGATCAGGAAGAGGATTCTTCCAAGGATGACGCTCAGCTCGGTGATCTTGAGGGTAGCATCGTTTCTGAAGAAACTACGGAGCGTGCATAATGTCTGACACTACTACTACTTCAACAAAGCAGGGAAGTGTAGAGATGGACGATGTCCTTCGCTACGAGCTGCTTGAATCAAACGGTCCAAAGGGTGCCCCAACAGGAGATCCAGTTCTTTCCGTTCGTGATCTCAAGGTATCCTTTAATACTGAGGCTGGTCGTGTAGATGCAGTTCGCGGTGTTAACTTTGACCTTTGGGGCGGCCGTACCCTTGGTATCGTAGGCGAGTCTGGTTCTGGTAAGTCAGTAACCGCCCTGTCTCTTATTGGTCTTCTTGATGACAATGCTCACGTTACTGGCTCTATTAAGCTTGGTAATGAGGAGCTCATTGGCAAGACCGATGAAGAGATGTCAGAGCTTCGTGGCACTAAGATTTCTATGATATTCCAGGATCCACTGTCTGCTTTGACTCCAATGTTCTCTATTGGAGATCAGCTTGCAGAGGCTCTGCTTACCCATAATCCTCACATGAGCAAGGCAGACGTTCGTAAGCGTTGTATTGAGCTTCTCTCCATTGTTGGTATTACTGATCCAGAGAATCGTCTGGATTCTTTCCCACATGAGTTCTCTGGTGGTATGCGTCAGCGTGTTGTTATTGCAATTGCTATTGCAAACAACCCTGACATCATCATCGCAGACGAGCCAACCACCGCTCTTGATGTAACTATTCAGGCTCAGATTCTTGACGTCTTGAAGGTTGCACAGAAAGAGACTGGCGCGGCAGTTGTTCTGATTACTCACGACCTTGGTGTTGTTGCAGGTACCGCTGATGACATTATGGTTATGTATGCAGGCCGTGGCGTAGAGCGCGCAAGTGTTGATACACTTTTTGCTGAGCCTCGTCACCCTTATACCATGGGTCTTCTGGGCGCTGTTCCAAAACCTCACCTTCAGGCAGAGCATAGGCTTGTTCCTATTAAGGGTAATCCACCATCACTTGCTGCCATTCCAACTGGTTGTCCTTTTAACCCACGTTGTCCTATGGCTACCGAGGAATGCTCCAAGAAAGAGCCAGTGCTGCTTCCTGCAAATGCTGCTGAGGGTCACTTGGCATCTTGCCACCACCTTCAGGAGATTTGCGAGAAGAAGCTCACTTACGCTGAGGTATATCCAGACTTTGAGCCAATCCTTCCAAAGTGGGTTGATGTTCCTCGTAACGAGCGTCCTGTTGTACTTAAGGTTGAGAATCTTACTAAGACTTTCCCTGTTCAGGGTAAGGGCTTTATTAGGCGCAGCAAGGGCACTATGACTGCTGTGGACCGTGCAAGCTTTGAGATCCATGAGGGAGAAACCCTTGCGCTTGTTGGTGAGTCTGGTTCTGGTAAATCAACAACTCTGATGCAGATTATGGATCTGCTGAAGCCTGAGGATGGTCGTATTACGGTCCTTGGCAAAGATGTTGCTGAGCTTAAGAATGCTGCACAGCGTAGAGAGCTTCGTAAAGATCTTCAGGTTATCTTCCAGGATCCAATGAGTTCTCTGGACCCACGTATGCCTGTCTATGACGTTTTGGCTGAGCCACTTCAGGCGCAGGGTTGGAACAAAGAGGATATTAATACTCGTATTGGCGAGCTTATGCGTCTGGTTGGTATCAACCCAGACTATGTTGACCGCTTCCCATCCCAGTTCTCTGGTGGTCAGCGTCAGCGTATTGCTATTGCTCGTGCTCTTGCAACAAGTCCAAAGATTCTTCTCTTGGACGAGCCAATTGCATCTCTGGACGTTTCCATTCAGGCAGGTATTATTAACCTCCTTGAGGATCTTCAGGTTCAGTTGAAGATTTCTTATCTCTTTGTTGCTCACGATCTTGCTGTTATTCGTCATATTTCTGACACGGTTGCTGTTATGCACCTGGGCAAGATTGTTGAGTACGGTGAGACTGAAGACGTCTTCACTAATCCACAAGACCCTTACACCAAGGCGCTTCTCTCGGCTATTCCAATTCCTGATCCAAAGATTGAGCGTACTCGTGAGCGTATGATTTATCAGGACGGTAAGCTGGTTCCTGCTACTCATATCTCTAACGAGTAACAAAGATTCAATAAATTTTCTGAAAACCCGCACTTAAAACTAGGTGCGGGTTTTTGTTTGTTACAAATAGTGAACCAGGTTGTTACGGGAATGTTTCTGCTATGGAGTATTTTCAGGCAATTTCGTATAGTTAAGTGAATATCTGTAGGCCTTTAACGAAATGGGTGATCATATGGCTGACAGTTTTTCCCGTCGTTCGTTCTTTGCTCTGACTGGTATCACCGCCGCAGGCCTTGGCCTTGCCGGTTGTGCTCCATCAAATCCTAAGGGCGACTCCACCACCACTGGTACTGAGCCACAGGACGGCTCCCCTGCAAACACTCCTCTGGATCAGCTCCCAATCCCAGAGAAGGGCAAGACGTACAACAATCCTAAGACCCGCGATGAGGTTAAGGATGGCGGTACTCTGACTCAGCCAATCAACGAGATTGGTCCACAGTGGAATTACTACCAACTTGCTGGTAATACCTCTTACATGAACATCCTTCACGGTCTTATCAACCCTCGTGACCTGTTCCTTAACAATGCTGATGGTGATAAGTTTGAGCCAAACAAGGATTACATCAAGGACTTTAAGGTAGAGGAGAAGGACGGCAAGCAGGTTGCTACCCTGACCTTCACTGATCAGGCTACCTTCAACGATGGTACCGCTATTGATTGGACCGCAATTCAGACCGCATTCATCACTATGAGTGGTCAGAATAAAAAGTTTGCGGTTTCTTCGACTGATGGTTATAACAAGTATGAGTCTGTTGAGCAGGGCGATACTGCTAAGACCGCTGTCATTACCATGAAGGAAGCAGTCTATCCAATCGAGAGCATCTTGAGCTATGCTCTGCACCCAAAGCTTCAGGATCCAGACTTCTTTAACAATGGCTACGTCAATCAGCCAAACAATGAGCTTGGCGCTGGCCCTTACATCGTTGATTCTTTCGATGACTCTGCTGTAACCTTCAAGCCAAATCCAAAGTGGTGGGGTGACGCTCCTAAGCTTGATACCCTTGTCTACAAGCAGATGGATACCCAGGCTTCTATTAACGCATTCAAGAACGAAGAGACTGACACTACTGGTTCTTCCGTATCTGGTTCCGCTGAGCTTCTCTCTAACTTCACCGGTCTTGGTGATAAGGCACAGATTCGTCGTGGTCTTGGTATGTCTATTGCTGTTATCGAGATCAACTCTACTCGCGGCGTTCTTCAGGATGTTGCAGTTCGTAAGGCGTTCTGTCAGATCGTTGACCCTGCAACTATCGTTTCCATCGTCTTCCAGGGTGTTAACTGGAAAGAGGACGCACCAGGCTCCATGCTTTGGCCTTACTGGGCAGCTGGCTATGACAACAACCTCCCAGACGATCTCAAGAACCTCAAGTCTGTTGACGAGCGCAAGGCTGCTGCAAAGAAGACTCTTGAGGATGCAGGCTACAAGCTTAACGGCGATTACTATGAGAAGGATGGCCAGCAGGTAACCTTTGCTTACACTCTGTTTGGTGACGGTACTACTGTTAAGAACCGTGCCGCTGCAATCCAGAAGATGTGCAAGGATGCTGGTATTAACCTTACTCTTGATTCTCACCCATCTTCTGAGTTCTCTGATGTTCTTACCTCTGGTTCTTGGGATGTCTGCCTCTTTGGTTGGGTTGGTTCCTCAACTTCTTACAACAACGGTGGTCAGCTCTATGGTTCTGAGTCCGGATCCAACTTTGGTCAGCAGGGCTCTGCAGAGACCGATGAGATGTTTGCAAAGGTTGTCTCTACCAAGGACTTTGATGAGCGCATGAAGCTCATGAATGAGGCAGAGAAGAAGATGATGCAGACTTACGCTTATCTTCCTGTCTACACTGGTCCAGACTGCTACGTTGTTAAGAAGGGTCTTGCCAACTTTGGTCCATCACTCTTCCAGAGCGTACCTGCAACCATTGTTGGTTGGCAGAAGTAAGCAAGGGACAAGGCGATCTTCTCGCAAAGTTCTTTTGAGAAAAGTTTTTAATTTTTCTCAGTAAAGTTGCTTGAAGATGTGTTAGTATATCCCTCGCTGCAAAGCAAGTCGGAGTGGCGGAATTGGCAGACGCGCTAGCTTGAGGTGCTAGTGACCTACTAACGGTTGTGCGGGTTCAAGTCCCGCCTCCGACACCACGGAATTTCGGCGGATCTCTTCGGAGGTCCGCCTTTTTCGTATACTTAGGCAATGTGATTTGTTTTTCCTCGCTGGTAAGGAGTGACTGTGGCAGATAACAAGCTGAGCGTTCGCCGTGTTGAGGGAGTTGTCGACGGAACCGTTGCTGCAACTCTGTCTCAGTTGCTGCGCCTGACCAGCGATGCAGTTATCGTTTTTAATATGGAGGGCACAGTTCTTCTCGCCAATGAGGAGGCAGAAAGCTTATTTGCTAAGGAAGACGGCACTATTGCCGGCCTGGATGTTCGCTTTTTGTTTACCCCGGCAAACCAAGAAAACTTGCAGAAGCCGTTTTCTGTAGAGTCGTTGCCGTTTGCGATTGATGGCTCTACGTCCATGGTAGCTGCTCCTGCGCAAGACGGTACGTCGCAGGTATTAAGTGTGCGCGCAGACTATGTTGGCGCGCCTACGCAGGCCATTGTTTTGACGGCATCTAAGCTTCGTGACTTGGCTAGTCCTATGCACGATGATGAACGAATGGTGTTGGACCTTCGCCGAGCCAATAAGAGGCTCTCAGGAGCGCTTCAGATTGTCTTGGACACCCTTGACTCGGAAGATATGGGTCAGCTTATTGAACGCGTGTTAGAAGAGCTCTCAGAGACTGTCGAGGCTGATGGTGCGCTTATCTATCTTGCTGAGCAAGATGGCTATCACCTTCATGGTGCAACGGAGTCACTGAAGAGCGCTTCGTACGGTGTGATTCCTCGTTATTTTGCATTTAACAGCTCTCTGGAGCGTTTGACGTTTTACTCAGAGCATGCACTTCGCTTGCACACCATGCCTTTGAACTCAAGCACGCTCAAGCAGGGAAGAGTTAAAAAACGTAACCTTGTCAACGAGGAAACACGTGAGGTCATAACCGTTGACGCAAGTCATTTGCCTCCGTTTACCAGCTTTCTTGTGGTGCCCGTGTGGTTTGGCGGCCACATTGTTGCCTTGATTGAGGTGGGCTGGGAGCGTAAGCGCGCGCTTTTGGTTGAAGACGCAAGACTTCTGGACTCCATTGCAAATTACCTCTCGGTGCAGCTTGTAGGCGCGTTGTCGGCCATGAGAACGCAGCGTAGAGACACGCTTCGCGAGGCATTAGCTCGCGTGCGCCAAGGATTGCTTCATAGCGCTGCAGAGGGCGAGAAGATCTCTGGCGAGCGATTACAGCAGGTTATGAGGTCGGTGGGTACCGATCTGAATGCACAGGTTTTCTCGGTAGATTGCTGTGAGGTTACAGGTAACATTACGCTCCATGCGCTTGGCGCTGAGCAAGCGTTTGGCGACGCTCAGGACGGCGCGCAGGTTGCAGCAGAGGCCGGTGGCGCACAGGATGGCGGCAACCAGATTGCGCTTCCATCGACGGTTGAGGGGCTCAAGACAGGAGAGGGCGAGGCGTCAGTCAAAGAGGTTGAGCTTGAATCTGAGCTGAGTCGCGCGCTTGCTGCACAAGGTTTGCCCTGCAAGGGAGCTGTGCTTTTCTTGGGCAAGTTTGCTGGCGAGCAGCATACCTGGCTTTTCTTGCGAGAAGAAAACGTTGAGCCCCTGAGCGACATTGAGCTTGATTTCTTGGACCGCGTGATGCTTCTGGTTCATTCATTGGCGGTTGGTGCCGAGGAAAGTCAGCAAAACAAGCATATCTCGCAGGCACTGCAGTCGGGCATGAAAAATGACCTGCAGAAGGTAGAAGGAATTTCTGCCGAGGGAATTTATTCGTCCGCAACCGCCGACGCGTTTGTTGGTGGCGATTTTTACAGCATGATTAAGCTGCCAGGCCGTCGTGCGTGCATCATTATGGGTGACGTTTCTGGCAAGGGTATTGAGGCAGCATCTATTTCATCCGCAGTTAAAACGGCACTTTCTGCCTATGCGTGGGAGGGAAGAACTCCTGCTCGCATGGTGGCAACGCTGAATGAGTTCCTGCTGGGCTTCTCGAGAGTAGAAACATTTGCAACGCTCTTTGTTGGCATTGTAGATCTTGTTACTTCATCGCTGACCTACTGTTCCGCTGGTCATCCACCTGCGATTTTGGTGTCCGCTCAATCGGGCGAGGCTGAGCTTATGGACGTTCAGTCGGGCGTTGTTGGAGCGTTCCACGACATGGAGTACAAAAACGGCACGGTTCGCTTGCATGAGGGCGATATCCTGCTGCTTTACACTGACGGAACCACAGAGGCTCGCAGTCCTGAAGGCGCGTTCTTTGGCGAGACTGGACTGCGCGACATGATTATGAACGAGGTTCCTCGTGGCTTTGATGGCCTGCTCAATAGGTTCTTGAGCACGCTTGATCGCTATACCGGCCGAAGGCTTGACGACGACGTTGCTATGGTGGCCCTACGCTTTGACGAGCTTGGCAGCGGCGACTCTGGTGTGCTTGGCAGTGCCAATTCTGGCGAGAAGAGCAACTAGACGGTCTTCTCGTCAACGAGACGATTTTCTCGCTAAAAAGTGTAGATATCTGAAATTCTTGTTGCTGCACGGGAACAAGAAACGTATGTATACGCAGCCAAACATAGCAGTTGTTTCAGTCAATACTGACCTTGACGTGAGGGGAGTCCCGCGCGTGAAGGCTCAGATTGAGCAGCTCATTGAGAGTGGTTGCAGAAGAATTGTGCTGAACATGTCGGAGGTTTCGTACATCGATTCTTGTGGCATGGGCTTTATCGTGTGCGCCGTTCGACGTATGAAGACGCTCGGCGGCCTTATGAGCTTGACCAACGTGCAACCGACGGCGTTTAAGGCCTTGGTGCGCATGGGTCTTATCGATTTCATGCCTATAAGTACCTGTGCCGCAAAGTCGCGCGTGACTCCGCTTGCGCCGGGTACGCATCCGTCGTTCCAGACAACGTTTAGAGTTGATCCCAACAAAATGTGCGACGCTCGCTCGAGGGCAGTTGCGCTGCTAAAGACGCTTCCGTTTACCTCGGATCAAAAATTTGATATCGAACTCGCAGTTGGCGAGGCTATTGGTAACGCCGTTGATCACGCGTGCGAGAAGGGCGTGCTGACCACGGTTTCTGCGTATCCAGACAGGGTGGTCATTGACGTCTCGGATTGTGGTAGTGGCTTTAGCATCTCCGATGAGGAGGAACCTCCCGAGACCGGCCAGTTTGCCGAGCGTGGACGCGGCGTCAAGCTGATGCGCCTGCTTATGGATGCCGTGTCTATCCAGGAGAAACCTTCCGGTAACGGCACCGTCGTCCGCCTGGTCAAGATGATGCGCTAGGTTGTGCGAGCGCGAGCACGGGCGGGCGCGAGTACAGGTCGTAAGTCGATTTCAACCCGGTATCTACTTCGTGTGGATACCGGGTTTCTTGTGCGCAAATGCTGGAAGTGGACGGGTTTCTCGCCAGGTGGACGACGGGAGTTGGGCGTACGCTTGTGCGCGCCTGATTTCTTCAAAGAATCTGTAACTTTTGCCTAAAAGCATTAAAGAATCTGTAGATTTGCCTGATTTTGTTAAAGAATCGGTGCCGCAAATACAGATTCTTTGCACTTTTCAGGCAGGCCTTTCGTGACGTACCTTTTGGATCCAGTGTGGTGTCATGGGCGCTTTCATCGAGCCTGATTTTCTCGCCAAGTCTGAACGATTTGCCTGAAAAGCGCACCATATCTGAGCTATTTGCCGGTTTTTCTCACCTTGTCTGAGCTGTTTTACTCAGACATGACGCGTTTTTCAGGCTCGAAATAGGCTCGCAATCTAAACCCCAAACTAGCTCGGTTACGCGCGACAAAAAGAAACCCCAGCCGAAGCTGGGGTTGTCAATTCACTGGAGGCGAGACCCGGATTCGAACCGGGGATAAAGGCTTTGCAGGCCTCTGCCTTACCACTTGGCCATCTCGCCATATGAAAAAGGCCGAAACGAATCCGGCCGAAAAATCATGGAGCGGGCTACGGGGTTCGAACCCGCGACCTCAACCTTGGCAAGGTTGCGCGCTACCAACTGCGCTAAGCCCGCGAACGCGAGGAATAATATACGCAAGTTCACGGCTGAGCGCAAGTGTAAATTTCAAAATCGTCAAACTTTTTTTAGAAAAGTCACGAATCCCGTGGCGCTCAAGTGGTGGATTTTTCTTGCAAAACTTGTAAATAAGAGCAGGTAGATTGCCAAGTGTGACTGCTTGCCGTATCATAGAACAAGAACTTTTGAATGAGGTTGTATGTTCTTTATTGTCGCGTCGCTCATAGCTCTTTTGACGCTTGCGTATCTTGTCGCAAGCGGTTTTGTTCGCGTGGTGCGCTATTTTTGGGGCTGGCTCTCGTCTGGCGAGAAGATCGATGGGCTCGCAGGCGATGCTCCTGGCGTTGCATCGGACGCACCTGACGGCGCGGCCGGTGTCGCATCAGACATCGTGTCACCTGCACCAGCCGCTCCGTTCTCCAAGCCAAAACCAACGCAAACTGAGCTCTCGGCGTATTTGGACACGATGCATCTTGGCTGGTACCAGGTGGTCATCCTCTTCATAGTGGGCTGCATGGCCGGTCTTCTTATTGAAGAGATTTGGATGCTCATTACCGCTGGCCTGACCGAGAGCAGGGTTGGCCTCATCTGGGGACCATTCTCTCCGCTTTACGGAACCGGCGCCGTGTTTCTGACTGTTATTTGTTACCAGCTGCACAAGCATCATGCCAATAACCTTGTTATTTTCTTGGTCTCGGTTGTTGTTGGTGGCACGCTGGAGCAACTTACCGGTTGGGGAATGCAAGAGATTTTCCACTCGGAATCGTGGACGTACGCCCACCTTCCGGATGCCATTACGCAGTGGGTGGCCTGGCGATTCTTGGGATTTTGGGGCATTTTGGGTCTGATTTGGTATCGGGTTATTATGCCTCGCGCGCTCTACAAGATAGGTGAGCCAACATCAAAAAGGCAAGCAATTTTTGTTACCCTGCTTACGGTGTATCTTGTCGCCGACATCACTATGACGGTGGCGTGTCTGGCGAGAAAAGCTCAGCGAGACGCTGGTATTTCTCCGACAAACGCGTTTGAGATGTGGGTAGATACTCACTACGACGACAGCTTTGTATCTACTCGTTTCCAGAACATGACCTTTACACCGCCAGGCTCGGCTGACAAGTCGTAGCTTGTGTGTCCACACAAGGCCGCACGCACGTAAACCCGCAAGACCGCACGTCCGCAAGACGTACACCGCAAGTACGCAACGCCGCACGTCCGTAAGCCCGCAAGACCGCGAGAAACCCAAAGGATTTGTAATGCACATGCCTTCTGCAAAACCAGAACATCCAACAGGCAACGTGTACCTGGACTTTGCCGCAGCTACACCTATGGATCCACGTGTAGTTGATGCAATGATTCCATACTTCACGGAGAAGTTCTACAACCCTTCAGCACCGTATGCTCTGTCTCGCCAGGTTCGTGACGAGGTAGAACGTGCCCGCGCTGTCTTGGCACATGCCATTGGTGCTCGTCCAGGAAACGTGGTGCTCACAGCAGGTGCTACAGAGGCCAACAACCTGGCGTTTGCAACGGTCTCTGAAGACGCGCACGTTATCGTTGACGCCATTGAACATGAGAGCGTCCTTGCGTGTGCAGGGATTTTCTCGCACAAGACACTTCGTGTAGAAGCAGACGGTCGTGTGGATCCAGAGCGCGTTGCAAAAGCGCTCAAGCCAGAGACCGAGCTGGTTTCCATTGAGCTTGCAAACGGCGAGATAGGCACCATTCAGCCTATCCGAGAGATTTCGCAGGTACTTGCCAAGGAGCGCTCACGCAGGCTTGCAGCAGGGGAGACTCGTCCGCTGCATTTGCACGTAGACGCCTCTCAGGCAGCAGCATACTTGAGCGTTAACGTGTCGTCGCTGGGTGTAGATATGTTGACGCTTTCTGCAGCAAAGCTTTCTGGTCCAAAGCAGGTGGGTCTCTTATGGGCTTCCGACGATGTGTGCTTAAGGCCGCTGGTACTCGGCGGCGGACAAGAAGGCGGTATTCGTTCAGGTACGGAAAACGTCGCAGGAGTCATTGGCTTTGCGTGTGCTTTGGCGCTTGCTGATGAGACTCGCACTGACGAGGCAAAACGGGTTTCTCGCCTCAGAGATCAGTTACAGGAGCTGCTTTGCACAGAGTTTCCGCAGATGATTGTCTCGGGGCCAAAGAACGCCAAGCTGAGGCTTCCTAATTTGCTGCACGTTTCTTTCCCGGGACTTGAAGCTCGTCGTCTGGTTATTTTGCTTGAGCGTCTAGGTGTGTCGGTGGGAACGGGCTCTGCCTGCGCCGCATCAAAGATGCAAATATCTCACGTGCTTGAGGCAATTGGAGCACCGCGAGAAGTAGCTGCGGGAAGCCTCAGGTTAACGCTTGGAAGAACTACCACAGAAGACGACATCTTGTACGCAGCTTGGGCAATCGCTGAGGCTGTCAAGCAGGAGTCTGCTCGTGTAGGAGTGACATGGGAGAATTAGTTTACCTTGGCATGAGTGGCGGCGTTGATTCGGCGCTGTCCGCGGCCTTGCTTCTTGAGGCAGGCTATAACGTCAAGGCTATATATATGCGTAACTGGTCAAAGGACTTGCCAGGCTTTAAGTGTCCCTGGGCAGATGACCTGGCTGATGCCGAGCGCGTCTGCGTAACGCTGGGCATTGATTTGGACGTGTGGGACTGTGAGGCCGAGTATAAGGCTACCGTTGTGGATTACCTGCTTGATGCCTATAAGCACGGCCGTACGCCTAATCCAGACGTTATGTGCAACCAGACGGTCAAGTTTGGCACCTTTGCAGAACGTGCTTTTGCAGAGGGTGCTGATTTTGTTGCAACAGGTCACTATGCACAGAACGTCCCGGGCACCAAAAAACTTTTGCGTGCCGCAGATGCTCACAAGGATCAGACGTATTTCCTGTGGCGTGTACCAGGTCATTTGTTTGAACGCACGCTTTTTCCTATTGGACACATTGCCACCAAGGCAGAGGTTAGGGCTCTGTGTGCAGAGCGAGGTCTGGGCATAGAAACTAAGCCAGACTCCGACGGCATTTGTTTTATTGGCCCCGTTGGCTTGCGCACGTTTTTGTTGGACACTTTTCAGAAAAAGCAGGGCGATGTCGTTGAGTGGGAGACAGGCAAGGTTCTTGGCACCCATGACGGAGCATTCCTCTTCACTGTTGGCCAAAGAAAAGGCCTGAACATCGGTGGAGGCCCTGCTCGCTATGTAGTAGCAACCGACACGCTTAAGAATGTGGTGTATGTAACCTCTGACCTCAACTGTCCTGCGCTCTGGACTCGTCGCATGGAGCTCTCGGACATGCACTGGATTTCTGGAGAACCTACAGCTAACGGTAGGTATGTGGTCAGAACTCGTCACACAGGCACGCTGGTTCCCGTAACGTTTACGCTCACAGACAATCAATGTGGATTTATTGAATTTGATCAGCCGGTAAAAACTGTTGCAGCAGGTCAATCGGCAGTTTTGTACGATGGCCAGGAAGTTTGTGGCGGTGGCATTATTGAAGCCGACAAGAGTATACTTGAGCAGTTCATGTAAAATGAAAAGCAGGTAGTTGGCGAGAAACCCTTTGAGGTTGCATCGTTTACCTGCGTAGAGTGTGTTTCTGTACACGTATTGTGATCCAGAGTCCAAGGAGGTGCCCATGGATCGCCCAGATGGCGCGTCTGAAACTAAGCACCCCTCATCTACACCGAAGGTAACGGTGAAGATTGGATCTACAACCGTTAAGGGTGTTTCAACCAAAAAGCCTAAGATTAGTGTTGCTCCAACTTCTTCATCTGAGCAGGTAGAAGAGGCAAAAGAGAGCTTTGGCCAAGTTAGAAAGAGCATTCTCTTCCTCTTTGCGGTTGTAATACTTTACGCACTCTATATCGTTTTCTCTGGTCAGTTTGATGAGTTTGTTGTTGCTCTAGCAGACGTAGATACAGGTTGGCTCATTGCTGGCGCTCTTTGTTACTTTGTTTACTATTTCCTGGGTATTCTCGCGTATGTAATTTCAGTCATTACAGACCCCGAGAGTCCTGTTGGCGTGCGAGACCTGATGAGCGTTGAGGCGTCGGGCATCTTCTTCATGAACCTCACGCCAAACGGTGCTGGTGCTGCTCCTGCTCAGATTTATCGTCTGACTCGCGCAGGAATTTCTGTAGGCCAGGCTGGAGCTCTGCAGTTCACCCGCTTTGTTATGTACGAGGCGGGTGAGGGTATCTTTGCAGCTCTCATGCTTATTTTTAGAGCAAATTACTTCTACGAGCAATTTGGTGACGTTACCGTCATTGGCGTTATCTTGTTTGGCGCAAAGATAGTGATGGTTGCAGTTATCTTGGCCATTTGCCTGCTTCCTAAAATGGTTAAGACCGTGGGCAACTGGGGCTTAAGGCTGCTTTCACGTCTTCGTATCGTAAAGCAGTATGACCACTGGCATGGCATCATTAACACGCAGGTAGATGAGTTCTCAAACGGCTTTAAGACTGCTGCAAAAAACATCCCAGAGATGTGCGTTGTTCTGCTGGTTACCTTGGTCCAGCTTGGCTGCCTCTATGCACTTCCATACTTTGTTCTGCGTGCACTCGGTCAACCCGCAGACCTTCTGACCTGCCTTGCATCTGGTTCAATGCTTGAGCTCTTGACCTCGGCCATTCCACTTCCTGGTGGTACTGGTGGTGCAGAGGGTGGCTTTGCCTTCCTGTTTGGCCATATGTTTGGTGAAGAAATTGCTGCAGGTTTTGTACTTTGGCGCGCTATTGAGTATCTGCTTCCAACTCTGGCAGCAAGCATGCTTTTGGGCCTCAGATCTCACGACCACGAGCCTATCTATCACAAGTGGAATCGTTTCCGTCAGCGTTTCTCGGCTTTTGTAAATGGCGAGAAACCCGCTGTTGCTTCTACATCGTCTCGTCCAGAGACCTCTGGCATTCAAATTAAGGTTAAGCGTAAGAAGTAGGGAAGAAGTAAGGAAGAAAAGCCAGAATGTGGCTTGATACGTATCTTTGCTCTATTGGACCGCTGCGTGTGCAGTACTTGTAAAAGAAAGCATCCTTATGCGTAAACCACCAAATCCTATTTTGATTATTCTGGCACCTATTCTTATTGCCGTTGCCGTTGGTCTTGTCTATGATCTTCAGAATTTCTTACAGGACATTCCGGAAGTACGTGACAATCCAATGCTTTTAGCAGGCGTGGCTGTGTTTATACCAATGCTTGTTGCACTGGTTAAGGACACGTTTGACGCGCACGGACTCTAGGCGAAGGCTATTTTTGTTGTGTTGGCTTTGAGAAAAAGAACAGGTATATTCCAAAGCCAAGTTTAATTGCTGCATCAATATAGGCAGTTGTTGTCAGTGGGATGTCTGGAAAAATATAACCTATAGCAACATTGATGGCACAGAGTATTGCCAAATAAATCATCGATTTTCCGTGCACAAAGTAATAGAGGAAAAAGTGCAGCGCCGTGGCCATTAACGCACCCAACCAAATAAGTCTCCAGTTTTCAGTTGCAAAAAATGGTCCACCTAATAAAAACATCAAAATGAATAAGAAAATTACGGCGTATAGAGACATTTTGTTCTGGAACTTACTTGAAGGACCATCGGAAAACTTATTGAGAACTTTCTTATTTGTGTTTATAGATAAGAAGGCTGCAACATATCCAAAGCTAAATACGGACATATTGATAATCTGCTTTCCACCTATTACGGTAGCTGCAAAAATGATGAGAGCTACAACAATTAACCAGAGACCGCATGATTTCTTATAATTAAAGCATAGCTTCTCGTCTTTGTTATATTCCAGAAAGTTCATAAGTTTCTCCCTCAATCGAACGACTTGCCATGATACTTCTGACCGTATGCTTTTACAATCCAGTTGCCTATCTTTTAATAATTGAGGTGCAGAAGACGTACGGGTTTAAAAGGCGGTCATTCATTTGATAGCCCGCGGTATTTAAATAGCCGTCAATGCATTGACGAGACGATCTTTTGCAGATTTCAAAAAAAGTTGAGTTTGACGGTTGCAAGAGGGGCGGGTTTCTCGTAATATATCCCTTGCTGCATCCCCAGCAGCAAACATATTCGGGCGTTTAGCTCAGGGGGACGAGCGCTTCCCTGACACGGAAGAGGTCATAAGTTCAAATCTTATAACGCCCACCAACTGTTCACAGGTCAGAGTAATCTGGCCTGTTTCTTTTTTGTGAATATAAATAGTAATCATTATTGTTATTGACAAATGAGTTAAAGAAGGTAAACTTCTAACTAGCACGTTTTATAAGTTGTTTTACTTACAGAAAGGAACTGACTATGTCTCTTATTGGTAAGCAAATTGGTGATTTTAAGGTAAACGCATTCCACAACGGTGACATCACCGAGGTAAGCAAGGAGTCCACACTGGGTAAGTGGAGCCTGTTCTTCTTCTATCCAGCTGACTTTACCTTTGTCTGCCCAACTGAGCTTGAGGATCTTGCTAACAACTATGACAAGTTCCAGGCTGCTGGCGCAGAGGTTTACTCTGTTTCCTGCGACACTGAGTTTGTTCACAAGGCATGGCATGAGGAGTCCGAGCGTATCTCTAAGGTAACCTACCCAATGCTTGCTGACCCTGCTCACGTTCTTGCAAGGAACTTTGAGGTCCTTATTGAGGATGCCGGCCTTGCTGAGCGTGGCGCCTTCATTGTTGACCCCGAGGGCGTCATCCAGGTTGAGCTTGTCACCGCTGGTGGCATTGGCCGTAACGCTGAGGAGCTTCTCCGCCTTCTCCAGGCTGCACAGTTTGTTGCAGAGCACGGCGATCAGGTCTGCCCAGCTAAGTGGCAGCCAGGTGCTGAGACCCTAAAGCCAAGCCTTGACCTTGTTGGTCAGCTCTAAGATTTAGGGAGCTTACAATGACCGACGTCAAAGACCTCTACGACGCGGTGATTATCGGCGGTGGGCCAGCTGGGCTCACCGCCGCCCTCTATCTGGCCCGCGCTCGCTACCGTGTTCTAGTTGTCGAGAAGGACCATTTTGGCGGACAGATCACTATTACTAATGAGGTTGTTAATTACCCGGGAGTTTTCTCTACTAGTGGCTCTGAACTCTCAGAAACCATGCGTAAGCAGGCTGAGGCCTTTGGCGCAGAGTTTTTGCTGGCAGAAGTTACTGACCTGGACATGTCCGGAGATGTCAAGGTAGTTCACACCACCAAAGGTGAGCGTCCCTGCCTCTCCGTTCTTCTCGCCACAGGAGCACATCCACGTCATATCGGCTTTGTGGGAGAAGAGGACTATCAGGGCCATGGAGTTGCTTACTGCGCCACTTGCGATGGCGAGTTCTTCACCGGCAAAGAAGTCTTTGTAATCGGTGGAGGCTTTGCGGCTGCAGAGGAAAGCGTGTTTTTGACCAAGTATGCAAAGCACGTTACCGTTCTTGTACGTGAGGAGGCGTTTACCTGCGCTCCTGCGTCGTCTGAAGCTGCTCGCACCAATCCAAATATTACGGTTCTCTATAACACACAGGTTGAATCCGTTGCTGGAGATTCTGCGCTCAGGTCTATTACATACAAGAATCTGAAAACAGGCGAGAAGACCACCTTTGCTCCAGAAGATGGCGATTCCATTGGTGTCTTTGTCTTCGCGGGTTACGCGCCTGAGACTGACTTGGTAAAAGAACTGGCTCAGACAGATGACTACGGCTATCTGATCACCAACGAGCATCAAGAAACAACCTGTGAGGGCCTTTTTGGTGCTGGTGATGTGTGCCAGAAGCCATTGCGTCAGGTTGCAACGGCTATTGGTCAGGCGGCAACTACCGCAACCGAGATGGAGCGCTACATCAAACGCGTACAGGAAAAGACCGGCTTTGTTCCACAGATGAACGTTACGCGCATCTCGTCCAAGAAGGAGGCCCCTGAAGCTCCAGCGGCCAAGACTGTCTCTGATTCTGGAGAGCTTTTCACCGACGACATGAAAGCGCAGCTTAACGCTGTCTTTGAGCGCATGGCTCGTCCGCTTGTGCTTCAGTTGGAGCTTGACCAAAGACCTGTTTCTGAGGAGCTTGTAGCTTACATGGAAGAACTTTCTTCTATGACCGACAAGCTGAGCGTTCAGACGGTTTCAGGCACGGGCGAGAAGAACCTTCCTGTTGTTCGTGTTTGCGCACAGGATGGCACTCCAACAGGTCTTGCGTTCCATGGTGTTCCTGGCGGCCATGAGTTCACTTCGTTTGTACTTGGACTCTACAACGCCGCAGGTCCTGGCCAGCCAATTAGTGACGAGGATAAGGCGTCTATTGCGGCTATTGAGTCAAAGACACATCTGCAAGTCTTGGTAGGACTTTCTTGTACCATGTGCCCAGATGTTGTTGTAGCTGCTCAGCGTATTGCTGCAGATAATCCTCAGGTCACCTGCGACGTCTACGACATCAACCACTTCAAGGAGCTCAAAGACACCTACGATGTCATGAGCGTTCCATGCTTGGTTATCAACGATGGTCAAAAGGTTGACTTTGGCAAGAAGAACCTCTCTCAGATTCTGTCGCTGATTCCTTAAGATCCATTCGCGTCAAGGAGAGGGAGACGCTAATGAATATGCCGAGAAGATCAACGGTCTTCTCGGCATTTTTTGTGACGTAAGAAGTAAGTGTGTGAAGCTTGTGTAGAGGCGCAAGGCCACGTTACCTTTACAGAGCTTTTTGCTGGTAGAGGCCTGCATCAGTAAAGCCTTGAGCGCGATAGTAGGCTCGCGTTCCAATTGAGCTGATGACGTTAAGGCTGGTATAACCCGCCTCAGCTGCGATAGAGGAGGCTTTGGTAAGAAGCTTTTGACCCAAGCCCTGGTGCTGAGCAGACATTCCTTCCGAGCCCAGCGAGAGCGCCTGTCCGTACACGTGGAGCTCTCTGATCATGGCTTGGCCTGGCTGTACCAGCAGTTCATTGGCAGAAACATCACACGCGCCAGAGGTCAGCTTATCCCAGTGGGGAAGTGAAAGCCTACAGAAACCTGCAATTTTGTTGTCAGCAGTTACCCATTGCAGGAAGTGCTCGTCGCTGACTGCGGTGGTGTAGGCAAAGTCTTGGAGGGTTAACTCCGCGGCGCGTACCTGCTGCTGGTTAATCTCTCTAAAGCGAATCTCCTGCACGCGAATTGCAACGTCTTCAGCGGCAAGTTCTTGCTCCACCATCTGGCGGAGGTTGGCGTGTTTGTTTCCCACCAGAATGTCGGTGGCGCTAATATCTCTAATCATGCGAGAAATGCGCACGTATGGAGGAGTGTTAAGCACATCTTGAACAAGTACATCTATCAGCTCATCTTTGGCATATGGTTGCCACGCGCCTTCACGATACTTCTGCACTAGCTGCGTTCCAGATACTAAGGCACAGGGGTAGAGCTTAATCTCGTCGGGAAGAAAACCTGGATCTGTAACAAACGTCTTGAAGTCCTGTTTATCTGCCTCAGGAGTTGCGCCCAACAGGTTAACCATCAGGTGAGAGTGGATTTTAAATCCGCACAAGCGAATCAGCGAGAACGCTCGTTTAATCTGGGCAACACTCATCTGACGCTGGTTTGCTTCAAGGATTTCTTGGCGTGTGCTCTGAATGCCAATTTGAATTTTGGTGCACCCAAGCTGCCTAAACATGCGTAGGTTTTCTGGCGTAATAGTGTCGGGTCTGGTTTCTATTACAAGGCCAACCACGCGAGCAGCAGCTGTTTCATTAACGTGTTGTTGCTCCACCAGCTCATCATAGGTACTTTGCATCTGAGACCAGGCGCTTTGGTGAGGCTGGCTGGTGTCGTAGAGCTTATGAAAAGCCTGGTTATACGTGGCAGTATCTTCAAAGACTGCCGCTTGCTGTTCAGCAACAAAGGAGGAGAGAGCCTCTTCTGTGTTCTGCAGCCCAAATGAGGTGTACCAATCAAGGCGCTCCTGAATGTAGCTAGGAGAGTTGGGCCAGTCATTGAGCGCACGGAAGAGCTCCTTGATAAACCAGTACTGGTAACCTTCTGGATAATCGCTCCAGGTACCACCAAGCACAATAAGCTCCACTTTGTCGGTTGAATGACCCATCTGATGGAGTGCCTGAAGGCGAGCAGCAACTTGTACGTATGGATCAAAAAACGTAAGCTCAGCGCGCTGACAAGCAGGCTCGTTAGCAAGATAGCTCTTAGGCATACGCAAATCACAGGGACAATAGATGCAATTGCTTGAACAGGTGTGAGGCCTCGTGATAACCGTAATGGTTGCTACGCCAGAAGCGGTGCGACGAGGCTTCATCCGCACGGAGCGGATAAATCTTTCTTCCAGCTCAGGAGTCACGTTCCACGATTGCCAGAGCTCCTCGTTTTTCTGCTTGACCTGTAAAAAATAGGGGAGAATTGCTCGTTTAGGAATGAGTTTCTCGCGCTCTGTACTGTGGGCGCTAGAGTCAATTCCGCTGTTATGCGAGTTAATGAGCATCTCGAGCTGATGCGTATCAAGAGCGCCTTGCGAGCCATCTCTGAGCTGCTGCAATATGTCCAAAATGAGTTCATCCATACAAACAGTATAGGCATAAGGCGAGCTTCTGGCCTTTAGGAGTAAGACGGTGACGTAAAATCTCTGTATGGAAACTTCTTCAAACAAAACATATACGCAATCTATCAGTGCATCTACCGCTGAGCAGCTGAGCTACGTAACTTCTGAGTTTTACACTCAGCAGGCGCAGAGTTTCTCGGCTACACGACAGATGCCTTGGCAGGGGTGGCAGCAGTGCCTAGATGCCATGCCTCAGCTTTCAGCTGGCGAGAAACTCTCTGTACTTGACGTAGGTTGTGGAAACCTACGTTTTGCTCGCTTTCTTTGTGATGAAGTAGGGATTGTTCCGGCAAAGTATTTTGCTGTAGATAATTGCAAGCCACTGGTAGAGAGTGGTGAGGTAGGCACTCATATCTCTGAGCTGATATTTATTGAATTAGATGTGATAAAGAGTCTGCTTGATAACACGCTTTCTTCGCGTCTTACTGTTCCGGCCTGTGATTTAGTGGTTGCGTTTGGATTTTTGCATCATGTGCCAGGTGCACAAAAGAGAATCCAACTTCTGCGCACTCTGTTAGAGAAAACAAAACCTGGCAGATTTGTGTGCATTTCTTTCTGGCAGTTTATGAACAGCCAAAAACTTGCTGCTAAAGCTCAAAAAACCACTGCTCAAGGGCTGCATGCGCTGGGTATAGATGCATCAGAACTTGAGGAGCATGACTATCTGATTGGCTGGCAAGATAAGGCCGATACCTGGCGCTATTGTCATCATTTCTCGCAAGATGAGCTTGATGAGCTTCTTGGAAGCCTTGGCTCTGACGTGCGCGTTTGCGCGCAGTTTAGTGCGGATGGTAAAGACAACAACCTTAATCGCTATGTGATTTTGCAACGTCTGTAGGCGTCGCGACAATATCTTGCTAAAAATGCCCTCGTACAACAAAATCCCCCGCACAGAAATTGAACTACCTCCCATTTCTTGGACACGAGAAATAGGAGGCAGTTCAAAACACACCTATGTCGGATAATCTGTTAAAAAGACGTATACATTACGCTGAAAATACCTAAAGCATGCAGATTATCGTCATTAGATGTGTAAAATGCCCTCATCTGAGCAGAATATCCGACTTAAGTGTGTTCCGTAGATACAGAATTTATCTATAGTTAAATTTCTTATATAAGTCTATTCATGTATAAGCATATTAGATGAAGTTTATGCATAGAGATGCATATCAGGTAGTGCAACCGCCTAGCTGCCTGCTATCTTGATTAAGAACATATCGATTCTTCAGCAGAACCTACCAAAGCTGCGCTATTTTGTGGGTCAGGCCTAAAAGCCGACGCTAACACGCTGTAGAACCATAATCCCCCGCACAGAAATCGTACGGGGGATTTGCATTCAATAGGCAAAGTGGACGTATAAGCCGGGTTCTGTCGCGGACAACCATTTATCTACTACCAGCATTGCTGCTGGTCTCTAGCGCGCAACCCGAGCGCAGTGCGGGCCACACCATAGCGCTCCTATTTGCGTTTGCTCCGGATGGGGTTTACCAAGCCATGCTGTTGCCAGCATGCTGGTAGTCTCTTACACTACCGTTTCAGCTTTTCTCTTTACGCGAATGCGCAGGTGAGAGTCTTCTTTTCTGCGGCACTTTCCGTCGGGTCACCCCGCCTGGCCGTTAGCCAGCATCCTGCCCTGTGGAGCCCGGACTTTCCTCATAGCACCCTTCCAATTAGCTGGACGGGCACTCCGCGGTTGTCTGGTCCACTTTGCATGGGCGATTGTATCACGTTCATAAGGCCAGAAGCTCCGAAGTCAAACAATCTCCAAGTAAATGAAACGTTGCGAGGACGTGGGTTTCTCGCCAGATGCTGAGTGGCGAGAAGGGTGTGATTTTGGTACGTCGTGTTCATGAAAAGCAACAGCTGCCTCTTTGAATGCTGCTATGATGGACAGGCTTACATACGAAAGGACTAGCATGGGACTCTTTGATCTTTTCAAGAAATCCTCCAAGACAGCCACGCCAGAGGCTCTTGTAGTTTCTGATTACACTGCTAAAACAATTTATGCACCAGCAAGCGGAAAAGTTGTTGCGCTAGAGAACGTTCCTGATCCTGTTTTTGCAGGTGGCATGCTTGGTCAGGGTCTGGGTATCTGGCCCTCTGAGGGCGTTGTGTACGCGCCAGTCTCGGGCACTATTACCGCAACTACTCCAACTGTTCACGCATTTGGCATCACGGCCGATTCTGGAGAAGAGGTCTTGATTCACGTGGGCGTTGATACCGTTGAGATGAAGGGTGACGGCTTCACTGCTCTTGTCGAGCAGGATCAGCGCGTTGAGGTTGGTCAGCCACTCATGACGTTTGACCTGGATAAGGTCAAGGATGCGGGTCATCCTGAAGTAGTCATTCTTGCTATTACTAACTCTAGCGAGTACAGCAATGTAGAGATTCTTGCCTCTGCAGACCAGCTGGTTTCTGCTGGCGAGAAGGTCTGTGTGCTCGCATAACTGCGGCGCTGCAGTTGCTCCATGTCTGACACATCCTACAAGACACTCAAGCTGGACTTTGTTGCGGAAGGTCTTTTTGAAGACAGAAAAAGCCGCTTCATAGCCCAGCTTTGTCATGTAGAAACAGAGTCAGAAGCGCAAGAGTTTCTCGCCACAGTGAGGGCGAAGCACTATAACGCTCGCCACAACGTTCCTGCATGGATCTTGGAGGACGGTACAGAGCGTGCTTCCGACGACGGAGAGCCTTCCAGAACGGCGGGAATGCCGGCGCTGGAGGTATTGCGCGGAGCGGGGCTTAAGAACGTCTGCTGCGTTGTCACGCGCTACTTTGGCGGAACGCTTTTGGGACCTGGCGGACTTGTTCGTGCGTATACGGCAGCAACTCAGGAGGCTTTGGCTGCTGCTGAGGAAGCATCTGCTGTTCAGGAAATGCTGCAGGTTGTGAGGGTGGAGTTGTCGGCCCCGTATAACCTGTATGAGCAGATTCAGCGCCTGATCTCAGATACCGGCGGCAAGGTTATAACGGCAGAGTTTGGAGCGGACGTTTTTCTCGCCATAGACTTTAGGTGCGGAGAAGAAGCGGCGTTTACGG
Organism: Lancefieldella parvula; assembly: GCF_963547875.1. GTDB lineage: Bacteria > Actinomycetota > Coriobacteriia > Coriobacteriales > Atopobiaceae > Lancefieldella > Lancefieldella parvula_D. The sequence goes on from NZ_CAUUSI010000008.1 coordinate 46,876, forward strand.
CCGCGTTGACAGAGGTCAGCGCTGGAAAGATTACAGCTAAGGTCTCCGCGGCGCGTTTTGATCTGTTTTAGTTGGTTTAATAAATCTAGCTTCAATAAACCAAAAAATACCGAATAAAAGAATAGTAAGGATTGCGTAGCCATTTTCTGGAAGCATGCCTCTGGAATCGCAATACCAGATCAAGAGGAAAAGAAATATAACAATAAACCGTAAAATTATACGTTCCTTTGAAAAATATTTCATTAAAACCTCCTAAAATAAAATAAGGTTTTTCTTATTTCAGTATACACTAACAAGGCCGGCACAGAAAATTCTGTACCGGCCATAGGTGCTTTTATGTGCGTGCTTAGTAGGCTGTGGTTGCGTGTACCTTACTTGCGGTTACGGCCACCAAGGGAGTAGCCAAGGTTCTCCCAGAAATCAATCTGGACATCTTCGCCCTCGTCCCAAACCTTGAGCAGGTCCTCTGGAACGTACTGACGACGAACATCAGCCTCGCCGCCGTAGAGGCGGAACCAGTCTGCGCTCATGATGAGGTAGCCGTCCTTACCGGAGTCCTTACCCCAGCTGTTCTCAATGCGCCACTGCTTAGCCTTGCCGTCCTTATCAAGCTCAACGCCCTGGAAGGTCATTGCGTGGGTAAGGGAAGTCTCATAGTTCTCAATCATTGAGGCGCGATCCATGTCAAAATCAACGCCAAAAAGGCCGTTGTAATCCATGGTGTCGGTTGAGAGGACGTAGTTGAAGTCCTCATTGTGGCGAGGGAACTCCTGCATAACGTCGCAGGCCATGCAGACAGGGTTGCCGTCCTTCAAAGAAGCAATGGTAGCTGCCTCAAGAACCTCTGGCTCAACGTTTAAGAAGCGAGTCTTAATGCCGCCCAAAACGGTATCGATGAAGGTTGGGTGATACACCTTGCCGTAAGGGTATTTCTTGCTTGGAACAGAGATGAGCTGGACATAGCCACGAGGATCAACGCCACAATAGCGCTCAGCAAACTCAAGAGGAGTAATGCCAAAGTCGCGAAGAATCTGGGTGCTCTCCTCGTCCTTCTCGCCGTTCTTCTTGTCCTTGTTGTCAGAAGCCTTACTTGGCTCAACAGGGGAGAGCTTTGCCTTATCTACCTGTGCGTTTTTGCCAACCTTGCACTCAAAGTCAAAGGTCAGAGGTGGCTCGCCAAGGCAGACGGATAGGATCTGGTGGAAACCCTTGAGCTGCTCCTGCTTAAGCGCACGAAGCTCGTCTTGAGACTTGCCAGCTGCGTATGCTGCGCGGAGCTCGCCAGCACTCTTTCTGAACAGGCGGTCAATGCGCTCATCCATCTGAGTGGAGTTCTTGGAGCAAGCAGTCTCTGGCATAGCATCCTTAGGAACCAGGCCATACTTCTCAACCAAGCTCATGGCAAATGAGTAGTAACCGCCATCGCCAATACCCTCAGTCAGAAGCGTGTTGACAACACGAGAATCGGTTGGCTGGTCAGCGGTCTGAATGATGTACTCAAGTGCAGAGTTTGCCTTCTCAAGCTTGTCATAGAACATGCCATATGCCTGGCTGAACTCAAAGGTATCAACGTCAAGCTTCTTGATTGCCTCCTGGCGAAGTACGTTGAAAGAAGAGAACATCCAGCAGCGACCGCTCTGACGCTGATTGGTGACGTCGCCGGTCTTTGCAACAGCAACACCGTAGGTGTCAGCGTAGGTGCGCATGGTGGTGATATCGCGAGCGGCTGCGGAAACGCCCATAGAGGTTACGGAGTTGCGGGCAACGCGGTTAGCACGGTCTGCGCTAAAAGCAGCAGTTTCCTCGTTTGCCCATTGTGGATTTACGGTCTGATCAGCCATTACGGCTCCTTTTGTTAGTAGCGTTTAGAAAAACCTGGCGAGAAGACCGATCTTCTCGCCAGATGGTTTGTACCTTAGCGAAGTGTTGCAAGAGAGCCCATTGGGTCCCATGGCTCGAGGACAGTTGCTTCCTCGATCTCAAAGGTCTTGAGCTGCTCAGGAGTGAGGTACTTCTTGTCAACAACAATCTGGTAGACGTACTCGTCAAACCAAGGGTCGGAGATGGTGTCAAAGCCATCGCGGCCGTGGTCTTTACCCCAGCTGTTCTCAACCTTCCAGAGAGTGGTATTGCCCTCTGCGTCAAAGTTAACGCCCTCAAGAACCATTGCGTGAGTCATCAGAGACTCGCCGTAGTCAAGGCGCTCAGCACGGTCAAGTGCGCCCTCAACAGGGAAGCCAAAGAGGCCGTCAACGTCAAGCGCACGGGTGTCCATGATGCCCTCTTCACGAAGGTAGGACTGAGCAACGTCGCAACCAAACCAGACAGGCAGGTTGTCCTTAAGCTGAGCCACAGCGAGGCGCTTGAGCTCAGGAATCTCAAGGTTGAGGTAACGAACGCCGCCACCCTCAACAACGTTGCCCAAGCGGGAAACGGTGTAGGTGTGGTTGAAAGGCTTATCTGCGGTTGGCGCAGAGATGATTGAGATGTAATCATCAAGATTCATGTCAACAGTCTCAGCGAAGAACTCCTGAGGAGTAAAAGTGCCAGAAAGAACGAGGTTATCGTCCTTATCGCGCAGGCGTGCCTCAAAAGATACAGGAGGCTGACCCAAGCAAGTTACCAGCAGTGTATAGACGTCCTCCATCATCTCTTTCTTCATCTCGCGCAGAGACTCAAGAGATTCACCAGCTGTTGCGGTCTCACGAAGACGCTTTGCAGCACTACGAAGATAACGTGTGAGATACGCGTCCATCTCGTGGGTGTTGCAAGAGTTAGCAGTCTCTGGCATAGCGCTCTTTGGCACAACGCCGTACTTCTTTACAAGGCTCTTAAACATATCCCACTGGCCACCGTCGCCAATTGGATCGGTGAGCAGGAAGGATACAAGACGACCATTCAGAGGCTCATCAAGGGTATCCAGAATGTTCTCAAGGAACCAGTTGGACTTCTCCATCTTGTCCCAGAACAGTGGGTATGCCTGGGAAAGCTCAAAGGTAGAGAGGTTGTATTTCTTGATGATGCGATATCTAAACGTATTAAGTGATGCAAACATCCAACAACGACCAGAGCGCTTCTGATTAGTGCGGTCACCCTGCTTTACCTCAACATCAAAAGTAAGAGGATTAAGGGCAACACCTTCTGGTACACGAGCTGCTTTTCTAACACCAGCGCTGGTAGCAGCATTCTTAGCTACTGTGTGAGCGCGGTCGGACTCAAAGTTCTTCTGAGCCGCTGTAATGTCGTCAAAGGAAATGCTTTTCATCTGATCCATGTGATCTCCTTAACTGGAATAGGTAATACAAAAACTATATTCCCAATTAAGGTGTCCCTAGTCTAAGAGTTACCAGTTTGAAACTTTTATTTTGAGAAATTTTTGAACGGATGGCCTACGCCAACTAAGAGAGATTTTGCGATGTTATGAAATTGGCGAGAAAATATTTTCATCCAATTTACCAGCGTCAATAGAAGTATTAGCACATAGAACATATGTTTGTATTAGTAGTTATTGTCCGGCGAATCGGCTACACTATACAAAGAAATTAAGAGCCCTTGGTAAAAGAACAAATTTTGAAGCACAAAGAGAAGAGCGTAGAAAAAGATGGCATTTGTTCACCTCCACAACCACTCAGATTTTTCCATTCTTGATGGAGCTAGCCGTGTCCCAGATATGGTTAGTAAAGCTGTAGAGTTTGGTATGCCAGCACTTGCTCTTACTGATCATGGGTATCTCTTTGGAATTCCAGATTTTGACCTTGCATGCCGTAAGTACAATGAGGCGCTTAAAGACTTTGGCCAGTGGTGCCATGATGTGGAATGTTTTGAAAAGGGTTGGGATTTAGAAGAACCTCCTGTAGATGATCCCAATGCTGGTGAGCATGATAAGGTTCATGCGCAGTGGGCTTCTGACGTTCAAATTTGGAATCAAACACATAATATTGAGGCCGTAAAAGCCAATAAACCTTCTCCACTTATTAAGCCAATTTTTGGCTGTGAAGCTTATTTCATTCTTGATGATTGTATTGAGAAGGGCACTAAGCAGGTACGTTATCACCTTATTCTGCTTGCTAAAAATGAGACCGGCTATGTCAATCTGATGAAGATGATGTCAGAGGCGGGCTCAAAAGATATGTTCTATTACAAGCCGCGCACTACGCTTGAGATGCTCAAGCGCTACCATGAGGGCATTATCTGCACTTCAGCTTGTGTTTCTGGCATCATTCCTCGTATGTTGTTTGAAGGCCGTCCAGAAGAAGCAGAGCGTTGGGCAAAAATCTACCAAGATATCTTTGGGGATGATTTCTACCTAGAGATTCAAGACCACGGTTTGTCTGATCCAAGCTGGGGCGGCTATACCGATAGAACCCTTGCTGAGCGCATTGTTAAGATGGGCCATGACCTTGGTATTAAGGTTGTTGCTACCAACGATAACCACTATCTCACTAAAGAGGATGCAAGCGTTCAAGATATTGCTTCCTGCATTGGTTCAGGCGCTCGCGTTGATGATGAGAACCGCAAACGCATGACAGGCAGCGAGTTTTACCTTAAGAGTGAGCAAGAAATGCGCCAGATCTTCTCGTGGTGTCCAGAAGCTATCGAGAACACCATTGAGGTTGCAAATAAGTGCAACTATGAGCTGGACTGGACTCACATGTATCTGCCAAAGTTCCCAGACTTGGCAGAGGGAGAGACCTCAGAGGAACGCTTTAGAAAAGAGTGTGAGCTTGGTCTTGCAAGACGTTATGGAGATGATTGGCAAAACGTTGTCATCAACGAGATTAACGTTAAAGACCGTTTTGAGTATGAATATGACATCATCTGCAAAAAGGGCTTTGCAGATTACTTCTTAATTGTTCAGGAGTATGTTCGCTGGGCAAAAGAGAATGGTATTGGCGTAGGCCCTGGTCGTGGTTCTGCAGCAGGCGCTATTGTTGCATACGCTATGGATATTACCTCGTTTGACCCTCTTGAGAATGGCCTCATGTTTGAGAGGTTCTTGTCTCCACAGCGTTCAGAGATGCCAGATATTGATATGGACTTCGACGATGAGCGTCGTCTTGAGGTTGTTGAGCACGTCCGTCAGATTTATGGATCTGAGCGTGTTTCTCACGTTATTACGTACTCGACCATCAAGGCAAAACAGGCAATAAATGACGCGTGCCGCGTTCTGGGTTACCCCGTTTATATGGGTCAGCGCCTCTCTAAGATGATTCCAGGAGATCCTAACGCTCACCTTAAGTTTGTTCTTCATAAGGCTCAAGAAGGCCAAAAAGGCGCTGATCAGTATTCTGCTGATTTTGAAGATGCGTACGAGAATGACCCTGATGCTAGAAGAATCATTGATGCAGCTCTGTCTATTGAGGGCTTGCATCGTGGTGAGGGTGTGCATGCTTGTGCGGTCTTGATTGCTCCTACGCCTGTAAATGACCACGTTCCCACCAAGGTAGATACCAAGGGCGGCGTAGAAATTACGCAGTACGAGGGCCACTCTGTCGCAGACATGGGCCTTCTTAAGATGGACTTCTTGGGACTGAGAACCCTAACGGTTATTTCTCGTGCAATCAAAAACGTGAAGGATAACTACGGTATTGATATCGATGTAGATAACATTCCGTTTACTGATCCAGAAATTTATAGACTTCTTAGAGAAGGCAGAACTGCTGGTGTTTTCCAGGTTGAGTCTGCAGGTATGACTGCAACCATTAAGGGCATGAGACCAACAGAATATAAGCACATCGTCGCACTTATCGCTCTTTATCGTCCTGGTCCTCTTAACGCAGGTATGGTTACCAGCTATATCAACCGTATGAACGGTAGAGAAGAAGTCAAAGATTACGATCCACGTCTTCACGATATCTTGGAAGAAACCTACGGAACCATGGTCTACCAAGAGCAGGTTATGCAGATTTCTATGAAGATGTCTGGTTTTACCGCAGGCGAGTCTGACAAGGTCAGAAAAGCAGTAGCAAAAAAGAAGATCAAACTCATGCAGGAAGTTGTCCAGCACTGGGATGACGGTACTGATGAGACCATGGAGGCTCACTGGAAAAACGGCGCAGTTCGTAATGGATTTGATCGTTCGGTTGCAGAAAGCATTTGGGACGATGTTCTTGAGTTCGCATCTTATGCATTCAACAAGTCTCACTCTGCTGGCTATGCAATTCTTGTTATGCAGACCGCATGGATTAAAGCGCATTATCCACATGAGTTTATGGCAGCAGTTCTTACCTCGTACATGGGCAAGACGGATAAGATTGTTCACTACGTAAGCGCTTGCCGTCATGAGGGCATCAAGATTCTTCCACCAGATATCAACGAGTCCGGTAAAGACTTTACGGCTACTAAAGAGGGTATTCGTTTTGGCTTTGCGGGAATCCGCGGCGTAGGAGCTGGTGTTGGTGAAGCCATTATGCTTGAGCGCCAAAAAGGTGGTCCTTTTGCCAACATTCATGATTTTGTCGATCGTGTTGATGCAAGTCAGGCAAAGCGCAATGTTGTTGAAGCTCTTATCAAAGCAGGAGCTTTTGACTCAACAGGCTATACCCGTATGCAGATGATGAGTTTTGTGGATAAGAACAACCCACAAAACATTATTGATGCTGCTACTAAGCGTCAAAAAGATAAGGCTGTTGGCCAGTTCTCTATGTTTGATATGTTTGCAGAAGTAGAGGGTTCCGGTTTTAGTGATAGTGTCCCAGAGCCAGATGGTGTTGAGTGGGATAGGCGATTCAAGCTTACTAAAGAGTACGAAGTCTTAGGTATTTATGTCTCTGATCATCCGCTTCGTCCATACGAGTATGCCCTCGCTAAGAGCAGAGATTATGCCCTTGCAGAAATTGAAGAGAATATAGAGGTTCAGCTTCCTAACGGTGCTATGTCTCAGCAGTTTAAAGTTCCAGAAGGCAAACCTATTCGCTTTGCGGGCATGGTTACTAATGTTATGAAGCGCACTACTAAAAACGGCGACCCAATGGCAATTGTTACGCTTGAAGACATGGAGGGTAGCATCACTATTGTCATGTTCCCTAAGCTCTACAAGAAGGCTGCAAGACTTCTTGCTGGAGATGTTGACCCAGAGACTGGTGAGAGCCAGAGCGACATCTTCATTTCTGTTCTTGGAAAGCTTGAGCGCTCTGATAGAGGAGACCAGGTTATTGCTCAAGAGGTTAATCCTATTGAGCTTAACAGTGCTAACAACACACCAAAGACACTCGTTATTCATATGCCTGCTTCTCAACTTCAAAGACAGGCTATCGAGACACTTGGACAGATCTTCTCGCGCTATCCCGGCATGGACTGTATTGAGATTAGGGTAGAAACAGACATGGGCGATGTTATGCGCATGGAGATTCCTACCAGGATTGATGGACGTAGCATGGTTCTTTTGACCGAGCTTAAAGATTTTATTGGTCAAAGCGGATACGCACAGATTGTTTAGATTTTGTCGATTCAAAATTTGCAGGTTACTCTTAAGTAATAACTGTTACTATTTAAGTAGCACTTGCTAAGAAATTCTGACATCTTCGGATGTCGTGAGAGGAGAAAAAATGATCGACGCAAAGTTTTATCGTAACAAGGAGACAGGCGCTGTTGTTTACGGTGTCGCAGGCAACGTAGAGGCAGCAGACCTTGAGCTTCTCCAGGCTGGCGTTACTGACGGTGCAGCTGAGAAGCACGTTCCATTTGTTACTCGTGAGGGCAACACCGTTACCGTCCGTGTTGGTGAGGTTGCTCATCCAATGCTCGAAGAGCACTACATTGAGTTCATTGCTCTTGTTTCTGAGAACGGCGCTCAGTTTGCACAGCTTAAACCTGGCCAGGAGCCAGTTGCTACCTTCACTCTTGAAGAGGGTGTTGAGGCAGAGGCTTATGAGTATTGCAACCTTCATGGTCTTTGGAAGGCTTCTCTCTAAGACTGGTTGCTTATTCAACAAGCAAGACTAATCTGTGAATCTGAACGGAGCTGCTACCTGCAGCTCCGTTTTTTCTTACTACACCTGTTTGTTTTTGGGTAAAAACAAATTAAGCACTTTATGATAGGAATGGTATGCGCATAGCAGTTGCACAAATGAATACTCAGGCCGGAGACTTCGAGTTTACCGCTCAGACCATGCTGGAATATGCTCAGAGAGCTCAACAGCAAGGTGCTGAGCTAGTCATTTATCCTGCGCCAACTCTTACAGGGCTGCTAAGCGTGCCAGAGGCTGACATAGAAGGACTTTTTGCAGACCTCTCGGAGATTATCAATTCGCTTTCGGAAAAGCTTCCAATTGCGGCCCTTATTCCTGTTGTAACAGAGTTTGATGGAAGTGCAGCGAGCGAGGCCCTTCTCGTTAGAAATGGAGCCGTAACCCCGCTGAAATTGACTGCCCAGATAGCGCACATGAGCGCTCTTGCTCGTTCTGCTAGCTCTGCACAAACATCTGGCGAGAATACCTTTGAGCTCGCAAAATTTGAAGCAGGCGGCCTTACGTTTGGCGTTGCTTTTACCTACGACGATCTTGACGCGTGGCAAGATGTCGACGACTCGTTAGATGCCGTCATTTACCTGCCGTATTTTGGTTTTGCTGTTGATGATTCGTCGTCCGCCATGGGCATGGCGGTGGCAGAAAGCCGCTATCTGGGAGATGTTGAGGAGTTTGATAGCTGGCTTATCGCTGCAAACGCTGTTGGCGCCTATGGTAACCAGGTGTTTTGTGGTTCAAGCTTCTTCTTGTCTCCTTCAGGAGATTTAGTCAAACAAGCAGCCTCATTCTCAGAAGACATGGTTGTCTGCGAGGTTGACCAAGATACTATTGAAAACTTTGATAGAGAAGATACTGCGGGTGTCTATAACAGTGCGCTTACTACCTGGGGTGTATTAGCTACAGGAGTGCGAGACTACACGGTAAAGTCGGGCTTTGACGGCGTGTTTATTGCAGTTGACGGTTCGCTCAATTCTCTTGTCACCGTTGCGCTTGCCTCAGACGCTTTAGGTCCTATGCGCGTCCACGTACTGTTGCTTCCAAACAAAGATTCTCGAGAAACAAGTGCTGCAGAGTTGCTTACCGCAAGACTTCGAGTTAATAAAGTTGCTGTGAATAGCACGGTTTTCTCGACATTGACCGATACAAAATTGGTGAGTGCATACGGCTATGCATACGCTGACCAGCACAATTATTTAACGCTTGAGACTGCCGATAAAACCATTCTTGCGCTCAAGGGAACAGAGATTTCTAGTGCGCATTCTCTGTGGCCTCTTGGTGATATGTATCATGCAGACATTGTTGACCTTGCTAGGGTAAGAAATACCTTCTCACCAGCTATTGACCATGCAGTTCTCGAGAATATCTCTGAGGTTGTAACTGATGGGCTAGAAAATGCCGCGCCAACGCCTCAAGAACGCATTGAGTTTGTTGATTATGTGCTTACCAGCTATCTTGAGTGGAATAAAAGCATTTCTGCCATTGTGGAAGAAATGGGAAAGGTTGACGAGGTCAAAGCAATTATTTCTAGGCTTCACGCTCGCCAAAAAGACCGCAGAAACACCACTGAGGTTCTGGAAATGTCTTCAAAAAGCCTCACAAATGCCCAAATTCCACACGCATCAGTCTGGCAAGACAAAATTAGAGATACAAAGGCTTCCGAATCTGACCTGGTAGAGTCCTTGCGAAATTCTTTGCGAGAAATTCAAGGAGCTTCTATGCATCTACCTGAGTTGTCAGTTGATCCAACAGAGGCTCAGGAGGGCTTTAAGGATATGCTGGAGCTTTTAAAAGAGCTGGCACAAGAATCTGATGCACAAATTGGCATGGTTGACCCCAAAATGTGGAGAGGCCCTTTCTCAGAAAATTAGTTGCATCGTTTGCGCATACTCTGTGATAATATAGAACGAACGTTCTATATTAGGAGGTGCAATGGTAATTCTTGGAATAGACCCTGGTCTTGCTCACACTGGATGGGGAATTGTAGAGACAAGGGGTTCTGAATGCCGTGCACGCGCCTATGGATGCATAACTACAACCGCAGATGAACCAATAGATATGCGCTTGGGAAGAATCTATAACCAGATTGTTGAGGTTATAGATAAGTTTTCACCAGAAGCTCTTTCTATTGAGAGCATTTACTTTGGACAAAACGTTAAATCTGCTATTCCTACTGCACATGCTCGCGGTGCTGCTATTGTCGCTTGTTCTAAAGCAGGTCTTACGGTTGGAGAATATACTCCAATGCAGATAAAGCAAGCTGTTGTTGGTACAGGAGCTGCTGATAAACAGCAGGTTATGTATATGGTTCAAAACATATTGTGCTTGGACCATCAGCCTCATCCAGATCACGCGGCTGACGCTTTAGCTGCTGCAGTTTGTCACGCTAATCTTGTAAGAACCACCTCGCTTGGAAAGGGAAGAATACAACTATGATTGTCCAGCTTACGGGCACACTTGTATCCGTTACTCCTTCAGTTGCTGTTCTCGACGTTAATGGCGTTGGGTATGAGCTGGGTATATCAGCTTCAACAGCTGCTGCGCTTCCACAAGCGGGTGAAGCAGGCGTTACCGTTTTAACTCGTATGGTGGTCAGAGAAGATTCAATGGAACTCTTTGGTTTTGCTTCGCGAGAAGAGCGCGCGCTCTTTGATCGCTTACGTGCAATTTCTGGAGTAGGTCCTAAATTGGCTCTTTCTGTGCTTTCTACGTTTACGCCACAGCAACTTGCGGTAATTGTGGCTACCAATGACGGAAATCGTCTTAAGAGTGTCTCTGGCCTTGGTAAAAAGAAGGCAGAGCGCTTAGTAATTGAACTTTCTGATGTGTTCGCAAAAGATGCAGAGCTTAAGCAGCTTGTTGGTCTTACTTCTCCTGCAGACTTTGCTGCTATTCCAAAACCTGCTGTAACCTCTGTAGAATCAGAGGCTATTGAGGCTCTCCTTGGAATGGGCTTTACTTCTCAGGAAGCAACGCTTGCTCTTGAGGGGTATGAAGAGGCAGGTGCTATTACAATTGAAGCTGCTATTGGTTATGCACTAAGGCGTTTGGGAAGTGGTAATTAATGTGGGAAGCAGATGCAGATAACTTATTTGAGTCGTCGTCTACTCCAGCTCCATTTCCTGGACACACTTCTCAGCGTGTAGTTTCTAGTGGGCTTCAGGCAGAAGACTTGGAGCAAGATAGAAACTTGCGACCAAAAACTCTTGATGAGTATCTTGGTCAAGAGCGCGTTAAATCTAATCTCCGTGTTCTTATTGAGGCTGCAAAAAGTCGCAATGAGCCGCTTGATCACGTTATTTTTTCTGGCCCTCCAGGCCTTGGTAAAACAACACTTGCAGGTGTTTTAGCAGGAGAAATGGGCTCAAAGCTCCATACAACATCTGGTCCCGCAATTGAGCGAGCAGGAGATTTAGCAGCAATTCTCACCAATCTTGAAGAGGGAGATATCCTCTTTGTGGATGAGATTCACAGGCTTAATCACCAGGTTGAAGAAATTTTGTATCCAGCAATGGAAGATTTCTTCTTAGATATTGTTATTGGCAAAGGTCCTGCGGCAAGGTCAATCAGGCTTGATATTCCACGCTTTACTCTTGTAGCTGCAACAACAAGAACCGGACTTTTGACTGGTCCTTTGCGCGATCGTTTTGGTATTTCTTATCGTCTTGATTACTATACTGTTCCTGAGCTTCAGACTATTGTCATGCGCTCGGCAAACATCCTTGATGTAGAAGTTGATGAGCAGGGTGCTGCAGAAATTGCTTCTCGATCAAGAGGTACACCACGCTTGGCAAATCGTCTGCTAAAGCGCGTACGAGATTACGCACAAGTTAAGGCTGAAGGTACTATTACCTGGCAGGTAGCCTCAGAAGCGCTTTCATTCTTTGAAATTGATGAGCTTGGTCTAGATGTAATGGACGTGCGTGTTTTACGTGCGCTTTGTGAGACGTTCAGAGGTCGTCCGGTTGGTCTCACAACCATTGCAAGTGCAGTCTCAGAGGATCCGTCTACACTTGAAGATGTTTATGAGCCGTATCTTTTGCAGCAAGGGCTTATTATTAGAACACCTCAAGGTAGACAGGCAACGCATGCTGCATTTGATCACTTACGTATTCCTGTTCCTACTAACTAGTAGATTGGAACAAAATGCTTCAACGAGATTACATTTTGGAAGTAATCGATGACTTTACTTCAACGGTCACAGCAGGTTTGGGAAATGCTTTAGAGACTCAAACTGAAGAGTCACTCGATGGGGTAGAGGCAGCTGTTGCAGAGCTCATTGATTTGAGCCCAGAGACTGCTCTTGCGCTTTCGCCAGACTCTCTTGTAACGATGATGTTGCTCTCCGGCGTAGCTGATTCAGTTGCAGAGTATGTGGTGTATGCCCTCGACAGGCTCTCTCACGTTTATGAGCAACTAGGAGACGAGGATAAGGCTGGTCTCAGAAGACAGCAGGCCGTAGCGGTTGCACAGTCCTTCTCGGTAGATCAAAACGCTACTCCAGAGCAATTTAAGGATTTTGAAGCAAAGTATTTTGCGTAACTATAAATTTATAAGCTAACAAATAAACCCCAGCTCAATATGAGTTGGGGTTTATTGCTATAGAGCTTCATGTTTAGTTGGATTACCAAATGACAATCTTGGTTCCATAAGGAATGTTGTCATAAACCCACTTAGCATTTTCTGTTGCAAGACGTACGCAACCGTGGGAACCGTTGTATCCAAGCCTACCATCACGGACGGTATAACCGTCGGAGTTATAGAGAATGGAGTGAATAAGATACTCACCAGAAATGGTCGTGTAATACCAGCATCTAAAGCCAGAGCCAAAGTAGAGACCCTTGTTACCTACGGTAAATTGACCATGAGGGGTCCACATGCCTGGTGCTCCTGTAGTGCACTGCCATTCGTACCAAACAACCCAGTTGCCGTGTGAACCCCTGTATACAGCAAAGCGATTGCCAGTAGTATCAATCTGGATGAGCCAGTTAGTAGCGCTATAGTAGTTCTGTGCATAACGATACATATCAGGGTAGTAGCAAGGTTGCTCCTCCATGGCGCCATCAGCAGCTGACCAATACAGTTTTCCACCCCAGGTTACATAACCAGTTTGCATGGAACCATTATTACTGAGATAGTAGTCCTTGCCGTTATCTTTAATCCATCCGGTTTTCATCTTGCCGTCAGAATCAAGGAAGTACCAACTGCCCTTTGAATTAATCCAACCAGTTTGTTTTTCTCCATTGGAACTAAAATAGTACCAAGTTCCATGAATATTAAGCCATCCATCTGCTGGTGCACCATTAGAAAGATAGTAAAAATCTTTATTGTTTTCTTTTATCCAACCTGTCTTAATTTTATGGTCAGAGCCAACGTTTACAGTCAATCCTGGAAGATGTACCGTTCCTGTTGGCTGTGAACCGTCATCTGTAGAGAAGACACCTTCGGGAGAAATGAATCCAGTCAGTACTCCGTCTGGACCTGCCCAACGTTTTACACCATTTGAAAGAGTAACCCATTCATTTTTTGCTAGACCATAGCTTTTATCAAAGTAGTAATTCTTTCCATCAATTGAATGCTCTCCAACGTATGCGGCATGGTCAATTGAAGATGGATTAAAGTACCATGTTTTATTGCCAGGAGTAGTAAACCATCCAGAGACAAGCGCGCCGCTAGATTGAGCCCAGGACAAATTTCCGTCTGGTAGGGACACCCAATTACTTGAAGTCATACCAGCATTTTCATCAACGTAATATGAACCGCTAGGAAGTTGGAAAAGTCCAGTTTTCATGCGATGAATTGAGTCTTCTGGATCAAAGTAAAACCATTTACCATTTGGGAAATGTTTCCAACCTGAATAGAATGAGCCATAAGAATCTACCCAAGACCATGAACCATCATCATTGTGAATCCAACTATTTCTAAGGATTCCATAGTTTTCATCGAAATGATAATATGTGCCGTCAATTTCAACATTGCCAATAAGCGCTGGATGCTGTGGAACAGATGGATCAAAGTACCAAGTTCTACCATTTGGTGTGTTAAACCAACCAGAGGCAAGAGCGCCATTTTTTTGAGCCCAAGCCCACTCACGAGTTGGTAGTTGAATCCAACTGTTAGAAATCATACCTGCATATTCATCAATGTAATATGAGGTACCAGAAACCTGAATTGTTCCAATTAACATACGATGACGAGGTTCTTCTGGATCAAAATAGAACCACTTGCCGTTAGGCATATGCTTCCATCCAGAATAGTAAGTACCATCTTTAGTTGCCCATGACCAAGAACTTGCTGAGCGATATACCCATCCATTTGTTACAAGTCCGTTTGTTGAATCAAAGTAGTAAAACTTACCATCAATTTCAACTTCACCGAAGATTGCCTTATGCTGCGGGTCAGTTGGATCAAAATACCAAGTTTTTCCATTAGGTGTTGTGTACAAACCCTTGACTGCATTACCAGCAGCGTCTACATAGTGCCAACCAGAATCATCTTTGATCCACTGGCTTGTGACAAGTGTTCCATCTTCTTTGTAATAGTGGAATTGGCCGTTTTCTTGTCTCCATCCAGAAGACTGAGGGGTTGGCGAAGTATTCTCTGTTGGAACAGCAGGTGTCTGGTCTGTTGTTGGAGTTGTTGTTGGCGCTGCAGGTGAGGTAGGCTGAGAGTTTTCAGGTGCTGTAGGAGAAGTATTTTCAGATGTTGCAGTAGTTTCAGTTGTTACAGCAGGAGCATTTACTGCGGATGTATCAGCAGTCTCTGCAAAAGCAGGAGCAGCGTGGAGTCCGCAAAGTAGAGCTGTACTCAACGAAGCAATCGCAATAAGCTTCTGTGTAGAAGGTCTGTAGGAAAAACGCATCTTCTTCTCCATTGTTTTAACTCCAATAAATCCAGGTAATAAAGAGCAACTCAAACTGATTTAGCGCTTGTATTCAGTAAGCACTCCATCTG